>NZ_VFWB01000002.1:0-655450 GCF_006442375.1 Mesorhizobium sp. B2-2-4 | reverse complement strand
CCGCTGAATACGTCAAGATTTGCGACGTCTACGGCGCTGGCTACTTCTACATCCCCGGCACCGAGACCTGCCTGCGCGTCGGCGGCTATGTCCGTTACGACATCGGCGTGGGCGACACCGGCTCGTTCGACGGTGCGAAGGCTGCCGATCACCAGGATGGCGACGACCACAACACCTACTACAAGAACACGCGCTTCACGCTGAAGACCTGGACCGGCCAGGAAACCGAGCTCGGCACGTTGAAAACCTATACCGAGACCCGCTTCAACTTCGGCGACGACAATGCCTTCGACGAGCCGATCAACGCCGCCCACAACCGGGACGTCTCGCTGAACTTCGCCTGGATCCAGCTCGGTGGCCTGCGCGTCGGTAAGGACGAATCGGCCTTCGATACGTTCGTCGGCTACGCCGGCAACGTCATCCAGGATACGCTGGTTCCTTATGGTGACTTCGACACCAACGTCGTCCAGTACTACTTCGATGCCGGCAACGGCTTCTCGGCCGTGGTCTCGCTCGAAGAAGGCACCGGTACCGACACGATCGACAGCTATGTTCCGCATGTCGTCGGCGGCGTGAAGTACACGCAGGGCTGGGGCGCCATCACCGGCGTCGTCGCTTATGACAGCAATTACGAGGAAGTTGCCGGCAAGGTTCGCTTGGACGTCAATGTCAGCGACGCACTGTCGCTGTTCATCATGGGCGGCTACGGCACCGATGACAACCTCAACGACGATGCCGGCAATTTTGTCGAAGCCCATGGTCGCGGCTTCTACAAGGCGTGGGGCGGCAACTGGGCAGTCTGGGGCGGCGGCACCTACAAGTTCAACGAGAAGACCTCGTTCAACCTTCAGGTGTCTGCTGACGACTGGAAGAACGTCGGCGTTGCGGCGAACGTTGCTTATGACGTCGTTCCCGGCTTCACCGTCACGGCCGAAGTCGACTACCTCCATGCCGGCCGGTTTGACGATGCTGGCTTCATCAACCCATCGTTTACGCCTGCCGATAAGAAGAACAGCGTCGGCGGTATGCTCCGCTTCCAGCGCTCGTTCTAACAGCTATCGCTTCGAATATCGAAACCCGGCGGGCAACCGCCGGGTTTTTCATTGGGGGTTTCGACTGCGCGATTCCGCAGCGGACGATGATTGCTTTGGGATGCATCAGGTGTTTGGATCAGGCGGGCGGCAACGATTGCTCATTGCGCGCAACTTGCACCCGCCTACTGACCGCGCTAGCAAGAAGCCCCTTCCCTCACGCGAGCTTTTGCCATGCGTCTGCGCCCTCCCCTTATGCCGCTCGTTGCAGCGCTTCCGTCGACCGTGCCGTTTGTCGGCCCCGAAGCGCAGGAGCGCGACCGCGGGCGTGCATTCCGCGCCCGCATCGGCGCCAATGAGAGCAGCTTCGGGCCGTCGCCGCGCGTCATCGCCCGCATGGCCGAGATCGCCGCCGACATGTGGATGTATTGCGATCCGGACAATCACGACCTGAAGGTGGCCGCGGCCGCGCATCATGATCTGAAGGTCGAGAACGTCGTTGTCGGGGAAGGCATCGATGGCCTGCTCGGCCTGGTGGCGCGCATGTATGTGGCGCCCGGTGATGCGGTGGTAACCTCGCTCGGCGCCTATCCCACCTTCAACTTCCACATTGCCGGTGTCGGCGGGCGGCTTGTCACCGTGCCCTACGCGAACGACCACGAGGATTTGGAGGGGCTGCTGGCTGCGGCCGCCAGGGAGAAAGCGCCGCTGGTCTATCTGTCCAATCCGGACAACCCCATGGGGAGCTGGTGGGAAGCGGCCGAGCTGACGCGCTTCATCGAAGCGCTGCCGGAAACCACCATGCTCGTGCTCGATGAAGCCTATGGAGAATTGGGGCCGGCCTCCGCACTGCCGCCCATCGACGTCTCGCGGCCGAACGTCATCCGCATGCGCACCTTTTCGAAAGCTTACGGGCTTGCCGGCATACGCTGCGGCTATGCGGTCGCCGAGGCCCAGGTGATCAGCGATTTCGAGAAGATCCGCAACCACTACGGCGTCAGCCGCATGGCGCAGGTGGCGGGCGTCGAGGCGCTCGCCGACCAGGATTATCTGGATTCAGTGGTGGCGCGGGTGGCGGCAGGGCGCCGGCGCATCGCGCAGATAGCCGAACAGAACGGGCTGACGCCCCTGCCGTCGGCGACCAATTTCGTCACCATCGATTGCTGCCGCGACGGCGCTTTCGCGCTGAAGATCCTGCAAGGCCTGTTGTCGCGCGACGTCTTCATCCGCAAGCCGATGGCGCCGGGGCTCGATCGTTGCATCCGCGTCAGCGTCGGACTGGACCACGAGCTTGACATTTTTGCCGAGGAACTGCCCGGCGCACTGGCCGCCGCCCGTGGAAACTAAACGAGCGTTGCCATCGCGGCGACACTTGCCGGCCGGTTAGAGATCGAGCTCCCAGTTCTGGCCGGTGAGTTCCTTGCCGAAACTGTGATGGCGCTCCTGTGAAACCAGTCTGAACCCGGCGCGCTCATAAATCGCGCGGGCGGCGACCAGAATGTCATTCGTCCACAGAACGAGCTTGATGTAGCCGCAGGCGCGCGCCTGGTTCACGCATTCCGCAACCAGGCGCTTGCCGATGCCCAACCCGCGCGCCGCAGCCTCGACATGCAGCAGCCGCAGTTTCGCGACCTCGTCGTCCTGGTGAACCAGAAACACCGCGCCAAGCGGGAGGCCGGCGCGTTCGGCGATCCAGCAGAAATCGCGCCCTGGCTTGAAATTGCGGATGAAGTCGGCTCCGATTTCGGCAACCAAGGCTTCGAACTCGATGCTCCAGCCATATTCCTCGGCATAGAGCTGGGCCTGACGCTGAACCACCCAGCCAATGTCGCCGACGCGATGCGGACGCAACGTCACGACGGGGGGCGCCGCCTGGCCTTCAGCCGCCGGATCGCCCAGCAGCTCCGCTGCCTTGCGCAAGGCGTCGCCGAGTTCGGCCAAGCGGTGGTCGGGCAGGTTCTCGATAAGCCGGGAAGTGTCGCGGTCCGCCGCGGCCTGCAGACCGGCAAGGGCGTCCCGCCCCCTTGCCGTCAGCGACAGGATACGCCTTCGCCGGTCGACCGGATCGGTCCGGGTCTCGGTCAGGCCTTCGCCGGCGAATTTTCGCAGGATCCGCGTCAGATAGGCCGCGTCGAGACGCAGTTGCCTGGCGATGTCGGAGGCGGCCGGGCCGACATCGATGTCGAATGTCTCCGAAAGGAAGCCTCGCTCGCCGGCGATTTCCGCCGCCGCCGGGCGATCCCGATGACCAAGCTCGAACAGGACGCGCGCCTCGGTGAGCGTGAACGGGCTCTGCGTCAAGGTCTCGTCGAGAAGGCCGACAGTGCGGGTGTAGAAACGGTTGAAGTGCCTGATATCGGCCACCAAAGCACTGCGTTGGTCCAGCATCTGCGTTCAGCCCTTGGGTGATGATAGCCACAGTGTTAGAAATTTAGTGGACTGAGTCAATTAAATTCGAGTTCGACTCGGGCCCCCTCCATCCTCGTTCGACCGGCCTGTTGCATTCCCCGTCGCCTGCGCCAGATTCCAGCAGACGAGCCTCGGGAGAGACGCAATGGCTGACGATCGCAAGGCAGTGCGTGTGCGGGCCCACGGCAAGGTGCAAGGCGTCGGCTACAGGATCTGGGTCCGAAGCCAGGCCGCCAGCCTTGGGCTTGCGGGCTGGGTGCGCAATGAAGCGGATGGCTCGGTGACCGCTGAGATTGCCGGCACAGGCGAAGCCGTCTCGACCATGATCGGCCGGCTTTGGAAAGGACCGCCGGGAGCGTCCGTTTCCGGGGTTGACGTCGAGGATGCGGTATCCAGCAATCCTGTTACCGGCTTCCGGATCGATGCCTGATGCGGCTTCGGCATACCTCTTGAATTAATTGAACGTTCGTTTTATTAATCCGCAACAAGGGAGGCTCTTTTGGCGCGCACGACAGGATCCGATGGCGGGAAGACCGAGGCGGCAGCCCGCGAGGCGGCGGTCAACCTGATCGCGCGGCTCGGCTATGAGGCGATGTCGATGCGCCAGCTGGCATCCGAAGTAGGCGTGCAGGCAGCCGCGCTTTATCGCTATTTCCCGACCAAGGAGGATTTGCTGTTCACGCTGATGCGCGAGCATATGGAAGAGCTGATCGCAGCCTGGAACGCCGCACGGCCCGCCGATGCCGATCCGGCAAGCCGGCTTTCGGCCTATGTCGAGAACCACATCGCCTTCCACATCGCCCGCCGCCATGCGACGCATGTTTCGAACATGGAGCTGCGCAGCCTGTCGCCCGAAAGACTGACCCAGATACTGCGGATGCGCACGGCCTATGAGAAGGAACTGCGCGCCATTCTGCGTGACGGCGCCGAGGCAGGCGTGTTCGTCGTCGAAGACACCGGCCTCACCGCCATGGCGCTGATCCAGATGATGACCGGTGTCATCGTCTGGTTCCGGCCGGGCGAGCGGCTGTCGATCGCAGAAGTCACAGCGACATATCTTTCGATGACGATGCGGCTCGTCGGCGCGACGATCGACACCTACAGCGCCGCACATCCGTTTGGACGCGCAAACGACGCCGTGGGATTTTAGTTTCGCGCATGATCTTTTCCGAAAATCCAAGTCGATTTTCGGGGGTCATGCGGCAGGAGGAACCGGATGTACACGAACACGCTCAGCTTCGGGCATGACGAGGATGTCGAGGCATTGCGCGAGCTGGTGCGGCGCTTCGCCCAGGACAGGATCGCGCCGATCGCGGCGGAAATCGACCGCTCGAACGAATTCCCGGCGCATCTGTGGGCGGAACTCGGCAATCTCGGCCTCCTCGGCATCACCGCCGATCCGGAGTTCGGCGGCAGTGGCATGGGCTATCTCGCGCACGTGATCGCCGTTGAGGAGATATCAAGGGCCTCGGCCTCGGTCGGCCTGTCCTACGGCGCCCACTCCAATCTCTGCGTCAACCAGATCAACCGCTGGGCAACGCCGGCGCAGAAGGAGAAATTCCTGCCGCCGCTTTGCTCGGGCGAGCGCGTCGGCGCGCTGGCCATGTCGGAGCCCGGCGCCGGCTCCGACGTCGTCTCGCTCAGGCTGCGCGCCGAAAAGCGCAACGACCGGTACGTGCTCAACGGCACCAAGATGTGGATCACCAACGGCCCGGACGCCGAGACGCTGGTGGTCTATGCCAAGACCGATCCGGAGCGCCATGCCCGCGGTATCACCGCCTTCATCGTCGAAAAGGCCTTTGCCGGATTTTCGGTCGCGCAAAAGCTCGACAAGCTCGGCATGCGCGGCTCCAACACCGGCGAACTGGTTTTCGATAATGTGGAGGTGCCGTTCGACAACGTGCTGCACGAGGAAGGGTGTGGCGTCGAGGTGCTGATGTCTGGTCTCGACTATGAGCGCACGGTGCTGGCCGGTGGCCCGATCGGCCTGATGGCCGCGTGTCTCGACGTCGCGGTGCCCTATGTGCATGAGCGCAAGCAGTTCGGCCAGGCGATCGGGGAATTCCAGTTGGTGCAAGGCAAGCTCGCCGACATGTACACGACGATGAACGCCGCGCGCGCCTATGTCTACGCGGTCGCCGCCGCCTGCGACCGCGGCCAGACCACCCGCAAGGACGCCGCAGGCTGCATTCTGTTTGCCGCCGAAAAAGCAACGCAGATGACGCTTGACGCACTCCAGCTTCTGGGTGGCAACGGATACATCAACGACTATCCGACCGGCCGGCTGCTACGCGACGCCAAGCTCTACGAAATCGGTGCCGGCACCAGCGAAATCCGGCGATGGCTGATCGGCCGCGAGATCATGGCGGAGGGGGTATAGCATGGCCGTCCTCCGGACCCAGATCTCCCCTTCCTCCGATACCTTCCACACCAATGCCGAACGCATGCGGGCGCTGGTCGGCGATATCGCCGAAAAGGCCGCGAGCGTCGAGCGCGGTGGCTCGGAAGAGGCGCGCGAGCGACACGTCGCGCGCGGCAAGCTGCTGCCGCGCGAGCGGCTGGCGCAATTGCTCGACACCGGGTCGCCCTTTCTCGAGATCGGCCAGTTCGCCGCATGGTCGATGTATGGCGAGGACATTCCCTCCGCCGGCATCATCGCCGGTATCGGGCGCGTCGAAGGCACGGAAGTGATGGTCGTCGTCAATGACGCCACGGTGAAGGGCGGCACCTATTACCCGCTGACGGTGAAGAAGCATCTGCGCGCGCAGGAGATCGCGCTGCAGAACAATCTGCCTTGCGTCTACCTGGTCGACAGCGGCGGCGCCAACCTGCCCAACCAGGACGAGGTGTTTCCCGACCGCGAGCATTTCGGGCGCATATTCTACAACCAGGCCAACATGTCCGCCTCAGGCATCCCGCAGATCGCCTGCGTCATGGGTTCGTGCACGGCGGGCGGCGCCTATGTGCCGGCAATGTCGGACGAGACGATCATGGTGCGCAACCAGGCGACCATCTTCCTCGGCGGTCCCCCGCTGGTGAAGGCCGCCACCGGCGAGGACGTCAGCGCCGAGGATCTCGGCGGCGCCGACGTCCATACACGGCTCTCCGGCGTCGCCGACCACTACGCGCTCGACGACGAGCATGCGCTGGCCATCTGCCGGCGCATCATCAAGAACCTCAATCGGAACAAGACCGTAAGCCTTGCCGTCCAGAAACCGATTCCGCCGCTTCATCCGGCAGATGAGATCTACGGCATCGTGCCGACGGATCTGCGCCAGCCCTATGACGTGCGCGAGGTGATCGCGCGCCTCGTCGACGGTTCGGAGTTCGATGAGTTCAAGCAGAATTACGGCACCACGCTCGTCACCGGCTTTGCCCATCTCCACGGCATGCCGGTCGGCATCATCGCCAACAATGGCGTGCTGTTTTCCGAAAGCGCGCTGAAGGGCGCGCATTTCATCGAACTGTGCTGCCAACGCAAGATTCCACTGGTGTTCCTGCAGAACATCACCGGCTTCATGGTGGGGCGCAAATATGAGGCAGGCGGCATCGCCAAGGACGGCGCCAAGCTGGTGATGGCAGTCGCCACCGCCCGCGTGCCCAAGGTCACCGTGATCATCGGCGGCTCGTTCGGCGCCGGCAACTACGGCATGTGCGGGCGCGCCTACTCGCCCCGCTTCCTGTGGATGTGGCCGAACGCCCGCATTTCGGTGATGGGCGGCGAGCAGGCGGCGACGGTGCTGGCCATGGTCAAGCGCGAGGGTATCGAGCGCAAGGGCGGCGAATGGAGCGCTGAGGAAGAAGCGAAGTTCAGGAAGCCGATCCTGATGAAATACGAGCATGAAGGCCACCCGCTCTATTCCTCCGCAAGGCTATGGGACGACGGCATCATCGATCCGGCCAAGACGCGCGAGGTGCTGGCGCTCAGCCTCTCGGCCGCGCTCAACGCGGAGATCGAGGAAACGCGCTTCGGCGTGTTCAGGATGTGAAATGGGCGAGGTGCAGGACAGGATCCGCATTAACGTCGGCGACATCACCAAGTTGGATGTCGACGCCATTGTCAACGCGGCCAATTCCTCGCTGCTCGGCGGCGGCGGGGTCGACGGCGCCATTCACCGGGCGGCGGGGCCGGAACTCCTCGCCGAATGCCGCACGCTCAACGGCTGCAAGACCGGCGATGCAAAGTTGACCAAGGGCTATCGGCTGCCGGCCCGCTACGTCATCCATACGGTCGGTCCAGTCTGGCAGGGCGGCGGCAAGGGCGAGGCGGAGTTGCTCGCCTCCTGCTATCGGCGTTCGCTCGAAATCGCCGCCGAGAAGGAATGCCGCTCGGTCGCCTTTCCGGCGATCTCGACGGGCATCTACCGCTATCCGAGGGATGAGGCGGCAGCAATTGCAGTCGGCGCCGTAAATAGCTTCTTGAGCGGAAATACGACGCCGCAGACCGTCATCTTCTGCTGCTTCGACGAACAAATGGCCGAACTATACCGTGAGGCCGTTGCTTCCTCGAGGCGAACGCAGTCTACGGAGGTTTCATGTTCACAAAGATCCTGATCGCCAACCGAGGCGAGATCGCATGCCGGGTGATCCGCACGGCGCGCAGGATGGGGGTGCGCACGGTTGCCGTCTATTCCGATGCCGATGCGAAATCCCTGCATGTCGAGATGGCCGACGAGGCGGTACATATCGGTGCCTCGCCTGTCAGCGACAGCTATCTGCGCGGCGACAAGATCGTCGCGGCCGCCTTGGCGACAGGCTCGCAAGCCGTTCATCCCGGCTATGGCTTCCTGTCGGAAAATCCTGATTTCGTCGACCAGGTGGCGGCCGCGGGGCTCACCTTCATCGGCCCGTCGGCGGCCTCTATCCGCGCCATGGGGCTGAAGGATGCCGCCAAACGGCTGATGGAAAAGGCCGGCGTGCCCGTCGTGCCGGGCTACCATGGCGAGGCGCAGGAGATCGTGATCCTGGCCTCCAAGGCACGCGAAATCGGCTACCCCGTGCTGATCAAGGCGCGGGCCGGCGGCGGCGGCAAGGGAATGCGCCGGGTCGAGCACCCCGATGAGTTCTCCGAAGCGCTGTCCAGCGCACGACGCGAGGCGAAATCCGCTTTTGGCGACGACCGTGTACTGGTGGAAAAATATATCGACAAACCGCGCCACATCGAGGTGCAGGTTTTCGGCGACAATTTCGGCAATGCCGTCCATCTGTTCGAACGCGACTGCTCGGCGCAGCGACGCCATCAGAAGGTTATCGAGGAAGCCCCCGCCCCCGGCATGACCGAGGCGTTACGCAAGGCGATGACCGAGGCGGCGGTGAAGGCCGCCAAGGCGATCAGCTACTGCGGTGCCGGCACCATCGAATTCATCGTCGATGCCTCGCAAGGCCTGACGCCTGACCGCTTCTGGTTCATGGAGATGAACACGAGGTTGCAGGTCGAGCACCCGGTCACCGAGATGGTCACCGGCACTGATCTGGTAGAATGGCAGTTGCGGGTCGCATCCGGCGAGAAGCTGCCGAAAACGCAAGGCGAGATAAAGCTAGCCGGCCACGCCTTCGAGGCGCGCCTCTATGCCGAGGATGCCGCAAGGGAGTTTCTGCCTGCGACCGGCACGCTGCATCATCTGAAATTTCCCGACATGGTTCCCCAAGGGGCCGCCATGCGTGTCGAAACCGGGGTGCGGGCCGGCGACGCCATTTCTCCCTATTATGATCCGATGATCGCCAAGCTGGTGGTGCATGGCGGGGACAGGCCGGCTGCGCTGGAGGCACTCGGCGCGGCGCTTGCGCGAACCGAAGTCGCCGGTTCGATCGTCAATACCGCCTTCCTCGCCGCGCTGGTGACCGATCCGGACTTTTCGGCGGGCGACGTCGATACCGGCCTGATAGGCCGCCACCAGCAGGCGCTGACCGAGATTGCGCCGCCGAGCGGCGAAACGGTCGCGGCCGCGGCCATAGCGGCCTCCGGGGCGGGCGCGCTGCCGGCATCGGACGATCCATGGTCGTCGCTTGCCGGCTACACGCATTTCCATGGCATGGCACGACAGATCCGGCTGAAGTTTGGCGAGGACGATATTCTGGCAAGGGTTTCGGTACGACCAGACCGGCGTTCCCAGGTGACGCTCCATGCACCCTATGACAGCGCCAATTCGCATGACCTTCGCGCCGTTCCTCGCCTCGCCCGCTGGCCAGGCCACATCACGATATTCGAAGGCGCGGCCGGCTATACGTTCGCGGTGCCGGACCCGTTGGCCAGAGGCGATGATGCGGCGGCGGCGTCAGGCAGTTTGCGCGCGCCGATGCCGGGACTGGTCAAGCTTGTGCGGGCGACAAAGGGCGATACGGTGATGAAGGGGCAACCGCTGCTTATTCTCGAGGCGATGAAGATGGAGCACACCATCGCCGCGCCGCATGATGGTGTGATCGCCGAGATCGCCACCGAGGGCGCGCAGGTTACCGACGGCACTGTGCTGGTGCGGTTCGAGGATATGCAAGGCTGACAGCCTCGCTGCCGGATGCCAAGCGTCCCTGTCCTGCCGGACAGAGAGAGGCGCCGTAGAATGTCGACCGCCGTTATATGTCCATGGCAAGACACACAGGCAGAAATGAAATGGCCGGGACGAGCCCGGCCATTTCATCGATATAGGCAGCGATTACGGCTGGATCGGCGCATACTTGCCGTCGTGCCACTGGTTGATGTCGTAGCTGGCGTTCTTGAGGTCGCCCTTCTCGTCGAAGGTGACATTGCCGACAACCGTGCTGATTGGCTGCCCGTTCTTCAGCGCCTCGGCGACCTTGGCCGGATCATCGCTGCCGGCACGCTTGATGCCTTCCGCAAAGGCCTGGATCGTGGCGTAGGAGAATAGCGTGAAGCCTTCCGGCACGAAACCGCCGGCTTTGATCTTCTCGACGGCTGCCTTGGCTTCCGGCTTTGCCTGAGGATCCGACGGGAAGACGAACATGGTCCCTTCGCCGGCCGGGCCGGCAACCTGCCAGAATTCCGGCGAGGCTATCGAATCCGGCATGATCAGCTGGAACTTGATGCCCTGTTCCGCCGACTGGCGCAGGATCAGGCCAGCCTCCGGGTGGTAACCGCCGAAATAGACAACGTCGGCCTTGAGGTCCTTGAGCTTGGTGACGAGCGCCGAATAGTCCTTTTCGCCGGCATTGATGCCTTCATAGTCCACTTCCTTCAGGCCGCCGGCATTCATCGTGGCCTTGACCGCATCGGCAACGCCCTGACCGTAGGCACTCTTGTCATGCAGGATGACGACGTTCTTGCCGGCATACTTCTTCGCGATCCAGGGGCCGATGAAGGCACCCTGCGCATCGTCACGCGTATAGAGGCGCATGATCGTCGGCCAGCCGGCCTTCGCTGCGGCGTCGGTCAGCACCGGGTTCGAGGAGGCCGGGCTCATCATCAGGGCACCGGCTTCGGCATAGACGGCGGAAGCCGGAATGCTCGAACCCGAGCAAGCGTGGCCGTCGATGAACTTGACGCCATTGGCGACGATACGGTTGGCGACCGAAACCGCCTGCTTCGGGTCGCACTGGTCATCCTCGATATCGAGCTTGATCTGGCGACCGTCGACACCGCCGGCGGCATTGATCGCGTCGGCGGCAGCCTGCGCGCCCTGCTTGAACTGATCGCCAATGGTGGCGAGCTGTCCGGTCATCGGACCGACCACCGAAAAGGTGATGTCGTCGGCATAGGCGACCGGCGCGCTCATCATCAGGCCGAAAATGGCCGCGTTCAAAATACTCAATTTTTTCATTGCGGTATGACTCCTCCACTCACGCGCGGCCGCCCCGGCCACGCTTCTTCCAGAGAGGCGGGACAATTTCATCCTTCGTGTGGCCTGTCTAGGCGCATTGGCGGCGCTCGATTAGGCCTGCGAAGCATCTCTGGAGCAAAAAGGCAAAAGCCGCGCCGGCCTTGTTCCGGCCGGTCGCGGCTTTGCCTGTCGAGCTGTTCCTCAAGCGCCCCCGCACTCGAACCCAACTCGCCTTCCCTGTCTTCCTGCTGGCCCTGATCCTACCGAACATCGGATCATGGCCGCCGCGCCGCTGGCCCTGTAGGGCGTGCCGCGTTCTTGGTTTTGTCGCGTGGCCGTCTTACCGCGGCCTTGTCCTTGCCTGGCGGACCAGAAGGCCGCCCTGCCTTATCTCTAAATTCAGTGCATCGTCATCCATTCGCGGGCTTCGCGCAGCGCCTTGGCGATCTCGACCTTCGACATCGCAGCCGACAGTTCCGAACGCAATTCCGCAGCGCGGGCCGAACCCTTGATCGCGGCGATGTTGAACCATTTGTGGGCGGCGACGACATCGGTCTCGCAATCGCGGCCCGTCGCATACATCATCCCCAGTTCGAAAAGAATGTCGGCCTGGGCAGTTGCCCCCATGGCGCCGAAGCCTGCTTCAAGCATTTCAAAACGTGCCATTTTCAATCCTCTCTTCCGGCCCTGTCTGGCTCCCGAGAGCTGCCTCCGTTTGTCTGCCCGGGCTGCTCTTTCGATGCTTTCGAGAATGCCGCGCAGGCTTGAATCCGTCGTTAAATGGCGTGCTTAATTTGAGGAAAACAAAGCTAAAACAATAGGTAAACGTGGAAATTCGTTAAGGATACAAAGCCAGCGATTCAGCCGGATAGCGCCAAATTTGACGAAAATTTTCGCGAGCGGAATCAACACTCCGCTAACCACGCGAAACAAACGCCGCGCATGCATGCATTCATTTCCCTGCCGACATTGCTTCCGTCGGCGCTTCTGAATTGCCAAAGCTTCCGCTGCGGCACCGCTTTTGTTTTGCGGGGAGCTGGATTAGCTTACGTTTGCGTAAGCGGCAGACCGGCGAGGCGGAGCCTCCTGCCGGGTATCCAAGGGAGGAAAGATGTTTCGAAAACCAAGCCTGGCCCTGGCGGCCACTTTGATCCTGACCGGTGTGGCCTGGGCCGATCCGATCGAGGGAAACTGGAAGACGCAGGCCGGCGATACCGCGGCCATCGGGGGCTCCGGTTCATTTTCCATCACGCTGAAGTCTGGCAAATATGCCGGCAAGACCATCGGTTCGCTCAAGGCGTCCGGCGACAACAAATACGCCGGCAGCATAACCGACCCGGCAAACGACAAGACCTATTCCGGCAAGGCGACACTGTCGGGCACCTCGCTGAAAATGAGCGGTTGCGTGCTCGGCGGGCTGATCTGCAAGAGCCAGACCTGGACTAGACAGTAACTCTGCAGGGGCAGTACGACAACGTAAAACAGAAATGCTTCTACGTCGATGACGATAGGAATGGGGTGATCATCTCCGGCCCCGACCAGATTGACAGGAGGACATGCGACGGCGCAATGCGCACGGCGAAGAAGGCTATCTGGGCAACGAAGATTGAGCTTAGAAGATATTGGCGATATGTGCTGAGCGAACAATGACGATGTGCCTGTGGCACGGTCTTGAGACGCGCGCACGGCCGTGTTCAGCAGCGGACTGATTACGCCATGGCGTCGCACGATAGCGTCACCGCCCTCGTCTATCTACGGCCAAAGTGGGATAGCCGTCATCAAACTACGGTTGGCGTGTCTGAAATTGTCTAACTGTCCCGCAAATCCGTAGACTGCCTTTTCGCCGTGCAGATAGTTATTGCGCAGCCGGTGTATTATCAGCAGCAATGCAATGAGACGTTGACGGCCATCGACAACAGCCCCTTCAAAGACCGGCTTTACGTGTTGCTGCCATGCCTGATTAGTCAGTCGAAGGTCGTGGAAATGCTTAGTCTGATAGCCGCCCTGGTAAAATCGATCTTGGTAGTACACCAAAGCTTCTGTGAAGACCACGGAGTTTGGATTGACGACCGGGGCCAGGCCATTCACGGTAGCTATTATAGAATTCACATTTGCTGCCTTGCCGGTAGCTGAAAGCTCGAAGAGGCCCCACAACACCGGAAAGTCTCTTATCGCAGTCTTCTCTGCTGCCGATAACTTCGACCACCCGAAAGCATTCTTGCTAAGCCAACCTCCGACGTTCATCTCGACACCCGCTCAACCTCTCGCTCTTCCTTTTTTTGACGCACCTTTGGGAGTTGCAGACTTAGACGCGGCTTTGGTGGCTGCGCGTTTGGGAGCGGCTGCTGTGGGTTTGAGCGTGGGTTTGGCGGCTGTGGGTTTGGACGCGGGTTTCGCAGCGGCTGCCTTGGGCCCTGTCGCGATCATGGCGTTGGGCTTCTCAGGACGAAGCTTGTACGCGATCCTTTGCTCGGTTGTTCTCGTCAGCACATCCCCGCCCCGCATCGTAATGTTTTTAGCCGATTTGCCGGTTCGTGACGGCCCCGGCGCAGGAGGGGCTGGCGGCGGCTCTGGAGGAACGGAAGACGTCACTGCCGGAGCAACGGGCGACGCAACTGCTGCGAATTCCATCGGTGCCGGGAGGCTGTTTTTGAGAACCTCTTCAGTTGTCTTTAGATGCTCGACAACTGAGAACTTCGTGAACCGAACCATGAAGAGCCCGACCACAAACAAAACGACACCGGGAGGTGCGTCTGAAAGGCTCGTTTCGAACCCGACCATCTTTGCTACGAAGGAAGTCTTACCGAGCGCCCCATAGAGAGCGAGAGCCCCGCCGACAACTATCGACGTAAAGCCCAGAAACAGACCGAAGACTGAGTAAGCGAACTTCAGTTTTATTCCAAGTCGATGGATATCGTCCGCCACATCTCACCCCCTGCCCTCGGGATTTCAATAGCATGAAGTCGACTCGATAAGACAGGTATCATGCTGATTATGCACACCTTGAGGTTGGTCGATGGGCGTAAGGGCGGACGGCTGTTTATGCGAACGCTTGTCCGAGAAAGTGAACTGACATTAGGTATCGGACATTTTCTAAAAAAATCTGTTTCGGTATTTGCGTATAGAGCCCAGCCTCTTCCCCCCGTGGCCCCTTAGGAAACCTCAGGGTCCTCTCCTATCCCGCGTGGCCACTGCTACGGCTTTGGCTCAACCCGTCTGGGTGGACGGACAGGTACTTTGCCCGTGTTTCGCGTCGTACATGTCGTACATTCTGCAAAATAAAAGTCTGATCTGGCACAAGCTCTGATCGACCCCATCCTTGCGACATGAAAACGGGGGGCCCCGTTTTCGTTTCATGATCCTGGCATGCTGTGCCGGCAGCCATGCTCCTTATGGCCAGCGCCGCCTCAAAATCCATCAACCGATTTGAACGGCAGATGAACGTCCGCATCAGAGCCGGTTCAGTCGTGCCCGGGCATTCTCCTGCGTGTTGAAGGAGACACGACCAATGCTCGCCCGCCGCTTCACCATCGTCTGCCTGCTGGTGAGCCTGTTTGGAATGTTCTTCGCCATCCTCGTCGCCGAAGCGGGCCGTCAGGCCCGTTCCTGGGACGAGGCCAGTTCCAGAACCTGCCGCCTCGCCTGCCCGACCACCCTTCGCCCCTGAGACAGAAACCAAAGACCTGACCAAACCAAGACCTCGAAAGAAAAGCAAAGACCATGAACCGCATCGCCGCCAACCTCTTCAAAACCGTTCGGCTTCTGCCGCGGGCGGCGCTCATCCTGGCGTTTCTTGCCGCGCCGGTCCTGGCCGTACCGATGATGCGTGCCGATGCCGGTTCCACGATCGACGCGCCAGCACTGAAGAAATCCGGCGTCGGTTTCGTGCTGCTGGTCAGCCTGCAGCGCGGATAAATTGCGCCTTCGATCGGGACACCCCTCCCAACCGCCTTTCCAAATCTCTATATTGAGCCATGGAAAAGCGAATCTATCCCCAAGCCATCGAATCTGTCGTCATGCCCGAGCCTTTTGGCCGGCAAAGCTTCGACACCGCCGAAAAGGCCGTCGCGGCGCTGCAAGCCCTTTATGACCGCAACACCAAGTTCCTGCGCGACTCCTTCGCGGCGCTTGCCGCCGGCGGCGACAGCAGCAAGCGCTACCGCGCCTTCTACCCGGAGATCGGCGTCACGACCAACTCGTTCACCCAGATCGATTCGCGCCAAGCCTATGGCCACATGCCGACGCCGGGGCATTTTTCCACCACCATCACCCAGCCGAGCCTGTTCGAAAGCTATCTGGTCGAGCAATTGCGTCTGATCATGCGCAACCACGGGGTCGCGGTCACGGTCTCGGAATCGACAACGCCGATCCCGCTGCATTTCGCCTTTCTCGAAGGCACCCATGTCGACGGAACCGCGGCCGAGCGTATCCAGCGGCCTATCCGAGACCTGTTCGACGTGCCAGATCTCGACGGTACAGATGACCAGATCGCCAACGGTACGTTCGAAGTGGCGTTCGGAGAACCAAGGCCGCTGGCGCCCTTCACCGCGCAGCGGATCGACTATTCGCTCCACCGCCTGTCGCACTATACCGCGACCACGCCGCAGCATTTCCAGAATTTCGTGCTGTTCACCAACTATCAGTTCTATATCGACGAGTTCGTGGCGCGCGCCCGTGACCTGATGGAGAATGGCGGCGGCGGATATGCCGAATTCATCGAACCGGGCAACGTGGTCACCAAAGCCGGGCAGAGCGCCCCGAGCGAAGGGGTGGCGCCGCAGCGCCTGCCGCAGATGCCGGCCTACCACTTGAAGAAGCCGAACCATGGCGGGATCACCATGGTCAATATCGGTGTCGGACCCTCCAACGCCAAGACGATCACCGATCATATCGCTGTGCTGAGGCCGCATGCCTGGGTGATGCTCGGCCATTGCGCGGGCCTGCGCAATACGCAGGCGCTGGGCGATTATGTGCTGGCGCATGCCTATGTGCGCGAGGATCACGTGCTGGACGACGACCTGCCGGTCTGGGTGCCGATCCCGCCGCTGGCCGAAATCCAGGTGGCATTGCAGGAAGCGGTGGCCGAAGTCACCGGCCTGTCCGGGTACGATCTCAAGCGCATCATGCGCACCGGCACTGTCGCCACCATCGACAACCGCAACTGGGAACTGCGCGACCAGCGCGGACCGGTGCAGCGGCTTTCGCAGTCGAGGGCGATCGCACTTGACATGGAATCGGCAACGATCGCGGCCAATGGCTTCCGCTTCCGCGTGCCTTACGGCACGCTCTTGTGTGTCTCCGACAAGCCGCTGCATGGCGAACTGAAGCTGCCCGGCATGGCGACCGAGTTCTACAAGCGACAGGTGGCGCAGCACCTGACCATCGGCATCCGGGCGATGGAAAAGCTTTCGGAAATGCCGATGGAGCGGCTGCATTCGCGCAAGCTCAGAAGTTTTTCGGAAACGGCCTTCCAGTAGCCGATCTGCGCGCCGCCAGAGCCATTCGCCGTCTTGCCGGCGATTTCGCCATCTTGCGCGCAATTCGCTATCTTGATTGAGCCGCATTTTTGCCGATAACCGGGCGAGGACCATCGCTGGCAACTCATGCAGATCTGATCCGATGAAACGCAGTCGAGACATGGCGGCTTCACTGGTATTCACCGTGATGATGACGCTCTCGGTCGCGCTGGTGGCCGGCTTCTTCGGCGCCTTGCACCCGGCGCTCGATTCCTTTTCGCATTTCCGCATCCACCTCGCCGTGCTGATGGCGGTTTGCGCGCTGCCGCTGCTGGCGACATCGTTTCGCCTGCAAGGGGCCGCGGCTCTGGTTTTTGCCGTGGCCGCTCTTGCGACCGCTTCAACCGCCTTGCCTCGGCCGTGGCCGGTTCAGGCGGTCGCCAAACCCACCGACCAGGTAGTCTACAGCCTGCTGCAGATGAATCTGCGCTACGACAACCCGACGCCGAAGAAAGTGCTGTCACTGATCGGCCGGACCAATCCCGACGTCATCACCCTGGACGAGGTGTCGGCGATGTGGGCGACGGAGCTTGGCTACATCGCCAGCGCCTATCCATACCGGATCCTCTGTCCTTATCCCAACGGCGTATTCGGCGTCGCGCTGCTCTCGCGGCGACCCTTTGTCGCCGGAACCGCGCCACATTGCGAGCTCCGGGGCGCAATGGCCATTGCGACCATCGATTTCGGCGGCAGGAGCGCCGACGTCGCCGCCATCCACCTCAGCTGGCCGTGGCCCCGGGAGCAGTATTGGCAGATCGGCGAACTCTCGGAGCAGCTTTCATCGCTCGGCCAAACCGCCATCATGGCCGGCGATTGCAACGCGGTGCCATGGAGCGCCGCGGTGCGGCGCGTCGCCGCTCTCGGCGGACTGACCGTCATGCCGTCGGCCGGGTCGACCTGGATTCACCGGAAGCTGCCGGACTTCCTGCGCCGCTATGCAGGCCTCCCGATCGACCAGGCGTTCAGCAAGGGCGGCGTGACCATTCTGTCGTCAACGCGACTGGAAGATACCGGCTCCGACCATCTTCCCGTACTCGTGGAGTTCTCGCTTCGCCCCGACGACAGGCTGCCCCATGACGAGCATGAGAGCGCGCTCGCGGCGAGCGACCTTCAAAACAATCCGCGCGGTTGATGCTTCGGCATTCTCAGGGTTTGGTCAACGCTTCGACAAGGTGCTCGACAGGCCCGCCGCCGCGATGCTCGCGCGCATCGAAAGCGTTCTGCCTGGCTTCGTATTCGACATAGATGGCCTTGATCCGGCGCCGCGCCTCGAGATGCGTGCCGGTGCAGAACCAGTTGTCCGGGCGCCGCAGGCCGGCAAGCGCGGCCTCGGTGGCCCGCATCATACGCCTCGCGATACCGCCATGCGTCTGCTCGTGCTTGCGAACGCCGATCATGAAACGGTCCCAACGTTCGCGCAGGACAGGGCTTGCCGACGAGAGCCGCGGGAAAGTGTAGGTCAGGTTGAGCGTCCCGTTGGCCTGCCGCAGATGGCAGGCTCCATCCTCCCGGACAATATCGAGATCCCAATGCACGGCGTAACCGGTTTCGGCGATGGCGCGCGTCATATAGCCGTGCTTGGGTCCCAGCCGGTCCATCGCCTCGACAAGGGCGGCTCCGGTATTTCCAGCGACATCGTAGGTGCGGATGTGAACGGTGAGCTTTGTGCCCGCCGACGCGGCTGATGCGCAAAGCAGCATGAAGGCCATGGCGAGCATCGTGGGGCTGGTCAGGCGCATGTCCGCCTCCTTTGTCGGAGCCGAGCAGACCACACTCGGCGGAAGGCTTCAACGGGCTTGATCGAGGCAGGCGGTCGACGGCGACAGACAAGTCCGCCGCTGCTCGCATGTTCTTCGTGACGGCTTGGCCCGGCACGGCTCACATGTTCTGATAGACCGGGCCTTCGCCACCTTGCGGCGGCACCCAGTCGATATTCTGGTTCGGATCCTTGATGTCGCAGGTCTTGCAGTGGACGCAGTTCTGCGCGTTGATGACGAAGCGCACGTCCTTGGCCGCCGGATCGGCAGCGGCATTGCCGTCCTTGTCGACCCATTCGTAGACGCCTGCAGGGCAGTAGCGCGTCGAAGGTCCGGCAAAGACGTCATGCTCGGAACGCTTCTGCAGCTCCATGTCCGCCACCAGCAGATGCACCGGCTCGTTTTCCTCGTGGTTGGTGTTGGACAGGAACACCGAGGACAAGCGGTCGAAGGTCAGCACGCCATCGGCCTTGGGATAGTTTATTTTCTTGTGCTTCGCGGCGGGCTCTAGCGTGGCGTAGTCGGCCTTGCCATGCTTCAGCGTGCCGAAGGGCGAGAAGCCGAACAAAGTGTTCAGCCACATGTCCAGGCCGCCGATGGCGACGCCGGCGATGGTGCCGAAGCGCGACCACAGCGGCTTGACGTTGCGCACCTTCTTCAGATCCTTGCCGATGTCTGTCGCCCGCCACGCGGCTTCGTAAGCGGAGAGCTCGTCATTGGCGCGGCCGGCGGCGATTGCCTCGGCGACATGCTCGGCCGCCAGCATTCCCGACAACACGGCATTGTGCGAGCCCTTGATGCGCGGGACGTTTACGAGCCCGGCGGCGCAGCCCATCAACGCGCCACCCGGGAAGCACAGTTTCGGCACCGACTGCCAACCGCCTTCGGTAATCGCGCGCGCGCCATAGCCCAACCGCCTGGCGCCCTCGAAAGTACCGCTGATCGCCGGGTGGGTCTTGAAGCGCTGGAACTCCTCGAACGGCGACAGCCAGGGGTTCTTGTAATTGAGGTGGACGACGAAGCCCACCGCCACCTGATTGTCGTCCAGATGATAGAGGAAAGAGCCGCCGCCGGTCTTGAGATCGAGCGGCCAGCCGAAGGAGTGCTGGACGAGACCCGGCCTGTGCTTCTCCGGCTTGACCTGCCACAGTTCCTTGAGGCCGATGCCGTATTTGCCCGGCTCGCGGCCCTCGGAAAGCCTGAACCTGGCGATCAACTGCTTGGCGAGCGAGCCGCGCGCGCCCTCTCCGATCAGCACATATTTGCCCATCAGCGCCATGCCCGGCGCGAAACCCGGGCCGTGTGTGCCATCCTTTTCGACGCCCATGTCGCCGGTGACAACACCGGTGACGGCGCCTTCCTCGTTATAGAGCAGGCCGGCCGCGGCGAACCCCGGATAGATTTCCACGCCGAGCGCCTCGGCCTTGGCGGCCAGCCAGCGGCAGACATTGCCAAGCGAGACGATGTAGTTGCCGTGATTGTTCATCAGAGGCGGCATCATCATGTTGGGCAGGCGGAAAGAGCCGGCGGGGCCAAGCACCAGGAAATGGTCCGCCGTGACCGGCGTTTTGAATGGATGGTCTTGTTCGTCGCGCCAGCCCGGCAGCAACCGGTCGATGCCGATTGGATCGACGACGGCTCCTGACAAGATGTGGGCGCCAACCTCACCGCCCTTTTCCAGCACGACCACGGAAAGCTCGGGATTGACTTGCTTCAGGCGGATGGCGGCGGCGAGGCCGGCCGGGCCCGCACCGACGATCACCACGTCGAATTCCATGCTTTCGCGTTCGATATCGCTCATCAACCCCTCCGCACTGGCTTGTCGCTATTGCGCGTATCTTGCTGGCTCATGCGCTGCATAGCGCATCAAGTCGCGACAGGAAACCGGCGCGTCTGTGACAACGCGGATTTGGCCAAAAAGTCGCGCATCGTGCCGAAGGACACCCGTTTTGCGCCGGCCTGCCCGCAACGCGTACGTTTTTAATTGTTCGACGGCTTGCTTATCGGCCATACTTCGCACCATGCGCATTCCTGGGCCAGCCGGCTTCTCATCAACGCGCTTCCCATCGACGCCCGGCAGGGCCTGCCGGGCGTTCCTTTCGGCCCTCCCCCTGCTGGCGCCGGTCCATGCCTTTGCAGACGAGGTGAAGGTCTGGGCCACCGGTGCCTACTCCTTCTCCGACGAGCTTGGCGGGTTCGAAATCACCGGCGCTTCCGGCACCGGCACCAAGGACGATCCGCTCGTCATCACCGAAGAGCTGAATTCAGCGACGCCGGTGACGTTGACCATCCGTGCAACCAAGCCGATCCAGGCGTTCGGCAAGGCGGGCGAGTTCGCCAACGGCATCATGTATTTGCGCTTGGACGTGCTCAACAACAGCGGCCAGGCCTGGATCGAATTCCAGTTCGAGCTTCAGGAGGTCCTGAATCAGCCGAGCGTCTTCGGCGACGGGCTTTCGTTCGACCAGCGCAACAAGACGCCTGACAATATCTGGTCGAGCAATTTTGCCGATTTCGACCGCGATTTTGAACCGTATGACCGTCTGCTGTTCAAGAACGGCAAGGTCGACCCGCTAAAGACCGCCAGGTTCGAATTCCTGATCACCGACTATACGCCGCGCTGGACCTTTTATCTGGTGCAGGACCCGCGCATACCGACGGGTTAGGTTGCGGTGAGCGTATGACGCTGCCACAGACAGGCCGTCATTGCCCGGTTGTGCCAATGTCCCCAATCACCAACTTGCAATATGCGACCAGTCGAACGATGGTGGCGCCATGACTGCCGCTTCCCCAAACAGCCGACCTGATATCGCCGAGCTGCTCGCCTTCTATGCCAGCGCGGGCGTCGACGAGGCGTTGGAGGACGCGCCGGTGAACCGCTTCGCGGAAGCCGCGCCCAAGCCGGCGGAGCGGATGCCGGCTGCCGCGCCGAGCGATAGCAGAGCACCGGAGCGGCCCGCCCAACCGCGTCTCGATGCGAACGCCGTGCCTATCGCTCCGCCGGCGCGCCCGCCCATTTCGGCGGTACCCGACGAGGCGCAGGCGGCGCTGGCGCGTGAATTGGCCTCGGCTGCCTCGACGCTGGACGAGCTTCGCCAGCACATGTCGACTTTTGACGGCTGCAACCTGAAGTTCACCGCCAAGAACCTGGTCTTTGCCGACGGCAACCCGGATGCATCGGTGATGCTGGTCGGCGAGGCGCCCGGCCGTGACGAGGATATAGAAGGCCTGCCCTTCGTCGGCCGCTCCGGCCGGCTGCTCGACCGCATGTTGGCCGCGATCGGGCTAGACCGGACATCCGTCTACATCGCCAATGTCATCCCCTGGCGGCCGCCGGGAAACCGCACGCCGACGCCGCACGAAACCGAGATCTGCCGGCCGTTCATCGAAAGGCAGATCGAACTGGTCAAGCCGAAGGTGCTGGTCAATCTCGGCGGGCCCTCGGCCAAAACCCTTCTGAATACGAGCGAAGGCATCTTGCGGCTGCGCGGCAACTGGCGCGCCCACACGACAGCGTCCGGCGTCGTTATTCCGGCGATGCCGACGCTGCACCCGGCCTATCTACTGAGGACGCCGGCGCACAAGAAGCTGGCTTGGCGGGATTTTCTCGAGGTGAAGGCGAAGCTAAGAGCGCTCACCTCTCCATGACCTCGCGGGTAATTGAAATGCGCCTGCCGTCGCCCTAACCATGCCCTCATGATATCTCCTCAAACCTCCGCCGGCAGCCTCATCCGTGAATGGCGCACGCGACGCCGGATGAGCCAGCTCGACCTCGCCACGGAAGCCGATATCTCGCAGCGGCATCTGAGCTTCGTCGAGAGCGGGCGGGCCGCGCCGTCGCGCGACATGGTGCTACACTTGGCCGAGCAGCTTTCGATCCCGCTTCGCCAGCGCAACCAGCTCTTGCTGGCGGCGGGCTTTGCGCCGAGCTTCAGCGAAAGGCCGCTGACCGACATTTCGCTGGCACCGGCCATGGCGGCGGTCGAGACGGTGCTTCGAGGGCACGAGCCGTTCCCGGCGCTCGCGGTGGACCGGCACTGGAACCTCGTTTCGGCAAACGCTGCCATTGGGCCGTTCCTGGCCGACGTTTCCGAGCCCTCGCTGCTCAAGCCGCCAGTCAACGTGCTGCGGCTCAGCCTGCACCCTGGAGGTGTCGCGCCGCGCATCGTCAATCTCGCGGAGTGGCGGGCGCACCTGCTGGAACGCCTGAAGCACCAGAACGACGCGTCAGGCGATCCGGTGCTGATCGAACTGGAGCGTGAGTTGCGCGGTTATCCCTCCGGCCTGAAGAGTGGGCGGCCGGCGCGGGTCGAGCCGAGCGGCATCGTGCATCCGCTGCGGCTTGCCCATGGGGATCAGGTGCTGTCGTTCATCAGCACCATCACCGTGTTCGGCACGCCGCTGGACGTGACGCTGTCGGAGCTGGCGATCGAGTCCTTCTTTCCGGCCGACGAGCAGACGCGGACGGCGCTGGTAAGATTGGCGAAAGAGCGGGCCTAACGGTGCTGATCACCCCTGCGGCGGGGCGGCCTTGCGCGTGCGGGTGCGTTCCAGGCCGAGTTGACGTTCGCGCCAGATGATGAAGATGCCGGCGGCAACGACGATCAGACCGCCGGTCAGCGTGTTCAGCGTGGCGACATCGCCGAAGACGAGATAGCCGACCAAGACGCCGAGGATCATCGAGGTGTATTCGAACGGCGCCACCACCGATGCCTCGGCATGGCGGTAAGCCGAGGTCATCAGGATCTGGCCAAGGCCGCCGCAGAAGCCGGCGGCGACAAGAAGGACCGCCTGCCCCGGCGTCAGCGCCTGCCACCCAAACGGCAGCGACAGCAGCGCCATGACGCTCGCGGTGACCGAAAACCAAAGCACGATCGTGGCGGTGCGCTCGCTTTGCACGAGATTGCGCACGAGCAGCATGGCGACGGCCGAAATCGCCGCCGCTATCAATGCCGCGATGACGCCGAGCACCTCCTGGTCATCGAGCGCCTCGCCGGAACTCAGGAGCGTCAGCTCCGGCCAGGAGATGATCAGCACACCGACGAGGCCGACGGCGACCGCGCTCCAGCGATAGACACGAATGGCTTCGCCGAGGAAAATCGAGCTGAACACCACCACCAACAGTGGCTGGGCGTAATTCAGCGTGATTGCTTCTGGCAGCGGCAACCGCGTCAGCGCGAAGAAGCCGAGCCCCATGGCGCAGACGCCGACGACGCCGCGCGCGATGTGGTTGAACGGACGGCTTGTACTGAAAGCCGTGCCGAGATTTCCCTTGAAAGCCAGAAAGGCAATGATCGGAAAGATAGCGAAGAAGGAGCGGAAGAAGACGATCTGTCCCGCCGGCACAGTGCCCGCCGCCTTGATGCAGGTCGACATGCCGACGAAGACCGCCACCGAGACGATCTTCAGCATAATGCCGGTGAGCGTGTTGTGCCCTACGGTATTGTCACTGTTGTCGCGGCCTGCTGTCACGCTCCCGCCGCTTCCCGCGTGGTTGCCCAGGTGCGCGCCGGCGTTGCCGGTCTCTCGATATGCCTGACGTCGTAGACGGCGGCCATGACTGCCTCGCGATGCTGGAAAGGAAGGTCTGAATAGACCTTGTCGCAGTTTTGTCGAGCCGCCGGTTCGTGTAAAGAGCGCGGACTTCAAAATTTTGGACGGGCAGGACAGGCCCGGAAAGACAGGAACCAAGGAATGCGCACCGACACTGGCCAGGTCTTCAAACTCGAAGACTATCGCCCCAGCGACTATCTCATTCCGGAAACGAACCTTGAATTCCGTCTTTCGCCAGGCGCGACGATCGTCACGGCAATTTTGACCGTCGAGCGCCGGGATGGCGTCGCGGCCTCTACGCCGCTTGTGCTGGATGGCGACGGGCTGACGCTCAGGCGCGTCGAGATCGACGGCAGGAAAGCCAAGCCGACGGATTTTGCCGTGACGCCCGACCGACTGACCATCCTCAGGCCCCCGGCGGCGCGTCGCTTTCGGCTGTCGATCGAGACCGAGCTGGCGCCGTCGGGCAATGAAGCGCTGATGGGCCTCTACCGCTCAAGCAACGTCTATTGCACGCAATGCGAAGCAGAGGGCTTCCGCCGCATCACCTATTTCCTCGACCGCCCCGACATCCTTTCCGTCTACACCGTGCGGATCGAAGCCCGCCGCGACGAGGCGCCGCTGCTTCTGTCCAACGGAAACCGGGTCGACAAGGGCGATCTCGGCGATGGCTGGCACTATGCCATTTGGCACGATCCCTTCCCCAAGCCATCGTATCTGTTCGCGCTGGTCGCCGGCAATCTCGGCCGGGTCGCCGACAGTTTCGTCACCATGTCCGGCCGCACGGTCGAGCTCGGCATCTATGTCGAGCCCGGCAAGGAGAAGCTCGCCGGCTACGCCATGGATGCCTTGAAGCGATCGATGCAATGGGACGAGGAGGCATTCGGCCGCGAATACGACCTCGATGTCTTCAACATCGTCGCCGTGTCCGACTTCAACATGGGGGCGATGGAGAACAAAGGCCTCAACGTCTTCAACGACAAATATGTGCTGGCCGACCGGGAGACCGCGACGGACGCCGATTTCGCCAATATCGAGGCGATCATCGCGCATGAGTATTTCCACAATTGGACAGGCAACAGAATCACTTGCCGCGACTGGTTCCAACTTTGCCTGAAGGAAGGGCTGACCGTTTATCGCGACCACGAATTCTCCGCCGACCAACGTTCGCGTGCGGTCAAGCGCATCGCCGAGGTACGCACGCTGCGCGCGCATCAATTCCCCGAGGACCAGGGGCCGCTGGCGCATCCGGTCAGGCCGCGCCGCTATCGCGAGATCAATAATTTCTACACGGCGACCGTCTACGAAAAAGGCTCGGAGGTGGTGCGCATGATCCGTACCATCCTCGGGCCTGATAGCTTTCGCGCCGGCATGGACCTCTATTTCGAGCGGCACGACGGCACGGCGGCGACGATCGAGGATTTCCTGACAGTGTTCGAGGAGGTGTCCGGCCGCGACTTGTCGCAATTCGCGCTCTGGTACCATCAGGCCGGCACCCCTAACCTGGCGGTGAGCTCGACCTATAACCGGGCGGAGCGGGAATTCACTCTGGAAATCGAGCAATCGGTGCCGCCGACCCCGTCGGAAAGCCGCAAACGACTGATGCACATACCGCTCGCCTTCGGTCTGATTGGCGCCGGTGGCGAGCCGGTCGCCTATGACACGGTCGACGGCGCCAGCGTCGAGGACGGCATCATCCACATCCGCAAGCGCCGGCATGTGGTGCGCTTCTCAGGCGTCGCCGAGCGTCCGGCGGTTTCGCTGAACCGTGGCTTCTCGGCGCCGATAACGCTTGCCGTCGAGCAGAAGACCGATGACCAATTCTTCCTTGCCGGCCACGACAGCGACAGCTTCTCGCGCTGGCAGACCTTCAACACGCTGCTTACGGATGCATTGATCTTGGCCTTCCGCCAGATTCTCGACGGCGCCGAGCCTGGCTTCACCGCGCGGCTGACCGAGCTTGCCGGCAGGATCGCGAGCGACGAGACGCTGGAGCCGGCCTACCGGGCGCTGGCGCTTTCGCTTCCGGGCGAGACCGACATAGCGCGCGACATCGGCAAAAACATCGAACCCAACGCCATCTTCGCTGCGCGCGAGGCGCTGGCGCTGGCAATCGCCAGGGCTAGCCGCGACGCGTTCGCCGGCCTCTACGAGCGGCTTGCCGACGCCGGCCCGTTCAGCCCGGACGCAGCTTCCGCCGGACGGCGGGCGCTGCGCAACGTCATGCTCGATTATCTCTCGCTGCTGTCAGATGGCGCCGGGCTTGCGGCGGAGCACTTCCGGTCGGCCACCAATATGACTGACCGCGCGGCGGCACTGACCGTGCTCGCGCACCGCCACCATGGTTCGCCGGAGGCAAACAAGGCACTGGCGGCTTTCGAAGCGACATATGCGTCCGACCCGCTTGTGATGGACAAATGGTTCCAGATTCAGGCCAGCGTACCCGGTCCGCAGGCGGTGGAGACGGTTCGCGCCCTGACCACGCATCCGGCCTTCTCGATGGCCAATCCGAACCGGGTGCGCTCGTTGATCGGCACATTCTCCAGTGCCAACCAGACCGGATTCCACCGCGCCGACGGCGAAGGCTACCGATTCTTCACGCAGACCGTGCTCGAGGTCGAAAAACGCAATCCGCAGGTGGCGGCAAGGTTGGCAACGGCGCTCCGGTCGTGGCGTTCGCTCGAACCTGGCCGGCAGGCCAAGGCCAGGGAAGCGCTGCTTTCGATTGCCAATGCCGAAAACCTGTCGGCGGATTTAAGCGATATCGTCGAGCGTACGCTGGCGTGAGCCAGACCCAAGCGGCCACCATGGTGGTCGGCGGCAATGCCAAGGCAACGCCACCGGCCCGTCAGGCTGTGCTTCTGCTGCTCGAACGGATTCCCGCCTCCCTACGCGGGTATCAACATGGCGATGCGATGCACGCCGACCTCGGCGCTCGTATTCGTCGCCTCGTCGGTCTTGCCCTTGGCGCAAGTGTATATGTCGCCTTCCTTGAGCTTGAACTCCTTGTCGGCCTTCTTGATCGTGAATTCGCCCGCAGTGATGGTGCATACCATGTCGTTGTCCATCACCATCGCCGGCGCATGTGTGCCGGGCTGAAACACGACATCGACGATTGAGATGCTTTTGTAGGCAGGAATGTCTGAGTTTCCCGTGCCTACCTCCACCACTCTGATGCCGGGCGCAATCTCGTTGCCCTCCTTCGGGCCGTATGTCCTCGTTTTTACCGACGCCGCCAGGGCGAACAAAGGCGTTACCGCTGCCGCTGACACGCCGAGAGCAATTGCAGTTCTGCGATTCATGCTTTCCTCCCGATGTGCAATCCCGCACGGAATATGCGTGATTTCTAATATTATTCCCTTTCCACGGTAATCGCCATCGCATGCCTCTGCTCGGTTGGCGGAAAAGCCGCTATTTTAGTCGATTTTTAATCTTTTTTCGCCGGACCACTGGACAAGGCGAATCACCTTTGATTCTTTAATGGCGATTCGGAAGTGCGGCGTTTACCGGATCATCAAGCATAGGCAAATCGGGGAGTGCCATTTATGGCGAAGGCGGACGCGTGGGGCGCGCCCGGAGGGATAGCTTTTGCGCGTCGCGAGACGCCGCGAGGCGACGGCCTTGCCGGGAATACGCGGCTCATCGCCGAACCGGCCTACAAGCGGCTTCTGGCGGCGGAGCCATTGCTGCGCCGATCGATACCGGCTCTCATCGTCATCTTCCTGATCGCGATCGCGGCGCTGCGCGTCCTGTCGCTGATGAACGAACGCGACGATATCGAGCGCAACGCCAAGGCGATCCTGATGCTGGCGTCCGGTCAACTGGCGAGTTCGCTGGCCATCACGTCCGACACCGCGCCGGGCGCCATCCAGGACCTGTTGGAAACGACCAGCCGCCAGGGCGCGATGAGCCGCGGCCACGTTCTTGTCATCACCGACAGCGCCTTCAAGATCACCGCGGTGACGCCGCGCTCGATGTCCTGGCAAGGCCGTTCGCTGGATAGCCTCGCCCAGGGCGGCCAGCCTCTGTTCATGTTCGGCGACCGCGCCGGAGTGATGGAGGTCGATATTGGCGGGCAGGACTGGTATGCAGCGGTCAGCCTGACGAACGGTCGCAAAGGCGCGGCAGCGGCGCTGGTGCCGCAGGACGCGGTTTTCGACGCCTGGCGCAAGACAGTCTCGCTGAATGTGACGCTGTTCGTACTGACGGCCGGCGTGCTGATCATCATCCTCTATGCCTATTTCGGCCAGGCGGCGCGCGCGCAGGCGGCCGACCGCATCTATCTCGAAGCGCATCAACGCATCGACATGGCGCTGGTACGCGGCCGCTGCGGCTTGTGGGACTGGGACATGGTGCGCGGCAAGATGTATTGGTCGCGCTCGATGTACGACATGCTGGGCTACGAGCCATGCGACACGATGCTGTCCTTCGGCGAGGTCGACGAGATCATCCATCCCAATGATGGCGACTTGTTCCAGCTCGCCAACAAGATCGTCGCGCGCGAGATCGATCATATCGATCAGGTGTTCCGGATGCGGCATGCCGACGGGCAGTGGGTATGGATGCGCGCAAGGGCGCAGGTCATGGATCCGGAAGCACCCGAAATCCAGTTGATCGGCATCGCCGTCGACGTCACCGAGCAGCGTCACCTGGCGCTTCGTTCCGAGGCAGCCGATTTGCGCCTGAGGACGGCGATCGAGAACATCAACGAGTCCTTCGTGCTGTGGGATGCCGCCGAGCGGCTGATCATGTGCAATTCCAAATACCAGAAGGACAATGGCCTTTCGGACCGTGACGTGATGCCAGGCGCCGTGCGCGCCACGTTGGAAGAGCGCATGCTCGCTTTCGCTTCCGATCGGCGGCTTGCCAACAGCAATGGACCGCAGGGCGGCGCGACGTTCGAACGGCAGCTGGCCGACGGCCGCTGGTTGCAGGTCAACGAACTCAGAACCCGCGACGGCGGCATTGTCTCGGTCGGATCCGACATCACCCAGATCAAGCTGCATCAAGAAAAGCTGGTCGACAGCGAGCGCCGGCTGATGGCGACCATACACGATCTCAGCCTCGCCCGCCGGGCCGAAGAGGAGCGCGCGCGCGAACTGGTCGAGCTCAACCGCAAATACATGAAGGAAACCGAGCGCGCCGAAGCGGCGAACCGGGCCAAATCCGAATTCCTGGCCAACATGTCGCATGAACTGCGCACGCCCTTGAACGCCATCATCGGCTTCTCCGAGCTGATGGAACAGGGGCTGTTCGGCCCGCTGGGATCGGAGCGCTACGAGGAATACGCCACCGACATCAACAGCAGTGGCAAATATCTCCTGGGCGTCATCAACGACATTCTCGACATGTCGAAAATCGAGGCCGGCCAATTCTCGCTCGACCGCGAAGAGATCGATCTCGGCCCGCTGATCAGCGAGACGGTCAGGGTCGTCTCGCTGCAGGCCGCACAGAAGGCGATCACCGTGGAGACCCACATCGCCGACGCGCTGACGCTGTTTGCCGACCGCCGAGCGATCAAGCAGATCGTCATAAACCTTTTGTCCAACGCAGTGAAATTCACCGGCCAAGGCGGCCACATATCGGTCAGGGCCCGCAATACCTCAGGGGCGCTGGTGCTGACGATCGAGGATAATGGCTGCGGCATCCCGAAGGAGGCGCTCGGCAAGCTCGGACGGCCCTTCGAACAGGTGCAGAACCAGTTCTCCAAGAGCCATGCCGGGTCCGGCCTCGGCCTCGCCATCTCGCGCTCTTTGGCCGAACTGCAAGGCGGTGCCCTGAAAATCCGCTCAACCGAAGGTGTCGGCACGATCGTGTCGGTGCGCATTCCGGTGAAGAAGGCGACGCCCGTGGTCAAGGTCGCGGCTTAAGCAACGGGCTCCGGCGATGTCGCCGAAGCCCGTGCCGGAAGGCGTTATTGCATGCTGCCGTCGTCGCCTTCGTCATCCCACTGACGGTGTAAGCCAAAGCGGCCGCCCTTTGGCAGTTCGCCCTTCTTGATCTTTCCGTCGTTGTTCTTGTCGAGCAGGGCAAAGAGCTTCTTGTCGCGACTGGCGATGTCGTCCGTCTTCAGCGTACCGTCGCCCTTGTTGTCGTAACGCGCGATGATGCGCCTGGCCATGTGCTCGAAGCGGGCCTTTTCCAGCGCTGCGGCGAGTTGCTCCACCGTGAGCTTGCCACCATTGTCGGCGACCAGCTTCTTCAACCGCGAATCCATGACGCTTGAGAACTGGTCGAAGCTGATGGTGCCGTCATTGTCCTTCATCGCCTTGTTGAGGCGCATCATCGTGCGCTCACGCATGTTTGCGCTGTCGATGTTCTCGGCATAGGCCGCAGTGCCGACGGCTCCTGCCAACGCGATGAAGGCGAACGCGAGCTTGGTTGTCTTTCTCATGGTCTTCTCCTGTTGCATCGTCACCCCCGATGCGATCCGCACGGCCGTTGATCACGGCCGCCCGGCACGAAGCAGAAGGTTGAAATCCTTCCTGACCTTCCGCGACGTCTCCTTGAGATGTGCTTCCAGCACACCGAAATCCGGCAAGTCGGTGACCGCCAGAAGCAGATCCGAAAGCCCCGGCGGCACATCGTCCCGCTCGAACTGGCCGGTGAGGCAAAGCCTGATCATCTGGGTCAGCGCCAGATAGAGGCGGTAGGCCTCGCCAAGCTCCTCCCTGACATCGGCGGCTGCGAATTGTGGCGCAAGGCGCGACAATACCTCCGCGGTTGCCGTGACCCTGCGGCCGGACTCGACATTGCCCGTGACGACGGCCACCTGGGCGATGAATTCGAGATCGATCAGGCCGCCGGCAATGAGTTTGATGTCCCAGAGGTCGCGCGGCGGCTTTTCCTTTTCGATCATGGCGCGCATGTCGGACGCTTCCGCTTTCACCTTTGCTGCGTCGCGCAATTGCCCGAGCACCGCCGCAACGTCGGCTTCGACCTCGGCACAGAGCCTGGCATCTCCGGCAATGGCGCGCGCCCGCGACAGCGCCATGTGCTCCCAGGTCCAGGCCTCCTGGCGCTGGTATTTCTTGAAGGCGTCGACGTGGGTGGCCACTGGCCCCTTGTTGCCGGACGGCCGCAGCCGCAGGTCGAGTTCATAGAGCACGCCTTCCGCGGTCGGCGCGGAAACGGCCGAGATGAGGCGCTGCGTCATCCTGGTGTAGTAATGCGAGGGCGCCAGCGGTTTTTCACCGTCGGATTCCTCGGCGTCCGCATCGTGATCGTAGAGCAGGATGAGGTCGACATCCGACCCCGCCGTCAATTCACGGCTGCCGAGCTTACCCATGCCGAGCAGCGAAACCACGCCGCCGGCGATTGTGCCATGGCGCGCCTCGAATTCGGCCATAACCGCGCGCAACGCGGCCTCAATGGTGAGGTCGGCCAGGTCAGAAAAGGCGCGGCCTGCGCGGGCCGGATCGATCGAGCCGGCGAGCAGCCGCACGCCGATCAGGAATTTCTGCTCGGAGGCAAAGATGCGCAAACGATCGAGAACGTCCTCATAGGCGCGGTCGCCTTCGAGGAAAGCGGTAAGCCGTGCCGATAGATAGCCACGATCCGGCAATTCGGTGAGAAGAGCGGGATCGAGCAGGCCATCGAACACATGTGGCCGGCGCGTGATGATCGCGGCCAGTCGTGGCGCGGCGCCCATGATCGTCGCCATAAGCTTCAGCAGCGCCGGATTGGACTGGAGCAGCGAGAAGAGCTGGATGCCTGCAGGCAGGCCGGCGAGGAACTCGTCGAAACGGATCAACGCCTCATCGGCCCGACGCGTCTGGCCGAAAGCCTTGAGCAGCGCCGGCGTCAGTTCCGTCAGCCGTTCGCGCGCCTCAGCCGACTGGGTGACGCGGTAGCGACCGAAATGCCAGCCACGGATCACGCGGCAGATGTCGCTCGTTCGCTGGAAGCCGAGACCGTGCAACGTCTGCAGCGTATCGGGGTCGTCGACGTCGCCGGTGAAGACCAGATTGCCGATGCCTGCCGAAAGCTCCGGCGCGGTTTCGAACAGCGCCGCGTAGTGACGTTCGACCTGCTGCAGCGAGGCGCGGAAGCCTAGGGAAAAAGCAGCCGCATCGGCAAAGCCCAGCATGCGCGCGATTCGCTCCAGCCCTTCATCATCCTCCGGCAGGTTGTGCGTCTGCTCGTCGGCCACCATCTGGATGGCATGCTCGACCCGGCGCAGGAACCAATATTGCCGGGCCAGTGCGTCGCGTGCCTCGGCGGTGATCCAGCCGCGCGCGGCCAGCTGGCCGAGCATCGGCACGGTCTCGCGGCCTCGCAGTTCCGGGAAGCGGCCGCCGGCGATGAGCTGCTGCGTCTGGACGAAGAACTCGATCTCGCGGATGCCGCCGCGCCCGAGTTTGACGTTGTGGCCCTTGACCGCGATTTCGCCATGCCCCTTGTGGGCGTGGATCTGGCGTTTGATCGAGTGGACGTCGGCGATCGCGGCATAGTCCATGTATTTGCGCCAGATGTAAGGTTGGAGCTCCTTGAGGAAAGCGGTGCCGGCGTCCAGATCGCCGGCCACAGGACGCGCCTTGATCATGGCAGCGCGCTCCCAGTTCTGGCCGCGCGCCTCGTAGTAGCGCAGCGCCGCCTCGACCGGGATCGCCAGCGGGGTCGAACCGGGATCGGGACGCAGCCTGAGGTCGGTGCGGAAGACATAACCATGTTCGGTGCGGTCCTGCAGGATGCGCACCAGACGGCGCGTCAGCCGCGAAAACAGCTCCGTCGCATCGAGCGGATCGACGACGGCCGACGCTTCCGGGTCGAAGAAGACCACGAGGTCGATATCGGAGGAAAAATTGAGCTCATGCGCGCCAAGCTTGCCCATGCCGAGCAGGATCCAGCCCGACCGGTTCGAGGGATTGGCGGGATCCGGCAACTTCAGCTTGCCCTGGCCATGCGCGTCGCGCAGCAGAAAATCGACGGCGGCGCGCGTGCACGCATCGGCAAGGTCGCTCAACCGCCGCACCGTAAGCGAGGTCTCGGCCTCGGCGGCCAGATCGGCCAGCGCGATCAGGAAATGCGCATCGGCCTTCCATTGCCGCAGTTCCATCATCAATCTGGATTCGGAGATCGTCTCGGAGAACGATGCCCGGTCGATCGCCACGATGATCGCCTTCAGCCGGGCCTCGACCGGCTGGTCGAAAAGCCCATCCAATATCTGCGGCCGGCGACGCGCCATGTCACGCAGGAACGGCGACAGGTCGAAGACAGCGGCCAGGAAGTCCTGCGCCTCACCCGTTCCAGCCAGGAATTTCGCCAGCCGTGTCAATCCTTCTTCGCGTGCCAAGGTGGCGATCTCGGCCAGCTCCTGCCGGGCCCGGCTGTCGTCCAGAGGAGCAAGCCTTGCCGCGGGCTTCAACAGCCAGTCCTTCGCCGTCCGCTTTGCAGCCGCCGTCATCAATGATCCTCCCGCGCGGGAAAACTCATGACCACGGATAATCCGGGATTACCAGGCAACAGATCAAGCCGGCCATAGTGGAATGTCATGACCGCCTTTGCGAGGCTGAGGCCAAGCCCGGAACCTGGCTGGGAACGGCTCTTCTCGAGCCGCACGAACCGTTCCGTCGCCCGGGCGCGATCGGCATCGTCCGGAATGCCCTGGCCGTTGTCGGCGACGACAAGTCTGATTTCGCCATGCGTGCGTTCGAGCGTCACGCGGACAGTCGGCTTGGAGGTGGAATCGGTCGAGTACTTGATCGCATTGTCGACGATGTTAGACAGCGCCTGGCCGATCAGCTCGCGGTTGCCGTCGACAAGGAATGCGCCATTGACCGCGGCTTCGAGCGAAACGCCAGCCTCTTCCGCCACCGGCTCGTAGAGTTCGACGACATCGCGCACGGCTGCGGCCAGATCGACGCGACTGGTGCTTTCGGAGGAATAACCCGCCTCCAGCCGGGAGATCATCAGGATGGCGTTGAAGGTCTTTATGAGCTGGTCGGACTCGGCGATGGTGCCTTCCAGCGCCTGGCGGTAGTCCGATGTCTTGTGCTTGCCCGAAAGCGTCGCCTCGGCGCGGTTGCGCAGCCGGGTCAGCGGCGTCTTCAGATCATGCGCGATGTTGTCGGAAACCTGTTTCAGCCCCTCGTTGAGCATGGCGATCCTGGCCAGCATGGCGTTGAGGTTCTCGGAAAGCCGGTCGAATTCGTCACCGGCGCCGGTCACCGGCAGCCGGCCCGAAAGATCACCGCCCATGATGCGGCGGCTGGCTTCCGAAACGCCATCGATGCGCTTCAGCGCGGCGCGGCCGACGAAGAACCAGATCAACAGCCCGCCCAGCCCCATCATGCCGAGCGCCAGCATCAGGGAGCGGCGGATGACGGCGCGGAACCTCTCAGGTTCGCCGAGATCGCGGCCGACCAGCATGATCATCTGGTTCGGCAGGCGCAGCACCAGGGCGATCGCATTGTGGCCCTTCTCACCTTCGGATCGGACCGCCGTATCGCCGGCCTGGGGCGTGGTCTGATCGGAAGGTGTGCTGCGCTGCCGGTCGAGTTCGCCTTCGCCGAAACGACGGTAGGAGAACGGCTCGGTCGTCCAGCCTTCGGTTTCGATGACCCCCGGCTCCAGGCTCTGGACATTGCCGGTCAGGATCTGGCCGTTGGCGTCGGCGATCAAATAGAGATTGGCGCCGGGCTGGCGCGAGCGCTGCTCCACCACGCGCACCAGGACAGGCAGGCCGCCGCGCTGGTAGGCGCGGGCAAGGCCGAGCACTTCGTCGTTGATGGTCTCCTGCGTCTGCGCGGTCAGCATGCGCGCCGAAAGCGAGGTCATGTAGAGGACAAGCAGTACGGCGCAGAGCGCGAAGAGCAAGAGATAGAGCGCCGAGAGCCGCGCAGCCGTCGTCTTCATGATGGCAGGCACGGAAAGGGCCATGCCGCCTAACCGGCCCTAAGCATGTAACCGGCGCCGCGAATCGTATGCAGGATGGGCTTGTCGAAGCCTTTTTCGATCTTGCCGCGCAGTCGCGAGACATGGACGTCGATGACGTTGGTCTGCGGATCGAAATGATAATCCCAGACATTTTCGAGCAGCATGGTGCGCGTCACCACCTGACCGGCATGGCGCATCAGATATTCAAGCAGGCGGAACTCGCGTGGCTGCAGCGTGATCTCGCGTCCGGCGCGCCTGACCGAATGCGAAAGCCGGTCAAGTTCGAGATCGCCGACGCGGTAGACGGTTTCGGCTTCCTTGGCGCTGGCCCGGCGGTTCAGCACCTCGACGCGGGCGAGCAGCTCGGAAAAGGCATAGGGCTTGGTCAGATAATCGTCGCCGCCGGCGCGTAGGCCGGTGACCCGATCGTCGACCTCGCCCAGCGCCGACAGGATCAGTACCGGCGTGGCGTTCCCCCTGGAGCGCAGGCCGGCGATGACCGAAAGGCCGTCGCGGCGCGGCATCATCCGGTCGATGACCATCACGTCGTAGTCGCCGGCATCGGCGAGCGCGAAGCCGGTCTCGCCGTCACCCGCGACATGCGCGGTGTGCCCGGCCTCGGTAAAGGCTTTCTGCAGATAATCCGCAGCCTCGCGATCGTCTTCTATGACGAGAATCTTCATAGGACCGTTATACGCGATTTCGCTGGAAGATTGAGTAGCCGGCATCTGCATTTTAGCCTTCGCCAAAGCGCATCGCGATCAAGATGATCCAGGCCGCGCGCGATAAAGTCTTGGTTCTCTGGTGTTACTGTCCCAGCATGCTGCCGGCATGCCGTTGCCACCAAAGCGCTCCGCTTGTTCGCTCAGCCTGAGCGCATGGCCCGCGGGGTGAGTGCGGCAGCGGGCGATGGGAAGCCCGCTGCCGCCGGAGGGGAGCACGATGACTGACTAACGTGCTCGGCTCCATACTTCCCGTGCGGCGGCTCGGGGGTGTTTGAAACCGCCGCACTGGAAAAGTCGTTGTCAGCCCTTGGCGACGGGCAGCGCCACGAAGCGGTTGTTGTCGTCGCGGGTAATCTGCATCAGGACGGCCTTGCGCCCGGATTTCACCGCTTCGTCCATGGCCTTGGTGACGTCGTCGGTGCCGTTGACTTCCATCGAATTGACCGCGGTGATGATGTCGCCCGGCTGGATGCCACGGTCGGCGGCATCGCTGTCGGGATCGACATCGGTCACCACCAAACCCTTGCCGTTCTCGGATTTGGTGACGGTCAGACCGAGATCGGCGAGCGTATCGGCCTTAGCCGGAGCCGCAGGCTTGTCGTCGGCCGAGGCCTGCTTGTCGCTTGAAGGCAGCTTGCCGAGCTCCACCTTGACGCTCTGGCTCTTGCCGTCGCGCCAGACCGTGACGTCAACCGACTTGCCCGGCGAATAGGCGCCAATCAGGCGGGCGAGCTCCTTCGGCGAAGCAACATCCTTGCCGTCGACCTGGGTGATCACGTCACCGGCGGTGATGCCGCTCTTCTTGCCGGGGCCGTCGTCCTGTGCGCTGGATACCAGTGCGCCGTTGTTGGACTTCAGGCCGAGCGATTCGGCGATGTCTGATGTGACCGGCTGGATCTCGACGCCGAGCCAGCCGCGCTGCACGGCACCGCTCTTCATCAGATCCTCGACGACCTGCTTGGCGGTCGAGGCAGGAATGTCGAAGGCGATGCCGACGCTGCCGCCGGAAGGCGAGAAGATAGCGGTGTTGATGCCGACCACCTGACCGCTGAGGTTGAAGGTCGGGCCGCCAGAATTGCCGCGGTTGACCGAGGCGTCGATCTGGATGAAATCATCATAGGGACCGGCGCCGATGTCACGGCCCCGCGCCGAGACAATGCCGGCGGTGACGGTGCCGCCGAGACCGAAGGGGTTGCCGACGGCCACGACCCAATCGCCGACCCGAACCTTGGAGTCGTCGGCGAAGTCGACATAGGTAAATTTGCCGCCACCCTCGACCTTGAGCACCGCGAGGTCGGTGCGCGGGTCGGTACCGACCAGCTTGGCGTCGAGTTCCTTGCCATCATTGGTCACCACGGTGAAGGCGGTGCCCTCTTCGACGACATGGTTGTTGGTGACGAGATAGCCATCCTCGGAGATGAAGAAGCCCGACCCTTGAGCCACCGGGCGCGGCTCGCCATTACCGCGGTCACGATGCCCGAACCGGCGGTGGCCATCGTCGTTCTGGCCGCCCTGATCGCCAAAGCCGCGGAATTCCTTGAAAAAGCGGCGCAGCTGCGGATTGTTGGGCAAATTGTCGAAACCGTCCTGGTCGTCGGAGCCGTCATCGGCGGTGGGCTGGACCTTGGCCTTGACCTTGACGCTGACAACGGCGGGCGAAACGCGCTCGACGACATCGGCGAAGCTGGGGACCTGCGGCGCCTCGACGCGCACGGCATCGGCCAGAACGGGGCTGGTTCCGCTGGTCAACGCGCCAACGCCGATCGCGCCGGCAACGGCGACGGAAGCGACGGCAGCCAGGAGACGCTTGCGGGTGCGGGAATATGAATTGGGGGCAATATTCATGGGGTCTCGTATCCTCTTTTCGAAGGGACGCGCCTTGTCGGCATCCTGAGGAAGAGAATTAGAGCGGCGTACATTACGACGCCATTTCCGACGCATGAAACTTTGGTAATGTTGGCGAACGATCGCCGCCTGCCCTCAATCGCGGCGCAGGATCGCCTCCAGTGCCGCCCGCTCGTCGGCGGAGAGGGATTTTGTCGCCAGTGTCCGGCGCGATCTCGCGCTGAGCACGACGAACAGGCCACCGGCCAAAAGCAGGATCACCGGCGTGCCCCAAAGCAGAGCGTTGCGCAGGTCGAAGCGCGGCTTCAGCAGCACGAACTCGCCGTAGCGCGAAACCACATAGTCCATCACCTGCTTGTCGGTATCGCCAGCGACCAGGCGCTGGCGCACCAGAACGCGCAGGTCACGGGCAAGGTCGGCATCGGATTCGTCGATCGACTGGTTCTGGCAGACCATGCAGCGCAGCCCTTCCGACAGCGCTCGCGCCCTCGCTTCCAGCGTCGGATCGGCAAGCATCTCGTCGGGCTTCACCGCCAGCGCCGTGCCGGCAAAGGACAGCGCCAGCACCATCACGAGCGACGCGATGGACAACTTCGCCTTCATGGCAGGCCCGCGGGGCTCATGGCGCCGGCCTGCTTGCGGCGGCGCGAGGGTGCGCCGACGCGCAGGCGCCTGTCCATCAGCGACATGGCCGCACCAACCATCATGACCAGGCCGCCGCCCCAGATCAGCGTCACCAGCGGTTTCCACCACAGGCGCACCACGACCGATCCGTCATTGCCCTCGTCGCCGAGCGAAATGTAAAGCTGCGAAAGGCCCATCGTCCTGATGCCTGATTCCGTCGTCGTCGTCTGGCGTACCGGATAGAAGCGCTTGGCCGAGCTGATTTCGCCAACCGGACTGCCGCCGACACCGATCAGTTGGAAGCGACCGCGATTCTCGCTGTAATTCGGTCCCTGCGCCGGATGGAGCCCGACGAAACGCAGAGTGTGGCCGGACAATTCGACGGTTTGCCCGGCATGCATCGACAGGATCTTCTCGGTGCCGAAGCAAAGCGTGCCGACGATGCCAAGCGTGGTCAGGCCAAGACCGAGGTGGGCAAGCGCTGTGCCGAAGACCGAGCGCGGCAGGCCGAGCAGGCGCCTGACCATGACCCTCGCAGCCACATTGCCGAACCCCGCCTTGACAGCGAGGTCGGTGAGAGCGCCGAGGATCAGCCAGACGGCAAGACCCACGCCAAGGGCTGCGAATACCGAAGCGCCGTTGATGAACAGGGCGGTGACCAGCGTTGCCAGAAGCGCCGCCGCGAAAGCTGCCATCAGGCGCTGCGCGACGGCGAAGACGTCGCCGCGCTTCCAGGCCAGCAGCGGCCCGAACGGAACCATGGCCAGCAACGGCACCATGAGCGGTCCGAAGGTGAGGTCGAAGAACGGCGCGCCGACCGAAATCTTGTCGGCCGAAAGGGCCTCGACGGCCAACGGATAGAGCGTACCGACGAGTACGGTGGCGGTGGCCGTGGTCAGGAACAAATTATTCAGCACCAGCGCGCCTTCGCGCGAAACCGGATGAAAGAGGCCGCCGGCCGTCAGCCTCGAGGCACGCAGTGCAAACAGCGTCAATGATCCACCGATGAACAACGTCAGTATGCACAGGATGAAGATGCCGCGCGTCGGATCGGTGGCGAAGGCATGCACCGAGGTCAGGACGCCCGAACGCACCAGGAAGGTGCCGAGCAACGACAGTGAAAAGGTCAGGATGGCGAGCAGCAGCGTCCAGATCTTCAGTGCCGAACGCTTTTCCATGACGATGGCCGAATGGAGCAGCGCGGTGCCCGCCAGCCACGGCATGAAGGAGGCGTTCTCGACCGGATCCCAGAACCAGAAGCCGCCCCAGCCGAGCTCGTAATAAGCCCAGTACGAGCCCATGGCGATGCCGCCGGTCAGGAACATCCAGGCCACCAGGGTCCACGGCCGTACCCATCGCGCCCAGGACGCATCGATGCGTCCGTCGATGAGCGCGGCTACCGAGAACGAGAAACAGATCGAAAAGCCGACATAGCCGAGATAGAGCAGTGGCGGGTGCACTGCGAGGCCGAGATCCTGCAAAATGGGATTGAGATCGCGCCCTTCGATGGGCGCCGGCGAAAGCCTGGCGAAGGGATTGGACGTTGCCAGGATAAACAGGAAGAATGTCGCGCCGATCGCACCCTGCACGGCAAGCACGTTGGCGCGTAGCGTCGCCGGCAGGTTGGAGCCGAAGGCGGCGACCAGCGCACCGAAGAAGGTCAGGATCAACACCCAGAGCAGCATCGAGCCTTCGTGATTGCCCCAGGTTCCAGTGATCTTATAGATCATCGGCTGCAGCGAATGGGAATTTTCCCAGACGCTGGCGACCGAGAAATCGGAGCTCGCATAGGCGCTGACCAGTGCGGCGAAGGACAGCGCCGTCAGGGCAAAGCCGGTGATCGCGACGGGAGCGCAGACCGCCATCAGGCGCTGATTGTTGGTGCGGGCGCCAAACAGCGGCACCACCGTCTGCACCAGCGCCAGCGCGAAGGCCAGGACCAGCGCGAAATGTCCGGTCTCAACCATGATCGCCAACCCGGCTATATCGAGCCTGCCTATTCACTCTTGCTCTCCTGCCAAACGCCCTTGGCCTTCAGCCCATCGGCCACTTCCTTGGGCATGTAGCGCTCGTCGTGCTTGGCCAGAACGCTGTCGGCCACAAAGACGCCATCCGGGCCGAACGTGCCCTCGGTGATGACCCCCTGCTCCTCGCGAAATAGGTCAGGCAGGATGCCTGTATAGGTGACCTTGACCGATTTATGGGTGTCGGTCACCGAGAACGCCACTGTCGCCCCCTGCCCGCGCTGGATCGTGCCTTTTTCCACCAGGCCGCCAAGCCTGATGCGCTGGCCCGGCTGCACCGTCGCCGTGGCCAGATCGGCGGGCATGTAGAAATAGGACGCCTTCTGGCCGAGCGCATAGAATGTCAGGCCGGTGGCGGCGCCGAGGAAGGCCAGGCCGCCCGCGATCACCGACAATCGTTTCTGTTTGCGTGTCATTGTCCGGTCCAGCCCTATTGCGTCGCCGTCAGGCCGAGCGAAGCGGCAAAAGCGGTGAATTTCCTGGCTTCGTCACTGTCGGCTCCAAAGACGGCAATAGCTCGGCTCAGCGCCTCGCGCGCCTGGTCGGCCTTGCCCAGCACGATGTAGGAACGAACGAGCCGCATCCATCCTTCCGGGTCGCGCGGATTCTGCCGCAGCTTCTCGTCGAGCCCGGCGACCATGGTGTTGATCATGGCTTCCCTGTCCTGCGGCGACATCGATGAAGCGGCATCGATATCGCCCGCGGTCGGTCCGTTTGCCGGCTCGCTCGAAGCGATGCCTGCATTGCCGGCGCCGGAACTATCGGACTTGGCCAGCGCCTGCTCGATCGCGCCGCGCCATGGCGAATCCTTCGGCAGCGTGCCCAGCATCGCCTGCCAGGCCGCGGCCGCCTCCTTGCTGCGGCCCTCCTGCGCCAAGGCCATAGCCAGGTAGAAGCCGGCCTTGGCGTTGGCCGGGTCAAGTTTCAGGGCCGCCTCGAAGGCCTCCTGGGCATCCGCCGAAACGATGCCGCCGGCCGCGCTGGCGATCGCCTCGCCGAGACCGGCCCGGCGAACAGCGCTGTCGCCGTCGAGGCGAATGGCGTTGCGATAGGCGGCGACCGCGTCGGAAAAGCGCTGCATGCGCAGATAGACCGGCGCCAGCACGTCCCATCCTCTGCCGTCGGACGGATTGGCGGCAAGATGGGCTTCGGCGCGAGCCACAAGTTCGTCGACCGAGCTGTCGGCCGGATTCTTGGCCAGGCGCTCGCTGAGCGGCTGCGAGGGCAGATCGGGCGAGCCTATGTTGATGTAGAGGCCCCAACTGACCAGCGGCACCGCCAGCACGGCCGCGGTGGCGACAAGCCGCGTCGCGAAGGATGTACGTCCGACGGATGCGCTGCCGGTCTGGTCCGCATTGTCGAGGCGAAGGATGCGCCGGGCGATCTCGGCGCGCGCCTCATCGGCTTCGGCAGGCTTGATCAGGCCACGGGCGGCGTCGCGGTCGAGTTCGGACAGTTGGTCGCGATAAACTTCCAGATCGTGCTCGCCGCTCGAAGACGCGCTTCTGGCGCCACCGGCCAGCGGCAGCAGCACCGCCAGGCTGGCGCCCAGCGTTAGGATTGCGGCTATGACCCAGAACAGCATGGTTCTTCCAATAACGGCAGAGCCTTGCCCTGCCAACACAAGCATACTGCGACGCTTTGACGGCGGGCGCGCCGCATATCCTTCATCGACATCAACCGGCCGTGTCCGAAATGGACCGGCTAGCCTGTCAGGTGAGCGGCGTCCAACTGCCATCGGCGTTGCGGCAAGCCGTTCCACGCGCCGTGACGCCTGCCCCGCCGGTAAAGACGGTCTGCGTGTACTGGCGGCAGTCCTGTGAGCCGACGCGGTAGGGCTGAGCCGGAACCACTTCGCCATAGCGGGACGCCTGGGTGCCCTTCCACGTCACCTTCTGGCCGCTCGTGGTGTATTCGAGCGCCTTGTATTCAGCCTCCAGCGCGCTGCGCTTCTCGGCTTCGCTAAGGCCGCTGCCGACCGACCCGCCGATGAGGCCGCCGCCCATCGCCGAAATGATCGTCGTGGCGACTTTGCCGCTGCTGGGTGGCGTGGAGGCCGGCGTCGCAGCGATGGTGGGAGCCTTGCCGCCCAAGGTGGTGCAGCCGGAAACGGCCATCAATGCGGAAACAAGCGCGACGCGAATCTTCATGCCAACAACCGGTTTTCTTGAGCTGGAGCCTGTCATGGATGAGCCGGGGGCCGCGTCATCGGAGAAGTCGGCGAGCCTATAATGTTGATATTTGTCGGAAATTTGGCCGTTGGGCCGGCTACGGAGCCAATCGGTGCGCCGCCATAACATGCCCAGTCCGTCAATGTCGATCGGCCGGGGAAAGGCATCACTGAAGGCTCCGCAATCGCACTACCGCCTTCAATCCGCCCATGCCGGACCGTTCGAGCAGCAGTATGCCTCCATACTCGTTGACGAGGTCGGCGACAATGGCCAAGCCGAGACCCGTGCCCGGCTTGGTCTCGTCCAGGCGTCGTCCGCGTTTCAACGCTTCGCGCGCTTTTTCCTCGGGTATGCCCGGTCCGTCGTCTTCGATGGCGATCTCGAACATGTTGTCGTCCTTGTCGCCCACGGGAACGACGGAAACCGAAACCGCGCTCTTCGCCCATTTCATCGCGTTTTCGAGCAGATTGCCGAGCAACTCCTCGAGGTCCTCGCGCTCGCCGGCAAAGACGATCTCGATCGGCGGCAGCGACAACGACAGGTTGGTCTGCGGATTGAGCTTCTGCAAGACCCTGACCATGCGCTGCACCAACGGCGCTATCGGCGTGCGGTAGACGACGCTGTCGCGCTGCGCCGCGACGCGGGCGCGCTGGAGATAGTGATCGACCTGCTTCTGCATGGAAGCGGCCTGTTCGGCGATCAGTTGCCCCTTGGCGCCACCAAGCGCCCGCCCCTCGTTGAGCAGCACCGCCAGCGGCGTCTTCAGGGAATGGGCGAGATTGCCGACCTGAGTCCGCGAGCGCTCGACGATACGCCGGTTGTTCTCGATCAAGGCATTGGTTTCGTTGGCAAGCGGTTCAATCTCGGCTGGAAACTGGCCGTCAAGTCTTTGCGCGGCGCCTTCGCGCACCATGGCGAGCGCGTCCCTGACCCTTCGCAGCGGTTGCAGGCCGAGCAGGATGGCGATGGCGTTGATGGCGATCATGCCGACGCCGAACAGGGAAAGGTAGGTCAGGAGGCGGCGCTGGAAGGTGGCGATCTCCTGTTCCAGTTCGGTCTTGTTGCCCATGACGCGAAAGCGGGCGGCGCGGTTCTTGGCATCGAGAACGAATTCGCTCTCGAACACGACCAACTCCTCGCCATCGATGCCTTGCGCCGCGTAGCTGCGCTGGAAATTGGCGTTGAAGGGAACGTCCGCCACATCGGGCGACGGGATCGTCCTGGTCATCGACGATGAGTGGAGATTGCCGTGCACGCCTTCCGAAGCGGGTTCGACGGACCAGTACCAGCCCGAATTCGGTTCCGAGAAGCGGAGGTCGCCGAGATCCGGAGCGCCGGTGAGCGCGCCGGTATCGGAAATGCCGATGGAGCCGATCAGGTTGAACAGATGCGCAGAAAGTAGGCTGTCGAAACCGCGCTCGCTGGCCTGGCGGTACAGCGTGGTAATGAGGGTGAAAATGACGATGAGGGTCAGGATCGCCCAGACCGTGGAAAAGGCGATGACGCGGAACGTCAGCGAGCGCGGCCACAAGCGCAGCGAGAGCCGCTTGCTCACGGTTGGGTTGGTAGGGAGCGGTTCCGCCTTACGCCTCCGGCTCACGCATGCGATAACCCATGCCGCGCACGGTTTCGATCATGTCGATGCCCATTTTCTTGCGGAGCCGTCCGACAAACACCTCGATCGTGTTGGAATCGCGGTCGAAATCCTGGTCGTAGAGATGCTCTACCAGTTCGGTCCGCGAGACGACCTCGCCCATGTGATGCATCAGGTAGGCAAGCAGGCGGAACTCATGCGATGTCAGCTTCAACGGCACGCCGGCGACATCGGCCTTCGAGGCCTTGGTGTCGAGGCGTAGCGGCCCGCAGGTCAGTTCGGATGAGGCGTGGCCGGCGGCGCGGCGGATCAGCGCCCTGACCCGCGCCAGGACCTCCTCGATGTGGAACGGCTTGGTGACATAGTCGTCCGCGCCGGCGTCGATGCCGGAGACCTTGTCGCTCCAGCGGTCGCGGGCGGTCAGGATCAGCACCGGCATCTTGCGGCCGCCGCGCCGCCAGCGCTCGACCACGCTGATGCCGTCCATCTGCGGCAGGCCGATGTCGAGCACGACCGCGTCGTAGGGCTCGGTGTCACCGAGAAAATGGCCCTCCTCGCCGTCATATGCCCGGTCGACGACATAGCCGGCGTCGACCAGCGCATCCGATATCTGCCGGTTGAGATCCTTGTCATCCTCGACGACCAGTACGCGCATGCGAAGACCACTGCCTGTTGACCGATTGCTTCAGCTATAGGCCGATTCCGCCGGCCTGGGAAACGACGGGGGGTCAGTTCTGCGGGACGACGATCTCGGAGCGGCGCGGACGCTGCCCGTTCTTGCCCGGAACGAGCACGACGATGACGCAGACCGGCTGCCCGCCTCGCGTCGACTGCGAGGCCTTGGCAAGCGTCCCGCCATTCTGCTCGGCCACCTGCTGGCCGATCGCGTAGCAGTCGGCCGCCGCCACGACAATCGATTCATCCTGCGCGGCTGCCGGCGCAACGCTTGCCGGCACCGCAAGCAGCCCCGCGCAGAGCGCCAGGGTCGCGGTTCGGAAATGGGAGCGAAGCGTTCTCATGGCCAGCGTTGTAACGCATCGGCGCTGAACGTGAAATGAACGGTGATCGCCGCTGAAACCATGCTCGCCACCCCTGCAATGCGAGACAAACAAATTGAGATTTCACCGCCCAACCCGATGAAACCCATGAAGTTCCAGTCTAGACTCCGTTTCGTTCATATTGAAAGCGCGCGTCAGGCGTTTTCCTGGGTCAGCGCCCGAAAACGCAGCAGGCCGTGATGGACAAGCAGTTCCTCGTCATACCGCGCCTCGCTGAATTCGAGCGACAGGCGTGTCTGGCCGCGAGCGCCGACCTCCAGCACCGCGTCGGCAAGGCGCGCCTCGATGGCATCCATGATGGCCCGCGTTTCGGCTTCGCCATGGGCCTTCGACCAGACATGCAGCGTAATAAGTTGATCGTCGCGGTTCTCGGCCCCGGTGTCCCAGTCAAAGGCGCAGGTCTGGCCGCATGTCACATAGGGAAAGGCGACGTTGTCGGTTGGTTGTTCGCGCAGTCCGGCGCCGCCCAGCAGAGCCGACAGGGACGGATCGCTTTTTAGCCTCAGAAACAGTGCCTGTTGCAAATCGCCGGGCGCCGTCATCGTTTCTCCCTCACCCGGTGCGCTATCGACCCTGCTCGCCAGAAGCTCTTCCGCACTCCAGACGCTTTGCCATATATAGCCATTTACCGAACGAACACGATTGCCGATTCGTTGTCACGATGATGAATCTCGATGATCTCGAAAATACGACTTCCCGACAATCTCGTCAGCGAATAGCGGGTACCCTTTGCGAACCGCAAGCATCAGCAACGCCCGGCAGCGCCGCATTTCCTAATTTCAGGAGCTGATCATGCTCGATCCAGAAAAGGCCAGGGCCGCGTCGCGCCTCCTGGTAGGCCATTGGGACAAGGGCACCCGCCTCGACGCCATACCCGAGGAATTGCGGCCGAAGACGCGGGCCGAAGGCTACGCCATCCAGTCGCACGTCATGGATCGCTCAGTGGCTCCGCTCTTCGGCTGGAAGATCGCGGCAACCAGCCTGGCCGGCCAGCGGCATATCAACGTCGACCGCCCGATGGCCGGGCGCCTCCTCGCCGAGAAGGCGGTCGAGGTTGGAGGCTCCGTTTCCCTGGCGACAAGCAAGATGCGTGTCGCCGAGATCGAATTCGCGTTCCGGTTCGGCCGTCAGTTGCCGCCTCGCCCGGGGCCTTATGAAATCGGTGATGTAATGGACGCCGTGGCGAGTTTGCATCCGGCGATCGAAATACCGGACTCCCGCTATGACGATTTCTGCGCTGTCAGCGCGCCGCAGCTCATCGCCGACAATGCTTGTGCCAATCTGTTCGTCATCGGCGAGGCGGTGGAAGACGATTGGCGCGACGTAGATCTCGCGAAGCACCCGGTGGCCGCTTTTGTCCCCGGAAAATCGCAGCATAACGGATCAGGAGCAGCCGTGTTGGGCGATCCTCGTATTGCGCTGACCTGGATCGTCAACGAATTGTCGGGCCTGGGCATAGCGCTCCAGCCGGGGCAGATCGTGATCACCGGCACTTGCGTGACGCCGATCAGCGTCGAGGCGGGCGACGAAGTCATCGGCGATTTGGGCAGGTTCGGCCGGGTCTCGGTGCGCTTCTGCTAGCAGTTTTACCCCTGTGACAATCCCCTGAGGCAGACAGGCCCCCGGTCATTGTCCTCCACGCAGCCGCACCACAACGCTGCGCACTGCAAGCACCAGCACGGTGATGACGATCAGGATCACTGAAAGTGCCGCGATCGCCGGGTCGATATTGTCGCGCAGACCCATCCACATCAACCTGGGCAGCGTGATGGCGTTGACCGAGGTGATGAACAGCGTGACGCCGATTTCCTCCCAGGAGAGCACGAAGGACAGCAGTGCCGCGGTGACGATGCCGAATTTGATGTTGGGCATGATGATGCGCGTGGCGCGCTCCCAGACGCTGGCGCCAAGGCCACGCGCTGCGAGGTCGATACGGCGGTCAAGCTGGCTGAGGGAGACCAGGATCAGCACCGTGGCGAAGGGCACCGTCATCACCGAATGCGCCATGGCCACACCCAGCCAGGTGTCGTAGCCGAAAAAGGAACTGACGCCGGAGATCGAGGTGAGCAGGAAATAGAGCGTCACCGCCGAGACCACCGGCGGCACCACCATCGGCAACAGCACGAAGCCGACCAGAGCCGCGGTGAAGCGCGGCTGGAACATCCACACGCCAAGGCTGAAGCACAGTGCCAGCACCGTCGAGATGACACTGCTGACGATGCCGATCCTGATCGAGAGCAGGATGGACTGGAGCCAGCGCGGATCCTCGACCAGCGAGCGGTAGTGGCGCAGCGACAACTCGCCCGTCGGCATCGCCAGCATGCGGCTGGGCGTCAGCGAGACCGGGATCACGGCCAGCAGCGGCAGGAGCAGGAACAGCGCCACCAGGACGGCGAGGGCCAGCGAGACGGGACCGGGGCGATAGGTCGGCATAGGCTACACCAATTGCTTCGGTCTGACGTAGCGGAAGAGCAGCGCCATCAGGATGCCGACGAACAACACCAGCACCACGCTGATGGCAGCACCCAGCCCCCAGTCCGGGCTCTGGAAGATGCGGAGATAGATCAGTTCGGCGATCATGACGCTGCGGCCACCGCCAAGGATCGCCGGCGTGACGAAGAAGCCGAGCGAGAAGACGAAGACGATCAGCGCGGAGCCGATGATGCCGGAGCGCGTCATCGGCACGAACACCGTCCAGAAGGTGCGCATGCGGCTGGAACCCAGCCCGCGCGCGGCGAGCAGCACACGCTCGTCGAGGCTGCGCATGGAAGACGCCAGCGGAAAGACGGCGAAAGGAATGAGGAAGTGCGTCATGCCGACGATGACGCCGAATTCGTTGCGCACCAGCGTCAGCGGTTCGCCAATGAAGCCGATCGACTGCAGCCAGGTGTTGATCAGGCCGCGGTTGGAGAGAAGCGCCACCCAGCCGAAGGCGCGCGTCAGCACCGATATCCAGAACGGCACCAGGATGCAGAATTCGGCCAGCACCCGCTGCGCCGGGCTGCCGCGCACCCAGACCACGGTGATGGCGTAGGCAGCGGCAACCGATACAACGGTGACGATCGCCGCGATGCGCAGCGTGCGGACGAACACCGACTGTACCAGCGGGTCGGTTATCAGCGCGCCGTACTGGCCAAGCCCCGGCGTCGGCAGCGTGAAGCTCCACTTCACCACGCCGAGGAACGGCCAGGCATAGGCGAGGCCAAGGAACAGGAGCAGCGGCGCCATCAGCAGCGCCGCGCCCATCCTATCCGAGAGAACGCCTCTCATGTCAGCCCAGCGCCGGTCAGGCGGAGATGATCTTGGTATATTCGTCCAGCGCCGCCCCGTAATTCTTGGCGTACCAGTCCATGTCGAGCGGGATCTGCTTCTTCATGTTCTCGGGATCGACCGGGTTGATGCGCTTCTTGTCGGCGGGAACCAGAGCGTCGGCAGCCGGGTTGGCCGGGCCCTGACCGAGCTTGTCGAACATGACAAGCTGCTTTGCAGGGTCCTGCGCGCTGGCGATGAACTTCATCGCCGCGTCCTTGCCGCCGGGGTTGTTCTTCAACACGGCCAGTGCGCCGGGCGAAATCAGGCCCTGGTCCCAGATGAACTTGATCTGACCGCCCGAATCCTGCTCGATCAGCGAGGCTCGCGTCGACCAGACGATCGCCATCGAGGCTTCGCCGTTGAGCAACACGCTCTGGCTTTCCGCGCCGCCGCCCCAATAGGCGACGACGTTCTCCTTGAACGCGGCGATCTTGTCATGCGCGCGCTTGAGGTCGAGCGGATAGAGCGACGCCGGCGCGATGCCGTCGGCGAGAAGAGCCGCCTCCCAACTCGACACGCCCCATTTGTAGAGGGAGCGCTTGCCGGGGAATTTCTTCACGTCGAAGAAATCGGCCATGCCGGTCGGGGCATTGCTGCCGTATTTCTGCGAATCGTAGGCGATCACATAGGAGAAGAAATAGGTCGAGGCGGCGTAATCCCAGCCGAAACCCGGCCGCATCTTCTTCTTGTCGACTATTGTGTAGTCGATCGGCTCGAGCATGCCTTGCGCGCCAAGCGTGATGGCCGAGAACGGGTCGACGTCGACAAGATCCCAGGTCGGCGCACCGCTTTTAAATTGTGCCGCGATGGCCCCTTCGGTCGGGCCGGAGCCATCCATCTTGACGGTGATGCCGGTGTCCTTGGTGAAAGCCTGGCCATAGGCGGCGTCGTAAGCCGTGATGGCGTCGCCGCCCCAGTTGACCAGCACCAGTTCCTTCGCGGCGGCGAAGGACTTGGTCGAGCGCAGCAGCAGCGGCGTGCCGGCAAGCACGAGGCCTGCAAGTTGCGTGAATTGCCGGCGCGAGATCTCACCGCGCCTTGTCCTTTCGGAGAGCGTTTCGATGGCCTGTTTTTTGGTATCGTTCATGTTAGTTCCCCTTTGTTTTCGTTGATCGAATCCGGAATCCGGTGCGGCGAATTCAGGCCGCGCCGGTGCTCATTGCCCTCCGTCCGGAAGGAGGAAACCCTTTTCCGCCGGCCAGGTCAGCCAGACGGAATTGCCTTTGCTGAGTGCCGCGGCCGCGACCTCGTTCGGCACAGAGACGGTCACCTTCGCACCTTGGCGTGTCGTAAGGTCGAGTTTGGTCGCCGCGCCCAGATAGGTCGATCCGATCGCGGTGGCAGCTATGCCGTTCTCGCCTGCCGCCGCCTCGCGCGCTATCGACATATGTTCTGGCCGGATCGCCAGGATGGCATTGCCATCCACTGCTTCGGCGTTGCCGCGCAGCTTGATTGCCCGGTCTTCGCAGAGCGCGGTCGCGCCATGGTCGGCGACGCGCACGCCCTTCAGCGGCAGCATATTGATCTCGCCCAGGAACTCGGCGACGAAGCGGTTGGCGGGCCGGTCATAGACCTCGTCAGGCGCTCCGACCTGCAACAATTTGCCATGGTTGAAGATGGCGACACGCGAGGACAGCGCCAGCGCCTCGCTCTGGTCGTGGGTGACGAAGACGAAGGTGGTGCCGGTCTCCTGGTGCAGACGTTTCATCTCGGCCTGCATCTGGCCGCGCAGGCTCTTGTCCAGCGCCGAGAACGGCTCGTCGAGCAAAAGCACGCCCGGCTCGAACACCAGCGCGCGGGCCAGCGCCACGCGTTGTTGCTGGCCGCCGGAAAGCTGCGCCGGCAGCTTCTTCTCGTGGCCGAGCAGACCGACGCGCTCTATCATCTCGCCGACGCTACGCTTGATCTCGGCGGCAGATTTCTTGCGAACCTTGAGGGGAAAGGCGATGTTTTGCTCGACGCTCATATGCGGGAAGAGCGCATAGCCCTGGAACACCATGCCGGCGGCGCGCTGCTCGGCCGGCCGGTCGGTAATATCGACGCCGTCGCTGAACAGGCGGCCCTCGCTGGGCTGCAGGAAGCCGGCCAGGATCATCAGGAAGGTGGTCTTGCCGGAGCCGGAGGGGCCGAGCAGCGTCAAAAACTCGCCGCGGCCGATATTGAGCGTCAGATTGTCCAGCGCACGGAACGAGCCGAAGCTCTTGCCGATCCCGTTCGCCTTGATCTCTGCGGCCCGGCCGGGTTGCTGCATCCTGCCTCTTCCTTGGTGGCTGGGGAAATCGTAGGCAGCGCGAAGGCTCACCGCAACCGAATAGTTTTCGCCTGATCGGCAAATTTGATTCATCTATGGCGAATGCCGGCGACGCTGGAGCCGCGAAAATTCACCTCTCCTGGGGGAGATCAGTTGATCTCAATATGTCCGCAACCTGTTCTCCGATAGCTTCGACCTCAACCATCCCCCAAACGCCTCCAGCACAGGGTGACCCGCCTTGGCGTGCTCGGAAACCAGGAAATAGGAACGCGGCGACGGGATCGAGGTCTCGAACGGCTTGACCAGCCGGCCCTCACTCAGCGCCCGGCGGCTGGTCAGCTCGTCCCCCATGGCGATGCCCTGGCCGGCAATCGCCGCCGAGAAAACGAGGTTCATGTCGGAAAAGAAGATGCCGCCCTCGGTGTCGGGGTTCTCGACCTTGGCCAGCGCCAGCCAGCGCGCCCAGTCCTCCGTATCGCCAAGATGCAGCAGGTTGGCGCGCAGGACGTCGGCGGGCTTGGAAAAGCCGCCCACTTTGTTGAGTAGCGTCGGGCTGCAGAGCGGCGTGAACGAGATTTCGCACAGCAGTTCCACCACGCGGTTCGGCCAGTTGCCGACGCCAAAGGCAATGAAGGCGTCGGCGTCCGGATTGCTGACGTCGTCGAGCCGCCGGGGCGTCAGTATGCTCAGCGCCACGTCCGGATACATCTGCCGGAACTCGCCGATATGGGTGCACAAGAACAGCGAGGCGAAGCCTGGTGTGCATGAGACTGCGAAGGAGCCGCCGACCCCGGTGCCGGCGTTTTGCGCCACCGCGTCGCCGAGCACGGTCAGCGCCTTGCGCACGTCCGCGGCATAGCGCTGGCCGCGCGGCGTCAGCGCCACGCCCTTGCCGATGCGCTCCAGCAGATCGAAGCCGAGGTCGCGTTCGAGCAAGCGCAATTGATGGCTGACCGCACTGCGGGTGAGGTGCAATTCGTCGGCGGCGCGCCAGACGCTGCCATGACGGGCGAAACTGTCGAGGGCGCGCAGCGCCTGCGTCGATGGAATTCTCAAGAGGTGAACCGAATTTGCACGAACCGGGAAAACATATCACTTTTTGGCGAGCCGCTTCACTGCTTTCTTTGGCGCATGGAAAAACCGGTGACGACATCGGCGCAAGAAACCGCTCTTGCCTGCCTCGACGGCATCCAGCCGCTGCTGTCGGCCTGGACGCGCACCATCTTCGACTTCGGCGAGACTGCCTGGCGCGAGTACCAGTCGGCAGACTGGTATGTCGATCGGCTGAAGCGCGAGGGGTTTGCGGTCGAGGAAGGCTCCGCGGGCATGCCGACGGCCTTCTGCGCCCACTGGACCAATGGGGACGGTCCGACCATCGGCATGTATGCCGAATATGACGCCGTGCCCGGCAACTGCCAGGACGCTGCCACGGTGATGCGGCCACGCCTCGGGCTCGGTTCCGAAGCCGGCGGCCATACCGATCCACACTCGGGCCTGGGCATGGCCAGCCTGGGCGGTCTGCTCGCCACCAAGGCCGCCATGCAGCGCCACGGCATTGCAGGCACGCTGCGCTTCACCGGCGAGCCGGCGGAGAAGGTGCGCGGCTCGAAACCGATCCATGCAGCCAAAGGCTATTATGACGGCCTAGCCGGCATGATCTCCTTCCATCCCTTCTACATGCTGCCGCTCTGCAACACTGCGCGCTGGGACACCCATTGCGGCGCTGCCTACGCGATGATCTATCGCTTCATCTGCGATGAGCCCGAGAATTGGGCACGCGCCGCCGGCGACGGCGCCCCGATCCCGCAGGCACATTCGGCGGTTCGCGCGCCCGGCGCCAACGACGCGCTGATGACGATGTACATAGCCTCCAAGGCGCTGCGCGATTCCATGCTGCCGCACCAGGGCGGCTGGTCGATCAGCGAGGCGATCCTGACGGCGGGCCAGGCCACCGCCGACAATCTGCCGGCAGGCCTTGCCGAGATCCAGTACATGATCCGTGTTCCGACCATCGCCATGGCCGAGCAGGTCACCGCCGTGCTCGACCGAAACGCCTCGGCCGCCGCCGCGATCAGCGGCTGCCGCTACGAACGGCACTGGGTTTCGAAGTCGCGGCCGGGGCTGGCCAATCATGCCATGGCCGGGATCGCCTATGAGGCGTTGGCGAGCGTCGGCCCGCCCCGCTGGGACGAGGCGGCGAAGAAGATCGCCCGCGAGATCCAGGTCAATGCCGGTGGGGTGGCGAGCGAAAACCCCTTCATCGACGAGCTGGAGCGGCTGATTGCACCACAGGAGGCAGAGGCGATCCTGCGCCGCGACCTGCCGCCGTCGCAGGTGAACTCGACCTCGGACGACTACACCGACATGAGCTGGCACGCGCCGACGGCGCGTTTCTATGTCGCCCGCCCTGCCCTGCGTTCGGCAAACGGTCATGTTTTTCCAGCTTGGGCGATGAACGCGCTGGGTGGCATCCCGGCGACCATCGACCCGATGGTCATCTGCGCGGCGAAGACCGTCGCGCTATCCGCCCTTCGCCTGCTGGAAGACAAGGCCGCGCGCGACATGGCGATGGACGAGTTCGTCACCCGAACCGGCGGCGGCATTGGCGGTTCGACCTGGATCGCCCCGCTCTGCGACTACGATCCGCCCATCAACTTCCGCTGGCCGGAATATGTCACCACGCCGCGCGGCCGCGACTGGTGGATACCAAGCAAGCAATGACCGCAAACGCCCATACGAGGAGAACCGCATGACCGTTCATGACCGCATCATCGCCGAGCCGTTTTCGCTGCAGCGCCGCAACCCAGCCGGCGGCACCAAGCCGCTGACATCATGGGGTTTCGCCAACGAGACCGACGTCTTGACCGATGTGCTGCTCGGCTCGCCCAATTTCCTGCGCCATCTCTCGACCAGCTCCCTGTCGCGCAAGCACCTGCGCGAGGCGCCCTGCAACATCCAGATCGCGCAGGCACAACACAAGGATCTGGTCGCGGCCTACGAGCATTTCGGCGTCAACATCCACTGGCACGAGCCGACGCCGGAGCTGCCGATGCAGGTCTACTCCCGCGATTCCAGCGTAATGACGCCCTACGGCGCCATCATCACCGCCATGGCCAATTGGTGGCGGCGCGGCGAGAATTACGCCGCCATCCGCACCTATGAAAAACTCGGTATCCCGATCTACGACATGGTCACCGCAGGCACCTTCGAGGGCGGCGATTTCAACGTCATCGAGGACGGCGTTGTGCTGATCGGCTGCGGCGGCGCCCGCACGCAGGAAGAAGGCGCCCGGCAGGTGCAGGCCTGGTTCGAAAAAGAAGGTTGGGAAACACGCATCGCCTTCATCGACGAGTACTATGTCCATATCGACCTGATGGTGGTGCCGATCGCCGAAAAACTCACCGCCGTCTGCCTCGCCTGCACCGAGCCGGGGATCGTCGACTGGCTGAAGGGCAAAGGGCACGAGATCATCGACGTGCCGTTCCAGGACACGATGGCGCTCGGTTGCAACTTCATGTCGCTTGGCAAGGACAGGGTGATCGCGCCGACATCCAGCCAGTCGCTGATCGGTCAACTCAAGGCGCGCGGCTTCGAGGTGGCGGCCGTCGACATGAGCGAGATCTCCAAGACCGGCGGCGGCATCCACTGCATGGCGCAGGCGCTGAAGCGCGAGGCGGCCTGAGCCCGGAACGGCAACCCCATCTTCACCCGCCTGATCAGCGTCAGGCGGGTGAATGGCGGTTTGTACCGCCCCCATCAACAAACCCTGCAGGTGTGTCCTCGCCACCCTTGTGGGCGTCCGCAAATGGATGAATAGTCAGGGCGGCGTCGCCCTGAAACTGCCCGCTTGGTTTTCAGGCCGCGCCATAGCCGTCCGGGTTTTTGAATGGTCAGTCCTGAACCACGCAAGAGAAGAGGTGCGATCGCCGCCCGGCTGCTGGCGCTCGACGCATGGATCGATTCTTCTCTCTACGAGATCGGGTTCAAGGCGCGCCAGTTCTGGGAGGGCGCGACGATTTTCTCCCGGCGTTTCCGCGTCAACGGCTGGCGCCGTGGCATCGTCGAGTTGTTGAGCGAAGGTTTCACGCTTGGCGCCGGCGGCATCGTCGTCATGCTGGCGCTGGCTATTCCCGCCTTCCAGGACACGGCCGGCGACTGGCGCGCCCAGGGCGACTTCGCCGTTACCTTCCTCGACCGTTATGGCAACGAGATCGGCCAACGCGGCATCATCCAGCGCGATTCCGTGCCGGTCGACGAAATGCCCGATCATGTCATCAAGGCGGTGCTTGCCACCGAGGACCGGCGTTTCTTCGACCATTACGGCATCGACGTTCTCGGCCTGTCGCGCGCAATCTTCGAAAATGTGCGGGCAAACTCCGTCGTCCAGGGCGGCTCCAGCATCACGCAGCAGCTGGCCAAGAACCTGTTCCTGACCAATGAGCGCACCTTCGAGCGCAAGATCAAGGAAGCCTTCCTGTCGCTGTGGCTCGAAGCCAATCTGTCGAAGAAGGAAATCTTGCAGCTCTATCTCGACCGCGCCTATATGGGCGGCGGCACGTTCGGCATCGAGGCGGCGGCGGACTTCTATTTCGGCAAGAGCGTCAAGGACCTCAATCTCGCCGAGGCGGCGATGCTTGCAGGCCTGTTCAAGGCGCCGACCAAATACGCGCCGCACATCAACCTGCCGGCGGCGCGCGCGCGCGCCAATGTGGTGCTGTCCAATCTCGTCGATTCCGGCTTCATGACCGAGGGCCAGGTGCTGCAGGCAAGGCTGCATCCGGCCGATGTCGTCGACCGCGGCGAACAGAAGAGCCCCGACTATTTCCTCGACTGGGCCTTCGACGAGGTTAAGAAGATCGCCAAGCCCGGGCAGCACTCGCTGGTGGCGCACACCACCTTCGACGCCAACATCCAGAAGGCGGCAGAAGAGTCGGTGGAGTTCCACCTGCGCCAGTTCGGCAAGGAGTACAACGTCACCGAAGGGGCCGTGGTGGTCATCGAGACCAACGGCGCGGTGCGCGCGATCGTCGGCGGCCGCGACTATGGCGCCAGCCAGTTCAACCGCGCCACCAAGGCGCTGCGCCAGACCGGTTCCTCCTTCAAGCCCTATGTCTATGCAACGGCTATGGAGCACGGCTTTACGCCGAATTCGATCGTATCAGGCGGGCCGATCAGCTGGGGCAGCTGGTCGCCGCACAATTACGGCGGCGAGTCGGCGGGCAAGGTTCCGCTCATCGTGGCCATGGCCAAGTCGATCAATACCGTGCCCGTGCGGCTTGCCAAGGATTATCTCGGTATCGGGCCGATCAAGGCGATGGCGGAATCGTTCGGCGTGGAATCGCCGCTCGAAGCGCACAAGACCATGGTGCTCGGCACCTCGGGCATGACAGTGATGGACCAGGCGACGGGCTACAGCGTGTTCGCGCAGAACGGCTTTGTCGGCTCCAGGCATGGGATCACGCAGCTCGTCACCCGCACCGGCGAGGTGGTCTACGATTTCGCCAAGGATGCGCCGCCGCCGCATCGCGTGCTGTCCGAGCAGGCGCTGAAATCGATGAACACCATGCTTGTCGCGGTACCGGCGATGGGTACCGCCAGGCGCGCGCAGATACCCAACATCGTCGTCGCCGGCAAGACCGGCACGACGCAATCCTACCGCGATGCCTGGTTCGTCGGCTTCACCGGCAACTACACGGCGGCCGTCTGGCTGGGCAACGACGATTTCACGCCGACCAAGAACATGACAGGCGGCTCGCTGCCGGCGATGGTGTGGCAGCGGCTCATGGTCTATGCGCATCAGAACATCGACCTCAAGCCTATCCCCGGCATCGACAAGCCCTTCGTCGACGAGGAGATCGCGGCCAAGGCCGCGGAAGCGCAGAAGAAGAGCGAGGAACAGGCAGCGGCCGATGCCGCCGCCGAACGGCCGCCGGTGCTGTCCAGCCGGACGACACAGACGCTCAGGGACATGACCCACCTGTTCGAAACGGCGCGCAGGCTCGGTGCATCGGCTCCGCCCGAAACGCTGTCGGCGCTGTGATCGCGGCGCCTCTTCCCTTCTGCCTTCGGGAAGATGGAAAAGCCACACCTTGCGAATCCGCGTCCTGCGGCTTGCCACACGACCCCGCGCCGCGATATCCCCGAGCGGCAATTCTTCATGCGCCCGGCCTTTCATGCTCAAGAACGCCTTCCTGACGCTGCTTTCGCTTGCCATAGCCATCGGCGGCGGCGGCGCCAGCGTCTGGTATGCGCTGAAAATGCAGGACGGCGTCGGGGCGATCAGGATCGGCCAGTGGACCGCCTTTCCCGATATCGGCACACCCGCAGCCGACCCCTATTCCAAGGCCCGCGTGGCGCGCGAGGGCGTGCTCGCGCTCGGCCGCGCCGAAGGGCTGTCCTTTGTCGCCGAGGACGACGCAGCTGGCGGAGAACTCAGGCGCGAATGTACCTACACGATCGAAGGCGGATTTCCGACCGCCCGATTCTGGACCCTCTATGCCGCCGACCAATCGCTCGGCGTGGTCGAGACCGGCAAATCGCGGGTTGCCGCGCTTCAATCCTATGGCGTGCTGCGCCAATCCGACAATTCGGTGCTCATTTCCGTCGGCCATCACCCGATGCCCGGCAATTGGCTGCTGACCGACGGTTCCGGCAGGATGTATTTCGTTTTGACATTCTACGACACGCCGATCGCCAGCAGCACCGGCCTGTCGGATGTGTCGCTGCCCAAGATCACCAAGGTCAGCTGCGATGCGTAGTGTCTATGCCGCGACGCGCAGACTTCTACATGCCGTCCTGCTCGGCCTCGTCGGCGCCGGCATCGTGCATATCGTCGTGCTGCTTCTGGTGCCTGAATTCTCGGAACGCGATGCCTGGTCACGGCTGTCGATGGCGTCGGATCTCTACCGGATGACCCGGCTCGATGCCGAGGCGGGCGGCGCGCCGGTGGTGAAATCGGTCGACCCGCTGTTTTATGCGACGGCTTGCCGGTTCGACCTCGATGAGGGAATGGTGAGGATCAGGGCGCCGGGCAATGTGCCCTTCTGGTCGGTGTCGGTCTATGACCGCAACGGCCACAACATCTATTCATTCAACGACCACACGGCGACCGGGAGCAAGCTGGATGCCGTGGTGCTGACGCCGGCGCAGATGATCGACATACGCAGGGACCTTCCCGAGGAGCTTCAGGGAGCGATCTTCGTCGAAGCGCCGATCGACGAGGGCATATTCGTCATCCGCAGCTTCGTGCCGGACGACAGCTGGAAGTCGATCGTGTCGCGCTTTCTGGAGCAGAGTTCGTGCGAGCTGCAGGACTTTTAGACGGCGGCCCGGACAGTCAGCATCACAACAATCAAGGGCGGTGCCGCAGGGATGATTCCCGCCTCGGCCTCAAGAACGTTCAGTGGTGCGGCACTGGCGTGCGTGGCGATCCCGGCTTGTCAGGGCCGGCAGGCCGCGCTTCCCCCGCGGCGGACCGCTCATAGCGGATACCGGGAAAGATGATCACCGCCGCCGGTATTTCGGTGGTTTGCTTTGCTCGATTGGTCGGTGCCGTTCTCGGCACGAAAGACAGTACCATGCCCATGGTTCGCGTATTCCTCTCGGTTGCCCCGGAGCACAACGCAACGCCTCCAAATATCATTAAGGCCGGCAGAGGGTTAACGGAGCGCTAACGGATCCCAGCTAACTTGATCTTTGTTTTTGGCAATCGCGAAACCGACATGGTTCCGAGCATGGTCAAGCGTGTATAGAGTATCGGGCGTATCCCTCGTGTCATCTTCGGACTTCAGGCAAATCGCGGCAGGGACGGAATCAGGAAAGGCCGAAAGGCTGTTCCGCGCAGCGGTGTCTGCGTTCTGCTCGCTCACCCGGCCATCCCGCCGTGAAATTGGCCAGCTCGAAGATCTGACGCTGCCGCTGTTCGACAACGTGTCCGCCGAATCGCGCCGCTACGTGGCGGCGGCCCTCTCTGAATGCGAATATGCTCCGGCCGGGCTGGTGCGGCGCCTGTGCGAGGAGCCGGTGGGCATCGCCGCCCCCTTGCTCATCCGCTCGCGCGCAGTCAGTGACATCGACCTCATTGCGCTGATCGGCCGGCACGGGCTGCCGCATGCGCGCGCGATCGCGCGCCGCAAGAACCTTAATCCGACTATCGCCGATCTGATCAGGGCACTGGAAAGGCCGACGCTGGTGCGGGTGCGCGATCCGGAAGCGGAAGCCTCTCCGGCACAAACCGCTCCCTCGAAGGCGCCGGCCGCCGACAGCGCGGCGAAGCAGCAGACGCCGGGCGTTGGTGCCGAAAATGCGCGGCGCAGACTGCGCTCCATGATGCGGACCGGCGAGGAGGCGCAGGCGGCGCAGGTCGATCCGTTCACCGGAGCCGACACCTATGCCAAATTGCGCGAGACGGCGCTGACCGGAAACGCCGCCTTCTTCCAGACCGCGCTCGCCGATGCGCTCGATATCGATTTCTCGACGGCCAGGTTGCTGACGGCGAACCAGAATTACATGCCGCTGCTGGCGGCGCTGCGCTCGCTCGACCTCAGCGAGGACCGGGCATTCCTGATCACGGTTGCCGTCTACTCCCGCGAGTTTCCACATCCGCAGGCGATCCGAACCTTCCTCGATCGCTACCGGCTCCTGCACCGCGACGCGGCGCTGGACAAGGTGCGGGAATGGAAGGCCGTGACCCTGTCCGATGTGGTTCGCGACGCCGCCCCCACCAACAGCGCCAGCCGCGAGGCGTCGAACAGTGACGATGCAGCGGCCTTCCCTGGCCTCAGGACATCTTCACGGAAATAAGCTCCTCGACAGGAACAGCGCCGGCCTCGATCTCAACCACCCAGATGTCGGGATCGAATTTCTTCTCGCGTTCCAGTCTGGCGTCCAGCACCGAAGCATCGGCGGCGGTGGCGAGAAGGCTAAAGAAACGGTCGTCGGGCTTGGCCGAATCGTAGCTCGTCTGTGGCGCCGGCCCATAGAGAGCGATTTCACCAAGCCGGCTCCGCGTCAGGACGAACACGGCGCCGGCTTCGGTCGCGCCGCGCTTGACCACGGCGGCAAACCCGCCCGCGCCGAAAACCCGACGCAACAGGGCCGATACCCAGAGATCCGTGGTCACGCGCATGAGAAAAGTCCGGACAGCATGCGGGCTATCTATCGGTATTTACACCGCTGGGCGAGCCGTTGTTTGCGCCGTCAGTTGGTCAGGCCGATCTCGCGCATCTTGACATAGACCAGTTCGTCGGGCTCGCCGGTCTGCGGCAGGCCGAACAGCGACTGGAATTCCTTGATGGCCGCCTTGGTACGGGCGCCGACGACGCCGTCGAGCTGCATGTCGTCATTGCCGAAGGCCTTGAGCCCGGCCTGTATCTTGACAATGCGAGGATCCGGCGCTTGGGAAGCCGTATCGGTCTGCAGCGACACTGGAACCGCCTGCGACACTTCGGGACGCGGTTGCGGTTTCGGCACGGCGGCGGTTTTCGGGGTCGCGCCCAGCTGATCGAGCAGCAGCGCGTCGATCTCGCCGGACGTGTTGAGCCCAACCTTCTGCTGATAGGCCTGGATCGCCTTGCGCGTGTTGGGTCCGGAAATGCCGTCGACCGTGCCGGCGTAGAAATCGAGATCCTTCAATATGCCCTGCACCTGCTCCACCACCGGATCGCCCTTGACCGGCGCCGGCGCGGTACTTGGCCGCACGATGTTGAAGGTGGTCTCCGGCTCATCAGCGGCCGCGTGCGGAACGCCCTGCATGCTGCGGGTCGCGAAGAAGGCGCCGGCATGCGGAAAAGGCTGGTACCACAGCGCATTCGCCGAAACGTAGAACAGCGTCACCAGGAATGCCGTCGACCCTCCCGCCAGGACGGGATTGCGCGAAATCATGCCGCCGATGGCGACGGCTCCGTCCTGGAAGGCGTTGCTGCGGCGCTTGGCCGCCTTAGGCTGTTTTGCGGAGCGCGCCATTTCCGTCCCCTTTCGCCCTGGCCAGCGGCATCGTCAGCACCCCGGCCTTGTCCGCCGGCCGCCCTTTCGGCCCGTTCACCGGCAGGCTGATGGTGACCGTGGTGCCCTCGCCCGGCATGCTTTCGATCGACATGGTGCCTTCGTGCAGCGCCACCAGTCCCTTGACCAGCGACAGGCCAAGGCCGGTCCCCTCGAAACGACGGGTATAGTCGTTCTGGATTTGCATGAACGGCTTGCCGAGATTGGCGAAATCTTCCTCGGCGATACCGATGCCGGTGTCCCGCACCCAGAAATGCAGGCGCGAACCGATCCGCTTGGCACCGACGACGACATCGCCGCCATCGGGCGTGAACTTGATCGCATTCGAGACGAGATTGATGAGGATCTGCTGCACGGCGCGCCGGTCGGCGTTGATTTCGCCGGCGTCCGGCGCGATCTGCGCCTTGAGATCGATGTTCTTGGCCTGCGCCTGGAGCCGCATCATCTGCTGACACATGTCGACGGCTTCCATGAAGCGGAATGGCTCCGGTTCGGTCGCATAGACGCCCGATTCGATCCGCGACACGTCGAGAATGGAGGTTACGACGGCAAGCAGATGCTGGCCGGAATCGCGCACCAGACCGACATATTCCTTCTGCCGTGGATCCTTGAAGGCGCCGAACATCTCGTGCAGCAGCATGTCGGAGAATCCGATGATGGCATTGAGCGGCGTGCGCAGTTCGTGGCTCACCACCGCCAGGAAGCGCCCTTTCGCCACTTCGGCGGCGGCGGCCGCGTCATTGGCGGCGCCGAGGTCTTCGCGCAACCGGGCGACCTCGTCGTTCTCGCGCAGCACAAGCGTGAAAACGTCGCCCTGCTCCTGAGCGCGCATCAGTTCGAGCGAAAACGGCCGATAGTTGTCTGCCGCGCCATTGCCATTCTGTCCATTGCCGTCCTGCGGCAGCCTGACGCGCAACTCCAGCCTGCGCGACAGCGCCCCGTCTCGCATGTCGGCCAAGGCACTGAGATAGGAGACGCGATCCGAGAGATGCACGCGATCGAAAAGCCCGGTTCCGCAAAGCAGTTGCGGGGGCAGCTTCAACAGCGTACGCGCCTTTGCCGAGGCATCGATAACCTCGCCATGGCGGGCGACGCGCAGGACCACCGCGTCGATCATGTCTTCCAGACGATCGCCGGTGTCCCCTACGTCGGCCGCAGCCGCCGTGTTGCGAACCGCCGATATACGCGGCACCAGCGTCAGCGCCCAGGCCAATGGCAGCAGCCAGTGCCACGCGGCGATCGGCACCGCGGCGTGCGGGAGGACGGTTGCCGTCACAGGCTGCAACAGAATGGCGACGACGGCGCAGACGGCTCCCCACAGCGCCGCGCGGCGCGAGGCGCCGATCCACCAGGCTTCGAACGGCAGCGCCACGAAAAGCATCGCGACCGGAGAGCTCAGCCCGCCGGCAGCGGCAACAAGACCGGCGAGCGCAAGTCCCGCGATCGCCAGCGCGGCCCGGCCGGCCAGATCCATCCTGCCGGTCGCGGCCACCAGCAAGGCGATGAACCAGCAAAGACCAAAGGCCGCGAAGATGGCGGCCACGGTGACGGCTGCGCCCATGCCTGACGTGACGAGCGTGACGGCGGCACCGGCGGCAAAGAACGGAGCGGCCAGCATGGCGCCGATAAAGCGACGCTGACGCTCGCGGTCGTCCAGCCCAAGAATGGAGGGATGGACCATACGTTCACAACCGGCGGCCATTGCCCCAGGCAATTCAACGTATCTGGCCTTGATCGGCATCAACTCAACGCACCCGCACTCGTCGTGAACAGCTCTGCTTTTGCAGATCGTTTTGATTGACTCTGAAACTCGCACCCAGCCTTTAAAGAATGGATAAGGCAGGGCCGACCCAAGGCCCGGCCCACGGCGAATATCGGGATGGGAGCGCCCGAAAAGGCGGGCAAATGCCACCATAGTAAACGGAGGGTTATCCGCAGGGGCCGCCCGCAGCGTGGCCAGCCGCAGCGCACCGACCGCCTGATTTTGTGGAAAACGCAATAGAAACAAAGGAATATATGGCTGATGGATGATAAGAAAAATGGTTCCAATCTGAGACAAATCGACAGCAAAACGCTTCGTTTCGAATTTGCCTCAAATTTGAAGAAAATTCTCGGCTAACCCGCAAGCCGTCCTTTGCGCCTGTGTGCCAATATCCCGCCCACAAAAGAGGTCATGCTCATGGCTGCATGATCCGGTCACGACAAGAGGCGAGCATGTTCTTCCTGATGAGAATGGCTTTCTGGTTTTCGCTGGTGCTGCTGGCACTGCCGCTGGGCGTCGGTCCCGGCGAGCCGGGCCAGGAAAGCGTAGGACCGATCCAGGCCCTGTTCGCAGCCCGCGACGCGGTCGGCGACATCGCCGGTATTTGCGAACGCAAGCCCGATGTCTGTGAGACCGGCAAGTCGGCAATGCACACCATCACCGCAAGGGCCAAGGAGACAGCCAAGATCGCGGCCGCCATGCTGGACGACAAGTCCGCAGGCCCCGACATCTCCACAATGACCGGCAGCGTTCCCGAAGAAGTCGTCTTGCCCGAGACAGTCAACCTGCCGGTAAAGAATTAAGCCGTTTCGACGGCGCACCGCGGGCAGTCTGCCTCTCGACGCCCGCGGTGTCCTTGTTTTTCCGTGACGCGGCGACGGTGGATGACTATATCCCTGTCATGACGACCACGATCCAGACGATCCGCGACGACTTCTCATTCCTTGACGAATGGGAGGACCGCTATCGTTATGTCATCGAACTCGGCGAGGCGCTGCCGCCATTCCCGGATGAGGAACGCACCGCCGCCAACAAGGTGCCGGGCTGCGTCAGCCAGGTCTGGCTGACCACCGAACGGGGACCGGGCGGCGATCCGGTCATCACCTTCAGGGGCGATTCGGACGCCCATATCGTACGCGGGCTGGTGGCGATCATGCTGGCGCTGTTCTCCGGCAAGACCGCCAGCGAGATCCAGAAAATCGATGCGGAAGCGACGCTGAAGGCGCTCGGCCTGGACGAGCACCTGTCGCCGCAGCGCGCCAACGGCCTTCGCTCGATGGTCAAGCGCATCAGGCGCGACGCAGAGGCCGCACTCGAGCAGACGGCCTGATATCGCCTCCGCGATCAGCCGATCGCATCATACCGCGCACTGGTACCAGCGCTGTCCGGCCCGGCCGGCAAAGTAAAACGGCGCCCGAAGGCGCCGATGTCGATCGTTGAACCTTCCGTCCGGCTCTATCTATCGGCTGAGCCGCATTCTGCGATACCAAGTGTACTCACCTGGCAGCAAATGCTTAGCGGGCCTTGCGCTTGCGGCCGAGCCCCATCTTCTTGGCGAGCTGGGAGCGGGCGGCCGCGTAGTTCGGGGCAACCATCGGGTAGCTCGGGTCGAGGTTCCACTTTTCGCGATACTGATCCGGCGTCAGATCATAATGAGTCATCAGGTGACGCTTGAGCGACTTGAACTTTTTGCCGTCTTCAAGGCAAACGATGTAGTCGTCATGAACCGAGCGCTTCGGGTTCACTGCCGGCTTCTGCTTGTCGGCGGGCGGCTGTTCGGCGGTTCCGCCCACACGCCCGAGAGCAGCATGGACATCGGAGATGAGGTTCGGCAGTTCGCCGACCGGCACGGGATTGTTGCTGACATAGGCGGCCACCACGTCGGCGGTCAGCTCGATCAGCGCGTCGCTGTTTCTGGAAGGTGTTTCGACAATATCCATGGTCTTCAGGCCCCAACGAGAGTTAGTTTAGTGCGCCCTTTTTTACAGGCAAGGCATTGCACGAATTTTGTGCAGACAGAGCTTCTGCGATTCGTGTCGCGGGGGCATCAATGAACCTACCTAGCAAGTAAGTCAATTCGATCCTTGCACTATATTGAACGATGTTGATCAAATATTTTCGGATCAGCTTCAATCTTTCGTGCACGATGTAATTTTTCGATATTTCGCAGGCGAAACCAGCGACCGGTGACGCAGCGTTAGCTAACCGTTACATTCGCGCTAACTCACAAAGCATCTCCGAGTGCTTCGCTTTGCTTGGCGATCGCGCCGGCAATCTTGGTTGCTCACCCCCTTTCACAAAACCATAGGTTGCCCCACCTCGGCCATTGCCGGCCCTCACGCGTCGTGCAGCCGACCAGCTCGGATCACTCAATACGGGGCGATGTATTTGCCATAGGCCCACCCGGTGACAAAACCGCCGTTCTTCGCCGGATCATGCCAGACTTCGCACCAGCGATAGCGAACCGCCTGCTGCTGCTTCCATGCCGGCTGATTGGCGATGTCGAGCAGGTTCGTCCCGCCAGTGCATCGTCCGGTCATCTGCAAAACGGTGCCGTTCGGATATGCGGCCTGTTTCTGGGACGTGCCCGAGGGATATTTGCGCACGTTGAGCGTGTCGCCGAACGGCACGTTGGCCACTTGCCAAGCGGCGAATACGGTCGCATGAGATTGGCCGGCGATGGCCATAGTTGCGGAAACGACGGCGAGAGCCGCGACGGTGCGAGCATAGATATACATTATTTCTCCTCCCGGCCCGCTTTCTGGAGCCCGGCGCAGCAATAAGACCCGGCTCTTGAACCCGCGCTGATCGGCGTGTTCATTGGCCATTCAGGACATTTCCAAAGCGAGACGCAATGACCAAAACTTCTGCATTCCCGGATGTCACCCCGCCATCGCCCGAGAAGCGGCCGGTTTTCGACACGCATCACGGTATCACGCGAACGGACGACTATTCCTGGCTGCGGGCCGACAATTGGCAGGAGATGTTCAGGGACCCCGCATTGCTCGATGCGGGCATCCGCGCCCATCTCGAAGCCGAGAACGCCTACCAGTCGAAACTGATGGCCGACACGGCCGATTTGCGGAAGCGGCTGTTCAAGGAGATGAAGGGTCGCATCAAGGAAGACGATTCTTCCGTGCCGATGAAGGACGGACCCTATGCGTATGGCTCCTCCTTCAAACTCGGCGGCGAGCAGCCGCGCTATTTCCGCATGCCGCGGGACGGCGGCGCGCAGCATATCCTGCTCGACGGCGATGCCGAGGCCGAAGGCAAGGCTTATTTCCGGCTTGGCGGCGTCGATCATTCGGCCGACCATGGCAAGCTTTTATGGGCGTTCGACGACAAGGGCTCCGAATTCTATACGCTTCGGGTGCGCGACCTCTCCGACGGCAAGGAACTCGCGGACACGGTTCCAGACACCGGCGGTTCGGGGGTGTGGAACGCCGCCAATGACGGGTTTTTCTACACCCGGCTCGACCCCAACCACCGTCCCTCCAAGGTGCTGTTCCATGCGCTTGGGCAGGATCCGGCAAGCGACCGGCTGATCTATGAGGAAAATGATCCCGGCTTCTTCATGAATGTCGGCGGCACGCGCTCCAATGAATGGATCATGGTTGCCATCAACGACCACGAGACATCGGAATACCGGCTGCTGAGCGCGGGCGAGCCGTTTAGCGAGCCGAAGCTGGTGGCGGCGCGCGAGACCGGTCTTCAATACGAGATGGAGGAAGGCGGCGACATTTTCTTCATCCTGACCAACGCCGATGGGGCCAAGGACTTCAAGATCATGACGGCGCCGGCGAGCGATCCGATCCGCGCCAACTGGCAGGAACTGGTTCCGCACGAGGCCGGCCGGCTGATCCTGTCGGTGATCGGCTTCAAGAACCATATGGTCAGGCTGGAGCGCAAGGAGGGCCTGCCGCGCATCGTCGTGCGCGACCGTGCAACCGGCGAGGAACACCTGATCTCCTTCGACGAGGAGGCGTTTTCGCTCGGCCTGTCGGGATCCCTGGAATACGACACCGAGATCATGCGCTTCACCTATTCATCGATGACGACGCCGGCGCAGGTCTTCGACTACAACATGCGCACCCGCGAGCGCGTGTTGCTCAAGACCCAGGAGGTGCCGTCCGGCCACGACCCGGGGCGCTATGTCACGCGTCGGCTGATGGCGCCCGCGGCTGATGGCGAATTGGTGCCGGTCTCGCTCTTGTACCGCCGCGATACCCCGCTGGACGGCTCCGCGCCTTGCCTGCTTTACGGCTACGGTTCCTATGGCATCACGGTGCCGGCGGCCTTCAACACCAACTGGTTCTCGCTGGTCGACCGCGGCTTTGTCTTTGCGATCGCCCACGTCCGCGGCGGCAAGGACAAGGGCTATGGCTGGTACGATGATGGCAAGCGGGCGCACAAGATGAACACTTTCACCGATTTCATCGCCTGTGCACGCCATCTGGTCGCCGAACGCTACACTGTGCATGACCGCATCGTCGCGCAAGGTGGATCCGCCGGCGGCATGCTGATGGGCGCGGTCGCCAACATGGCGCCGGACTGTTTCGGCGGCATCGTTGCCGAGGTGCCTTTCGTCGACGTGCTCACCACCATGCTCGACGCCAGCCTGCCGCTGACCCCGCCGGAGTGGCCTGAATGGGGCAATCCGATCGCGTCGGCGGACGACTACCGGACGATCGCCGCCTACTCGCCCTATGACAATGTCGCCGCGCTCGGCTATCCACCGATCCTGGCGCTAGCCGGTCTCACCGACCCGCGCGTCACCTATTGGGAACCGGCCAAATGGGTGGCGCGGCTGCGCGAGCGCAAGACGGGCGACAATCCGGTCCTGTTCAAGATCAACATGGAATCGGGCCATGCCGGCGCGTCCGGCCGGTTTTCCCGGCTGGAGGAGATCGCCTACACATATTCATTCGCCTTGAAAGTGACAGGCAAGGCAACAGGGCCGCAGGGCTGAAGCGGTCATTGCCCTTCGGCCCCTGGCGTGACTTGATCGACGACGAACGCCGAGGAGGATGCGAGCAATGATCGACCTGGCCACATTGACCACCTATGTCGCCGTGGTGCTCGGTTTTGTGTTTATTCCCGGTCCCGCCACGCTGCTGACGGTCGCGCGGGCAACGAGTTCGGGAACCAAAGCCGGCATCGCAACCGGCGCAGGGATCGCGGCCGGCGACGTGTTTCACACCTTCACGGCCATGGTCGGCATCTCGGCGATCATCGCCGCATCGGCGGTGTTGTTCAGCGCCGTGAAGTATCTCGGTGCGGCATATCTCGTTTATCTCGGCATTCGCGCGATCATGGAAAAGACGCCGGCCGATCTCGCCGCCGGCAGGTTCCCAATCTCAGCGGGCAAGGCGTTTCGGCAAGCCATACTGACTGAGATGCTCAACCCCAAGACGGCGCTTTTCTTCCTCGCGTTCCTGCCACAGTTCGTGCGGCCCGAAAACGGATCGGTCATGCTCCAGTTGGCGGTATTGGGGATCATCTTTGTTCTGCTGGGCCTCTTCAGCACAGTGGTTTTCGCGGTGAGCGCAGGCGGGCTTGGCACTTTCCTGCGTCGAAATCCCACGGTGTTGAAATGGCAGGGCAAGATTGTCGGCGGCATCTACTGCGGCCTGGGCGTGCGGCTGGCGCTTCAGCAGCGCTGACGCGAAACGGTGACCGGCGCGCCTTCTCGGCGAGCCGGGCAATCATTGGTTTTTGAATTCCGTGTTGCTGGTTTTCGCTCGCAATTGCGATGCCCGCGCGCTACCCAAGGCGCGTTTTGTCCCGGGCCATGACAGCCCACAATCGCACAAGGGCCTGCCATGCTGCTCGTCGACGTCTATCTCGACAAATCCCCCATCCAGGGCATTGGTGTCTTTGCCAAGAATCCCATTTCCCGCGGCACGATGATCTGGAAGCTGGATCCGAGATTCGACCGGCTCATCGAGGTCGAGACCTATGAGAGCCAGACAGGACCGGTGAAGAGCTATCTCGACCGCTATGCCTATCCGGACAGGCGAGATCCGAACTACATCGTCTTCGAGGCCGACGATGCACGCTACATGAACCACGCCGACGAGCCGAATTGCGACGTATCCTCGCCGGAGGAAAGCTTTGCGTTGCGCGACATCGCGGCCGGCGAGGAACTGACCTGCAACTACAATCATTTCTTCGCGGCGGGCTTCGACTTCCTGGGCGATCGCCACCCGTAGTCAGCTCGCCGGTTTTTTGCGCGCCGGATAGCCGTTCGGATGCGGCGGAACCGCCTTGAGATAGGCCGCGATCGCCGCGCGGTCCTCGGGCGCCAGTTCGGCCATGTTCCTCTGCACGTCGACCATGGCCCCGCCAACGGAATCGAAATCGGGCGTGAAGCCGGTTTCGAGATAGTTGGCGATATCGGCCTGCGACCAGTCGCCGATGCCGCCCTCCCCGGAGGTGATATTGGGGACGATGCCGCTGCCTTCGGCGGCTGTGGCTCCAGCCAGCCACTCGCTCTTCTTTGTCCCCCCCGCAAGGTCACGCGGTGTGTGACATTCGCCGCAATGACCCGGTCCCTCGACCAGGTAGCGACCGGCAATCACAGGACCAGGCGCGCCTTCGGGCAGGGACACAACAGGCTGCTCGCTGAGATAGAGCCGTTTCCACAAGCCGATGCCGCGACGGATGTTGAACGGGAAACTCAATGAATTGGCCGGCGCTCGGCCGGCAACCGCCGGCAGCGTCTTCAGGAAGGCATAGAGATCGGCAATGTCGGCGGGCTTCATGCGCGCGTAGGACGTATAGGGAAATGCCGGATAGAAATGCTCGCCCGACGGCGAGACACCCTTCAGCATGGCATTGGCGAGATCCTCGGCCGACCACGCGCCGATGCCGTCCTTGGGGTCTTGCGAAATGTTGGGCGGCACAAACGTGCCAAACGGAGTCTTGAGTTCAAGGCCGCCGACAAGTTCGAGCCGCTCATCGCCTTTCGAACCGGGTTTTGCATGGCAGGAGGTGCAGCCGCCGGCATAAAAAATGCGCTTGCCCCTGGCCGCGTCACCAGGCGCGAGCTTGGCCAGGGTTTCCGCATCGAGCTTCACCGGCGCCGAAAGCGTCCACGCGGCAACCGCGCCGACGCCGCCGAGCACGAGTGCGGCGCCGACAAACTTCCTCAGCCATGCCATGGCCGGCGATTAGCCTTTCTTGACCCTGTAGCCCTTGTGGCAGGTGCCGCAGTCGGAGCCGATGACGCCGATTTGCGTCTTCAGGGAATCCACGTCGGCTGGGGCCGCGGCGACCGCGGCCTTGACGTCGGCAAGATACTTGTCTTCTGTCGCCTTGAAACCGGCCATGTCTTGCCAGATCTTCGGCGCCGCCGTGGTGTCGCCCGTGTCGCTGCCCGCCGGGAACAGGACGTCGGCGTCGAATTTTTCCGCGTTCGCCTGGAGCGCCTGCAGCGCAGTCAGTACTGCGGCGGCATCAAAGGGCTCCTCACCCTTGACCACTTTCGACAGGCCGCCGACGATCTTCCCGCGTTCCTTCATCAGGGCCTGGCGGTCGAGGATCGGGTCGGCAAAGGCCGCCGAACCGGCGAACGCGAGCATAGAGATGGCGACGACAAGCTTTCTCATTCAATTAGCTCCATGATGAGGGCATTTCGGGACAGGACGTTAACGGACGTGGCGGGAGGAATATTCCCTTCCCCCGACGATTTTGCAGACCTTTGCTGTGGGATCTCGGCACAGAAAAAGAAAAGCCCCGGGGGTGCCGGGGCTTTCTGAATCTCGATCAGGCTTTCGCTTTTTCGTAGAGTTCGAGAACATGATCCCAGTTGATCAGGCTGTCGACGAAGGCCTCGAGATATTTCGGCCGGGCGTTGCGATAGTCGATGTAGTAGGAGTGCTCCCAGACATCGACGCCGAGGATCGGCGCCGCGCCATGGACGAGGGGATTCTCGCCGTTCGGCGTCTTCGAGATCGCCAGCTTGTCATCCTTGACCGAAACCCAGGCCCAGCCGGAACCGAACTGGGTCGTGCCGGCGGCGATGAAGTCGGCCTTGAATTTGTCGTAGCCACCCAGATCGCTGTCGAAAGCCTCCTGCAACGCACCCGGCAGCTTGTTGCCGCCGCCGCCCTTTTTCATCCACTTCCAGAAATGGATGTGATTGTAGTGCTGGGCGGCATTGTTGAAGAGGCCGGCATTCTTGCCGAACGACTGCTTGACCACCTCTTCTACCGACAGATCGCCAAGGCCGGCTTCGGCGGCAAGCTTATTGCCGTTGTCGACATAGGCCTTGTGGTGCTTGTCGTGGTGATATTCCAGCGTCTCTTTCGACATGTAGGGCTGCAAGGCCTCATAGTCGTAAGGCAGAGCGGGCAATTCAAAAGCCATGGAAGGTACTCCCTCAAGGAAATCCGGTGTCGATACCGGACTAAGATAGGTCTGGATTGGGTTCGGACAACTCCGAAAAGTGAAGCGCCGGGTGCTCTTTCTAAGCGGGTTCCGGAGAACTGTCACACAGTTTCCGGAAACCGGGCGCATTGCGACGAAAAGCCTGGACGGATCAGCCCGCCGACGTCGAATGCGCCCAATCCCAATAGAGCTCCCGCGCCTTCTTGGCCACCGGCCCGGGCTGCAGGCTGCGGTCCTCGATGCGCGTGATCGGAATGACCTTGGAATGGTTGCCGGTCGAAAAAATCTCATCCGCTTCGAGGAATTCACGCACCGACAGCGCCTTTTCCGTGGTCTTGAACCCGTACTCGCCAAGCAACGTCATCGTGCGCGAGCGGGTGATGCCCGACAGGAAGGTGCCGTTCGGCGCCGGCGTCAGGACGTGGCCGTCCTTGACCAGGAAGATGTTCGAGGTTCCGGTCTCGGCGACGTTGCCCAGCATGTCGAGCACCAGGGCGTTGTCGAAGCCGCGCATCTTGGCTTCGAGGATGGCGCGGCCATTGTTGGGATAGAGGCAGCCGGCCTTGGCGTTGGTCGGCATGGTTTCGATAGTCGGGCGCCGGAACGGCGAAACCGTCACGGAAAAGCCGGTCGGCGAGATCATCGGCGATTCGTAGAGGCACAGGCAGAAACGGGTCGAGGCGGGATCGGCCGGCACGCCCATATAGCCGCCGTGCTCGGCCCAATACATCGGCCTGATATAGACAGCCGTCTTGCCATCGAATTTCTTCAATCCGTCCCAGGTCAGCCCGACGATCTTCTCGGCCGTCATCGAAGGCTTGAGACCGAGCGCGATCGCCGAGGCATTCACGCGCGCGGCATGAAGGTCAAGATCGGGAGCGACACCTTCGAACCAGCGGGCGCCGTCGAACACGCTGGTGCCGAGCCACATTGCGTGGCTGCGCGGGCCCAAAACGGCGACATTGCCCTCGTACCAGTCGCCGTCGACGAAAGTCCATGTCGCGGAAAGTGCGGCAGCCGCCAGTGTCATTGCTTTGTCCCGTTCCGATCAATCTCGTGTTGCAGCATTGGATGACGCTTTGGCCGGCGTCGTCAACCAGCATCGGGGAGTTTTGTTGAGGCCACAGACGGCGCGCTGCAATCAAGACTTGCACCTTGCCCCGCCTCGCCTCAAAACTGTTGCCATGCAATACGCCGCTTATGTTTTCGACGCCTACGGCACACTGTTCGATGTTCATGCCGCCGTGCGCCGCCACGCCGACGCCATCGGACCGGACGGCCAGTTGCTGTCCGAGATCTGGCGCGCCAAGCAACTCGAATATTCCTGGGTGCGTACGTTGATGGGCGCCTATGCCGATTTTTGGCAACTCACCGAGCAGGCACTTGATTTCGCGTTGCACAAGGTGCCCTCTGCCGATCCCGGCCTCAAGGCGGTATTGCTGGATGCCTATTGGCGGCTGGACTGCTATGCGGAAGTGCCCGCCGTGCTGAAGGCGCTGAAGGCGTCCGGCGCCAAGCTGGCAATCCTGTCCAACGGTTCACCGGAAATGCTGGAGGCAGCCGTTAAATCCGCGGCGCTCGATCAGGTGCTGGACGATATCTATTCCGTCGATGCGGTACGGCGCTTCAAGACCGATCCGTCGGTCTACGACATGGTCACGACAGGCTGGCGCCTCTATCCGGGTGCGGTCTCCTTCCAGTCGTCCAACCGCTGGGACATTGCCGGCGCGACCAAGTTCGGCTTCCGCACCGTGTGGATCAACCGCTCCAACCAGCCGGAGGAGTATCGAGATTTTCCACCGGCCCTGATCCTGCCGTCGCTCGATGCCCTTGTCACAGGTGGCTAACGCATGCGGCCCAAAAGTAATCCTGGTTTTCGCTCCTGTGACCGTAGCGCCACAGTGGCGACGCGGTCACAGCTTCGCCTTTGTTTGTCCACCTTGAGGCCAGATTCGGAACCGCCTATCGCGCCCAAGTGTTGATCAGGCACCCTCGCAACGGTCGGCATATTCATGCTTTGTTGCGATTTCAGACTTAAAGAAGGCAACCATGTTCCCAGCCGAAATCGAATCCTATCGCCTGAGCCGTCGCGGCTTTCTCAATGCCGCAGCCCTGGGCGCCGCCTCGATCGCGGTTTCCGCATGCGCCACCACCGGGTCCGGGCCAGTCGAGCCACCGCCACCGGCCTATGTCGAGCCGCCGCTCGCCGACTACGTGACGATGTACGCCGCCGTCAGCGATGGCGGTTTCGAAGTGCCGGCCATTCCCGTCGACAGGATCGATCCGCAATTCCTGCGCCAGATCGTGCCCGACCCGACCGGCCAGAAGCCGGGAACCATCGTCGTCGATACGACCGGCCACTTCCTCTATCTGGTTCGTCCGGGCGGCCAGGCGATCCGCTACGGCGTCGGCCTCGGCCGCGCCGGCTTCGAATGGTCGGGCGATGCCGTCGTCCAGTGGAAACAGAAGTGGCCGAAATGGACGCCGCCGGACGAGATGATCGCCCGGCAGCCGGAACTGAGGCAATACAGCGCTGACAATGGCGGTATGCCGGGCGGGCTGAAAAACCCGCTCGGTGCACGTGCGCTCTATCTCTTCCAGGGCAACGTCGACACGCTCTACCGGCTGCACGGCTCGCCGGAATGGCGTTCGATCGGCAAGTCGGTGTCGTCGGGCTGCGTGCGCCTGATGAACCAGGACATTATAGACCTATATGATCGCGTGCCTTCGAAGACCCCGGTCATCGTGACCAGCGACGCCAGCCAGCCCATGGTGGCGACCGCGAATCACAAAGCCATCCCGATCGATGCCGGCGTGCCGGACGGATCGGTGCTGCTTGGCCCGGTGAAAGCGGTGGGCGACGCGATTTTCTGATGGGAGCGAGGGTGAATGCGGCGACTCGCCGCCTTCACCTCCACATCAGCCTATCCCTGCATGGCCGTTGCGCGATCGCGCTTCCCTATCTGCCCCTCGACAGACTCCCGAGTATCCCGCGCACGATGGCGCGGCCGACCGACGAGCCGACAGAGCGCACCACCGACTTGATCGCGGCTTCCGCCACCGTCTGGCGGTTGGACGGGCGCGGTTGAGGCGGGCGTCTGCCGCCGGGTTGCGGCGGCGGAGCATCATTGCCGAAGCCCGGAATGGTCCAGCGTGAACGGCCGGCGTCGGCCTGCTGTGCCTCGGCATCCGCCGCGTCCTTGGCCTTTTTCTGCAGCATCTCGAAAGCCGATTCGCGATCGACACCCTCATCGTACTGACCGATCACCGGGCTTTCCTGGATCAGCTTCCGCCGCTCGGCTGGGGTTATGGGCCCAAGTCGTGACGATGGCGGACGGATCAGCGTGCGCTGGACCATGGACGGGATGCCCTTGGCTTCCAGCACTGAAACCAGCGCTTCGCCGGTGCCCAGTTGCGTGATCACGGTCGCGCAATCGAAATCCGGATTCGGCCGGAACGTCTCAGCCGCGGTCCTTACCGCCTGCTGCTCGCGCGGCGTGTAGGCGCGCAGCGCATGCTGGACGCGGTTGCCGAGCTGGGCCAGGACCTTCTCAGGAATATCCAAAGGGTTCTGCGTGACGAAATAGACACCGACGCCCTTCGAGCGGATCAGGCGCACCACCTGCTCGACGCGGTCGATCAGCACCTTCGGCGCGTCGTCGAAAAGCAGATGTGCCTCGTCGAAGAAGAAGACCAGCTTCGGCTGGTCGGGGTCGCCCACTTCGGGCAGCTCCTCGAACAGTTCCGACATCAGCCAAAGCAGGAACGTCGCGTAGAGTCGCGGATTCATCATCAGCTTGTCGGCGGCCAGCACGCTGATGGCGCCGCGGCCGTCGCGGGTGGTGCGCATGATGTCGGCGATGCGCAATGCCGGCTCGCCGAAGAAGTTCGCCGCCCCCTGCTGTTCCAGCACCAGCAGCGTGCGCTGGATGGCCCCGACCGAGGGTTTCGTCACATTGCCGTAGCGGGCGCTGATCTCTTCGGCGCGCCCGGCGATATTGGCGAGCAGCGCCTGCAGGTCCTTGAGGTCGAGCAGCAGCAGGCCTTCCTCATCGGCGATGCGGAAGGCGATGTTCATGATCCCTTCCTGGGCTTCGGACAGATTCATCAACCGCGACAAGAGCAGCGGGCCCATCTCGGAGATGGTGGCGCGGATGGGGTGGCCCTGTTCGCCGAACAGATCCCAGAAGATGACGGGGAATTCCTGGAAGTCATAGGGGGCGAGCTTGACCTGCTCGGCGCGCTTGACCAGGAAATCCTGCGCCGTGCCGATCATGGCTATGCCGGAGAGATCGCCCTTGATGTCGGCGCAGAACACCGGCACGCCGGCATTGGAGAATCCCTCGGCCAATATTTGCAAGGTGACCGTCTTGCCGGTGCCGGTGGCACCGGTCACCAGGCCGTGACGGTTGCCATAGTGCAAAAGCAGGTTTTCGGGACGCTGATAGCTGTCGTCGGGCTTGCGGCTGGCGCCGATGAAAATGGTGTCGTCAGCCATATGTCCGGTCTCCGCAACTGCTGTGTATAAAACCAGCCCTTCGCCCGAAGGTATAGTGGGGGCCTTGCACAGCGACAATGGCGATCGGCGAAAATGGCCTTTTTTGGAGCTTGCGGATTTTGCCCATGTTTGGCAATCGTTCATGCTTCGTGCTCGAAGGCTGGTGTACGCTCGAGGGATCGAATTCGAGTCTTGGAAGCGCATTGCATTGCGGTATCGCACCGGGACCCGTAGACTGAAGTGCTCCAGGCTGATGCGGCCGCATAGTGACGAGGACAGTGGATGAGCGCCGGAGCCTTGACCAGGGATAACGAAGTTCCGAATGCCGACCGGCAGCGATGGCTGGCCCTGGCTGAAAAGGCGCTCGCCGGCGCATCTTTCGAGGAAAAACTGGTCTCGCACACCGATGACGGCATCCGCGTGGAACCGCTTTATGAGCGCGCGGCGGCGGCCGAGCCGATCGTGCGCGCCAACCCCGGATCGCCGTGGATCGTCAGCCAGCGCATCGACGATCCCGACATTGGTCGCGCCAAAGCCCAGGCGCTGGAGGACGTCGCGCAGGGCGCGACGGGATTGTCGCTCGTCTTCGAAGGTGCCCCGAACGCCTTCGGCTACGGCCTGCCGAGAACGGCGCAGGCGCTGGAGACGGTTCTGGACGGCATCCCGTTAAACCGCGTCCAGATCCGCATCGACGCCCACCCATGGAGCCGCCCCATGGCCGACTGGCTGGTGGCGTTCCTTGGCAAGCGCCGCTCCGACCCGGCAAAGCTCAACCTCTCCTTCGGCATCGATCCGGCGGCGATCCTGGCCGGAACCGGCCGGTTGCGCATGTCGATCGAGGCGCTGCAGGAATCCATGCCGCAATCGCTGGCACATTTCTTTTCGATGGGCGTGCCCGGTGTGCTGCTCGAGGCGGATGGGCGGGTGTTCCACAATGCCGGCGCCACAGAGGCGCAGGAGCTTGGCATCATGCTCGCTTCGGCCGTCTCCTATCTCAGGATGTTCGAGAAAGCGCGGCAACCGCTCGTCTACGCAGCGCCCCATATCGGTTTTGCGCTGAGCGCCGACCAGGATCAGTTCCTGTCGATCGCCAAGGTCAGGGCCTTGCGCAGGCTGTGGGCTCGCGTCCAGGAGGCCTGCTCGATCCCGACTTCGACGGCCAATATTCACGCCGAGACGTCGTTTCGGATGATGACGGCATTAGACCCGGAGACCAACATCCTGCGCACGACGATCGCCTGCTTCGCCGCGGCGGCGGGCGGAGCCGATTCGATCGCCATCCTGCCGCACACCGTCGCGCATGGCCTGCCGGCGCCTTTCGCACGCCGCGTGGCCCGTAACGCGCAGTTGATCATGGCCAATGAAAGCCACATCGATCAGGTCGCCGATCCCGCCTGCGGCTCCGGTGGCGTCGAAGCGCTCACTGCTGGCCTCTGCGAAGCGGCTTGGGCCGAGTTGCAGGCGATCGAGGCCGAGGGCGGCGTGCTGTCCAGCCTTCAGGAGGGACGCATACAGGAGCGCGTTCGCACCGCCGCCGCCCAGCGCGCTGCCGCCTTCCGATCCCGCGAGCGCGCCATCGTCGGCGCCACGCTCTATCCGCAGAAAACCGAGCGCGCGGTCGAGACGCTGGCCGCGGAGCGGCGACCTGCCTTCACGGAAGGCATCGTCATGTGCGAGCCGCTGTTTCCGGTCCGCATCGATCAATCGATCGGAGCCGCTTCTTGATTCCGGATTTCAGCCAGGTCGGCTGGGCGCCGCCGCGGCGGGCGCCGGTCGAGATCAAGGGCCAGCGGATGACGCCGGAAGGCCTTGCCGTCAAACATCTGTACAATCAGGGCGACCTGAAGGGGCTGCCGCATCTCGACACCTATCCGGGCATGCCGCCCTTCGTGCGCGGACCCTATCCGACCATGTATGTCCAGCAGCCGTGGACGATCCGGCAGTATGCCGGTTTCTCGACCGCGGAAGAATCCAACGCCTTCTACAGGCGCAATCTTGCCGCCGGCCAGAAAGGCTTGTCGGTCGCCTTCGATCTCGCCACGCACCGCGGCTATGACAGCGATCATCCGCGGGTGGCCGGCGATGTCGGAATGGCGGGCGTGGCCATCGATTCCATCCTCGACATGCGCCAGCTCTTCGACGGAATTCCGCTCGGCGAGATGACGGTGTCGATGACCATGAACGGCGCGGTGCTGCCGATCATGGCGCTCTACATCGTGGCGGCCGAGGAACAAGGGGTTGCGCAGAAGGATCTCGCAGGGACCATTCAGAACGACATTCTGAAGGAGTTCATGGTCCGCAACACCTATATCTATCCGCCGAAGCCCTCGATGCGGATCGTGTCGGACATCTTCTCCTACACATCCAGGCACATGCCGAAATTCAACTCGATCTCGATCTCCGGCTACCATATGCAGGAGGCCGGCGCGACGGCGGACCTGGAGCTCGCCTATACGATTGCCGACGGAATCGAATATGCCCGCGCCGGCGTCGCGGCCGGGCTCGACATCGACCGCTTCGCCCCGCGCCTGTCCTTCTTCTGGGCTGTTGGCATGAACTTCTTCATGGAAGTCGCCAAGCTCAGGGCGGCGCGGCTGCTGTGGTCAAGCCTGATGATGAAGAATTTTTCGCCGAAGGACGAGCGTTCGCTGTCCTTGCGCACCCACTGCCAGACTTCTGGCTGGTCGCTGACGGCGCAGGATCCCTACAACAACATCATCCGCACGATGATCGAGGCGATGGCCGCCACACAGGGCCATACACAATCGCTGCACACCAATTCCTTCGACGAGGCCATGGCGCTGCCGACGGATCATTCGGCCCGTATCGCCCGCAACACGCAGCTGATCCTGCAAAAGGAATCCGGCACCACGCGCATCATCGATCCGTGGGGCGGTTCGGCTTATCTCGAGAGGCTGACGCATGATCTGGCAGCGCGTGCGCTTGCCCATATCGAGGAGGTCGAGGCGCTCGGCGGCATGGCCGCGGCCACCGAGAAGGGCATTCCCAAGCTGCGCATCGAAGAGGCGGCCGCCCGCACCCAGGCGCGCATCGATTCAGGCGAGCAGGTGCTGGTCGGCGTCAACGCGCACCGGCCCGGTGCGGATATCGAAGTCGACGTCTTGAAGATCGACAATGCCGAGGTAAGAGCCCGGCAGCTATCGAAGCTGCAGCGGCTGAAGGGCACGCGCGACGTCGCGGTGCTCGAGAATGCGCTCGCAGCGCTCTCCCGCGCGGCCGAGAGCGGCGAGAACCTGCTCGAATTCGCCATCCACGCCGCGCGCGCCAATGCGACGGTCGGGGAGATTTCGCTGGCGCTGGAAAAGGTCTTTGGCCGCCACATCGCGTCGGTGCAGACGATTTCCGGCGTCTACCGCCAGGCGCTCGGCGACAATCCGGCCGTCGACCGGCTGCAGGAGAAGATCGGCGCGTTCGAAAAGAAGACCGGCGGCAAGCCGCGCATCCTGGTCGCCAAAATGGGACAGGACGGACATGACCGCGGCCAGAAGGTGATCGCCACAGCCTTTGCCGACCTCGGCTTCGACGTCACCGTCGGCGCCATGTTCCAGACGCCGGAGGAGATCGCGAAGCTCGCCCACGAGCAGGATGTGCACATTGTCGGCGCGTCGTCGCTGGCGGCGGGACATCTGACGCTGATCCCGGAACTCAGGGATGCGCTGAAGAGGCTCGGCCACAGCGACATGCTGATCGTTGCCGGCGGCGTGATCCCTCCGCAGGACTATGATGCCGTGCTGCAAGCGGGTGCGGCGGAAATCTTCCCGCCCGGTACCGTGATCCCGCAAGCAGCGGAGCGGCTGATCGACCGGCTGCTGGCGTCCTGAGTTATCGGCAACGAGTGTGTCCGGGCCTTCCTCCCATTCGTAAGTTATAATATCTGTTGCAACGGTGCGGCGGTCGAGTTATAATTGACGTTGCAACAGGAGCAATCCAGCATGAACACCACCATTCGCAAGATCGGCAATTCCGAAGGTGTGATCCTGCCCAAGGAGCTACTCGACCGCCTGAATCTCAAAGCCGGTGATCAGCTTCAGGTTCTCGAAACAGACAAGGACATCGTCCTCAAACCGGTCGACGATAGTTTCGAGCGGCAGATGGAAGCTGCTCGCAAGGTCATGGACAAGTACAAGGTCGCGCTTCAGAAGCTCGCCGAATGAACTGGGAGTTCCTGTCGCGCCGCGCGGTGGAGGCGATGCATGCCGAACAATTGCGCCGGCATGGCGGCGCACAAGGTTTGCGGGATGAAAATGCACTTGAATCGGCACTGGCCCGGGCCGAGAACAAGGCTAATTACGGCACTCCGTCGATTGCAGATCTTGCAGCAGCCTATGTCTTCGGCATTGCCAGAAATCATGCCTTTGTCGACGGCAACAAACGCACGGCTATTGTCGCCGCCGGCGCCTTCCTGATCGTCAACGGTCAGGTCCTGACGGCGGACAACGGCACGCTTTATGAATTCGTGATGGCTATCGCCGCCGGCGAGATCGATGAAGCGGGTGCCGCCGCATTTTTTCGCGACCACCTCGTGAAGACCGAGGACTGATGTTGGGGTTCAGCCGCCCGCGCTCAGCTTGACGATTTCCCATTCCTTGCCATTGACGGTGGCGACATCGCCGACCTTCTTGCCAAACAAAGCAATCGCCATTGGCGATACATGGGAAATGCTGCCTTTCGATGGATCAGCCTCGTCCTCGCCGACGATCTTCCAGTGCACCTTCTTGCCGTCGTCGGCTTCGAGCGTGGCGCCCATGCCGAAGCGGATGACGTCGCTCCCGGGCTCGGGCACCGAAAGCTCGGCACTTTCGCGCCGCGCGGTCCAATAGCGCAGGTCGCGAGATACCAGTGCGATGCGCTCGCGGTCTCCCCGCCGCTCGGCTTTGGCCAATATGTCGCGCAGATCGGCCAGATTCTCGTCGATCATTGCCAGGCCACGCTCCGTCACCAGGTTGCGGTGTTGACTGATCGGCCGTTCGCCGACGCCTGCGATGGCGTTTTCGCTGTCTTCCTCGCGGGTAAAGGCTCTGCTCATTCCTTGAACTTATGCCCGCCCTCACGACTTCACAAGTCATTGCCCTCGCCGGGGACGCAGGTGCCTGACTGGCACGAATCCTGCCACTAGATGGGCAAAAGCCAGGACCTGTGCCGATGTTGAACAGACGCAAGCTGCTTGTCCGGACAGCCGGTTTTGCCGTGTTCGGGCTTTCGCTGGGCAAGGCAGCCGCCGCGAGCTTGCCCGGCGTCGAGAAAGCCTCGATGCGCGGATCGATCAACGCCACCGAGCTTGGCGTGCAACCCGGCACCTTTGACGATCAGAGCAAGGCTTTCGCCAAGCTGCTGCGCGAGGCCAGCGATCGCGACATGCCGGTTTTCCTGCAGCCCGGCACCTATGTCGTGTCCAACCTGACGCTGCCCGGCCGGGTGCGCCTTACCGGCGTGCCTGGCGCAACGCGCATCGTCTATGGTGGCGACGGCCACCTGTTCATGGCCGAACAAGCCGATCACATCGAGCTCAGCGGCCTGGTCCTCGACGGCTCAAACCGCTCGATGGGCGACTACGCGCAAGGACTGCTCGATCTGCGCCGCGTGGCGCATCTCATCGTCGATAATTGCCAGATAACCGGCAGCGGCAAGAACGGGCTGGCGCTCGAGCACGCGGCGGGCCGGGTCGAGCGCACGGAAATATCCGGAGCGGCGGACGCCGGCATCTATTCGGTCGAGGCCGCAGGGCTGGCGATCACAGGCAACACCGTCTCCGACTGCGCCAATGGCGGCATCCTCGTGCACCGCTGGCAAGCGGCGGAGGACGGCACCATCGTCACCGGCAACCGGGTCGAACGCATCGCGGCGCGCGGCGGCGGCACTGGCCAGAACGGCAATGGCATCAATGCCTTCCGCGCCGCCAACGTGATCGTCTCCGGCAATATTGTTTCGGACTGTGCATTCTCCGCCATCCGCGCCAACAGCGCCAGCAATCTGCAAGTATCGGGCAACACTTGCATGCGTTCCGGCGAAACGGCGGTCTATTCCGAATTCTCGTTCGAGGGCGCCGTTATCAGCAACAACATCGTCGATGGTGCCGCCAACGGCATCTCGATCGTCAATTTCAACGAAGGCGGACGCATGGGTGTTTGCTCGGGCAACATCGTGCGCAACCTGTCGACATCAGGCCCCTACCCCGCCGACCCGCCGGGATTCGGCGTCGGCATCGGCGTCGAGGCCGACACCACCGTGTCCAACAACGTCATCGAGAATGCGCCGCTCTACGGCATGTCGATCGGCTGGGGACCGTATCTGCGCAACGTCGTGGCCACCGGCAACATCATCCGCAAAGCGGGCACCGGCATCGTCGTCAGCGTGGTCGACGGTGCCGGAACCGCCATCATCTCCGACAATGTCATCGACGGCGCACGCAATGGCGCCATTGTCGGGCAGCGCTGGGCCGACCCGGCCACGGGCGATCTCGCCGCGTCAGCCGACACCGGCTTTCCGCATCTGACCGTCGAGCGCAATCATGTCAGTTGAGAGCGTCCGGCTCAGGCCAGTGCCGCCGTCGGCCTGAGCGCACCGACCTTGGCGCCTATCCGGCTTTCGATGGGTGCATTCGCCATTTCGAGCAGCTTCGCCGCCAAAACCTCGTCCGCGCGCAGCAGTCGGGCGATGATTGCGGCCACCATGGATTCGGCGGCCCGGCCGGCACCATCATCGCATTTGAGTGCGATGCCGAGGCCAAGCTCGGGAAGCGCCGCGCAATGGACCCCTTCGGCGCCGCCCTTCGCAAATATTCGGCCAGGCGCCGCCTGCATCAGCGCGAGATCGGCGCGGCCTGTGCCGGCGACGAAGAACGGCTCGGCCATGCAAGCCGACAACAATCGCTTTGCCGCCCTGGCGCGCTCGGGCGCGAAGCCCCTGCCGGTCACCATGCGGGCAAAGCCAAGCGCAAAACTCCTGAGCGGCACCGCGTAGGTCGGGATCGAACAGCCGTCGGTCGCGCGCTCGTCGGCGCCGTGGCGAGCTCCCGTCACCGCCTGCATGGCATCGCGCACCATCTCCTGCAAGGCGTGATCCGCCCTGACATAGCCGTGAGGCTCGATGCCTGAATGGACGCAGGTGCAAAGAAAGCCGGAATGCTTGCCGGAGCAATTGTTGTGCAGGGCGTTCGGGGATCCGCCGGCGCGGGCGAGTGCGATCGTCGCGTCATGGCTCGACGGCCAATGCGCGCCGCATTCAAGCGCCGACCCGTCCAGCCCGGCCCTCGCGAGCATCGACCGCGCCAGTTCGACGTGGGCCGGTTCGCCCGAATGAGAGGCGCAGGCCAGCGCCAGTTCGCGGTTACCGAAGCCGTAGGCATCGGCAGCACCGCTTTCGACCAGCGGCAGCGCCTGGATCGCCTTGACCGCGGAGCGCGGAAACACCGGCCTCGATGTGTCGCCGATCTCGAGAACCGGCTTGCCATCGGCGTCGAAAACCGCGACCGCGCCTCGGTGCGCGCTCTCGACGATGGCGCCACGCAGAACTTCGATCAGAACCGGATTTGTCATGTTGCCCCCGCGGATGCGGGTCGCTTTTACCGAATCCGATCGAGAATGGAAACGTAGTTGGCGACCGCCGCGCCGCCCATGTTGAAGATGCCGCCAAGCTTGGCGTTGGGCACCTGGATGCCGCCGGCCTCACCGACGAGCTGCATGGCGCTCAGCACATGCATCGACACGCCGGTGGCGCCGATCGGATGACCCTTCGCCTTCAGGCCGCCGGACGGGTTGACCGGCAGCCGCCCGTCCTTTGCGGTCGTGCCGTCCAGCGCCAGCCTCGCGCCCTCCCCAGGCTTCGCCAGGCCCATGGCTTCATATTCGATCAATTCGGCGATGGTGAAGCAGTCATGCGTCTCGACGAAGGAGAGATCATCAAGCGTCACGCCGGCATTCCTGAGCGCCCGGCTCCAGGCCTGCTCGCAGCCTTCGAAAGTCAGGATGTCGCGCTTCGACATCGGCAGGAAATCCTGCACGTGCTCATTGGCGCGGAAGGTGACGGCGCGGCGCATCTTCAGTGCCGTCGCTGTGTCGGTGAGGACGAGAGCGGCGGCACCGTCGGAGACCAGCGAGCAGTCGGTGCGCTTCAGCGGGCCAGCGACGAAGGGGTTCTTCTCGCTCTCCTGGCGGCAGAACTCGTAGCCGAAATCCTTACGCATTTGCGCATAGGGATTGTCGACGCCGTTCTTGTGGTTCTTGGCGGCGATCATGGCAAGCGCATCCGACTGGTCGCCATAGCGCTGGAAATAGGCTTGTGCGATCTTGCCGAAGACGCCGGCAAAGCCGGCCGGTGTGTCGCCATCCTCGGGCAAATAGGAGGCTTTCAGCAGGTTCCTGCCGATCTCGGGGCCGGGCGTCGTCGTCATCTGCTCGGCGCCGACCACCAGCACGATGCGGGCGGCATTGGCATCGATGGCGCGGGCGCCTTGCCGGACAGCGGCCGAACCGGTGGCGCAGGCGTTCTCGACGCGCGTCGCCGGCTTGAAGCGCAGCCGGTCGTCGGCCTGGAGGACAAGGCTGGCGGTGAAATCCTGCGCGGAAAAGCCGGCGTTGAAATGTCCGAGCACAATCTCGTCGACGTCGTCCGGGCCAATGCCGGCATGGTCGAGCGCCTCGGTTGCCACTTTGACGATCAGGCTCTCCAATGTTTCGCCTTCAAGCTTGCCGAAGCGCGAATGCGCCCAGCCAACGATGCATGCGGTCATGGCAACCTCCATTTGCCGCGGATCCTAACACGTCATATCGCGGCCTGAGCACTCAATATTGTTCAATAATGAACCGTTTTCCAGTCCGCGGGATGAGCCAGAGCCGACAATCGGTTGTTGTTTGGGCTGAATTTTTGTTGATTGACCCGTCAATAAAAAATAATCTTCACCGAAACAATGGGAACAGCATGCCGAAAGTCGGAATGGAGCCACTGCGCCGCAAAGCGCTCATCGACGCGACGATCTCGGCGATCGGCGAGCGCGGCTCGCTTGACGTGACGATGTCGGAGATCGCCGGGCGCGCCGGCGTGTCGTCGGCGCTGGCCCATCACTATTTCGGCGTCAAGGATGAGCTGCTGTTCGCGACGATGCGGCATATCCTGGCCGAACTGACCACAGACATGCGGCGCGCGCTTCAATCCACCGGTTCCCCACGCGAACGCGTCTCGGCGGTCGTGGCCGTCAACTTCTCCGAGATCCAGTTCCGTGCCGAAACGATCGCCGCCTGGCTCGCCTTCTATGTCGAGGCGCAGAAATCGGCTGCGCTGCGCCGGCTGCTCAGGATTTATGCGCGGCGGCTGCATTCGAACCTGATGAGCGGGCTGGCCGGCATCCTGTCCCGAGCCGAGGCCGACCGCGTCGCCGAAGCGACGGCGGCGATGATCGACGGGCTCTATATCAGGCGCGCGCTCAAGGACGGCGTGCCCGATGCCGCGACCGCGATCGCATTGGTCGAGGACTATCTCGAAACGAAACTCAGCGGACGGCAGACGCAGTGACACGCAAGCACCCTAACTTCCTGATCGTCATGGTCGATCAGCTCAACGGAACTTTCTTTCCGGACGGGCCGGCTGACTTCCTGCACGCGCCGCATCTGAAGACGTTGGCCGCCCGCTCGGCGCGCTTCCGCAACAATTACACCGGCTCGCCGCTCTGTGCGCCGGGCCGTGCCTCGTTCATGAGCGGCCAGTTGCCGTCGCGCACCGGAGTCTATGACAACGCCGCCGAGTTCGCCTCGTCGATCCCGACCTTCGCTCATCATCTGCGCGCCGCCGGCTACCATACTTGCCTGTCGGGCAAGATGCACTTCGTCGGGCCGGACCAGTTGCACGGCTTCGAGGAACGGCTGACCACGGACATCTACCCCGCCGATTTCGGTTGGACGCCGGATTATCGTAAGCCCGGCGAGCGCATCGACTGGTGGTATCACAATCTGGGTTCGGTGACCGGGGCCGGCATTGCGGAAACCACCAACCAGATGGAATATGACGACGAGGTCGTGTTCCTCGCCACGCAGAAGCTCTACCAGCTTTCGCGGGAGCAGGATGATGAGGAGCGCCGGCCCTGGTGCCTGACCGTTTCGCTGTCACATCCGCACGACCCCTATGTCGCGCGCAAGCAGTACTGGGATCTCTACGAAAATTGCCAGGCGCTCGACCCGGAAACCAATTTCATTGCGTATGACGAACAGGATACGCATTCGCAGCGGCTGTATGTCGCCAGCGATTATCCGTCGTTCCAGATCACCCCTGAGCAGGTGCGCCGTTCGCGGCGTGGCTATTTCGCCAATATTTCCTATGTCGACGACAAGCTCGGCGAGCTCCTGGACGTCCTCAAGCGAACGCGCATGCTTGACGACACCACCATCCTGTTCTGCTCCGACCATGGCGACATGCTCGGCGAGCGCGGCCTGTGGTTCAAGATGAGCTTCTTCGAGGGCTCGGCGCGGGTGCCGCTGATGATTGCCGGCAGGGGCGTTGCGGCCGGGCTGATCGAAGCGCCGGTTTCCAATCTCGACGTGACGCCGACGCTTTGCGAACTCGCTGGCATCGACATCGATGCCGTCTCGCCATGGACCGATGGCCAATCGCTGCTGCCTCTGATCGACGGTGAGCGGCGCAGCGCGCCTGTGCTGATGGAATATGCGGCTGAGGGTTCATACGCGCCTCTGGTAGCTATCCGCGAGGGCCGATACAAGTTCGTCCATTGCGAGCTCGATGCGCCGCAACTGTTCGATCTCCAATCCGATCCGCTGGAGCGGGAAAACCTCGCGGCCGATCCGGCCAACGAACCGCTGGTCGCGGCGTTCATGGACAAGGTGCGGGCGCGCTGGGACATGGCCGCTTTCGACGCTGCGGTGCGCGAAAGCCAGGCGCGCCGCTGGGTCGTCTATCGGGCGCTGCGCAACGGCGCCTACTACCCCTGGGATTTCCAGCCGCTGCAGAAAGCGTCCGAGCGCTACATGCGCAACCACATGAACCTCGACACTCTCGAGGAGAGCAAGCGGTATCCTCGAGGCGAATGATGACTACGCTTGTCCCCTCACTCGACCACCTGAAGCAAGCCTATGCGGTCACCGCCAAGGCGACGCAGATCACGCCGCTGCTGGAATCGGCGGCGCTCGCCAGGGAAACCGGCGCCGCTCGCGTCTTCGTCAAGGCGGAATCGCTGCAATGGGCGGGATCGTTCAAGGTTCGGGGCGCCTATTGGCGGCTGAAGCGGCTGTCGCCCGACGAAACCAAGAAGGGCGTCGTCGCTTATTCTTCCGGCAATTTTGCGCAAGGACTGGCGGCTGCGGGCCAGGCGCTCGGCATTCCCGTCACCATCGTCATGCCGATCGACGCGCCGGCCGCCAAGCGCGACGCCACAGCAGGCTACGGCGCGCGCGTGGTGCTTACCGATCACGGCGAGCGCGCGCGTGAGGAAGTCGCCGCCGCCAAGGCGCGCGAGATCGCCGAGACCGAAGGGCTGACATTGCTGCATCCCTTCGACGATCCGGAAATCGTGGCCGGCCAGGCAGGTGCCGGGCTGGAGGCGCTGGAGCAGCTTTCTGCCAAGGGCGCGAAGGCGGACGTGCTGTTCTGCTCGGTCGGCGGCGGCGGCCTGATCGGCGGCGTTTCGCTCGCTTTCCACTACCTGTCGCCGGCCACAGAAATCATCGGCGTCGAGCCCGAAGGTTTCAACGGCATGGGCGCCTCGCTGGCGCATGGCAGCATCGAGACCATGCCGCTCGCCCCGAATTCGATCTGTGACGGGCTGATGTCGCGGCGGCCCGGCGACGCGCCGTTCGCGGCGGTCAGAACCGCCGGCGTTCGCGGCATCACTGTCGACGACGCCTTGGTGCGGCGGGCAATGAAAATCGCCTTCGAGCGGATGAAGCTGGTGCTTGAGCCGTCCGGAGCTGCCTCGCTGGCGGCACTGCTCGGCGGCAAGGTGGATGTGGCCGGCAAGACCGTCCTTGTGGTGGCTACCGGCGGCAATGTCTCGCTCGCCGATTTCATCACGCATATGAACGATGGGCGCATATGAACAATGCTTGAAGCGGATTTCGTCATCATCGGCTCCGGCTCCGCCGGCTCGGCCATGGCCTATCGCCTGTCAGAGGATGGCAAGCACTCGGTCATCGTTATCGAATTCGGCGGCTCCGATATCGGGCCGCTGATCCAGATGCCATCGGCGCTGTCGATCCCGCTCAATATGAGCCTCTACGACTGGGGTTTTGCCAGCGAGCCCGAGCCGCATCTCGGCGGCCGCGTGCTGGCGACGCCGCGCGGCAAGGTGATCGGAGGCTCGTCCTCGATCAACGGCATGGTCTATGTGCGCGGCCACGCCCGCGACTTCGACCACTGGGCCGAACAGGGAGCCGCCGGCTGGGGTTTTGCAGACGTGCTTCCCTATTTCAAGCGCATGGAAGATGCGGATGGCGGCGAGGACGGCTGGCGCGGCCATGGCGGGCCGCTGCACGTGCGACGCGGCACGCGGAAAAATCCGCTCTATGGCGCCTTCGTCGAAGCGGGCCGCCAGGCCGGCTTCGAACTGACCGACGACTATAACGGCTCCAGGCAAGAGGGGTTCGGCCCGATGGAGCAGACCATTTTCGGCGGCCGCCGCTGGTCGGCGGCATCAGCCTATCTGAGGCCGGCGCTCAGGCGCAAAAACGTAAGCCTGGTCAAGGGCTTTGCGCGACGGGTGATCATCGAGAATCAACGCGCCATCGGCGTCGAGATCGAAGCTCGCAAACAGATTCAGGTCGTTAAGGCGCGACGTGAGGTGATCGTCGCGGCATCGTCGATCAACTCGCCGAAAATCCTGATGCTGTCGGGAATCGGGCCTGCAGAGCATCTCAGGGAAAACGGCATCGCGGTGGTAGCCGATAGACCCGGCGTCGGCCGCAACCTGCAGGACCATCTGGAACTCTATATCCAGCAGGAATCGACAAAGCCGATCACGCTGAATTCGGTGCTCAATCCGTTCTCCAAGGCGATGATCGGGGCGCAGTGGCTGTTCTTCAAGACCGGCCTTGGCGCCACCAATCATTTCGAGGCGGCTGCCTTCGTGCGCTCGCGCGCCGGCGTCGACTATCCTGATATCCAGTACCACTTCATCCCGGCGGCGGTGCGCTATGACGGCAAGGCGGCGGCGAAGTCGCATGGTTTTCAGGCGCATGTCGGGCCAATGCGCTCGAAGTCGCGCGGCTCGGTGACGCTGCGCTCGCCGGATCCGAATTCGAAACCGGTGATCCACTTCAACTACATGTCGCATCCCGACGACTGGAGCGAGTTCCGCCACTGCATCAGGCTGACGCGCGAGATTTTCGGCCAGAAGGCCTTCGACGGCTTCCGCGGCCAGGAAATTTCGCCCGGCAGCCACGTGCAATCGGACGACGACCTCGACATCTTCATCAGGGATCACGCCGAAAGCGCCTATCATCCCTGCGGCACCTGCCGGATGGGCCGCGCCGACGAGGTCACGAGCGTCGTCGATCCGGAATGCCGCGTGATCGGCGTCGAGGGCCTGCGGGTAGCCGATTCCTCTATCTTCCCGCGCGTCACCAACGGCAACCTCAACGCGCCGTCGATCATGACTGGCGAGAAGGCTTCCGACCACATTCTCGGCCGCACGCCGCTGGCGCCTTCCAACCAGGAACCATGGATCAATCCCCGCTGGCAGGCGTCCGACAGATAGAGCATGATCGTGCAACCGCACGATCGGCATGCCGCTAAGACGATTTGGAGAAGCCCATGCGCGCCCAGCCAACGGCATCGCACTATGTCAACGGACGCTACATAGACGACGAGCAAGGCGCGCCACTGCCGGTCATCTATCCGGCAACCGGCGAGACCATCGCCCTGCTGCGCTCGGCGACGCCGAACGTGCTGGAACTCGCCATCGAGGCTGCGCGTGCCGCGCAACCGGCTTGGGCGCGGCTGAAGCCGGTGGAGCGCGGCCGCATCCTGCGCCGCGCCGCCGACATCTTGCGCGCCCGCAACGCCGATCTTGCCCGCCTCGAGACGCTCGACACCGGTAAGGCGATTCAGGAAACGCTGGTGGCGGATGCGCCATCGGCCGCGGATTGCCTGGAATATTTCGGCGGCGCGGTTGCAGCTTACAATGGCGAGGCTGTCGATCTGGGCGGGCCCTTCGCCTACACGCGGCGTGAGGCGCTCGGAGTTTGCGTCGGCATAGGCGCCTGGAACTACCCGATCCAGATCGCCGGCTGGAAATCCGCGCCCGCGCTCGCCATGGGCAACGCCATGGTGTTCAAACCATCGGAAACCACGCCATTGTCTGCATTGGCACTGGCCGAGATCTACAGCGAGGCAGGCCTGCCCGACGGGCTGTTCAACGTCGTGCAAGGCTATAGGGATGTCGGCGCCAGCCTCGTCGGCCATGATGTCGTAGCCAAGGTGTCGGTGACCGGTTCGGTGCCGACCGGCCGCAAGGTGCTGTCGCTCGCCGGCTCGAAGATGAAGCACGCGACGATGGAACTCGGCGGCAAGTCGCCGCTGATCGTCTTCGACGACGCCGATCTCGAGAATGCCGTCGGCGGCGCCATGCTCGGCAATTTCTATTCGACGGGGCAGATCTGCTCCAACGGCACACGCGTCTTCGTCCAGAAGGGCATCCATGACCGCTTCGTCGACCGGCTCGTCGAGCGAACCAAGAAGATCCGCATCGGCGACCCACTCGATGCCGAAACCCAGATGGGGCCGCTGGTCAGCAAGGCACAGCAGGAGAAGGTCGTCTCCTACATCGCGGCCGGCAAGCAAGAAGGCGCCACGCTCGCCTGCGGCGGCAACGTGCCCTCGCTGCAAGGTTTCGAAGCCGGCTTCTTCGTCGAGCCGACGGTGTTCACCGGCGTGACCGACGGCATGCGCATCGCGCGCGAGGAAATCTTTGGGCCTGTCATGAGCGTGCTGAAATTCGACGGCGAGGACGAGGTGGTCGAGCGCGCCAACGACACCGAGTTCGGCCTCGCGGCCGGCGTCTTCACGCGCGACCTGCCGCGCGCCCACCGCGTCATCGCCGAGCTGCAGGCCGGCACGTGCTGGATCAACGCGTACAATCTGACGCCGGTCGAAATCCCCTTCGGCGGCTTCAAGCAGTCAGGCATCGGGCGAGAAAATTCACTGGCCGCGCTGGCGCATTATTCCCAGCTGAAGGCGGTTTATGTCGAGACCGGGGATGTGGCCAGCCCGTATTGAGCAAAATGTCGTCGGGACAGCGCCTCTTTCTCAGCCGCCCTTCTCCGCCGTCCCATCCAGATACTGTGTCAGCGCGCAGACGAGATGGTAGAAAATGCTGGCCGGCACATCAGATGCCCGCGAGCGGCCGCGCTCGTCGACGCGGTCGATCCACAGACCCAGCGGCGCCGGGTCGATGTGCCAGCGGAACAGCCGGCCTACGCGTTCCTCGATCTCCGGCTTGAGATCGGGTCCGCCAGAACCGTCCAACGCAATCGCCGCCTTGACCGCTTCGGCCTGTGGCCAACTACGCGAGACCAGGTCCAGCGGCAGACCCTGCCGGGAGACGGCGCCATAGGCAAGGCCTGTGGCGCGGTTGAGGCCATTGGCGATGGCCGAGGCATAGAGTTTCCTGGCGAAGCCACTCAGTTCGGCCTGGCCGCTAAGAGCGGCGAAATCGACAAGCAGCGCGGCCCATTCGAAATGATGGCCGGGCTCGGTCCAGGTACCCTTCTCGCCCGCCACGGGCCTCCAGCCGGCGTCGAAATATTCACCCAGCGTCCAGCTTTCGGGATCGAAGAAGTGGTTGCGGAACAGGTCGATGATGCGTGCCGCGCGGCGCAGATAAGCGCGCTCGCCTGTCGCTTCGTGCCAGGCGAGGAAGGCTTCCAGAAAATGCATATGCGGATTGGAGCGCCGCTCGCCCTGCCCGTCCGAGGTTTCGAGAAAGCCGGTCATGCGGCTATCCTCGAGATGGGCATCGAGGAAGGCGAAGGTCTCCTCGCCGAGCCGCAGCGCATCCGGATGGCCCGACATGTGGGCATGTGCCAGCGCCAGAAGCACGCAGGAATGATCGTAGGCGTCCTCGACCGGGTCGGCGACCGAACCGTCGATGTCGAGGGTGCCCACCCAGCCGCCCCTTGCCGTTCGGCCGCTTCCGGCCATGAAGTCGATGCCGTGGGCGATGAGCCGGTCGGCCGGGCCGTCCCAGCCGCGTTGCTTGGCGACCGCAAAGGCGTAGACTTGGCGGGCCTGCGTGCGCATGCGCTTGGGTTTCATCAGCGGCGTGGCGTCGAAGCCAAGCGCCTCGTGGAAGCCGCCATAGCGTTCGTCGACGCCTGATGTCGACCACAGCGGAAGCGTCTCCTGAAACAGCCAGTGGTGGACGCGACGGCGCCAGGCGCCGCTTTCGATGACCCGGTCGTGGGCAGGCGTGAAACGGGTTTCCAGCCGGCCGGATTTTTCGAGCTGCTCGACGATCTTCTTGACGTGCTGGCTATGGCTGACCGGGGCGACGAAGGTAGCGTCCGATGTCGAGACGATGGCGACATCTCTCATGCCGATGGCCGACAGCAGCCGGCCATCGCTGCGAATGTAGGAATTCTCGCAATCGATGGCGACGACGTCGCCGGCGATGACATTGCCCTGGCCATCGGCAGGCCCGACCTCGAGCAGCGATTGCCAGGAGCCGAGATCGTTCCAGCGAAAGCTGGCCGGCACCATGGCGATGTCCTTTGCCCGCTCCATGATGGCATAGTCGATCGAGACCGAAGGAATGGCGCCGTAGAGGTCCAGCGGCATGTAGAAGCCGGAAAGGTCCGATATCGCAGCCTTGTAGGCAGCTTCGGTCGCCTGCCAGATCTTCGGCTCGAAAGCTGCGAAGGCATCGCGCATGGCGCCGGCGCGAAACAGGAAGATGCCGGTGTTCCAGTGGAAATTGCCGGCTTCGAGATAGGCCTGGGCGGTGGCAAGGTCCGGCTTTTCGACGAAGCGCGAGACATCGAACACGCCTGCTCTTTGGGCGGCGACTTCGATGTAGCCATAGCCGGTCTCCGGCTGTGTCGGCTTGAGGCCGAACACCACCAGCCGCCCGGCGCTGGCAGCGGCGGTGCCCGCCTCGACGCTCTGCCAGAATTGCCGCGCGGTCGAAATCTCGTGATCGGACGGCACCACCAGCACCAGTTCGTCACCGAATTCGGCGAGCGTGCGCAGGCTTGCCAGCGCCACCGCCGCGGCGGTGTTGCGGCCGGTAGGTTCGAACAGCGGCCCACCGCCGGCAAGGTTTATGCCGGCGAGATCGGCATGGACGCGCTCGGCATGGCGTTCGGAAGCGATCATGAAGATGGGCGTATCGCCGCTGGGCCGTGACGCCAGCCGGCGCAAGGTCTTTGCCAGCATCGAGCCGTCGCCCGAAAGGTCGTGGAACTGCTTGGGATTGTCCTCGCGCGACAGCGGCCAGAGCCGCGAGCCGACGCCGCCGCTCATGACGAAACTGACGATGCGCTGGCTCATGATGCCCTTGTCAAAAGATCTGGTTGTAGGCGCCGACTTCCGGACTACGGCGCAGCACCGCGTCGAACGTCTGCCGGCGCCGCTGCGACGATACCGGGCTCTCCACCACCACGACAAGCTCCGGCAATCCGAAACTGTTGGGCCGTGCTTCGCCAACGATCCTGAGGGTCAAGACTGGAAATCTCCGGGCGGCTGGAAACACAAATCGCGCAAACGTTTGCCGAGGAGTGCCCTACCACGGAAGCCTTTAAGCGGCGTTTATTCGAGGCGCTGAAACAGGCTCGCGAAGAAAGCTGGCGAAATGCGACAGAAGTGCTGCCATTGACGCTTGCAGGAACCAGATGCGGCGGCTATAAGCCCGCGTCTGGTCACGGAGTGTAGCGCAGCCTGGTAGCGCACCTCGTTCGGGACGAGGGGGTCGCAGGTTCAAATCCTGCCACTCCGACCAGAAAAACAAAGCGATACGCGTGTTTGTTGTTCCCGCTGCAGCGGCTCGATGTTTGATCGTCGCCTGCTCCAATTCATCGCTTTACGCAATTCCGGACGGAAAAAACCGCTGCGCAGTTTTCCTGGAATTGCTTTAGCTGACGCGTTCTATGAGTTCGATTGCCGCTTTTGTGACGTCGGCAGCGTCAAGCCGTTGAACGCAATAAACGCCCCCTGCATTGCCCGCCTTGCAGAGGCCCGGCGCTATGCACTTGCATGGCATCGGAGGCTGTAACGTACGGCTGGGAACCCCAAGGGGCCCCCAGATGTCGGGTTGGGTCAGACCGAACAGGCCAACGACGGGCGTTTTCATGGCCGCGGCCAGGTGCATGGGTCCGCTCTCGTTGCCAAGGAAGATCAGGGCCTCGCCCAGCAGGGGCAAAAGGGTGGTCAGGGGTGCCTGGCCAACGAGATTCACGATCGGCGATGTTGCCGCATCCAACACCTTGCCTGCGATACCTGCCTCGTCCGGACCGCCAACGATGACCGCCCGGAGACCCTTTCGACGGTAAATCTCTCCCAGGACCGAAGCGAAACGATCCGGCTGCCAGCAACGGCCTGGGAAACTGGCGCCGGCATGGACGGCGACAAACGACTTCGTTTCCAGTTCGTGTCGGGCAAGCAGCTGCTTTGCCTGGCGCGAACCGGATTCGGTTGGCTTGAGGGACGGAATAGGATCGGTCACAGGAATGCCAAGGGCAAACAGCGGCGAAAGGTACCGATGCAGATAATGCTCACCGCCATGGCCGTATGTGGCGGCAAAGATGTTGGCGCTTTGGCGCTCCCAGAATTTCAGGGGCTGCTCCGATGGAACATAGCCTACGCGAAAAGGCGCCTTGACGAAGCGCATCACAAGCCGTGATGTCTTGGAGTCGGACAGATCGATGATAAGATCATACTCCGACTTCCTCAGATCGTGCAGGAGCCTGGACATTCCGGACATGCGCTCGAAAGGGGAGCCGCGCATTTTGCCGCGATCGAGCGAAACCACGCTGTCGGCGATGCCTTGCTCCAGAACGAATTTCGCCAGCGCCGCCTGGCATAGCATGGTGATCGTCGCGTTCGGAAACTCTGCCCGCAGATGCCTGACCAGAACCGAGGTTAGAACGACATCCCCGATAAACTTCGTCTGATTTATGAGTATTGATTGTACGTTGCCAGCCTTCGGCAGCGCCTTTGCCGGCTCTTTTGAATTCTTGATCCAACTTTTCATGGAATGACTATTCCATTTCAGCCAAAAAGAATCCAAAATTTTCGACAAACGATCGATGTAGGCAATAGCCGCGCAATGACAAGCTCGTTCTGTCCGCTGATATAGGATATCGCCTCAGCCATCAACCAACCAGGAATATTTGTCAACGCAGATGGGGCTCGCAGGCTCTCTTTCAAGGGTTCCGCCGAGGTCGAACTCGTGTCCGTCGTGAATGTGAATGACCCCGGTTCGTTTCGGCGTACGCACGCATGCGGACATATCGGAGGGTGGCCATGGTCGCTTACGCTGGAGTAAGGTCGTGGACATGAAATTGCATTCGACCCCCAGCAGGCCGTTCATCCCCGTGCTCCTCCTCGCCCTTGTCGGAGGCTGCGCGTCGACCAGCGGATCGATCGATCCGGCGAATTACGACAAGATGACATGCGCCGAACTGAACAGCGCCATAGGCGAAGCCGCCAAAGGCATCTCGCAGACAGCCATCACGCGGGGCAAGGTCGCCAGCACCAGTGTTCCGAGATGGCTGCTGGGCGGCTCAAGCGTCAAGGCCGCCGTCGCCAATCGCGAAACGACCAGGATCGATCGGCTGAAGCAGCAGCAAGCGGCCATGGCCGCCGCCAGGGCGCGCAAATGCCCAGGGCTGGCGAATTGAGCTGAGGCGCCGCTGCCGGGCTCGCCTCACGCACTCAAACGAAACCGCGTGACATCGATTGCGGCGCTCATCAGCGTCTGCGTGTAGCCGGCCTGCGGATTGCTGAAAATGTCTTCCGTCGGCCCTTCCTCGACGATCTTGCCCTGCTTCATGACGATGATGTAGTCGGCCATGGCGCGCACCACGGCGAGATCGTGGCTGATGAACAGATAGGACAGCTCATGATCGGCCTGCAGCTTGCGCAGCAGTTCGACAATCTGTTTCTGCACCGAACGGTCGAGCGCCGAGGTCGGCTCGTCCAGCACCACCAGCTTGGGTTTGAGGATCATGGCGCGGGCAATTGCGATGCGCTGACGCTGGCCGCCTGAGAATTCGTGCGGATAGCGATTGCGCGAGTTGGGATCGAGGCCAACTTCGCGCAGCGCCTCGACGGCGCGCTGGTCGCGCTGCTTGCCCGAGAGGTTCGGTTCATGCACCAGCAGCCCTTCGGTAATGACCTGGCCGATGGTCATGCGTGGCGATAGCGAACCGAACGGATCCTGGAAGACCAGCTGCAATTGGCGCCGCAGCGGCCGCATCGTCTGGCGGTCGGCGGTCGAGATATCGCGGTCGCCGAAGCGGATCACGCCATCGCTCGGCAACAGCCGCAGCAAAGCGCGGCCAAGCGTCGATTTTCCAGAGCCTGATTCGCCGACGATGCCGATCGTCTGATTGCGCCTCAGCCTGATCGAGATGCGGTCGACGGCGCGCAGCATCAGCGGTTCGCCGGCCAGAAAGCCGCCGCCGATGCGGAAGGTGACCTCGACGTTTCTGCCTTCGAGCAGGACGGGCGCATTGGCCGGCGGCGGCGCCTTGGTCCCGGTCGGCTCGGCCGCCAGAAGCATCTTGGTGTAGGCATGCTGAGGACTGGCGAAGATGGCTTGCGCGTCCCCCTCCTCCACCACCTCACCGGAGCGCATGACATAGACCCGGTCGGCAAAGCGCCGGACGATGCCGAGATCGTGTGTGATGAAGACGATCGCCATGCCGAGCTTGCGCTGCAGCTCAGCCAGAAGCATGAGGATCTGCGCCTGGATGGTGACGTCGAGCGCAGTCGTCGGTTCGTCGGCAATCAGGATGTCGGGATCGTTTGCCAACGCCATGGCGATCATGACGCGCTGGCGCTGGCCACCCGACATTTCGTGCGGATAGGATTTCATGCGCCGTTCGGGATCGGGAATATGCACCAGCCTGAGCAGGTTGAGCGCCTCCTCGCGCGCTTGCGCCGCATTCAAGCCCCGGTGCCGGCGGATCGGTTCGATCAGCTGGTTGCCGATCGAATAGAGCGGATCGAGCGAGGTCATCGGCTCCTGGAAGATCATGCTGATCTTGCGGCCGCGGACCTTGTTCAGCTCGGATTTGCTTAGCGTCAGAAGATTGCGGCCGCGATAATCGACGCTGCCGGTGGCTTCTCCATTGGAGGCCAGCAGGCTCATCGCCGCCATCATCGTCTGGCTTTTGCCTGAGCCGGATTCGCCGACCACGGCGACGGTTTCGCCCGCCTTGACGTGGATGTTGATGCCTTTCACCGCCTCGACCGCGCCGTCGAGGGTGCGGAAGCGCACGCGAAGATCTTTTACGCTGAGGATGGTCTCTGCTGCGTCCATCTTAGCGGTCCTTGGGGTCGAGCGCATCGCGCAGGCCGTCGCCGACGAAGTTCAGGGCGAACAAGGTGGAGACCAGGAAGAAGGCAGGGAACAGAAGCAGCCAGTTTGCAGTGCCGATGTTCTTGGCGCCGACCGAGATCAGCACGCCCCAGCTGGTCATCGGCTCCTGAATGCCGAGCCCGAGGAACGACAGAAAACTCTCCAGGATAATGACCTGCGGCACCAGCAGCGTCATGTAGATCACCACCGGCCCGAGCAGGTTGGGAATGACGTGGCGCAAAAGGATGCCGCGCTGGCCGACGCCCATGGCCTCTGCCGCCTGGACATATTCCTGGCGGCGGATGGACAGCGCCTGGCCGCGCACGATGCGGGCCATGTCGAGCCACAGCACGGCGCCGACCGCCAGGAACATCAGCACGAAGTTGCGGCCGAAGAACACCACCAGCATGATGACGAAGAAGATGAAGGGCAGCGAATAAAGCACGTCGACGATGCGCATCATCACCTCGTCTACCCTGCCTCCGGCAAAGCCGGCAGTGGCGCCATAGAGCACGCCGATGGCCACGGCCACGACGCCGGCGAGCAGACCGATGGCCAGCGAGACACGCCCGGCCATCAGCGTCCGCGACAACAGATCACGGCCGGTGTTGTCGGTGCCGAAAAGAAAATATTGCTGCTTGACCGAGGCGCTCATCGTCGCTTCGAGGCCGTCAGGCGACTTGCTTTCGATCCTGGTGTCGTCGAAGGCGTCGGACCGGTCGAGATAGCGGATGTTGCGGTCGTCGATCGCCTTGCTGGAGGTGACGGTGACGAAGACGCGATTGCCGTCCTGGCGCCAGTCCTTGATGTCGACACGCATGCGCTTGATCGCCTCATTAAGCGCGGTCTCGATCATGTCCGCCTTCGGATAGGCCGACAGGCTCGGCGGCGTACGCACATAATCACCATAGATGGTGGTGTATTGGTGCGGCACGAACCAGGGCCCGAACACGCTGATCACGGCGATCAGGATCAGATAGTAGAGGCTGAACATGGCAGCGCGGTTGGCCTTGAGGCGCGCCCAGGCATCGCCCCACAGCGAACGGCCGACGACCGGTGCGGCGATCGCGATATCAGTCATAGCGCACCCTCGGATCGACGACGGCATACATGACGTCGACGATCAGGTTGAAGACGATGGTGAAGATGGCGATGACCACCACCGTCCCCATCACCAGCGTGTAGTCGCGGTTGAGCGCGGCATCGACGAAGTAGCGCCCGACGCCGGGAATGGAGAAGATCGTCTCGACGATGATCGAGCCGGTGAGCAGGGCGGCGGCAGCCGGACCGGTGAAGGAGACGATCGGCAGGACGGCGCCGCGCAGCGCGTGCTTGACCACCACCGACCAGTCGGACAGGCCGAGCGCGCGCGCCGTGCGGATGTGATGCGAGCGCAGCGATTCGATCATCGAGCCGCGCATCAGGCGGGCGACGATGGCGATCTGCGGCAGCGCAAGCGTCAGCACGGGACCGATCTTGTTGATAAGCGCGCCATCGCCCCAGCCGCCGATCGGCAACAGCTTCCAGGTCAATCCGAACACGAGCTGGATAATCGGCGCGATGACGAAGGTCGGGATGGTGCTGCCCGCGGTTGCCAGCGCAATCACCGTGTAGTCGCCAAGTTTGTTCTGGTTGAGCGCCGCAATGGTACCGAGCACGCTGCCGAGCAGCAGCGCCAAGATCAGCGCGGAGGCGCCGAGCTGAATGGAAATAGGCAAGCCCTTCGCGAAAAGCTCGGTGACGGTAAAGTCCGGCATATTGTAGCTCGGGCCGAAATTGCCGCGCAGGAGATTGCCGAGATAGTGGACATATTGCAGCCAGAGCGGGTCGGCGAGCCCGAACTGGGCTTCAAGATTGGCCCTGATCTCGGGGCTCAGGCCCCGCTCTTGGTTGAACGGGCCGCCCGGTGCGACGCGCATCAGGAAGAACGCCAAGGTCACGATGACGAATAGCGTTGGAATGGCGGTCAGAAGCCGCCTGAAAATGTAGCGTAGCATCGGCGGTGCCCTGCTTCGGCCAGGGTGACGGGCATCCAACCGGACGCCCGCAGCGCTCTGGCACCTCTCATCTTCGCACCATGGCCTGGGAAAATCGATTTCGACTTTCGGGCCCCATGCGACGACAGCTCGAACCGCCGTCCTGAACGGGCGGCGGGTCGATCAAGGTTTTCAATCCTTGGAGATGAAGCGGGACGGATGCACGTCCATGACGTTGTCGACGAAGCCGTGCAGCTTCGGGGAAACGATATCGTGGTAGCTATAGTAGAGAAGCGGGATCTGGCCGACGTCGTCGACGAGGATACGCTCGGCGGCGGCGAGTTCCTTCATGCGCTCTTCCGGCTTGCCGCCGGCGGCGGCCGCCTTGTCCATGGCCGCCTCATATTGCGGGCTGTCATAGACCGAATAGTTGTTGCCGCTGGCCTTGCGCGAGATGCCCAGGAAGGTTTCGGGATCCTTGTAGTCGGCAATCCAGGCGGCGCGCGCAACGTCATAGTCACCCCTCTGCTCGAGGAAGGAGTAGTGGGTCTTGGTGTCGGTGTTGAGCAGCGTGACGTCGACGCCGAGCGGCTTCAGCTGTTCCTGGATGGCGACCGCGGTATTCTTGTGGTTCTCCGAGGTGTTGTATCGGATCTCCATCTTCAGCGGATGCTCCGGCGTGTAACCGAGTTTCTCGAGTATCTTCTTGGCTGCGTCCTCGCGGTCGATCTGCGACATGTCGGCATATTTGGCCATCGCCGGCGTGTAGCCCTCGATGCCCGGAGGGACCATCGAATAGCCTGGCAGCATTGAATTCTGCCAGACCTTTTCGGCAATGAAATCGCGGTCGATGGCCATCGAGATGGCATTGCGCAGCTCGACATTGTCCCAGGGCTTCTTGTCGGTCTTGATCGCGTAGTAATAGGTGCCGAGATACGGCCCCACCTTGATCTGATCACCGAACTTGGCCTTGAGGTCGGCGAGCTGCTCGGTCGGTAGATCGTCGTAGCTGTCGAGTTCGCCGGCCTCGAAGCGCTTCATCGCCGAGGAGCGATCCTCTGTCGGGATGTAGTTGACGACGTCGATCTTGACGCTTCCGGCATCCCAGAATTTCGGATTCTTGACCAGTTTCATATGATCGTTGGGAACCCACTCGGCCAGCGTATAGGCGCCGTTGGAAACGAGATTGCCCGGCTTGATCCAGTCGGCGCCGAGCTTGTCCATGGACGCCTTGTTGACCGGATAGGTCGCCTGGTGGGTCAGCATTTCGAGGAAATATGGCGTCGGCGCCTTCAGCGTCACTTCAAGGGTGGTCGCGTCGATGGCCTTGACGCCCATGTCCTCGGGCTTGCCCTTCTTGGTGTTGACTTCCTCGGCGTTCTTGACGGGATAGAGCATCGAGGCATATTCGGCGGCCGTCGCCGGGTCTTCGAGGCGGCGGAAAGCGAAGACGAAGTCTTCGGCCGTCACCGGGCTGCCGTCGGACCACTGGCCGTCCTTCCTGAGCTTGAAGGTGTAAACGGTACCGTCATCCGACACCGTCCAGCTCTCGGCGGCGCCGGGGATGACGTTGGCCTTCTCGTCCTGCATCACCAGACCTTGGAACAGGTCGCGCAAGACGTTGGCTTCATAAACCGTCGAGGTCTTATGCGGATCAACCGACTCGGATTCGGCAGCAGTGCCTCTGTTGTAGACGACCTCGGCAAAGGCCGGCGTGTAGAATGTTCCGGCGGCCAGCGCCATGGTTGTGGCGAATGCCGTCGCCTTCAGCATGTTTTTCAGCATGAAGTTTCTCCCTGTCGGCGCTGCCAACGGCGCGCCTTTGTGTGTTGACGCCCCGGGACCGATGTCTGGCCCCTTTGAGCGCGCCGCCGGTTCCCTCCGTCGGCTGGTGGCAGGAGACTAGACAGGCGGCAAGCTCTTTTCAACCGAGTACTGATTGACCCTAAGTCAATAGCCAGGAATCAAAGAAGCCGCGGCTAAATTAGCGTAGCTTTTCAATCATACACACTTCCAGGTTGCGCCTAGAGTTTTCGCTTTTTGCATGCGAACTTTGGCATGCTCGGCGGCATGGTTCAGAACCTCATTCGCCGGATCCAGGGGCGCCGATTCCAGACAGACACTTCGGCAACTTCGGCGATTGAGTTCGCTCTGCTATCACCGATATTCATCCTTCTCCTGCTCGGAATGGTTGCATACGGTATCTATTTCGGCGCGGCCAATTCAATACAGCAGATCGCGGCGGACGCCGCCCGGACGGCCATCTCGGGGCTGAACCAGACCGAGCGGCAGACGCTCGTGGCCTCGTTTCTCGCCAATAACGCCGGTGGATATCCCTTCGTCGACGCCAGCAAGCTGACTTATCGGGCCAATGACAGCACGGCGGACGGCAATCAGTTCGTGGTGTCGATCCAGTACGATGCCCGAAACCTGCCGATCTGGAATCTCTTTCCGGGCATAGCCATGCCGGGTACCACGATCAAACGCCAATCAACGATCAGGGTCGGGGGCATCTGAATGCTGCTCAGTTCGCGCTTGAAGATCCGCAGGCTTGCACGCCTGATGCTTGGTGACCAACGAGCGAATTTCACGGTGATGACGGCGTTGAGCGCGCCGGTCGCGCTGGCGCTGGCAGCAGTGGCGATCGACGAGGCCTCCATTTACACCGAGCGCCGAGAAGCACAGGCGATGGTCGACCTGGCAGCGATCACCGCGGCTTCGAACATCAACAACGTCCAGACCGCGGTCTTGACCACACTCACCGACAACGGGATGCCAGGTGTCGTCGTTCAGGGCTCGGGTCAAACCATTCCCGCGGCGGTGGGCAAAACCGTCGTGACGGTCACGCGGGGCCGATATGCAGGGGCATCCTCGGTCAATGTGGATCATCGCTTCCAAGCAGGCGTAACCCCTTACAACGCGGTTCATGTGACCCTGCGCAAGATCCCCAACCGCTATTTCGCAAGCTCGCTGATCCCAACGCCCATCATCGGCACCGAAGCCACCGCCAGCATGACGCCACAGGCCACTTTCTCGGTCGGATCGAGGTTGCTCAGCGTCAATACCAGCAACAGCCCCATCCTCAACGCGCTTCTCGGCGGCCTCCTAGGCGGCAACATCTCGCTCAGCGTCATGGACTACAACGGATTGATCTCCGCCGATGTCAGCGTGCTTTCCTTCGTCGATGCCCTGGCGGTGCAATTGAACCTGACGGGCGTGACCTATTCGGAGGTTCTGGCCTCAAAGGCTACAGTCGGCCAGATCGCCACCGCCATGGCCAATGTTCCCGGGCTCGGCAACACGGCCAAGGTCGCCTTGCAAACCATGGCAAGCAAATCGACTAACACGGTCAAGATTCCGCTCAGCCATCTCATTGACCTCGGCCCCCTCGGCAGACTTGGCCTCGGGCAGAGGCCAGCCGGCCTTGGCGTTGACGCCAGCGCGATGGGAATGCTGATGGCCGCCGCCGAACTGGCAAACGGTTCGAAGCAGATCGACCTCGGTCTCAGCACCGGCATACCGGGGGTGCTGTCGAGCACGCTCGCCATCGCCTTCGGCGAACCGCCGCAATCCTCGCCATGGCTGAAGGTTGGCGAAGTCGGCACCATTGTGCGGACGGCCCAGACCCGTATCAAGCTGGTGGTGAAGATCGGAGCCGGCAACAGCAATGTCGGAGGCGGTATTACCCTGGTGTCGGTCAGTCTGCCTCTGCATGTCGAAGTTGCCTATGCCGAGGCCAAACTCACCGACATAAGTTGTCCGACAGGCCCCAGCAGCATCAAGGTGACCATCGCCACCCGTCCCGGTATCGTCGAAGGGCATCTCGGCGACAGCAGCAGCGCCGGCTTTGCCGATTTCACCAACAAGGAGACGTTTTCCAACACGGAAATCGCGAGCGTGAAACTTCTGATCATCCCGGTGCTGTCGGTGGTGGGCTCAGCGGCGTTCGACATGGCCAACAACACGCCGACGACGTTGACTTTCAACAAGGCCGATATCGATGCCAAGACGATAAGGACCGCTTACACGCAAAATTTTACCCAGTCGTTGACTACGTCGCTGGTCAGCGATTTGTCGCTGACGGCGAATTTACTCGGTCTGCCGCTGCTGAATCTGAACACGCTGATCGCAACCGTAAGCCCGCCAGTGGTGGCACTTCTGAACAGCGTAACAGCTCCGGTCGACACGTTGCTTACCAATCTGCTCGGAGCTCTTGGCGTGCGTCTCGGTGAAGCCGACGTCCGGGTCACCGGCGCAACGTGCGGACGTGCCGTGCTTGTCCAGTAAGATGGCCGGCACGCGCTGATCTAGGCAAGGTGTCCAAGAAAGCATCCGAGTGTCGGCAGCAAAAGCACGGCTTCTCCGGCGAGCGAGGCATCGCCGCCAAGTTTCGCAACCGCTCCTAAGTCTTGCGGCAGCGGCCAGTTGGCCGGTTCCCCGGCGAAATTGAAGGCACAAAGCAGCCTCTCATCGCCATGCTCGCGGACAAAGGCCAGCACGTCGCCTTCGGCGTCGAGAAAGCGGATCGAACCGCCGACCAGCCCCGGATGCCGCTTGCGCAAAGCGAGTGCCGAACGGTAGGCGGAAAGTACCGATTGCTCATCGCCGCTCTGTACATCGACCGCGCGAGCGCGATGGCTTTCCGGCACCGGCAGCCAGGGTTTACCGGTGGAGAAGCCCGCATTATCGGCGCCGGACTCCCAGACCATGGGCGTGCGGCAGCCATCCCTTCCTTTCACACCGGGCCAGAAGCGGATGCCTACCGGATCGCGCAGGTCCTCATAGGCAAGTTCCGCCTCCTGCAAACCGAGCTCCTCGCCCTGGTAGAGGCAGATCGAGCCACGCAGGCAAGAGAGCAGCATGATCGAGAATTTGGCCACCACGTCAGGATCGCCGCCCGGCCGCGTCCAGCGGCTGACGTGGCGCACGACGTCATGGTTGGAAAACGCCCAGCAGACCCAGCCATCTACGACAGCGTTTTCGAAAGCCTCGACACAGCCGCGCACATGCGCCGCCGAAAATTGCGGGCCAAGCAGATCGAAGGTGTAGCACATCTGCAGCTTGTCGCCGCCGGAGGTGTAGGCGGCCAGCGTCTGTAGGGAGCGCCCCTCATCACCGATTTCGCCGACGGCGGCGCGATCCCCGTACTCGTCGAGCAGCGCCCGAAAGCGCCGCAGGAACGCTAGATTTTCCGGCTGCGTCTTGTCGAACAGGTGCTCCTGGTAGAGGTAGGTGTTGGTCTCGGTGTTGGTGCCTGCAACGCTCGACGCCAAGGGCGGGTTGCTGCGCAGCCAGCGGTCGTGGACGTAGTAGTTGACGGTGTCCAGCCGGAAGCCGTCGACGCCGCGCTCCAACCAGAACCGCACTGTATCCAGGAGCGCGTCCTGGACCTCCGGGTTGTGAAAGTTGAGATCCGGCTGCGAAGCGAGGAAATTGTGCAGATAGTACTGCCGGCGGGTCGCATCCCATTCCCACGAGGGGCCGCCGAAGACCGACAGCCAGTTGTTGGGCACACCACCATCCGGTCTGGCGTCGGCCCACACGTACCAATCGGCCTTTGGATTGTCGCGGCTGGCGCGGCTTTCGACGAACCATTCGTGCCTGTCGGAGGAGTGCGACAGCACCTGGTCGATGATGATTTTCAGGCCAAGCCGGTGCGCTTCGGCAACCAGTGTATCGAAATCCTCCAACGTGCCGAACATCGGATCGACGTCGCAATAATCCGACACGTCGTAGCCCATATCGGCCATCGGCGACTTGAAGAAAGGCGACAGCCAGACGGCATCGGCGCCGAGCGAGGCAATGTGGGCGAGCCTTGATGTGATGCCGGCGAGATCGCCGCTGCCGTCGCCGGTCGTGTCCTGGAAGGAACGCGGGTAGACCTGGTAAATGACGCAACCGCGCCACCAGTCGGCCGCTCGCTCGGCATTGTCGTCAGTCATCACGACCCTTTCCCTGTCTGGGCCCTTCCGTCCTGCGCTCGATCATGAAGTTCACGCTGCGGCCCGGCAGCGCGTGAGAAAGATCAACTGCTTGCGCTTCGATGGCGGGATGCCATCGGAATCCGTCTCGCGCGGGCAATGTGAAGATGCATTGGCGGCGATCGCCATTGACCATGACGGCAAGCCGGCCATCCACGCCGCCGAGCAGCATGACGAGGCGATGCCGGGCGGGATCGTTCCACTCCGCCTCGCCGAGCGGCGCCCCCGTCTCGGTGAGCCAGGCGACGTCGGCAGTGTCCGACCCGGCCAGCGGCTGGCCGGTGAGGAAATCTGTATTAGAGAGCGCCGGCACCGCGCGGCGCAAGGCGGCCAGTGCACGCGCGTAGCCTTCCAGCGCCTGGTCACGCCCCTTCCAGTCGAGCCAGGTGATGTTGTTGTCCTGCGCATAAGCGTTGTTATTGCCTTGCTGGCTGCGGCTGAATTCGTCGCCGGCCGTCAGCATGATCGTGCCGCGCGAGGCGAACAGCGTGGCGAGCAGCGCACACTGGTCGCTGAAGCGCGCCTTCGCGATTGCCGCGTCGTCCGTCGCGCCCTCGACGCCGTTGTTCCAGGACAGGTTCTCGTTGTGGCCATCGCGATTTTGCTCACCATTGGCCTCGTTATGCTTCTCCTCATAAGCAACGATGTCGGCCAGCGTCATGCCGTCATGGGCCGCGATGAAATTCACCGTGCGGCTGGCGGGCTGGCCGCCCCTGCCGAAAATATCGGACGAACCGGCAAGTCGTGTCGCCAGCGTACCAACCATGCCGGCATCGCCGCGCCAGAAGCGCCTGGCATCGTCGCGATAACGATCGTTCCATTCCAGGAAGCGGGAGGGGAAGTTGCCGAGCTGATAGCCATCGAGACCGATGTCCCAGGGCTCGGCGATCAACACACGGCCGGCCAACAGCGCATCCTCGCGCATCGCCTCCAGCAACGGCGCTTGCGCTTCGAATGTGCCGTTGACGCGCCCCAGCACCGGTGCCAGGTCGAAACGAAAACCGTCGACGCCGGCATGGCGGACAAAATGGCGAAGCGTGTCGAGCACCATTTCCCGCACCGCCGGGTGATTGCAGGCAATCGTGTTGCCGGTACCGGTGTCATTGACCAGCCTGCCATCCGGCTGATGCCGGTAATAAGCCTGATTGTCTAGGCCGCGCAGCGACAATGTCGGACCGAGCCTGTCACTTTCGCCCGTGTGGTTGAAGACGAGGTCGAGAATGGTGCCGATGCCGGCCGCACGCAGCGCGGCAACGGTAACGCGCAATTCGGCTAGGCCGCCAGGGGCCAGGCGCGGGTCTAGTGCCATGAAGGTGACTGGGTTATAACCCCAGGCGTTGCTCAACCCGAGCGGCGGCAGATGCCGCTCGTCGATCGATGCGGTCACCGGCATCAGCTCGACGGCGGAGACGCCGAGCCTTCGCAGGTGCTCGACGATAGCCGGATGAGCAAGCGCGGCGGTCGTGCCGCGCTGTTTTTCCGGCACATCCGGATGCAGCTTGGTGAAGGCGCGCACCGGCACTTCGTAGATCAGGCCGCCCGGACGGAACAGCGGCGGCGGCACAGGCACAGCCGTGAGCAAGGCTTTCGCCACCGCCTTGGGCATCAGCGGCGCGGTGTCGGCTCCTTCGTTGCGCCGCGCGGCGAGACGCCAGTGATAGGCATAGGGCCGATCGATCTCGACGGCGTAGGGATCGGTCAGCAGCTTGTCGGGGTCGAACCAAAATCCGCGCTCGGGCGCGTAATCGCCATCGGCGCGAAAGCCGTAGCGGGTGCCCTCGCCGAGGCCGGAGACGAAGAGGCCATGCACGCTGTCGCCTTCCGGTTTCAGCTCCAGCCTGTCGAGTTCGCGCTCACCCTGCTCATCGAAGATCGACACCCAGAGGCGGCGCGCCGACGAGGACCAGGCGGCAAAGCGGATGCCGTCGGGGGTGATGGTGGCGCCTAGTGAGGTCATCGGCGCGTCCTCCACCCTCCCCCTTGTGGGAAGGGTCGCGAACGAAGTGAGCGGGGTGGGGGGTGACGCCGGCAAAGCCCTCTACGAGCACCCCCACCCCGACCCGCTACGCGGATCGACCCTCCCCACAAGGGGGAGGGTGAAGCCACCGCCACGCTCAAGTAATCACGCTCGGCTTGTCGCGGCCGGTATGGCTCCTGATTCCCGCGATGTCATCCGCTGCTGCGATCAGATCGGCGAGCGCCTTCTGCGTATCGAGATCGTGCCTGGCCTTGTCCGGCTCGTAGCGCTCGATGTAGACGCGCAAGGTGGCGCCCGAGGTGCCCGTGCCGGAAAGCCGGAAGACGACGCGCGAGCCGCCTTCGAACAGCACCCTGATGCCTTGATGCTCGCTCACCGAACCGTCGACCGGATCGTGATAGGTGAAGTCGTCGGCATTGGCGATCTTCAGGCCGCGCACGCTGGTGCCCGGCAGCGAGCCAAGCTTTGCGCGCAGTTCATCGACCAGCGCATTGGCGCGCCCGCTCTCGACTTCCTCGTAATCATGGCGCGAATAATAGTTTCGGCCGTAGGTCGCCCAGTGCTCGGTGACGATCTGCTTACAGCTCTCGCCGCGCGCGGCGAGGATGTTGAGCCACAAAAGCACGGCCCACAGGCCGTCCTTCTCGCGCACATGGTTGGAGCCGGTGCCCGCACTTTCCTCGCCGCAGATCGTCGCCATGCCGGCGTCGAGCAAATTGCCGAAGAATTTCCAGCCGGTCGGCGTCTCATACATGCCAATGCCGAGTTTTTCGGCGACGCGGTCGGCGGCCCCACTGGTCGGCATCGAGCGCGCAATGCCCTTCAGGCCTTCCTTGTAGCCCGGCGCCAGGCGGGCGTTGGCGGCGAGCATGGCGACAGAATCCGACGGGGTGACGAAAATGCCCTTGCCGATGATCAAATTGCGGTCGCCGTCACCGTCGGAAGCGGCACCGAAATCCGGGGCGTCCGGTCCCATCATCTCGTCATAGAGATATTTGGCATGGACCAGGTTCGGATCCGGATGGTGGCCGCCGAAATCCGGCAGCGGCTTGAAGTTGCGGCAGGTGCCGTCGGGCGCGCCAAGCCGGTGTTCGAGGATCTCCTTGGCGTAGGGGCCGGTCACCGCGTGCATGGCGTCGAAGCGCATGCGAAAGCCCGACTTGAACAGTTTGCGCAGCGCGTCGAAATCGAACAGGCTTTCCATCAGCTCGGCATAGTCGACGACCGGATCGATGATCTCGACCGTCATGCCGGCGGCCTTGACGGTACCGATCGCGTCGATGTCGATCGGATCGATGTCGACGGTCTTGAAGCTGGAGATCGCCTTGGTCCTGGCGAAGATCGCATCGGTCAGCTTTTCCGGCGCCGGGCCGCCATTGCCGGCATTGTACTTGATGCCGAAATCCTCGTGCGGGCCGCCCGGATTGTGGCTGGCCGACAGGATGATGCCGCCGAACGTCTTGTACTTGCGGATGACATGCGAAGCGGCCGGCGTCGACAAGATGCCGCCCTGCCCGACCATCACCTTGCCGAATCCGTTGGCGGCGGCCATGGCGATGGCCTTCTGGATGACCTCGCGATTGTAGAAGCGGCCGTCGCCGCCGATCACCAGAGTCTTGCCCTTGAACCCGTCCAGCGCGTCGAAGATCGACTGGATGAAGTTCTCGGCATAGTGCTCCTGCTGGAACACAGGCACCTTCTTGCGCAGCCCCGAAGTGCCGGGCTTCTGGTCGGAATAGGGTTTGGTGGGAACGGTGCGTATCATGCTTCAAGCAACCCTTTTCGAAAGCAGCAGGCGATAGAGTTCAACGTATTTGTCAGCGCTTCGGTCCCAGGACAGGTCGGTCTTCATGCCCTGGCGCTGGATGGCCTCGAAGATCGCGGGGCTGGCATGGGCCTCGGCCAGGCGGCGGATGGCATGAAGCAGCGCGCCGCCGTCGCTGGGCGCGAACTGGAACCCGGTCGCCACGCCGGCGGCAATCGCCGCCTCGTTGGCGTCGATGATGGTGTCGGCGAGCCCCCCGGTGCGGGCGACCACCGGCACGCAGCCATAGCGCAGGCCATAAAGCTGCGTCAGTCCACAAGGCTCGAAGCGCGACGGGATAACGATGGCGTCGCAGCCGCCCTGCATGACGTGAGACAGGCCTTCGTCATACCCCACGACGACGCCTATACGGCCGCGGTGGCGTGCGGCGGCGGCGAGCAGCGCGCCTTCGAGGCCGGCATCGCCCGAACCCAGAATAGCCAACCGCGCGCCCGTCGCAACGATGCCGTCGACCGCCGTCGCCAGTATGTCCATGCCCTTCTGCCAGGTCAGGCGGCTGACGACGCAGACGATCGGGCTACCGTCGCGATCGAGGCCGAAACGGCCCTCGACAGCGGCCCTGTTGGGCGCGCGCGCCTTGAGCGAGGCGGCTGTATAGTTCGACACCAGATGCTTGTCGGTCTCCGGGTTCCAGATGGCGGTGTCGATGCCGTTGACGATGCCATAGAGATCGCTGGAGCGCATGTTGATCAGGCCGTCGAGACCCATGCCGAATTCCGGCGAGCGGATTTCTTGCGCATAGGTCGGGCTGACGGTGGTGATTGCCCAGGCAGCCTGCAGGCCGGCCTTGAGGAAGCCGACGCCGCCATAATATTCCACGCCGTCAAGCGCCATCGCCGCCGTCGGCAGTCCGAGTTCGCCGAAGATGCCGGCGCCGAACTGCCCCTGGAAGGCGAGGTTGTGGACAGTCATCATCGACGGTGTGCCGACCGCCTTGCCATAGCGCATATAGGCCAGCGTCATCGCCGACTGCCAGTCATGGGCATGCACGATATCGGGCATGTAACCGGAGATGGCACCGCCGGCGATGTCGGCGCCGGCTTGGCTGAGCGCTGCGAAACGGCGCCAATTGTCCGGCCAATCGGCACCCGCGGCATTGCCATAAGGACCGCCGGGACGATCGAACAGATGCGGCGCATCGAGCACGAAAAGATCGAGCCCGGCAAGCTGGACAGAATGGACCGAAGCCTTGCCGCCCTGCAGCAGCGGATACTTGTAGACAGACTTTTTCTTCTTGAAGGCGTCCATCACCATGGGAAAACCGGGAATAAGCGTGCGCATCGTCACGCCTTTGGCGGCCAGCGCGACGGGCAGCGCGCCGGTCACATCGGCAAGCCCGCCGGTCTTGATCAGCGGAAAGATCTCTGGCGTGACCGACAGAACCTGCATGCGCTTACCGAACCGCTCCTGGTGCATGTAGCCCAAACCGTGCAGCGGTTCTGGGGCAAGGACATGCACAAACCACCCTAAAGTGACAGCTTGTTGATCAACCCGATCGGATTGACAACTTGTTGATCAAACTGATCAGGTTGACAACTTGTTGATCATGTCCTGCGTGATCAGGCAGATGCCCTTTTCCGAAACGCGGAAGCGCTTGGCGTCGAGCACGGGATCCTCACCGACCACCAGCCCTTCCGGTATCCTTACACCGTGGTCGATGACGACGCGCTTCAACGTTGCGTTCCGGCCGACATGGACGTCGGGCAGCATGACGACTTCTTCCAGCGTCGAATAGGAATTGATGCGCGCGCCGGTGAAAATCAGGCTTTTCCTGAGCGTCGCGCCCGAGACGATGCAGTCGCCCGATACCAGCGAGGACACGGCCGAACCGCGCCGTCCATCCTCGTCATGCACGAACTTCGCCGGCGGCTTCAACTCGGCATAGGTCCAGATCGGCCAGTCGCGATCGTAGAGGTCGAGTTCGGGCGTCACGTCGGTCAGGTCGATATTGGCTTCCCAATAGGCATCGACGGTGCCGACATCGCGCCAGTAGGCCTCATTTTCCGCGGTCGAGCGCACGCAGGACTTGGCGAAGCGGTGGGCGATCGCCTTACCGTGCTCGACGATATAGGGGATGATGTCCTTGCCGAAGTCGCGGCTCGAGCCGGGCTCGGCCGCATCGCGGCGCAGCTGCTCCATCAGGAACTTGGTCTTGAACACGTAGATGCCCATCGAGGCCAGGGCAAACTCCGGTTTGTCTGGAATGCCGGGAGGGTCGGCCGGCTTTTCGACGAAGGCGATGATGTTGTCCTTGGCATCGACATGCATGACGCCGAAGCCCGTGGCCTCCATGCGCGGCACTTCGAGGCAGCCGACGGTGACATCGGCGCCGGCGTCGACATGCTGGCGCAGCATCAGCTCGTAGTCCATCTTGTAGATGTGATCGCCGGCGAGGATGACCATGTATTCGGGGCCATAGGCCTCGATGATGTCGATGTTCTGGTAGACCGCGTCGGCCGTGCCTTCATACCACTGGGTTTCCGACACGCGCTGGCTGGCCGGCAGGATATCGAAGCTTTCGTTTCGTTCGGGCCGCAGGAAGTTCCAGCCGCGCTGCAAATGGCGGATCAGCGAATGCGCCTTGTATTGGGTTGCAACCCCAAGGCGGCGGATGCCGGAGTTGAGGGCGTTGGAGAGCGCGAAATCGATGATGCGCGTCTTGCCGCCGAAATAGACCGCCGGCTTGGCGCGCCGGTCGGTCAGTTCCTTGAGGCGGCTGCCGCGCCCGCCGGCCAGCACATAGGCCATGGCGTCGCGGGCCAGCGGCTGGGTTCGTTTCGAGTTTGCCATTTTCTACCCTCCCAAGTTACCCGGTCTCGACATGGCTTGTTCCGCGACCAGTTCAAGCATGATCGTCGACAGCGGCGGCAAGAGCATCGTTGCGGAGATGCCCCCTTCCTCCGCCCGCGCTTCGACGGCGCCGCCATTGCCCTTGCCGGATCCGCCATATTCGGAAGCGTCCGTGTTGATGATCTCGCGCCATGTGCCGGCTTTCGGCAGCGGGACGCGGTAGTTGTCGCGCGGCACCGGCGTGAAATTGGAGATGATCGCGACCGGATTGCCTCCCGGCGCGCTGCGCAGCCAGGCGAAGACGGAATTCTGGCTGTCGTCGACGATCAGCCAGGAAAAGCCTTCCGGCTCGCAGTCGCGGCCGTGCAGGGCCGGTCGCGAGCGGTAGAGATAGTTGAGGTCGCGCACCACCTGCCAGACACCGCGATGCGAGCGGAAATCGAGAAGATTCCAGTCGAGCGCGCGCGCCTCGCTCCATTCGCGGCGCTGCGCGAACTCCTGGCCCATGAACAGCAGTTTCTTGCCGGGGTAGCCCCACATGAAAGCGTAGTAGGCGCGCAATGTCGCGAATTTCTGCCAGTCGTCGCCGGCCATCTTGCCAAGCAGCGTGCCTTTGCCGTGCACGACCTCGTCATGCGAGAGCGGCAGCACGAAATTCTCCGAGAAGGCATAGACCAGGCCGAAGGTAAGGTCGTTGTGGTGGTGTTTGCGGAAGATCGGCTCCTTGGAGAAATACTCCAGCGTGTCGTGCATGAAGCCCATGTTCCACTTGAAGCCGAAGCCCAGCCCGCCTTCATGGACCGGAGCCGAGACCTTCGGCCACGAGGTCGATTCCTCGGCGATGGTCATGACGCCCGGATGGTGGCCGTAGAGCTCCTTGTTCATCTTCTGCAGGAAGCTGACCGCCTCGAGGTTCTCGCGGCCGCCCTTCTCGTTAGGAATCCATTCGCCTGCCTTGCGCGAATAATCGAGGTAGAGCATCGAGGCGACCGCGTCGACGCGCAGGCCGTCGACATGATATTTTTCGGCCCAGAACAACGCGTTGTTGACCAGGAACGACACCACCTCGCGGCGGCCGAAATTGTAGATCGCGGTGTTCCAGTCGGGATGAAAGCCCTGGCGCGGATCGGCATGCTCGTAGAGCGCAGTGCCGTCGAAATGGACAAGGCCGTGCTCGTCGACCGGAAAATGCGCCGGCACCCAGTCGAGGATGACGCCGACGCCGGCACGGTGGGCGCCGTCGACAAAGCGGGCAAAGCCGGCCGGGTCGCCAAAGCGCGCCGATGGCGCATAGAGGCCTGTCGTCTGGTAGCCCCAGGAGGGATCATAGGGATGTTCGGAGATCGGCATGAACTCGATGTGGGTGAAGCCGGTCTCGACGACATAGGGGATCAGCCGGTCGGCCAGTTCATCCCATGACAGAAACGTTCCATCGTCGCGAAGCTGCCAGGAGCCGGCATGGACCTCGTAGATGGAGATGGCCTCGCGCCGGGGATCGGCATTGCGCCAGAAACTGCGATGCGCCTCGTCGCCCCATTGATGGGCGGGCGACGCAGCGGTCACCGACGCGGTCGCCGGGCGCAGTTCGGACTTGAAGGCAAACGGATCGGCCTTCAGCGGCAATCTCACGCCATCGGGGCCGATGATCTCGTACTTGTAGGGCCTGCCGGCGCCGATATCGGGGATGAATACCTCCCAGATGCCGGTGTCGCGGCGGTCGCGCATCGAATGGCGGCGGCCGTCCCAGTCGTTGAAATCGCCGACCACCGAGACGCGCCTTGCATTGGGGGCCCAGACGGCGAAATGCACTCCGGTGGCGCCTTCGTGCTCGATGACATGCGCGCCGAGCTTGTCGAACAGCCTCAGATGCGAGCCCTCGGCAATGTAGTAATCGTCCATCGGACCGAGCACCGGGCCAAAAGAATAGGGATCCGTCAACCACCAGTCGCCCCCGGCATTCCTGGCGTGATAGCGCAATGGCTGGCGCTTCTTGATCGACAGCTTGCCTTCGAAAAAGCCGCCATCGTCACGCCTGGACAGTTCACCAGCAATCATGCCGGTCAGCGTATAGGCGGTGACGAACTCCGCATGCGGAACGAAACAGCGGGCAAACAGGTTCTTGCCCACCTCATGGACGCCGAGGACCGCAAACGGATTGCCGTGCGTGCCGGCGACAATCGCCGCGACATCGCTGGCCGGGGCCGATCCGTCCGGCCCGCTTGTCGCAGCGGTCGCGCGCGGTTTCCTCATCGGGCAGTGTCCCTCCCCGGGCACCAAATGTTTGTTTTAAGGTATAAATTCGGCGTTTGAACTCACACCCCGGACTACATCGTTCGTGGCCTCATGCAATCACATCAGGCAGGTACGTTCCAGATGTCTTTCGCGTATTGGCGGATCGTGCGATCGGAAGAGAACCAGCCGACGCGCGCGACGTTGCGGATTGCCCTGGCGTACCAGTCCGGACTGTTGCGCCAGACGGCGTCGACGTCTCGCTGGCAAGTGGCATAGGCGTCGAAATCCGCCGCGACCATGAACCAGTCGCTGTCGTAGAGACCATTGATGAGATCGCGGTAGCGGTTGGGATCATCGGGCGAAAAGACGCCCGATGAAACGGCCGCGAGCGCCTGCGACAGTTCGGGCGATGCCTTGATGACGCCACGCGGATCGTAGCCATTGTTGCGGCGCTCGGCGACCTCCGCCGTGGTCAGGCCGAAGATGAAGATGTTGTCGTCGCCGACGCACTCCTTGATTTCGACATTGGCGCCGTCGAGCGTGCCAATGGTCAGCGCGCCGTTCAGCGCGAACTTCATGTTGCCGGTGCCCGAAGCCTCCATGCCGGCGGTCGATATCTGCTCGGAGAGGTCGGCGGCCGGCATCATGATCTCGGCGAGGCTGACATTGTAGTTCGGCACGAACACCACCTTGAGCAAGCCACGAACGGCCGGATCGCGGTTGATGACCCTGGCAACGTCGTTGGCCAGTTTGATGATCAGCTTGGCATTGTGGTAGCTGGGCGCCGCCTTGCCGCCGAAGAATTTCACGCGCGGCATCCAGTCGCGCTCCGGGTGCGAGCGGATCTGGTCGTAGAGCGCGACCGCCTCGAGGATGTTCAGGAGTTGGCGCTTGTATTCGTGGATGCGCTTGACCTGGATGTCGAACAGCGCCGAGGGATCAAGCCTGATACCGAGCCGGTCGGCGACGAGATTGGCCAACTTCACCTTGTTCTGCCACTTCACGCCGGCGAATTTTTCGCGGAAAGCGGTATCGTCGGCAAAGGCATCGAGCCCCTTGATGGCCTCGATGTCATCCAGGAAGCGGTCGCCGATCGCCTCGCGGGCGAGTGCGGTCAGACCTGGGTTGCACTGGATCAGCCAGCGCCGCGGCGTGATGCCGTTGGTCTTGTTGTTGATGCGGTCGGGGTAGAGCGTGTGCAGGTCGGCGAATACCGTTTCCTTCATCAGCTCGGTATGCAGCGCCGAGACGCCGTTGATCGAATGCGAACCGACGAAGGCGAGATTGCCCATGCGCACGCGGCGGTCGCCATTCTCCTGGATCAGCGAGATGCGGCTGATCTGCTCGCCGGAGAACTGATTGGTGGCGCGCGCCTCGAGCAGCACCTGCGCGTTGATGGCGTAGACGATCTGCATATGGCGCGGCAAAAGCCGCTCGAACAGCGGCACCGGCCAGCTTTCCAGCGCCTCCGGCAGCAGCGTGTGGTTGGTATAGCCGAAGGTGCGTTTGGTGGTGTCCCAGGCCCGGTCGAAATCCATGCCGTGGACGTCCATCAGGAGGCGCATCAGCTCCGGCACGGCGATCGCCGGATGGGTGTCGTTGAGGTGGATTGCCGCCTTGTCGGGCAGCGACTTCAGGTCGCCATATTGGCTGAGATGCCGCTGCACGATGTCCTGCAAAGAGGCGGTGGAGAAAAAATATTCCTGCCGCAGCCTGAGTTCCTGCCCTGCCATGTGGGAATCGGCGGGATAGAGTACGCGCGACAGCGCGTCGGCCTTGTTGCTTTCGGCGAGTGCGCCGATGTGGTCGCCAGCATTGAACTTGTCGAGCAGAATCGGATCGACCGGCATGCCCGACCAAAGCCGCAAGGTGTTGACGCGGTTCCCCCGCCAGCCCACGACGGGTGTGTCGTAGGCGACGGCCAGCACATGCTCGGTCGGCTTCCAGACATGGCGTTCCAGCCGGCCATCCCTGGTGGTGACCGATTCCACCGAGCCGCCGAACCCGACCTCGAACGACCGTTCGCGGCGTTCGAACTCCCAGGGGTTACCGTGATCGAGCCAAGTCTCGGGCAATTCTACCTGCCAGCCGTCATGTATCTCCTGGCGGAACATGCCGTTGGCGTAGCGGATACCGTAGCCATGCGCGGGAATATCGACGGTGGCCATGCTTTCCATGAAGCAGGCGGCGAGCCGGCCGAGGCCGCCATTGCCAAGTGCTGCATCCGGCTCGAGCGTGGCGATGAGGTCGAGTTCCACACCCAGCGACGACAACGCCTCGCGCATGTTCTCCATCAGGCCGAGATTGGAGAAGGCGTCACGCATCAGGCGGCCGATGAGGAACTCCAGCGAGAGGTAATAGACGCGCTTTTCCTGCTGGGCGTAGGCCTCTTTCGTCGCCTGCATCCAGCGATCGACGATGCGGTCGCGCACGACCTTGATCGAGGCGGTCAGCCAATCGTACTGGGTGGCGACGGTGGTGTCCTTGCCGACCCTGTATTTGAGGGCCATCAAGACTTCCCTTGCGAGCGTCTTGGGGTCGGGATTTTCAAGTAGTGGCGGGAGGGGGTCGGATGTCATCGTGCGCGTCATGCTGCCTCTCGTGCGTTTGCCACGATCATACCGGCTTTCATCATTCATCCCAGCCCATGCTACCGCATTGCAGCAAACGTTCAATCGATTTAAGTAAGCCGGAGGCGACTTACCCAGCGGCAATTTGGCAGTTCAGGCCGCCAGCGCCGCCTCCGGCGGCGTCTTTGCCCCGGTCATGAATGCGACGGCATCGGACATTGTATGTTGTTTGGGATCGATGACGCACAGCCGACGACCCAGCCGATGGATGTGGATGCGGTCTGCCACTTCGAAGACATGCGGCATGTTGTGCGAGATCAGCACGATCGGCAGGCCCCGCTTCTTCACGTCGAGGATGAGTTCCAGCACGCGGCGGCTTTCCTTGACGCCAAGTGCTGCCGTCGGCTCGTCCATGATAACCATCTTGGAGCCGAAAGCGGCGGCGCGCGCCACTGCCACGCCCTGGCGCTGGCCGCCGGATAGCGTCTCCACCGCCTGGCTGATGTTCTGGATGGTCATCAGGCCGAGTTCAGTCAGCTTGTCGCGGGCGCGCTTTTCCATCGCCGGACGGTCGAGCATGCGAAGCCATTGGCCGACAAAGCCGGGCTTGCGGATCTCGCGGCCGAGAAACATGTTGTCGGCGATCGACAGCGCCGGCGACAGCGCCAGGTTCTGGTAGACGGTCTCGATGCCGGCTTCGCGGGCCTCCATGGGCGATTTGAAGGCGACCGGTTTGCCCTCAAGCCGGATTTCGCCTTCATCGGGCACGACAGCGCCTGAAATCGCCTTGATGAGCGACGACTTGCCGGCGCCGTTGTCGCCGATAACAGCGAGGATTTCGCCGGGGTAGAGGTCGAAATCGGCATTGTCCAAGGCGGTGACGCGGCCGTAGCGCTTGACCAGTCCACGAGCGGTGAGGATAGGGTCCTGGGTCATGCCGAAACCTTTCTGATCCATTGATCAACCGCCACTGCGCCGATGATCAGCACGCCGGTGAGCAGCACTTTCCATTGCGGATCGGCGCCCAGCATGTTGAGGCCCATGGAGACGACACCGACGATCATCGCGCCGAACAGCGTGCCGAGGATCGAGCCGCGGCCGCCGAAAAGAGAAATACCGCCGATCACCGTGGCGGTAATCGCCTGCAGATTGTAGTCGGTCACGGCGGCCGACGGCGAGATCGACCCATTGCGACCGATGGAGACCCAGGCGGCGAAAGCGGCGATCAGCCCGGCCAGGGTATAGACCGTCATGAGCACCTTCTTGGTCTGGATACCCGACAGTTTCGCCGCCTCCTGGTCGTCGCCGACAGCGTAGACATGGCGGCCCCATGCCGTGTGATTGAGCACGTACCAGAGGAGCAGCACGAGCGCGACCATCGCAATCACGCCGGCCGTCAGCACAGCGGTGCCGACCTTGAAGCTGAGCGCGAACAGATGCAGCAGCGGCGCCTGAACGTCGACGTCGGTGTCGCGGATCGTCTCATTGGCCGAATAGATGAAGTTCGTCGCCATGACGATGTTCCAGGTGCCGAGCGTCACGATGAATGGCGGCAGTTTCATGTAGGCGACAAGCACCCCGTTGAGCAGCCCGCAGGCAGCACCCGCGGCAAGTCCGATCGCCACGGCAAGGACGCTCGGCAGGCCGTAGCTGACGGCGCAATTGCCCATGATCACAGCCGAAATCACCATGATGACGCCAATCGACAGGTCGATGCCGGCGGTGAGGATGACCAGGGTCTGGGCGGCACCCAGTATGCCGACGATGGCGATCTGCTGCAGGATCAGCGTCAGCGTGTAGGACGAGAAGAAACGCCCGCCAATGGTGAGGCCGAACACGATGATCGCCAGGACCAGAACGATCAGCGGCACCGCGGCCGGCGTCGAGTGCAGAAAATGCTGGATGCGTCTGACCGCCGATTTATGCTCGTCAAACGCGGCAACGCTCGTGTCGCTGCCCGAGAGAACCTTCTCGAATTCCTGAGCTTGAGACATGTTTCCTCCCCGTAGGGTATCAGCCACGCGGCGACACCCGTCCACGTCTTTCCGGTCTCCTGCCGGGATTGTTCGCGGTCACGCGACCATCGTCCACCCGAAGCGGCCGGGGATCAAGTCCGGCCGCTCCGTTTTTCGTTGCCAGTCAGACCGGCATCAGCCCCAGCACTTGGCGAGGCCTTCCTTGGTGTCGATGGACTTCACGCCATTGGCCGGCTTGTCGGTCACCAGATTGACGCCGGTGTCGAAGAAGTTCTTGCCTTCGGTCGGCTTCGGCTTGGTGCCGTCCTTGGCAAAATTGGCGATGGCCTCGATGCCGAGCGCCGCCATCTGCAGCGGATATTGCTGCGATGTCGCGCCGATGACGCCTTCGGCCACTGACTTCACGCCGGGGCAGCCGCCATCGACGGAGACGATCAGCACCTGGCTTTCCAGGCCGACGGCCTTGAGCGCCTGATAGGCGCCGACCGCGGCCGGCTCGTTGATGGTGTGGATGACATTGATGGTGTTGTCCTTCTGCAGAAGGTTCTCCATCGCCTTGCGGCCGCCCTCCTCATTGCCGTTGGTGACGTCATGGCCGACGATGCGCGCGTCATCCTCGTCGCCGATCTTGTTAGGATCCTTCACGTCGATGCCGTAGCCCATCATGAAGCCCTGGTCGCGCAGCACGTCCACGGTCGGTTGCGAGGGGGTCAGGTCGAGAAAGCCGATCTTGGCGTCCTTGGCCTTGTCGCCGAGCGTCGCGGCGGCCCAGGCGCCGATCAGCTTGCCGGCCTCCAAATTGTCGGTGGCAAAGGTCGCGTCGGCGGCGTCGATCGGATCGAGCGGCGTGTCGAGCGCGATCACCAGCAGGCCGGCGTCACGCGCCTTCTTCACCGTCGGCACGATGCCCTTGGTGTCGGACGCGGTAATGAGGATGCCCTTGGCGCCGTCGGCGATGCAGCTCTCGATCGCCGCGACCTGGCTTTCGCTGTCGCCGTCGATCTTGCCGGCATAAGTCTTGAGGTCGACACCAAGCTCCTTGGCCTTGGCGGTCGCACCCTCCTTCATCTTGACGAAGAAGGGATTGGTGTCGGTCTTGGTGATCAGGCAGGCGCCGACACCGGCCGCGGATGCGGACGAGGCGAATGCCATCAGGCCCAGAGCGGCCGCCGCAAAAACGGTGGACTTCAACAGTTTTGTATTGGTCACGATTTTCCTCCCAGTGGAACATTCCGGATGCCGGCCAACCGGCATCCGTACGGCATCCAAGCAACCTCTCCCGGTGGGGATGCCTGCCTCAAATGACACCAGACCAATCTCTCTGTCAATAATTAAATCATTCTTATTTATTATTGACAGCCTTGCGCCGTTCGCACATTCTGTTCCAAAAGCCTCGAGGGGAAATGACGGGAGGAACAGGGGTGGAGACGGCCATTGCCAGGCATGGTTCGCCCGAGGCGAATGAGAGCCTTATTCACCGTGGCACCAACCAGAGCGGCATGCGGGACCACAATGAGCGGCTGGTGCTGTCGCTGGTGCGCCAGCATGGCAGCCTGGCGAAGTCCGACATCGCCCGCATGACCGGACTGTCGGCGCAAACCGTCTCCGTCATCATGCGCGAGCTCGAGGAGGAAAGCCTGCTGCTGCGGCAGGCGCCGCTGCGCGGCAAGATCGGCCAGCCCTCCATCCCCATGGCGCTCAATCCCGAAGGCGCGTTCTTCATCGGCCTGAAGATCGGCCGCCGCAGCGCCGAACTCGTGCTGATCGATTTCCTCGGCAATGTACGTTCGATGCTGCAGCATTCCTACCGCTACCCTGCCCCGCGCGAGACGGTGGAATTCGTCACATCAGGCATGAAGAAGATGCGTGGCGAGCTTTCGCCCGCGCAGGACAAACGCATAGCGGGACTCGGCATCGCCATGCCGTTCGAGCTCTGGAACTGGGCCGATACCGCCGGCGCGCCGCGCGACGTCATGGACGAATGGCGCCATCGCGATATCCGCGCCGACATCCAGGCGCAATGCGATTTTCCGGTCTATCTGCAGAACGACGCCACTTCGGCCTGCGGCGCGGAACTGGTCTTCGGCCAGGCAGGCGCCCCGCGTGATTTCGTCTATTTCTATATCGGCGCCTTTGCCGGCGGCGGCATCGTCCTCAACGGGCGGCTCTTTGGCGGCCCGACCGGCAACGCCGGCGCGCTGGGCTCCATGCCGGTGCCCGGACCGGAGGGAAAGCCGACCCAATTGATCGACGTGGCCTCGATCGCCATGCTCGAAAAGGCGCTCAATGCGCGTGGCGTCGAGGCTTCGCATCTCTGGACGTCGCCCGACGACTGGGGCGAGATCGGCGCCGAGCTCGACGACTGGATCACAAACGCCTCGCGGGCGCTCGCTTATGCCATCGTCGCGGCGTCGTCCGTCATCGACTTCGAGGCGGCGGTGATCGACGGCTGGATGCCGACGCAGGTGCGCCGCAGGCTGGTCGACGCCGTCATCGCAACCATCGACACGATCGATGCCGAGGGATTGAAATTGCCAAACGTCCGCGAAGGCACCGTCGGTATTCACGCGCGCGCTCTCGGCGGCGCCAGCCTGCCACTATCCGAGCGCTTCCTGATCGGTTCGACCACGATTTCCAGGAGCATCTGAATGCTGATCGGAATTCCGGCGCTGCTCGGTCCGGAGCTTCTGGCGATCCTGCGTGCGATGGGGCATGGCGACGAAATCGCCCTGGTCGATGGAAACTACCCGGCCGAAGAGCAGGCAAAGCGGCTGGTGCGGGCCGACGGCCACCATCTCATTCCGGTGCTGGACGCCATATTGAGCGTGCTGCCCGTCGATGACGTCGTGCCGGAGGCGCTGTTTCGCGCCTCGGCCAAGGGCGACCCCTCGCTCGCCGATCCCGTGCATCATGAAATCGAAGTGCTGTGTGCAAAACGCGCGCCCGGGCGCAAGGTGGTTGCGCTGGCCGGTGCCGACTTCTATGCACGCGTCAGGGCCGCGCACGCCATCGTCGCGACCAGCGAACCCAGGCTCTACGCCAACATCATCATCCGCAAGGGCGTGATCCATCCGCCGGAGACGACAAGACAATGATCCTTTGCTGCGGCGAGGCCCTGATCGATATGCTGCCGCGCACGACGACGGAGGGAGAACGGGCCTTCGCACCCTATGTCGGCGGCGCGGTGTTCAACACCGCCATTGCGCTCGGCCGGCTGGGCGCTCCTGCCAGCTTCTTCTCGGGCCTGTCGTCGGACCTGTTCGGCGGCCAGCTCCGCGAAGCGCTCGGGGCGAGCAAGGTCAGTTCCACCTATGCGCACACTTCGCCCCGGCCGACGACGCTCGCCTTCGTGCGGCTGAACGATGGCCAGGCAACCTACACTTTCTACGACGAGAACACCGCCGGGCGCATGCTGACCGGCGAGGATCTGCCGCAACTTGGTCCGGAGATCGAGGCCATGCTGTTCGGCGCCATCAGCCTTATTTCGGACCCGGCGGGCGCCGCCTACGAGGAATTGATGAAGCGCGAGCATGGTCGTCGCGTCATGATGCTCGACCCCAACATCCGGCCGAACTTCATCCCGGACAAGGCAAAGCATCTGAAGCGTATCCGCGAGATGATGGCGATGGCCGATATCGTGAAACTCTCGGATGAAGATCTTCACTGGTTCGACGAAGCCGGCTCGCACGAGGATGTCGTGCGCAACTGGCTCGACCGCGGACCCAAGCTGATCGTCGTGACCCATGGCGCCGAAGGCGCCGTCGGTTACACCAGGGATCACATGGTCAGCGTGACGCCGCAAAAAGTCGAGGTGGTCGATACGGTCGGCGCCGGTGATACGTTCAATGCCGGCATCCTCGCCTCCCTGCACGAACAAGGCCTGCTGACGAAGGCGGCAATCTCCGGGCTGTCGCAGGACGCTATCCGCAAGGCGCTGGTGCTTGGTGCCAAGGCAGCGGCGGTAACCGTGGCGCGGGCCGGCGCCAATCCGCCCTGGCGGCATGAGATCGCCTGAGTGGCGCGCCAGAGGAACGAATCCGAATTAACAGGTTCCTTGGAACCTTCGCCGGCGCGCTGTTGATGAGGTAGTAAAGAAAACCCGCCTGTGCGGCGGGTCCTTGGCGCAACTCAGCACCATGGGCAAATATGTAGCATAGTTGCCTTCACCCAGTCAAGAAAAAATTCCTATCTTCGGATAGCTGCCGCACTGCGGACTGGCCGTTCTCAGGCCTTGGCTGACCCAAGTTCGGGCCGTGGTAAGGCCCAACATGGATTGAGCCGGCCGATCACTTTATGTTTAGCAGGGTCGACTCTGGGGTTATAAGGCCGTAATTGCGCCGCACGAATCCCGGATTTCCGGCATCCGGCTGACCGACACCGGAAAATGCGGTAACAGACTGCCACGACCGGGCAATTTGTCGCTCCGCGCGCCCGGCTTTCTCGGCAGGCGCAATTCTGATACCAGCGGGTCGAGGCTAGACCGCCCGGTTAAAATCGTTTGAGGACGACATGCAGTTCATCGATCTTGGCGCACAGCGCGAACGAATCCGCGACCGGCTGAAGGCCGCGATCGACCATGTCGTCGAGGACGGCCGCTATATCCTCGGTCCCCAGGTAGCCGAATTCGAGAAAAAGCTCGCCGCCTATGTCGGCGTCAAGCACGTCGTGGCCTGCGCCAACGGCACCGACGCACTGCTTTTGCCGCTGTTCGCCGCCGGGATCGGCCCGGGCGATGCCGTGTTCGTTCCGAGCTTCACCTTTGCCGCCACGGCGGAAGTGGTGGCGCTGGCCAAGGCCGAGCCGGTTTTCGTCGACGTCGATCCCAACACCTACAACATCGACATCGCCAGCCTCGAGGCGGCGATCACGATGGTCAAGAAAGAAGGCCGGCTGAAGCCCAGGGCGATCATTCCGGTCGACCTCTTCGGCCTTGCCGCCGACTACGATGCCATCACGGCGATCGCCCACCGAGAAGGCCTGATGGTGATCGAGGATGCCGCCCAATCGATGGGCGGTTCGGCGGACGGCAAGATGTGCGGGTCGTTAGGCACGGTCGGCTCGACCAGTTTCTATCCGGCGAAGCCGCTCGGCTGCTACGGCGACGGCGGAGCGATGTTCACCAACGACGACGCCTTGGCCGACAAGCTGCGCTCCTTCGCCTTCCACGGCAAGGGCGAGACGCAATATGACAACATCCGGGTCGGCATCAATTCACGGCTCGACACGCTGCAGGCCGCGATCCTGATCGAAAAGCTCGCCATTCTCGAGGACGAGATGGTTGCCCGGCAAATGGTGGCGAGCCGTTATGCCGAAGGGCTTGCTGATGTCGTCACGGCAGCCCGCAACCTGGACGGCAGCCGCTCGGCCTGGGCGCAATACGCCATCGAGACGCCCAAGCGCGACGGGCTGAAGGCGCATCTCGGCGAAAAAGGCATTCCGTCGGTCATCTACTATGTGAAGCCGCTGCACGAGCAGATCGCCTATCGCGACTATCCGAGAACGCCGACCGGCCTTGCCGTATCCGAGCAATTGCCCAAGCGCATCCTGTGCCTGCCGATGCATCCCTATCTCAGCGAAGCCGATCAGGACCGGATCATCGAGACGATCCGCAACTATATCGGATCGAACTCGGCGCAGGCCGCGGCCGAGTAACCAGCCGGCTTCAGGCGGAGCTTGCCCCTGCCCTGCCGCTGGCGATGAAATGCGGATTGGCAAAATCCGCATCGCCGCCCTGGTCTCGCTTGCCATACATCAAGGGCTGTCCATCCAACGTGCGCGTGATGCCGCCCGCGGCGCGCAGCACGGCATCGCCGGCTGCGGTATCCCACTCCATGGTACGACCGAAGCGCGGATAAATGTCCGCCTCGCCATTGGCGACCAGACAGAATTTCAGCGACGAGCCGACAGAGACGATCTCGGCGATGCCTAGGTCACGAATATAGGCTTCGGTTTCGGGCGTGTTGTGGGAGCGGCTCGCAACCACCGCCAGCGGCGTCGCAGCCGCCCTCACCGAAATCGGCCGGCGAGAGACGATGCGGAAGTCGCCATCTATTTCGAGGAATTCCGCCTTGCCCGGCAGCCCGGAAAAGAACCGGCCCGTGCAGGGCGCGAAAACGACGCCGACTTCCGGCACGCCGTGGCGGACAAGCGCGATGTTGACGGTGAAATCGGTGCGGCGATTGACGAATTCCTTGGTGCCGTCCAGCGGATCGATCAGGAAGAAAGCCCCGTCCAGGTCCGGCGGCACGATGCCGGCGGATGCTTCCTCCTCGGCCACGCAGGGAATGTCGGGAAAGGCCGCACGCAATCCGGCCAGAATGATCTTCTCGCTCTCGCGGTCCGCCTCGGTCACCGGCGAGGAATCTGATTTCTGGTCGACCGCGCAGCCGGCGTGGAACACACGCATGACCTCGCGGCCGGCCGCCAAAGCGAGCCCCTCGAAAATTTCGAGCATCGACCTGTCGTCAGATGCCGCCGCCATTGTCGTATTGGTCTTCGGCAATGTCACGCTCGTTCAGCCAGTGTTCCAGGGCATCTACCATCTCCTCGGCCGATTTGCCGAGCGTCTTCAGATGGATTTCCGGTTTTTCCGGCGCTTCGTAAGGCGAGTCGACACCGGTGAAATTCTTGATCTCGCCATTGAGCGCGCGGGCGTAGAGGCCTTTCGGGTCACGCCTGGCGCATTCCTCGAACGGCGTGTCGACGAACACTTCGACGAACTCGCCTTCGGCCATCAATTCGCGGGCCATGCGCCGCTCGGCGCTGAAAGGCGAAATGAAGGAAACGATGACGATCAGCCCTGCATCGGCCATGAGGCGGGCCACTTCGGCGACGCGGCGGATGTTTTCGACGCGGTCGGCGTCGGTAAAGCCGAGATCCCGGTTGAGGCCGTGGCGGACATTGTCGCCGTCGAGAATGTAGGTATGGCGCCCGGAGGCAAACAGCTTCTTCTCGAACAGGTTGGCGATGGTCGATTTGCCCGAGCCCGACAGCCCGGTGAACCAGAACACGGCGGGCCGCTGGTTCTTGATGTCGGCACGTACCCGCTTGCCGACATCGAGCGATTGCCAATGGATGTTCTCGGCACGGCGCAGCGAATGCAGGATCATGCCGGCGCCGACCGTGGCGTTGCTGATGCGGTCGATCAGGATGAACGCGCCGGTTGTACGGTTCTCGGCGAAGGTGTCGAAAGCGATCGGCGTGCGCGTCGAGATGTTGCAGATGCCCACTTCGTTCATCTCGAGCGACTTGGCAGCTTCACGGGCAAAGTCATTGACATTGACCCGATATTTCAAATCGGTGACGGTAGCGCTGGTCTGGTCGGTCTCGGTGCGCAGGATATAGGAGCGGCCCGGCAGCAGCGCATGTTCGTCGAACCAGACGATGTTGGCGGCGAACTGGTCGGCGACCTGCGGGCGTGCCGCAGGCGCCACCAGCATGTTGCCCCGGGAAATCTCGACCTCGTCATCGAGGACAAGCGTGATGGCCTGGCCGGCAACCGCCTGGGCGAGGTCGCCACCCTGCGCGACGATGCGCCTGACGCGGGAGGATTTGCCCGATTTGGCGACGACGACCTCGTCGCCTTGCGAGATCGCGCCCGAGGCGATCGTTCCGGCGAAGCCGCGAAAATCGAGATTGGGGCGGTTGACGTACTGCACCGGAAAACGGAACGGCAGCTCGGCCGCGGCCTCGTCGACCGAAACGGTTTCGAGATGTTCGATCAGCGTCGGGCCGGAATACCATTCCATCCTGTCGGAGCGGCCGGTGACGTTGTCGCCGTAGCGCGCCGACATCGGGATCGGCACGATGGTCTCAAAGCCGAGATCGCGCGAAAACTGCTGATAGTCCTGCGTGATCCGGTCGAAGACCGCCCGATCGAAATCGACGAGATCGATCTTGTTGACGGCCAGCACGATATGGCGGATGCCGAGCAGCGAGGCGATGATCGAGTGGCGCCTGGTCTGGCGCAGCACGCCTTGCCGCGCATCGATCAGCACGATTGCCAGGTCGGCGGTGGACGCGCCGGTCGCCATGTTACGCGTGTACTGCTCGTGGCCGGGCGTGTCGGCGACAATGAATTTGCGCTTTGGCGTGGCGAAGAAGCGATAGGCGACGTCGATGGTGATGCCTTGCTCGCGCTCGGCTTCGAGACCGTCGACCAGCAGTGCGAAATCGATGTCGTCGCCGGTCGTGCCGTGCTTGCGCGAATCGCGTTCGAGCGCGGCAAGCTGGTCCTCGAAAATCTGCTTGGTGTCGGAGAGCAGACGGCCGATCAGCGTCGACTTGCCATCGTCGACGGAGCCGCAGGTGAGGAAGCGCAGCAGCGATTTCTTCTCCTGCGCCGCCAGATAGTCGCGGACGCCGTCGGTAGGTGCGAGGCTCTTTGCCATGATGTGGCGCATGGTCAGAAATACCCCTCGCGCTTCTTCTTTTCCATCGAGCCGGCTTCGTCCCGGTCGATCAGGCGGCCCTGCCGTTCGGAGGTGCGCGCGGTCAGCATCTCGCCGACGATAGCTTCCAGCGTGTCTGCTTCCGATTCGATGGCGCCGGTCAGCGGGTAGCAGCCGAGCGTGCGGAAGCGCACCAGCCGATTCTCGATCGCCTCACCGGGGCGCAATTTCATGCGATCGTCGTCCTTGAGGATGAGCATGCCATCGCGTTCCACGACCGGCCGCTGCTTGGCGAAATAGAGCGGCACGATCGGGATGTTCTCCTGCAGGATGTACTGCCAGATGTCGAGCTCGGTCCAGTTGGACAGCGGAAAGACGCGGATCGATTCACCCGTGGCGATGCGGGTGTTGAAGATCTTCCACATTTCGGGACGCTGGTTCTTCGGATCCCAGACATGCTGGGCGTTGCGGAAGGAAAAGATGCGCTCCTTGGCGCGCGATTTTTCCTCGTCGCGGCGGGCGCCGCCAAAGGCGGCATCGAAACCGTATTTGTCGAGCGCCTGGCGCAGCGCCACGGTCTTCATCACATGGGTGTGCGTGTTCGAGCCATGATCGAAGGGATTGATGTTGTCGCGCACGCCATCCTGGTTGACGTGAACCAGGAGATCGAAACCGAGTTTTTGCGCCATCTGATCGCGAAAGGCGATCATCTCGCGAAATTTCCAGGTTGTGTCGACATGAAGGAACGGAAAGGGCGGCTTGGCGGGATAGAATGCCTTCATCGCCAGGTGCATCAGCACGGACGAATCCTTGCCTACGGAATAGAGCATGACCGGCTTGGCGAAGGCGGCCGCGACTTCACGGAATATGTGGATTGACTCGGCCTCAAGCCGCTGCAGGTGCGTAAGCGCTGTTGTCATGGCCTGTCTAGCGTTCTCTCGTGCCTTCCGACAGAAGACCTGGCATCAAATCATCGGGCTTCCCGCCCGGTTCAAGCTTGCTTCTGGACAATGTTATTCTTGCGGGCGTTCTAGCAGATCGCCGCTGCCCAGAACAATGCAAGACGCGCCTGGCAAGGAGTGGTTCGGGAATGAATTTTCCATCCATGCGTCAAAATGCGGAAATTCCTGCTTGTCACGCCGGCGGCTGAGAAAATGCGGGGGAAAAAATTGCTTGATGAAAAGCACGCAGTCTTCGCCGCGCCCAAATCCGATCGTCTGCCAGCGACTACCGATTTTCGGTGGCAATCGGCCTTGATGCACTTTCAGAAAAAGACCCAAGCCGCTATACCGGCCCCTGAAAGCGGGCAGATGCACGATGCGACACGGGCAATTTCGGCAGGGCTATGTTCGCCGCCGTCAGACAATCCGCCGTGTGAAGCGTCCGAGAATGGTGAGCCGCCCTTGAGCCAGCTTTCATCGATAAGACGGCAGTTCTCGCCCGCGCGGATCAATATCTATTTTTCCATCGCTTGCTTCTTTTTTCCACCGGTCCTGGGGTCTGTGGTGAGCTTCGTGTTCAACGGCGGCGGCCTGTGGTCGGTTCTTTTGATCGCCTCGAAAAAGAGGCGCTTCAACATCGACCGGGCGATGATGGCGCTCACGATCGCGATCTATGCCTATTGCGCGGCAAATCTCCTGGCTTCGCTCGCCAATAACGCAATTGTCAGGGATGCGCCGCATCTGATCCCGCTCGTCACCTTCCTGTTTTTCCCCCTCTCCTATTCAACCTGGAGCATTACGCAGAAAACAACCCTTGTCCGGATCATAATCCTCAGCAGCATGGCCGCCTGTTTCGTCGCGCTGCTGTTGGCGATCATCCAGCAATATTGGATCGGGATGAGGGCGGAGGGCGGAGCGGGAAATGCGATCGTGTTCGCCACGGTCGTCTGCCTTGCAGTGATGGCCTGCGTGGCCGGTGCCCTGTCGGGCATCGAAAGGCACAAGAGTGCGCTGATCTGCGCAGCGCTCGGCGGAACGATCGCCATCATCTATTCCGGCACGCGTATCATCTGGCTGGCGCTGCTGATTTCCGGCATTGCCGTGCTGTTGATCAACCAGCATTGGCTGAAAGGGAAGAATGCCGTCCGTCTGCTGCTTCTGATGGCGGCGATCGGCGTCGCGGTCGCCGCTATCGGATTCCATACGATATCCGACAGATTTGATTTTCTGCGCTCTGATTGGGACGCGCTTGGGGCGCACGGCAATTCCGACACCTCGCTTGGAATACGTGTTGCCCTCTGGGACATCGGCCTGAAGGCATTTCGCGACATGCCCTTGTTCGGACACGGAGTGGGTGCCAACCAGCTCTTGATCAGGCAGGGCTTCCAAGACCTGTTCGCGAAAACGGCAGGTTTCAATCATTTCCACAATGGCTTCCTGACGGCATTGGTACAGGCGGGCATCCTGGGCGCCGTGACTTTGGCGGCGATCTTTGTCGTCGCCGGCAGAAACGCCGCCCTGGTCCTGCGCAACAGCGCCGACCCGATCGAGCGCTTTGGCGCCACCATGGTCGTCGTCATGGTGATCACCTACCTGACGGCTGGGATGACAGGCATCCTGATCGGCCAAGACATCCTGGATTCGGTGTTCATGGTCTTCCTGGTATCCGGGACCTATCTTGCGTCGGGACGTCAGGCCCCGTTGCCGGAAGAGATGCCGCTTCCGCCAGTCACGCAATAGCGGCTCCGGGCAAGGCAATGAAGGTCTTGGTCACAGGCGCATCGGGCTTCATCGGACGCCTTGTCGTGCAAAGGCTTTGCGAGGCAGGGGTGGAGGTTCGCCTCGCCTCGCGCTACCCAGAAAGGCTCGCTTCGGGCAGCGACATCGTTGGCTTGCCGCGTTTCGATGCGCCGGCCAAGGACTTCCTTGCCGTCACCCGTGACGTCACGGACGTCGTTCACTGCGCCGGCTTGAACAATGATCAAGGCGAGGCCACCGAAGCCGACTACCGAGCCGCCAACGCGGAACTGAGCGCGCGGCTGGCGCATGCGGCCGCCATGCAGGCAAGCGGACGTTTCATCCAACTGTCATCGGTCCGGGCCGTGATCGGCGCCCGCGTCAGCGCAACGATCGACGAGCATACGGTCCCCGATCCGCAATGCGCCTACGGGTGCTCGAAACGCGAGGGCGAGATCAGGGTCCTGGACGCCTATGCATCGCACGGCCGCGCCGACGCCGCCGTGCTGCGCCTGCCTGCCGCCTACGCAAGCGGCATGAAGGGCAATCTGGCAATGCTGATGCGCCTGGCCGATACAAGCCTGCCGCTGCCGACGGGTGTACTGACGGGAACCCGCTCGCTGGTGTCGGCCGACGCAGCCGCGCAAGCCGTGCGGCATTTGTTGGCTCATCCGGGGCCGCTCAGCCCTGCCTATATAGCCAGCGACGTGCCTCCGGTGTCGGTGGCAGCCGTCGTAAGCGCCTTCCGTAAGGGACTTGGGCGGCCGGTGCGCCTGGCTGCCGTACCGGCCAGCCTGATGCGGATGGCCGCGGTGGCGCTAGGCAAGCGGGCGTTTTGGGAAAGCATGACGGCGACACAGATATGCGACCCTTCCCTGCTCGTCTCGCAGGGCTGGCTGCCGGAAACAGCGACGCTTGATCGTTTAAGCGAAATCGCGGCGCGCAGCAGGCAAGCTCAACCTGGATAAATCGTCGCGAGCAGGATGCGAAGATCAAGGCCGATCGACGCGACCTTGAGATAGTCGGCATCGGTTTCGGCCAATAGGGCCGGGTCCGACATGTCGATGCCCTTGACCTGAGCCAGGCCCGTGATGCCGGGAAGCGCCGATGAAACGCCCAGCCGTCGGCGGCACTCGATCAGCTCGGTTTGCGTCGGCAGGCAGGGACGCGGTCCGACCAAGCTCATCTCGCCCTTCAGAACATTCCAGAACTGCGGCAGCTCATCGAGCTTGAACTTCCGCAGGGTCTTTCCGGCCGGCGTCACGGCATTCGCCGGCGCCTCGTGCGAAGGCAAGGATGGCGTGCCGACATACATCGTGCGCAATTTGTGACAGCGAAAGAGCACGCCATCGCGGCCAACCCGCGTTTGAGAAAAGATGGCCGGACCGGGCGACGATATACGAACAGCCAGGACAGCGAGCGCCAGGACGGGTGAAGTGACCAGGAGCAGCAGCGCCGCGCCGGCAAGATCGAAGATTTGCTTGGCTGTCTTCATGAACCGCCGATAGTGCTCGTTGCCAAAACCAAAGACGAAAATACGAATCCGCTCGACGTAGCATGAGGCTATCGCTCGACCAAGCTCGACCCCTCGCCTGCTCGGGTGCGCCCGCAGAGGAATGCCAGCCAGCGCCCCAGGGTCCCGAAGGTCCGCCGATAAATGCCGCTCTTGCGCAGACTGCTCAAGCGCCGAAGAAGGCCAGGGTCTTTTGAAGCATCAGTTCGCCTGCCCGGCCGCTTTCGGGATCACGGCCTCAGGCACGTCCCCTCTTACCTTCTTGGTATGGTCAAGACCCGCAAGCACAGCGAGCGAGGATGCCTTGTCCTGGCTCTTCACGGATTGCTGCAGGGCCGCAAGCGCCGCCTGGACATCGGACCATTCCGCGACATCGGTGCTCAGGCCAAAAATCTTGGAAATGCCGAGTTCGACCAGCTCCTCATCCTCACCATGCAACGTTTCATGGAGTTTTTCACCCGGCCGGATTCCGGTGAAGCGAATGGGGATGTCCGTGTATGGGCTTTTTCCGGACATGCGGATCATCGTCTCGGCAACTTCGAGGATCGGCACCGGTTTGCCCATGTCGAGCATGTAGACGGCGTAGTCGTCGCCGGCTTTCCGCGAGGCGGCATCGGCAGCCGACATGATGACGAGGTCGACGGCTTCGGCCACGGTCATGAAATAGCGCGTCATGCGCCGGTCGGTTATGGTGACCGGACCTCCGGCCTCGATCTGCGCCTGGAATATGGTTGCGACCGAGCCATTGCTGCCAAAGACATTGCCGAACCGAACGGCTATGAACTTGGTGGCGGGGCGCCGCGCGCCGGGCTCGCCGGCGGGCGTTTCATGCAAGGCGCTGACGATCTGTTCGGCCGCCCGCTTCGTCAGGCCCAGCACGGATGTCGGGTCCACGGCCTTGTCGCTCGAAACAAGCACGAATTGCTTGACGCCGCATTTGGCGGCAACCTCGGCACAGACAAGCGTTCCGAAGACATTGGTCTGGATGGCCGAATCCCAGTTTTCCTCGAGCAAAGGCACATGCTTCAGTGCCGCGGCGTGGAAAACGATGTCCGGCTTGAACTCGGTGACGACACGCGTCATCTGGCGCCGGTCGGCGACATCGACAATGCGGACCTTGAGGCGGTCATGGTCCTTCTCTTGGACGTATTGGCTCAACTGGAAAATGCCGAACTCGGAATTGTCGGCAACCAGCACCGCCTCCGCGCCCAGTTCCAGTGACCTCTTGACCAGGGTGCGGCCGATGGAACCGGCGCCGCCGGTGACCAGGACGCGCTTGCCGCCGACGAAGGCCCCGATGCGTTCGATGTCGGACGGAACCGTGGGGCGGCGCAGGATCGTTTCCATCTCGACCTCGTCGAGAACGAGCTTTCCCTCCTGGCCGAGCTGCGAAAGCCCCGAGAACTGCACCACCGCTATGTCGCCTTGCCGGGCAACACGGACGAGCTCCGAATACTCCTCGATCTCATGTTCGGCGCCGCTGCCGAAAATCAGCAGGTCCAGGCTTGTCGTACCCTTGGCGTATTCTTCCAGCACCTCGATCAGGCGGGGGCGGGTGGCCACGACGGGAACGCCCTGGATCCGAGTGCCCTGCGGAACACCGTGCTCAATCGCCATAATCCCTGCAATTGAATACTCTACAGGCTGCGTCGTGCGCGTGAAACGGATGATTACGTCGGCCTCGCTCAGCTTGCCGACAAACACCGCTCTCTTGGTCGAAGCCTTGCCGCGACTCAGAATGCGCCAGCTCGCGCCGTCGCGAAAGAACCGGTAGAAAATCCGGGGCGCCGAGATGATCGTGAAAGAAACCAGGAAGAAGACGATGAACTGGCGCTCATTGAGGCCCGCCACCGGCTGAAAGGAACGAACAAAAAGCGAAACACAGTAAAGGACGATGGTCAGTATTGCGCAGCCCTTCAGGATGTTGAAGAAATCCGGCGTCGAGGCGAAGCGCCACACAGTATTGTAGAGGCCGCAATATCTGAATAACAGATGACTAAGAATAATGATGCTCGCCCAGCAAGCGAAACCCGCTGGAGAGAACGCTTCGAACGACAGCCTCGACTGCGATAAAGTCAGGCTAAGCGCCACCGCCACCAAAACCATGGCGATGTCTTGAATCATGATGATGGCGCGACGCATTGTGGGCCGGAGTCCGGGTACAGCTTCTACATAGGATTTCATCGGACGGTACTGAACTCCAGGCGCGAAGACTTCAATACTAAAGTGGCTCTAGAGCGAATACCATCCGTCACCGGCGGCTTCTTTTTAGTACCAAATCTTCGGCCCCCGCCGCGTGTATCGCATAGCGTGGACTTGAAATCATCGCCAGAGATTTTTTCATAGGTTGGCGGGTGAAGAGAAAGTCCGTTTGATCAAGATCTTGCACATCAACTGCAAAGAGCCCTAGAGTCCGACAGCAACTCAGGATAGAGAGAGGGGTCGGCCGTAGAGGTCAATCCTTGACTACTCTTTGCCCTGGTGCGGTCTGCTCTCGACCTATGGCCTATGGTTCCGCAGATATCAAGCGGTTCGAGAATGCCGGCAGCGCGATCGTGAGGCCATCGCTCGGTCCTTGACGCCAGACGGCTCTCACCCTGTCGACGCGGCTGGGAATGCAGTGTGGATAGCTGGAAGGAAAGGTGAACCGCCCGAAGCGATTTTGCGGTTGACAGCCAAGTCTGCTGCAATATGACGGTCTTCCCTTTACCAGCCAAAGCGAAGTGATGAAGTTTGGATCAAGTGGCCTGCGAGGGTTGGCTTCAGAATTAGTCGGGAAACCCAGCGGCCTTTATACGGAGGCTTTCGCTTGGCGTCTCGTTGCCGATGGGGTCCGATCGAAGGCCAAGGTGTTCGTTGGTCGCGACTTGCGCGATAGCAGTCCGACGATCGCCGCCAACTGCATGGCTGCCTTGGCGGCAAGTGGGTTTCAACCGATCGATTGCGGTGCCATTCCAACGCCAGCCTTGGCGTTGTATGCCGGGCAGCATGACGCAGCGGCGCTCATGGTTACGGGTTCGCACATCCCTGCGGACCGCAATGGCATCAAGTTCTATAGCCCGCGGGGCGAGATCACCAAGGCCGATGAAGCCGCTATGGCACACTATGCTGCCGAACGGCTAGACGCCTATTGCCCCCCGCCGCCAATAGGTACGGCTTTGCCGGGGCATCACGACAATGCGATCGCCGCCTATCGCGCGCGCGCTGATGACATCTTGGAGCCAGGGTCCCTTTCGGGCCTGAGGCTCGGCGTCTATCAGCACAGTTCGGTCGCGGCGGATCTTCTGGTGGAGGTTCTCCGATCCTTTGGCGCAGATGTGACACCTGTCGGGAAATCGGAGACCTTCGTACCCGTCGATACCGAAGCCGTTGACGAAACCACAATTGCAAAGTTCAAGGGTTGGGCGCGAGAATTCCACCTCGACGCCATCGTGTCGACCGATGCCGATGCTGATCGGCCACTGATTGCCGACGAGAATGGTGACCTGTTTCGCGGCGACCTGATCGGCCTCGCCACGGCTCTGTTCCTGCGGGCTGACATCGTGGTGACGCCCGTGACTTCCAATTCAGGTATTTCGAAAGCCTTCGGTTTTACGGTTCTGAGAACGAAGGTCGGATCTCCTTTCGTCGTCGAAGCCATGGAAGCCTCACACCACCCCGGGAAAATCGTTGTGGGCTTTGAAGCCAATGGTGGCGTTCTCTTGGGGTCGGACTGTTCGCTACACGGCAAGACATTGACGGCATTGCCGACACGGGATTCACTGCTCCCCATCCTGGCTGTCCTCGGGATGGTCGCATCGACAAGAAAAACGCTGTCAGGTCTGCGCGCGTTGTGGAATCTTCCGGCCTGTGCAAGCGAACGCCTTGAGAATTTTCCAGTGGAGAGTTCGCGCAGCTTGATGCGTCGGCTCGCGGATCGGCCTGCACTGCAGCGGTTTCTGGCCCCGTTCGGGACTGTTGCTGAAGTTGACGAGACCGACGGCCTAAGGACACAAATGCTGACTGGCGAGATCATCCATCTGCGGCCGTCCGGCAACGCGCCTGAACTTCGCTGCTATTCGGAGGCAGCAGACCCAGGCAGAGCGAGAGCGATTGTGGCGCTGACGCTCGACAGGGCGCAGGCAATCGCATCCACAAACGAAGCAGAGGTCATTTAATGAAAGTGGTTCCCGTCATCATCAGCGGTGGAGCCGGATCGCGACTATGGCCTGCCTCAAGGCAATCGCACCCCAAGCCTTTTCTTAAAGTGGCGGACGGGCATTCGCTTATTCAGCACACAGTGCTGCGCGCCGCGTCGATTGAGGGCGTGGTGGAACTCGTGGCTGTAACGTCCGGGGACCACCTTTTCCTCACGAAGGACGACTTCGACGAACTGGATTCGGTTGTGTTGCCGCGTACGTTTCTGCTCGAGCCGGAAGGCCGGGATACTGCCGCTGCCGTGGCGGCAGCCACTGTCCATGCCAAGGCAACGCAGGGCCCTGATGCGATTCTATGCGTCTTCCCGGCCGATCACATGATTGGCAACTTGCCTGCGTTTCTAGACGTTATGGGCCGGGCCATCGAATACGCAAAACTGGGGCGGATTGCCACATTGGGCATCAGCCCGACCAGGCCGGACACGGCGTTCGGCTATATCGAAGCCGATGGTGAGAAAGTCGTCCGTTTCGTTGAAAAACCGGATCTCGACACAGCCAAAGCCTATGTCGAATCCAAACGCTTCTTCTGGAACGCGGGGATTTTCTGCTTCAGCGCGCAACGAATGCTCGACGAGATGGCTTTGCATTGCCCCGAAGTGATCCAGGCGGTTTCCGACAGTTATGAGAACGGCCGATTCAGTCAAGGCGAAGGCTTTGCCAAAATCGAACTCGCGCCCGAGCATTTTGGCTCCGCTCCGCGTATCTCTCTCGATCATGCGGTTATGGAGAAGGCGAACAATCTTGCCGTGATTCCTTGCGACATGGATTGGAACGACATCGGATCTTGGAACGCCATGGCCGATTTGATCGCTCCTGACGAAAGCGGCAACAGGCTGCGCGGCGATGTTCACATGGTCGACACCACCGGCAGCTATGTAAGTTCCGACAAGCGCGTCATCGGCACGGTCGGGGTCAGCGATCTGGTGATCGTCGATTCTCCCGACGCATTGCTTGTCGCCTCCCGAGATCGGGTTCAGGACGTCAAGAAGTTATTCGAGGGCCTCAAGGCTTCCGGGCATGAGGCGCATTTGGTCCACAGCACCGTACATAGGCCGTGGGGCACCTATACGGTTCTGGAGGAAGGCGAGCGCTTCAAAATCAAACGCATCGAGGTGAAACCCGGTAGACGTTTGAGCCTGCAAATGCACTACCATCGCTCCGAGCACTGGGTCGTGGTCAGCGGCTCCGCGAAAATAGTCAATGGCGACCAGGAGCTGTTCCTGGCGACCAACGAGTCAACCTACATCCCCTGCGGTCATAAACACAGGCTGGAAAACCCTGGCCGGATTGACCTGGTGATCATTGAAGTGCAAAGCGGCGATTATCTCGGCGAGGACGATATCGTGCGTTTTGACGACATATACGGCCGCGCCTGACAATCCATTGGCTCACGGTGCTGGGGGCGGCAAAGCCTTAGGGGCTGGGCGGACACAAATCGGATACATCGAGAACATTGATGAAAAAAAAAGCACTGATAACCGGCATCACCGGGCAGGACGGCGCCTATCTGGCGGCATTCCTGCTGGAAAAGGGTTATTCCGTTCACGGCGTAAGGCGCCGCACATCCCTTTTTAATACGGATCGCATCGATCATTTGTATCATGATCCACATGAAAAGGGTGTAGATCTGACGTTGCATCATGGCGATCTGACTGACTCATCAAGTCTGATGCGGATCATTCAGCTCGTTCAGCCGGATGAGATTTACAATCTGGCGGCACAGAGTCACGTAGCCGTTTCATTTGAGGAACCTGAATACACCGCCAACTCCGACGCTCTAGGGGCGTTGAGAATTTTGGAAGCCATCCGAATTCTCGGCTTGGAGAAGAAGGTCCGTTTCTATCAGGCGTCTACGTCTGAGCTGTACGGGCTCGTGCAAGAGACGCCGCAAAAGGAAACCACGCCATTCTACCCACGGTCTCCTTATGCCGTGGCCAAATTGTATGCATACTGGATTACGATCAATTATCGCGAAGCATACGGCATCTATGCGTGTAACGGCATTCTGTTCAATCACGAGTCCCCAATGCGAGGTGAGACGTTTGTGACGCGTAAGATTACGCGAGCGCTGGCACGGATCAAGCTAGGCATGCAAGAGAAGCTTTACCTGGGTAATCTAGATTCACTGCGCGACTGGGGGCATGCCAAAGACTATGTTGAGATGCAATGGCTTATGTTGCAACAGGAGGCGCCTGAGGATTACGTTATCGCAACTGGCGAGCAGCATTCCGTGCGCGAATTTGTGACCCTGGCGGCTGCGGAACTGGATATTGACGTAAGATGGGAGGGAAAAGGCGTCGGCGAGAAAGGGTACGATAACAAAAGCGGTCAATGTATAGTGGCTGTCGATGCGGCTTACTTTCGGCCGACAGAAGTCGAAACGCTTCTTGGCGACGCCAGTAAAGCTCGAAAGAACCTTGGCTGGGAACCTAGGATTAAATTCACCGAGCTGGTCCAAGAAATGATTCGCGAGGACTTTAAGGGTGCCGAGCAGGAAAAGCTGCTTACAACGCATGGCTATCAACGCTTCACTCGCGCAGAATAACCATGGCACGAATTCCAGTATATGAGCCATACCTTAGCGGAAACGTATCGGCGTATGTCAACGAGTGCTTGACTACGGGTTGGATTTCCTCACGTGGAGCCTTCATATCCCGATTTGAAAAGGCTTTTGCGGAGTATGTAGGCGCGAAAGAGGCGACAAGCGTGGCAAACGGTACCGTAGCCATCCACCTTGTGTTGGATGCATTGGGCATCGGTGCCGGCGACGAGGTCATCGTTCCAAGCTTCACCTACATAGCGTCGGTCAACACCATTTTGCAGACCGGCGCGACGCCAGTCTACGTCGATTCGTTGGAAGACACGCTGCAGGTGGATCCGCAGGCAATACGTGACGCTATAACCCCGAGAACCCGCGCGGTCATGGCGGTGCATTTGTATGGCCATCCCTGTGATATGGATGCGATCTCGGCCCTTTGCCGCGATCATGCTCTTTTGCTCATCGAGGACTGCGCGGAAGGCTTCGGGACCCGGTGGAAAGGCCGGCATGTCGGCACGTTTGGTGATGTTGCCACCTTCAGTTTCTTCGGGAACAAGACAATCACAACTGGCGAAGGCGGAATGGTTCTGGCGCGATCGGCTGAGGTGATGGATAAGTGTCGGCGCCTGAAAAGCCAAGGTGTTTCGCCGACCCGCGAATACTGGCACGACATGCTTGCCTACAATTATCGGATGACCAATATCCAGGCGGCGATCGGGCTTGCCCAGCTCGAGATGGCTGAAGAGATCATCAAACGCAAACAGCAGGTCGCAGAGATATACCGGACCCGACTGTCCGGACTTCCCTTGAGGACCCATGATCCCGTGGGCGACGTTAATCATTCGCACTGGATGTGTTCGATCGTCGTTGACCAAGTTGAGGATCGAGATCGGTTGCGTGCGCGTCTTGCCGACGACGAAATCGAGACACGCCCGTTTTTCCCCTTAGCCAGCCACATGCCGCACTGTTATTCTGACCGGGCCTTTCCGAATGGCGATAGCGTAAGCAAGCGTGGCATCAATCTGCCGAGCTACCCCGGACTGACCGAGGAACAGCTGAACCGCATATGTTCTTCGATCATCGGTTATTTCGAGGATCGACCGCGGTGACTTTGCGTTAAGGAAATGGCCTGTGAACGAGTATCTTAGGGGCATTTGGGCCGCGCGATATTTTTGGATGCATCTCGCGATGTCCGATCTGCGCGGTCGCTGGAGAAGGTCCTTCTTCGGTGTCCTGTGGTCGATTATCCAGCCTCTGGGCCTAACGATCCTTATCTCCATCGTGTTCAGTCGTATCTTCGACGCTGCGATCTCGGAATATGCGCCCTACATTCTCTCCGGGGTCATCATCTGGGAGTACATCGTCTTCAATGTAAGTGGAGGCGCATTGGCTTTCGTCCAAGCCGACGCGTACATCAAGCAGACACGTCACCCGTTAGCGATATATACGCTTCGAAACGTTATTTCCGGGCTTATAGTGCTTGCCCTGGCCAGCATCAGCCTCATCGGTTGGGTGCTTGTCGTGATGCCGCAGAATTTCGGCTGGTCTTGGCTTGCCGCCCTCACGATTTTCCCGATCATCGGTCTGATTGTCTGGCCGTGGGCGACGATAATGGCATATTTTTCTGCCCGTTTTCGCGATCTGCCGCATGCGCTTGGCCTGATATTGCAAGCCGTATGGTTTGTCTCACCAATCTATTTCGAGACGTCGGTGTTCCGCAAAGGCAATTTGCATGTCCTGCTGGACTACAATCCGATCTATCACCTCCTCCAGATCGTACGCGCTCCACTCCTGCATGGTGAATGGCCCGTCGCTGCCAACTATCTATGGTGCGTCGGAACTATAGCGGTGCTCGCCATGATCGCAGCACTCGTGGGCAGGTCCGCCGAAAAGAGGGTGATCTTCTACCTATGACAAATCGGATTCACCTCGAATCGGTAAACCTCCATTATGCATCCGTGGGCTTCAGCGAACGGTCGTTGAAATCCATGCTGGCGTCGCTGGCGACGTTGAACGGAGGAGGCAAGAAGATCGTCGACATCCACGCATTGAAGGATGTTAGCCTGAACATTGGTCCCGGCGAACGTGTTGGCCTTCTAGGACACAATGGGGCCGGCAAGAGCACGTTCCTCAAGATGGTGGCAGGATTATACCCGATATCTTCCGGAAAGCGCGTGGTCGAGGGAACCGTCCGGTCTTTGTTTGACCTGAGTTTGGGTTTCGAGCCTGATGCCACCGGCCGAGAGAACATCCTGTATCGCGGACTTCTCCTCGGTCTCTCGCCCAAATTCATGCGCTCGATAGAAGACGAAGTTGTCGCCTTTGCCGATATTGGGGAGTTCATCGACTATCCGATCAAAACCTATTCCGCTGGCATGCAGGTGCGCCTCGCCTTCGCGATTTCGACAGCGGTCGGCGGTGACATTCTCCTCCTCGACGAGGTGATCGGTGCCGGTGATGCGAATTTTATGGGAAAAGCGCGCAAACGCATCCTGGATCTTGTCGAGCAGGCGGAGATTCTGCTGTTAGCTTCGCATGATTTCAAAACACTGCAATCCATATGCGCAAGGGGAGTTGTATTTCATCACGGCGAAATCATTTTTGACGGCGACATTCTTGGCGCGATCGCAGAATACAATAGGGCAAATGGGATAGCTGCCTAGCCATGGGTCTCAAGCGCTCTTCTCATTCTAGTCTGATACAAGCCCGTTTGAGAAATGCTAAGGTCAGCTAATATACTGGCGCTATCGAAGTTGCTAGAAAGAGAGTCCTATGCGTTTAGAAAAGAGCGTCCGGGTCGACAATGTGCCGCGTGTAATGTGGATCCTCAATCACACTGCGGCCAGAAAATTCGAGATCCCAATGTTGCGGGAACTCGGCTATGAGGTATTTACTCCAAAGATCTATCCAGACGATGCTAATTTCCGAAGCGCTTCCGTCGATTATTCGGAGGATAAAAACTTAACAATCCCGCCGGATGACCTTGCAGTTCTGAATAAGGCTGATTGGTATAGAGGCGCGCCGCGCAAAGCTTGGGAAATCGCCAACAAATATTTTGACATCATGTTCTGCATCGTCTTCGATCCCAAGGGTTTTGAAATTGCCGCCAGGCGGTTCCAGGGAGCAATGCTCTGGCGTACCTATGGCTTGGCGGGCAACAATACTTATTCGAAGATCATCGAAACAATGCCATTCTACCAAGGTGTTTACACTGCAATCCAGGCCCTTGGAAAACGCTTCTGGTTTACCGAAGGCTATCCTCATCTGCATAAAGTCGAGCCTGATTATCTTGCATCTAAGACCGTGTTTCTGCCACTAGGTATGGGCGGGGCAAGTGATCCGATCTCGGCGGAATGGAACGGCGGTGACCGGCGCATCCTGTTCATCTGCCCCGACATTGGTTTTAACCAAGCCTATGTAGAGATATTCCAGAAATTTAAGAAAGACTTCCGTGGGTTTCCCTATGCAATCGGCGGCGCGCAATCGGTCAAGACGACAGACCCAAGCGTGCTGGGTTATCTGCCGATCGAGGAACATCGCAGAAATATGCGCGAGATGCGCGTGATGTTCTATCACAGCCAAGAACCTAACCATATTCACTTCCACCCGTTCGAGGCGATTAAAGCTGGGATGCCGCTTGTATTCATGGGTGGCGGCATTCTCGATATGTTCGGTGGTAAGAAATTGCCCGGCCGTTGCGCAACTATCGAGGAGGCGAGAAAAAAAATTGACCGCATCCTCAAGGATGACTGGAAACTGATTAATAAGATACGTGAGAGCCAAGCGGTCCTGCTCGATCCGATGAAGGCAGAGAACTGTACCGGGTTCTGGCGTCAAGGCATGGAGAAGGTATTCACCAAGCTTGCAGAATCGCGAGCTGATGCGGAGGAATTGGAACCGCTGCCCAAGCGCATTGCTGTGCTGACCGACAAGAATTCCATAGCCAAGGCTCGCGCTTTGGCCTTGGCGCTGGAGGAAGGGGCCAAACTCGCCAATGAGGATGTGGAAATAGTTCTCACCATCGAACGCAGCAAGCGGGCTTATTCGAGTAAACCGATTGAAAAGGAAGAGTTCGACGTGCCCGTAAGGGAATTCTCATGGCGTGCGCTTGACCGGGAAGCTGCCAATCGGGCGCTTGTTTATGCCGGTGCTGCGCGACCTTTGACATTAAATAGTTATCTCATCCCTGATGACGGCATCAATCATTTGCAGGATTGTGATCTCTGGGTGGTTGTCGCGTCAGAAGTCAGCACACCGATCCTGCCAATTCGTCCGATTGTTCTAGCTCCAGACACGATAGCGCCACGTTTCCGCCCAGGCCCGCAAGAAATCGTTAAGATGGGGCAGTTTGGGTTAACGCTTGCACCCGAAGCCGTCATCGTCGACAGCCAGTTTGCAAGTGAGGAGCTGATTCACTGCGAGGGGGTCTCCGCCAGGAATGTCCATGTTTTGCCACCTTTGCCAACAATCGAGGTTGCTCCAGCCTTGGATGTGGGTGAGGAGGCAAAAGCGTTTGTCTGGGTGCTGCACCCACTTTCAATCGCCAACATCGATCGTGCTGCGGAAGCGCTTGCAATTTACTATCATGAGATGAGCGGCAAGCTGAAATGCAATATTCTTCTCTCGGAGGCATACCAGACGAAATTGACCGACGATGATATCAGCAATGTCAAACGCAACCTTACGAAGGCGATGCGCCGATGGAATATTCCGCGCAGGCGTTACTCGATCTCTGAATTGTTGTCCGAAAGGCAGCTCCGGCGGGTCATCAAGGAGTCGGCTTTCCTATGGCGCCCAGGCAAACTCGACAGTGACATTACGACCATAACCATTGCCCGGGCCTTTAGAAAGCGTGTTGTTGCGGCACATTGCCCGGTGTTGAAAGAATATGCTGGAAATCTCGGGTTTAACATTACCTGGACCGATGACGAAGACCCGAACTCTATGGCAGGGAACATTTGCGAACCCGCTCGGGACCATTCTTTGCCGCTTGCACCATTCAAAGGGCGTGAGATGTCGATTGAGGATTGCGCGCGCGATTATTGGAACGTCATTTCAGAATGCCTGTAACCAAATACGGAATATATTTGGCCTATGGGCCACGGATCGAGTTGCGCAATGAAGGCCTTGGCCGTCACCTTGCCGAATTTCTGCGCGCCTCCCTTAGGCGTGATGACGTCGAGTTTGTAATCGCAGCGCCGAGCTGGATGAGGGATCATCTCAGAGATCTGATGGATGGTTTCGGGGTCAGTGAAGGCCAATACGAAATACTCGGTCCGACGCAGAGTTCCCTTTCATGGTCAGCCTTTCAGACAGGAACGAGAGTGAGGAAATGGTTGTCTCGCGTCCGCAAGAAGGATGACGTAAAAAAAGGGGGGCTGCTTCTTCGGATCAAGTTTGCTGGTATTCGCTTGGTGTCCCGAGTGACCCGCTATCTCATGCGAACGCGAAATCCGCTAGTGTTCGTTGCTACTGTCATTCTCGCGCTTAGCTTACTGCCGTTCGCCGCGCTGATCTATCTGCTGCGCAATACTGTTCTGAAGGGGGTTGGCCGTCTCAGGCGCAGTTCTACTTTGCGCAGAATGCTGGGGACCACGCAACCTGCGAAACCCCGCATCTTTGGGCTACTTGGCCGAATGCGGCATCATCTCTATCAAACGATGTGTGACGAAGAAGCCCGGCTTGTCGCTGAAATGGCAAACAGGCGGGATGATATTTCGGCCTGGTATTGCCCGACAGCGTTCTGGCCGCAATTCAATCTGATTGAAAAGCCGCGTTTGACGTGCGTTCCCGACGTAGTGTTCACCGGCTTCCCGGTCGGGTTTGCTACGGATGAACCGGCGGCAGATCAATTGTTTAATAATTTCCGGCGCATCGAATCAATTATCGACGCGGGCCATGCCTTTGTCACCTACAGTAAGCACGTGAAGCAGAAGACGCTGGTGGAAAGGTTTCAGGTCAAGGGATCGTCGGTTCACGTTGTGCCGCATGGCGCAAACCGGCTCGATGAGCTGATCACAGTGACTGGTTTTGCAGATAACAGGAAAGCCAGCGATGCATTGAGCGCGCAATATTTCTGGTCAGCAACCTCGAAGGCGACCAACAACTGGAATGGCGTGAGGTTTTCTTCTGGCGATCTTGGTTTTGTGTTTTATGCAAGTCAGTTTCGACCGAACAAGAATGTCGTCACTCTGTTGAAGGCGTATCGCTGGCTCCGACGCGAGAAGCTGTTGCGTTACAAGCTTATTCTTACTGGAGCTTGGCAGGCGGACAGGGAAGTCAACAGGTATTTGACTGAAAACAACCTACACGATGATGTCCTGTGTTTACGTAATCTCACCGAGCGGGAACTGGCCGCGTGCTATAACCGCGCTGTCCTCGCTGTGAACCCGAGCTTGTCAGAAGGTGGGATGCCGTTCACGTTTACAGAAGCAGTGTCGGTCGGGACCCCAGTTGTCATGGCAGACATCCCTGTCACTAAGGAAATCCTGACCGACAAAGTGGTGCATCAAAAGACAGTATTTAATCCCGAGAGCTGGACGGCGATGGCCGAAAAAATCGAATGGGCGATCCAGCACAAGGATAGCCTCTACAAAATCCAGAGAGCATTCTACGATGAGGTTTTGGTGAACCGTACGTGGGACCATGTTGTCGCCGACTATATTGACATTCTGAACGACATGGCTGGCAAGCCGTTTTCATATACGCCTGAGATTGTCGAACGACTCAATGAAGCTGTTTAAGCCCCTGACACAGTGCCGACGGACCTCGGGCAGATCAAAAGCAGAGCAGAAAGGCATGACGCCGTCACTATGAGCAAAGGCCTTTTCATTCTGGGCTTTGGCGGCCATGCGCGCAGCGTAGGAGACATAGCCTTATCGACAGGGTTCGATGATTTGATTTTCATCGATGACCAGGCAAAGGCCGGTGAGGAATTTGCGGGCTTTCCTGCTGTCGCTGTTCTTCCCAGCAATGCCTCCGGCGCCGGTTGGTTCATGTTTCCGGGCTCGGGTGACAATGCGCGGCGACGCGCGCAATGCGGGAGCGCGCTTGTTCCTCTTGCGATGCTCGTCGCACCGACTGCCTCTGTCGGGAGGCAATGTGAGATCGGGCAAGGCTCACTGGTCGCTCATCAGGCCCATATAGGACCGCTTACAAAGGTTGGCCGGGGCGTCATCATCAATAGCGGCGCAGTCGTTGACCACGAATGCGTGATCGGTGATTTTTCTCATATATCCGTCAATGCGACCGTTGCAGGCCGTTGCCGAATAGGCACACAGGTTCTGGTTGGCGCAGGTGCGACCGTGATTGATCGGCTCAGCATATGCGACAATGTCATCATCGGCGCTGGCGCAACGGTCGTCCGAGACATTGAAGTGCCCGGCGTGTATACAGGCACGCCGGCCCGTCGAGCCCACGGCTAGACAGCGCCAGCCGCTTTCCTTTCAGGCTCGAACAGAAAAAACGGTCCGATTCATGAAAATCGGCATTGATGCCCGCAACCTTGTCCACAATCTCACAGGCATCGGCCGCTATGTGCTGGAGATGTGCCGTGGGTTGGCGGAAGCCGGTCACGAAATCTTTCTGTATCTCCCGGAGCGACCGGTCTCGGATATTTCTCGTCTATCGGGCGGAACGTTTCGGATATCTGGTCATGCAGGCAATTTCAGGCGCATGGTTTGGGGTCAAACCATCTTACCCAAACAGGCAGCCCGCGACAAAATCGACATCTTTTGGGGCCCTGCCCACAGATTGCCCTTTAGCTTGGATCCGGATATTCCCCGCGTTGTGACCATTCACGATCTCGTATGGCACCATGCGGCATCGACAATGCGTTTGCAGGGCTGGCTCGGCGATCGCTTCCTCATGCGACCTGCAGTATTTTCATCGGATAAGATCGTCGCAGTCTCGCGCGCTACGGCCGATGCCATTCGAATGCTGTATCCACAGGTCTCCAAGAAACTGCACGTGGTGTACCCTGGAGTGACGCGCCTGGAGGATGGCGGGACCAACAGCGTGCTTGCGGACAAAGGCATCGACCGCGATTACGCCCTTTTTGTCGGCACACTTGAACCCCGCAAGAACTTGCCAAATCTCCTGGAAGCATATGCGCTGCTTCCGGAGCCTGTCAGGAAAAATCTGCTGCTCGTCATAGCGGGGGGTCAGGGGTGGCGTCTCGGCGACCTGCGCGAGCGCATGGTGCGCCTCGAAATCGAATCGGACGTGCGACTTACGGGTTATGTCACGGACAGCGATCTCGCTGTCCTCTATCGCCGAGCGAAGTTTCTTGTCATGCCGTCGCTATACGAAGGCTTTGGATTTCCAATTATCGAAGCAAATGGGGTTGGGGTGCCTGTTGTAACTTCAAATATGTCTTCCATGCCCGAGGTGGCTGGCGAAGCTGCCATTCTTGTTGACCCGACCAACGTCCAGGATATCTCCGCCGCGATGGGCCGGTTGGCACTCGACAATGCGTTGCGCTCGCGGCTGGCTGAGAAAGCGCCCCTGAACGCGCTCCGGTTCGACTGGAGAAAAAGCGCCTTGGACCTGGTCGCAGTGTTCGAATTGGCCATAACCGCAAGAAGGCGCTGACGTGGAAGGTATGCTTCAGATTTTTGAACTGGCCATCGAGCGAAGACGGAAGACCAACATTTGAAAGTGCTGCATTTCTTCAAGACATACTGGCCCGATACCTTTGGCGGGGTGGAGCGGACGATACATGCCATCGCTCAAAGCACCGCCAGCCACGGCATCGAAACCGAAGTGCTCTCGTTGAGCCGTGCTCCGAACGAGAACACGCAGCATCTCGACGGGCACATGGCCCGAAAAGCCAGGCTGGATTTCGAACTGGCGTCGACCGGGTTTTCGTTCGAGGTCTTTCGGAAGTTCGGAGCGCTCGCCAGGAAAGCCGACCTCATACATTACCATTTCCCATGGCCACTCATGGACATGGTGCATTTTCAATCCCGTCATGGCAAACCGACCGTCGTCACCTACCATTCCGACATCGTCAAACAGAGGCTTTTGCTGCCTCTTTATCGGCCGCTGATGCTGCGCTTCCTCAGGCATGTGGACGCTGTCGTCGCGACATCTCCGGACTATTTGAAATCGAGCCCCGTTCTCAGAGCATTGGAGGGCAAATCGGCGATCATTCCAATCGGCATCAATGAAACCGATTACCCCGCGCCAACCGAAGCCGACCACAGATGGTGCCAAACGGCAGTGGCGGAGCCTTTCGTGCTCTTCGTCGGCGTCTTGCGCTACTATAAGGGGCTGGACGTGCTGATTCAGGCGGCCGACAAAGTCAGGTGCAAGATCGTTATTGCCGGATCAGGGCCTATCGAAGAGCGCCTGAAGCTTCAGGCCAAGACGTTGCGTCGCAACAATGTGATATTCCTCGGCGAGGTGGCCGAGCGGCACAAGATGGCGCTCCTCCACAACTGCCTGGGGTTCGTTTTTCCGTCAAACCAGAGGTCGGAAGCCTACGGGCTTTCTCTCGTCGAGGCTGCGATGTGCGGTAAACCGATGATCTCTTGCGAGATCGGAACGGGAACAAGTTATGTGAACAAAGCCGGCGAGACCGGGTTGGTCGTACCGCCTTCCGATCCAGCACGCCTTGCCGAAGCCATCAACCAGATCGTCGATTCGCCGGTCGAGGCAGCGAACTGGGGGCGAGCTGCTCGCGATCGCTACGTTCGCCTCTTTACAGCTGACAGGATGGGAAAAACATACGCCGATCTCTATCACCAACTCGATAACCGCCGACGCTGAATACGGTTTCGCACTGTGGCAGCCGGTGAATCCCCGCGATTTGTTGGTTGTTGATGCAGTCAAATCCCCGTCAGGTCACCTGCTCAGGAGACGACGGACCACCTCTCGCGCCGATTTCTGCAGTACCGGCGCACTCCATCCAAACACGGAGGCAAACTTCGCGCTCGACAGCCGGGAATTGACGGGGCGGCGCGCCTTGGTCGGATAGTCCGTCGCAGCAATATCGCGCACCCGCGCGGAGGGGCCACCGAGCCCACCGCTTATGTCCAGGATATGGCGGGCGAAGCCGCTCCAGTTGGTCTCGCCCGTGCCGGCCAGATGATAGATGCCCCACGCGGCGAAATCCTCGTTGCGGTGCAGCCGTGCTGCCGCATGCAGGATCGCGTCAGCGATATCAAGCGCGGAAGTGGGATTTCCCCATTGGTCGGCCACAACCGGTATCTCGTCGCGGTCGCTGGCCAGCCTCAGCATGGTTTTGGCGAAATTCTTGCCGAACGGGCTGTAGACCCACGCCGTGCGCAAGATCAGGTGGCGCGAATTGGCTGATGCCACCGCCTGTTCGCCGGCAAGCTTGGAGGCGCCGTAGACGCCAATCGGCGCGGTCGCGTCGGTTTCCAGATAGGGACCGTCCTTGGTGCCGTCGAAGACATAGTCGGTCGACAGATGGATGACGGGCACGCCGAGCCGAGCCGCCGCCTGCGCCACCTCGCCGGCGCCGGCGGCGTTCACCGCAAAGGCGAGCTCGGGTTCGTCCTCGGCCTGGTCCACCGCCGTGTAGGCGGCGGCCGACACGACGATATCGGGCTTAGCGGCGGTGATGGCCTCGATCACAGTCCCGCGCCGCGCGAGGTCGAGTTGCGGCCGGCCGATGGCGATGACCTTGACGTCTTCGCGCCCAGCCTCCAGAAGGCTTGCCGCAACCTGGCCCTCGCGTCCGGTGACAACGAGCCTCACACCGCCTCCTTGCGCGCTTCGCCCAGTCTTTCGCCGGCATAGCGCTGTTCGCGGATCGGTCCCCACCACCATTTGTTGTCCAGGTACCAGTCGACCGTCCTTGCCAGGCCGCTGTCGAAATTCTCCCTCGGCGTCCAGCCGAGCTCGCGGCCGATCTTGGACGCGTCGATGGCGTAGCGGCGATCATGGCCGGGACGGTCGGTGACGAAAGAGATCAGGTCGCGATAGCTTTTGCCGGCGGCCCGGGGGCGCCTGGCGTCGAGCAGATCGCAGATCGTCTCGACGACACCCAGATTGGTGCGTTCCGAATTGCCGCCGACATTGTAGCTCTCGCCCGGCTGCCCCTTGGTGGCGATCAGTTCCAGCGCGCGCGCATGGTCCTCGACGAACAGCCAGTCACGCACATTGGCGCCGGCGCCGTAGACCGGCAGCGGCTTCTCGTCGAGCGCGTTGAGGATGACCAGCGGGATCAGCTTTTCGGGAAAATGGTAGGGCCCGTAATTGTTCGAACAATTGGACAGCACCACCGGCAGGCCATAGGTCTCGTGCCAGGCGCGCACCAGATGGTCGGAGGCCGCCTTGGAGGCGGAATAGGGCGAGGACGGCGCGTAAGGCGTCTCTTCCACGAACATGCCGCCATCGAAGGGCAGGTCACCGAACACCTCGTCGGTCGAGACGTGATGGAAGCGGAAACGGCCCTTCCTGTCGTCGGAAAGGCCGCGCCAGTATTCCAGCGCTGCATTGAGGATCCGGTAGGTGCCGACGATGTTGGTCTCGATGAAGGCGCCCGGCCCATCGATCGAGCGGTCGACATGGCTCTCGGCGGCGAGGTTCATGACGATGTCGATATCGCCGCGGCGCAATATGTCGAGCACCGCCCGCTCGTCGCAGATGTCGGCCTGGGCGAAGCTGTAATTTCGTGCATTTTCGATCGGCCGCAGCGAGGCCAGATTGCCGGCATAGGTCAGCTTGTCGAGATTGGTCACCCGGTAGGCCGGGTTGGCGCACAGATGCCGGCACACCGCCGAACCGATGAAGCCGGCCCCGCCCGTCACCAGAAAATTCATGCCGCTATCCCCGCGCATCTGGCAATGTTCATCAGGCAAACACCTCGGCGGCGGCGAGCAGCGGCGCCTTGAGGTCCTTGTCAGAAAGCTGAAACCCGCCGGCCGGCGGCGGCCATTCGATGCCGATGGCCGGATCATCGAAACGGATCGAGCGGTCGTGTTCGGGCGAATAGGTGTCGGTCACCTTGTACAGCACCTCGGTATCGGGCACGAGCGTCATGAAGCCGTGGGCGAAGCCCTTGGGCACCAGGATCTGGTTGCCCTTCTCGGCCGAGACCTCGAGGGCAACCCATTTTCCGAATGTCGGCAAGGAGCGGCGGATATCGACCGCGACATCAAGGACACTGCCTCTGACAACGCGCAGCAGCTTGTCCTGGGCGCGTGGCGGCAACTGATAGTGCAGCCCCCTGACGACACCGGCCGCGGCGGAATAGGAGTGATTGTCCTGGACGAAGGCGAGTTCGAGGCCGGCCTCGGCGAAGCGTGCGGCGTTCCAGGTTTCGGTGAAGTAGCCACGGGCATCGCCGTGCCGCTTCGGAATGATTTCGAGCAGACCTTCGATGCCAAGGGGTCTCACCTCCAGCATCTAGTCCTCCGACAACTCGACCACCCGGCGGCGCAGATAGGCGGCATATTCATTTTTTCCCAATCGGGTTGCGCGCTGCAACACTTCGTCAGCCCGCAGCCAGCCCTGTTCGAAGGCGATTTCCTCCGGACAGGCGACCTTGATGCCTTGGCGACGTTCGATTGTACGCACGAACGAAGAAGCATCGTCCAGGCTGTCATGAGTGCCGGTATCGAGCCAGGCATAACCGCGCCCCAACCTATGCACCTGCAACTGGCCACGCTCGAGGTAGGCATTGTTGACCGCCGTGATTTCGAGCTCGCCTCGAGCCGAGGGCCGAATCCTTGAGGCGATATCGACAACCTGGTTGTCGTAGAAATAAAGGCCGGTGACGGCCCAGTTGGATTTCGGCTTCTGTGGTTTTTCCTCAATCGTGAGCGCGGTTCCAGTGGTCTTGTCGAAGGACACCACGCCATAGCGCTCCGGATCCTCGACATGGTAGGCGAACACCGAAGCGCCGCTTTCGCGCGATGCCGCGGTGCGGCAAAGCTTGGACAATCCGTCGCCAAAATAGATGTTGTCGCCCAGTATCATCGAAACGCTGTCCGCGCCGATGAAATCGCGGCCGATAATGAACGCTTCCGCAAGCCCGTTGGGCTGCGGCTGCTCGGCGTAGGACAACTCAAGCCCGAATTCCGATCCATCGCCCAACAGCTCGCGGAAAACGGGCAGGTCCCGCGGCGTGGATATGACCAGAATCTCTCGAATCCCCGCAAGCATCAAAACGCTCAGCGGGTAATAGATCATCGGTTTGTCGTATACCGGGAGGATTTGCTTGGAGACCGCCAACGTTAGCGGATAAAGGCGCGTTCCACTGCCCCCAGCAAGGATAATTCCTTTCAAGAAACTCTCCTTGACATGCCTAAGTCCCCTCCCCTGACACAAGCCGCCCGTGCTTAGGTTTCATGCCGTGGCTTGTCAATCTGGTGCCCGACGAAGGGGCCGAGCGAGTGTCCCCGGCCCCCGCCAACCGCCCTTGCCTTGCCGGGCCCGAGGTCCTGGCCGGGACAAGCAGATCGTCTTCATCGTGATGGCCTATCTCGCCCATCTCGCGCCTTTGGTTCAGCCGCTCGGCAAAACCCTTGTGAAAGACGATCGCATTCAAATAGGCAAACGTCATCGCGAGTGCTGCGGTTCGCAAGGGATAGTCGACAAGAGAGTGAACGAGCAAAAACGACACCGACAGAAATGCAGCCTTCTGTAACGGCTCCCGGCGAATCCGGACCGACGAGGCGAAAAGCAATATGGCATACACAATCATTAACAAAACGACCGGTATGCCGCCCTCAAGTGCCAATTCGAGGTAGTCATTGTGGGCATGATTTACATAAGTTCTGAAAATCATTCCGGCTTTTTCGTATATCTGATAGACCTTCGGAAAGCTGCCGAAACCAACGCCAGTCACCCAGTTCTCTTTCATTCCATCGATCGTGGTGCGAGCAAACTCCGCCCTGCCGAAAGCCGGATCGACCACTTTCGCATCGATCTTCGCCCATGCGCCGATCGTGTAGACGGAAAGCCCGATGAAAACCGCAAGAATGCCATATCCGCCCGCCCTTGAGCGAGCGGACAGGAAGACAACTGATATCGCGGTGATCACCAGTCCGATCAGAATGCCGGCGCGCGAGCCGGCTGCCAGAAGAAGCAGCAAGAGCATCGTCAGCCCAAGCGATCCGGACAGAAAATGTCCACGGAACAAGCCATAGTAGACCACGAATGGGATGGAGACGAAGAGCAAGGCCGAAAAGTGATTTTGATTGGCAAACAGGCCCGCATTGATCGTAAACGGCAGCAATCCTTCTATGGCGACGGTATCGGAGAGCGAATACTGGATCGCCGCGGCCAGGCCATTGCAGATGACGCCCATGAAAAAGAAGGGAACAAGGCCGTAGACCTCCTCGGTGCGCAGGCGGGTGACGCCGAGGAAAAATGCCGCGGCGGCGGCGAAATACAACATGCACTCGATCGTGCGCCCGACGCCGACGCTGACGAAGCGCGATTGCGTTTCACCATCCAGCCAGGGTCTGACAAGCAGCACCTCGGGCCGCAACCCGTCCAGCAAGGCCCCGGGCAGCGGAACGATCTGGAAGCAGAACACGGCTAGGCCGAGAGCAATCAGCCACAAGATCGCCCGGGGAATTGTTTGTCCGCTGGGCCGCGACAGGATGGCCGCGGCCGAGAGAATCGCCGCGATCTCGATCAGCGTTTCGGTGTAGAGGCCGCTCGCGGTGCCGCCGCCAATCAGCAGGGACAGGAAAAGAACCGACCCAAGCAGGTATTTGTCCCACTGCCCGGGCTGCCGTGACCGTGCTCTCACGACGACACCCTCTCGATGCTCAATCTGTGCATGACCAGCGTGCCGACGTATCGAAACCGCCAGCTCTCGGCAATTGCGGCTGTTTCCAGCCTCAGCAACTGTATCGGACACGCAGCCGGTCCGACGGTGAAATCCAGGCTCAGGCTTCGCCGGTTGAATGTGCCTTCCGGTATGTTGAAGCGCGCTATCTCGCTTGACGGGTCCGCGCATCTGACGGACCAGAACAGCTGCTTTGGCAGTTTGAGATTTGTTGCGGACACGGTCATGGACATCCGGTAAGAACCGGGGGGCAATTCGACATATTGCTGAAGCGCAGCGTTCTTGACCGGCGTGTTTAGAAATCGAACCGTCGCCCCGCTGTTGCTGTCGCTTTCACTTTCACCCGCGCCCTGCGATCCGGCAAAGGTGATCTCCAGCCCAGATCGGTCGTGTATCACCCAGTCGAACGGCTTGCCGCTGAAGAGCGGCTCGAAGCCGCCATTGAAGATATAGCCGCCCAGCTTCCGCTCCCGATCGGACAGGCTGAAAAGAAACAGCCGATAGGCCGGGCCATAGTCCTTCTGCTTGATGTAACCGGTGATAACGGCGGACAATTCGCTGGATTTCGGGGGCGCATCCGTGCGTCCGAGATCGAGCAGCAGCTGGTTTGCAGGTCCCAGGCTTTGCGGGTTCTGGCCAAGGGCGAGAAAAAGCTTACCACGCCACGGCGCCTCTGCCTCCAGGGCTGCCAGCACGGCCTGATAGCCGTCGGAATTGGAAAGGATGGCAGGCCAGCCTGGGGCGATGGCCGAAAACTGGTCTGGCCACCGGCGCAGCAAGGTGTCGATCTCGCCCACGGCCCTCGCCAGATCGCCTGCCGCGATCGAGCGATCGATGGACCTCTGCAGCGCATGGATTTCAGTCTTGGACAGTTTTCGCGCCTGGTCGAAAAGTTCGAAAGCCTGGGCCTGTTCGCCTTGCCGATATCTGATCTCACCGATCAGGCTGTAGAGACGGGCGTCCGCGACATTGAAGCGAAGCGCATTCTTGGCCTTGGCGGCCAAGGCGCCGAGATCGACGCTCGTTTCGTTCAGCTCGCCGGCAATTTCGTCTATCAAGGCATCTGCGTTCAGCGGGTCCAGTGCCAGAGACACGCTCGGCGTTCCCTCCTCAAGGAGCCGACTTAGCCCGATCGACGAAGCCATCAACACCAGAACGGAGGCGACGAACCAAACGCTTGAACGCAGGAGATTTTGCATGAGAGGGCTGGCCTGCTCCGTCATCGACTTTGCCCTCAATCTTCGGCGTGCCCGCGCCATGTTCGTAATATTGGTAGTTCATGTATTTATAGGCGTAGTTGTAGTCGAACTTGTTCACCGCGAATTTCGACATTGCCGCCCCGATCACGTTCGCTCCGGCTGCGCGCAGGCGTTTCAGCGCCGTCTTGGCCGCCTTGCGCGTCACCTGGTTCGTGGAAATGACCACCAGTGTGCCCTCGGCAAGCCGGCTGAGAATGGGCGCATCGGACAGGCCGACGATCGGCGGAGCGTCGATGATGACGAGATCGAAACGCTTGCCGAGATTGGTGACGATCAGCGCCATCTTCGGCGATGAAAGCAGATCCGCAGGGTTGGGCGGGATCGTTCCGGACGTCAGCACGGTCACGTTGGGATATTTGGTCGTCCTGAATATGCCCGCCACATCTTCCTTGCGCACGGTATTCGTCAGGAGATTGCTCAACCCGATCGTGTTGTCGAGACCGAACAGCCGATGAAGATTCGGTTTGCGCAGATCGCCGTCGATAAGCAAGACCTTCGCACCGAGGGCGGCAAAATCCTGGCCGAGCTTGAACGAGGTCGTCGACTTGCCTTCGGAAGGCTCGGAGCTGGTCACCAGCAGCGAACGCGGCGCGCCCTCCGCGCCGGAGAATTGCAGCGACGTTCGCAGCGAACGATAAGCTTCCGATAGCCCGGACTTCTGGTCGGCGATGCTGGCCGTCAGTTCGCGGTCATCTACGAGCGGCAGGATGCCGAGCATGGCCAGCCCCAGCTCCCTTTCGACCTGCTCGGGGTTGGTGAAGGTGTTGTTCAGCAACTCGATGATGTAGATGATCGATGCAGTGAGAGCCATGAACAGCGCTAGCGCGATCGCCAGATTGATGATCAGGCGCGGAGAATAGGGACTTACGGGCAGGGTCGCGAAATCGACAATGGCTGCGCTTTGCGTCTTGAGCTCGGAGCTGACGCCTACTTCATTCAGCTTGGTGATGAGGCTGTCATATTGCGACCGGTTGGAATCGACCTCGCGCTTGAGGATGGTGTATTTTATGTTCTTGTCATTGAAGACGACCTGCTGCTTTTCCATCTCGGCGAGCTTGGATTTGAGGTCGGCTTCCTTGTTCTGCGCTTCCTGGTACTTCAGGCGCAGCGAATCGGTTATCGCCAGGACGCCGTTATTATAGAGCCGCGTCAGTTCCTTGATCTGCGACTGAAGTTGCTGCATCTCCGGAAAGCCAGGCTTCAGAATGCTCAGTTTCTGCTGATATTGGCTCTTGAGGTCCGCGAGTTTTTCGCTGAGTTTTTGTAAGCCATCACTCTCCAGAACCGGCGACAGGCTGGAGCCTCGCCCCTTGTCTATCTGGTCCACGACGCGACCGGCATCAAGACGATCCTGGATAGCGGTCGCGAGCGCTGTGTTCAGCGCCTCGATGTTCGATCCGATCAGCGATTTGTCGTCGCCGGTGACGGTGATACCGGCATCCTTCGCATAGGTGACCAGCTCCTCCTCGGACTTCTGCAGCTTCTGCTTGACCTGCAGGACCTGTTCCTGGATGAACTGTCTCGCCAGATCGGACGTCTCGCTGGTCTGGTCGAGACGTTGATCGATAAAACTCTGCGCGACCTGGTTGGCGACGTCGCTTGCGTATCTGGGCTTCTGGTCGATGAAGGTGATCGACAGCAAGCTGGTGTTGGTCACAAGGTTGACCGTCAGATCCTTCAGAACGCGCTTGATCGCCATTGCCTCTCGCTCTTCGGGGGTCTTTTCCTGGATCGAAGGCGATTTGGAAATTCCGAATGCACGGTAGAGGATGTTGCTGAGCGAGAAGCTCGGGGTTGGGAACAGGAAATCCGGTTTTTCGGAGAGCCCCAGCTGAAACACGACGCGCTGGGCCAGCGCACGGCTCTTCAGTTTCTCGCGAGCGGTCAGAAACGCGCGTAAGTCGCTGTTTTCAGAAACCACTTCGATGTCCTGAAAAACCTTTGCCGAAGGGACCAGGACTTCCAGCTGTGTCGTTGCCTGATACTTCGGCGTCTGCATCATTGTCACTATGATACCGGCAACTAGGCCAGCCACCGCCATCATGACAATCAGCCAGCGATATTGCACGACATAGAAAAGCAGCTTGAGCGGATTGAATCTCTCGTCGTGAGCGGCATAGTCTCGACCGTAAGGACTATAATTCTGCGCCCCGTCATAATAGAGGTCCGCGGACAAAGCCTGGCCATGTCGAGGACCGGCGATTTGGGGCTGCCTGTGGCGATCGAGCATGCGCGAGGTGATCCTGGTTGTCCGTACCCTGGCCGGCCAGGCCTCCCTTACGGAATGACCGCAATTCGGGCCGCGCTCGACGCGAGGCCCAGGGCATCCTTCAAATTGTTCATTGCGATTTTCGACTTCGAAGCGAAAACCACGACCACGTCGCCGCCATAGATACGCGGGTTGCGATTCTTGCCGGCGCGGATTTCCTCGACATTGTAGTTTGCGACCAGCTTGTTTTGACCGACATTGCGGTAGACGAAGACCTTGCCGGCATCGCCGATGGCGTTGAAGCCTCCGGCAAGGGCGATCGCATCCAGCAAGGAGGCGCTGCTGGACACCGGATAGATGCCGGCCCTGTTGACCTCACCGTCGACCGTGATGCGCTGGCCTATCGATTCCTTGACGAAAATTGTGACATCCGGCGATTGCAGATATTTTGCGCCATAGGCTGTCTCGATATCCTTTTCGAGCTGGCGGACCGTCTTGCCGGCCGCTGTCATCGTCCCGATAAGCGGAAGGGAAATCTGGCCGCCGGCGTCCACCTGAACCGTCCTGTTCAGGTTGTCGACCTGGAATACGCTGACTTCGAGTACATCGTTGGCAGACAGCGGCTGCTCGCTGCCGTTTTGTGTATTCTGCGGTGCCGGCAGATCCTTCACCATCTGTAGCGCGCCGCCCCCGGCAAGCGCCGTTGAGGACGATGTCGGCTGCAGCGCATCGACAGAGCCCGTGGACGATGATGAACTGCTCGCGCAAGCAGAGAGGGCGAGCAATACAAGCAGTGCCGGCATCCCCGCGCCACTTCCCCCGAGATCGAGAATGCCCATCACAGAGCCCCACTTTTGAACAGCTTGGGCGGCCCATCGAAATGGCCCGCACAGCTGGCTCCCGGCTTCTTCGCTCGTTTTTCCGATGGCGTGAGCAACTGGTTCTGCACTATCGCGCCCGAGCTTGCGCAAACCGGCGAGACCAGACCTTGCCTAGCGGCTGACTGCGTCGTCGTCATCCTGTAGTCCAATAGCCAGTGCGGCGCCGCCACCAACCGCGCCGGCGCCCAACAGCACCGGCAAAATGCCAGGTCCGGAATTGGCAGGTCCGGTAGCAGCTTCCTGCGCATCAAGCGAGACGCACATACCGCCTTGCACCGGATTGATGCTGACGGTCGCGTTGGCCGGAACATCAAGCGCGCAATTGGCGCCGATGGCCAAGGAAGCCGATGCTTGCGGCCCGGTCATGATGCGCGCGCCTGGATAAATCGGCGCTCCCGCGCCCACCCCGGCGTAACCGCCGGCCTGCGACATCTGCACATCACCCCGGACTTGGGTGAACTGGCCGACAATGCCAGACACGGGCGCAGCGGCCAGGCACGAACATGTCTGTGCCGACTGGGCAACAGCATCGGACGCTGTAAACCAGGCACCTCCCCCGGCGAGCGTGATAAAAGCGAAGACAACCCCAACCCGATGACGCCCGGTCATTTCTACCCCCCTTCGAACCAACGACCCGCCCCCGGAACGGATCGCTTACGCACCCCTTCGATCAACAACACTCAAAGAACTCACCAGCACTCACGGTGGTCCGCCCCTCAGCGACTGACCGCTTTGTCGTCATCCTGCGTCGCCGCCAACACACCGCTGGTGACAAGCGCACCGGCGAAAATCCCTTCGGGCAGGCCAAACCCACTTGTGCCACCGGACGGCTGGATGGCCGCCGTCCGTTCTGAACCCACGAGTTTCAGACAGATGTTGCCGCCCACGCGTGAAACATCCAGACTGGAATTCGCCGGTACATTCATGTTGCAGCCGCCAACAAGTACGGATGCCGAACCCTTGGTACCGACTACCACCCGACTGCCAAGGCCGAGAGTGCTCCCCGCCTTTGCAGGACCATAGCCGACCGACTGCGAGACCATCACCTCGCCATCGGCGGAACGAATGGATCCAATCGCACTCGCCGGGCCGCGATAGGCGGCAGCGCAGCTGCAGGATACGTCCTGGGCGAAAGATGAAACCGAAGTGAAACCGCTCGCGGCAACCAACGCGCTCACTGCGGTTCTAATGATGACATTCATCCGCTTCGCCTTTCCTTCAAATCATCCCGGATATGCCAGATCAAAAGGTGTGACATCAGCGCCTAACATTTTTTTGCCACAATTCCAACCCGTGTCGCACGATGCGGAGAAGTTTGACCTGAACAACACGTCATTTTAGCAATTACGTATAAATAATCCCGAGCTGTCGGCGATGGATGTCTGGCCCTCCAAAGAGAAGTTACGATTCCCTTTTCATGCTGATTACACCGAGCCAACTTGATCAAGGCCGAGCACCCTCGAAAGCTGAGTCCCGATCTGCAATGCAGCAAGACAAGCTTAGCGCCGCTCGAACTTCAACCGCGTTCAACTACACGCCGGCCCGGTTCATCGCATGGCGAGGCATTGAGCTTCCCTATCTGCGTCATGTAGCACTCTATGACGATCCGTTCCGAAAACTGCCGCTCCACTTTGCTTCGGCTCTCCATACCCATCCTGTTCCTGGATGCGGCGTCCATCGTTGCGAATTCGAGCATCTTGCTTGCGAGGTCGCCTGCGTCTTTCACCTTGCACAGCAGGCCGTTGACGCCGTGGTCCACCACCTCCCTGCAGCCGGGCACATCTGACGCGATCAGCGGCTTGCCCATCGCGGCTGCTTCCAGCAGCGAGCGCGGCGTTCCTTCCCTGTAGGAGGGCAAGACGACGCAATCGGCCGCGTCCAGGAAGGGACGGACGTCGTCGGTGGTTCCGAGATACTCGACCAGGCCTTCGCCTGCCCATCGCTCGACCTGCGCACGGCTGACCGCTGTGCGGTTCTCGACATCGAGGAATCCAAGAAGCTGGAAGCGCGCGCCGGGCATGTTGCGGCGCATCTCACGAGCTGCCTCGACGAACTCGCCCACGCCCTTGTCCCAGAGAAGCCTGGCCACCAGCAGAAAGACGATCGCGCCGGACGATTGGCTTTGGCGGGGCGCCGGAGAGAAGCGAATAAGGTCGACCCCGGAGCCCGGCAGCAGCGCGGTCAGTTCCTTGCGGACCAGGCGCTCGCCGACGAACAGCATCCTGTCGTCGTCATTCTGAAAGAAGACTATTTTCGAACGGGCCAACGCCAGCCGGTACAGGACCTTGGCAATTTTCTGGAGAAGGCCGCCACGGACGAAAACCGTGCCGAGCCCTGAAACATTGTTTATGACCGGGATGCCATTGAGGTTTGCCGCCAGCGATCCGAACACGTTGGGCTTGATGGTGAAGCCGACAAACGCCAGCGGCCTCTCGCGGCGCAGCAGGCGCCAGTAGCGCCACAGAAGCACCATGTCGCGAAACGGCGAGGTGCCGGAATTATCCATCTCGATTTCGACATACCGGCAGCCCATCGGCGGGATCAGGCGCGAATACTCGTCCCTGGGCGCCGCAACCACCACTTCATAGCCCCGCCCTTGCAGCGCCTCGATGAGGCCTTTGCGGAAATTGACGACATTCCAGGACGTGTTGATGGAGATGATTATCTTTCTTCCGATCCCAAGCATCGTCCCCGCCTCCCAATGCCGTTTCGCTCACCGTCTTGTATGCAGTCGTGCCCTGCCCGGCCCAAAGGTCTCGAACAGCCGCAAGATCTCGTCGTCACTGGCGAGCGATGAGATGCGGGCGAAGCAGGCGTCCCTTGCAGGCCCCAGATCCTGTGGCCGAGCGATCAGCCTCGCGACCGCGCGTGCGATGTCTTGCGGATCGTCGGGGTTGAAATCGAAAGCGGCCCCCTCGGGCATGTAGTGCCTCGTGCCGCTGTCTCGCGACATCAGCACGGCACATCCCGCCCAGGACGCCTCGATGGGAGACACCGCCGCGGGTTCAGCCCGCGAGGGCAGTATCAAGAGATCATGACCGGAGAAGACCGAGATCATGTCGTCATGGGCAATGTTGTTTTGAAACCGAAGCCTGTCCGCCACGCCAAGCGCCTGAGCCTCGCGCCGCAAGGCCTGACAAAAAGCCGTGTCGGCATTCGTTGCCTCCTCGCCGCAGAATGTCAGGGAGAAGGGCATGGATGAAATCGCCGACAACGCCCTCAGAAGCAAACTGTGCCCCTTGCGCTCCCGGTATTTTGCCACCATCAGGATTCGAGGCGGCCACTGCAATGGCCTGCTTTCCAGGCCTTCGATCCGGGCCGGCTCGAAAGGGCTCCCGAATGGCAGGGACATGGCATCGCCGACCCTGAGCGGGCCAGGGTTCGGTGAGAGCCGCGAGGTGAAATGCGGAATGCCCAGCCCCTGAAAGATGGCTCTTCGAACCCAAGTGCCACTCCATGCGCGGGGCTTGGCGTCCTCCTGGTCGTAGATGACCAGTCTGCGCCCTTGCAGGATTGAACAGAGTGCCGCGACCCTGCAAAACCATCGCGTCACTCCGCGGATGATCACCACGTCGGGGTCTTCGGCCTGCAAACGCCTCCAGTAGGAAAAGACGCCGGGAAAGGAAAAAGGCGAATTCGGAATGTTGCTTGAGCGCCGACGCATGATCATCCGCGACAGCGCGGATGGAGCCATCACGTTGGGAGAAACAAGAGCGTGATTCTCGGTGACGCTCGTTTCGACTACGTCGACCGCAACATGGTGCCCCGCCGAAGTCAGAATGCGAACCCAGGGTGCCGCATTGGTGTGGTATCTTGGCAGGCAAAACAGGTATCTCAAAACATCAGCCTTCAGATATCTTCCGCCGGGCGGATCCGCTTTTTCAACAATAGATGCGAAACCACCATCATCGCTGCATAAACCGCCGCCGATACCAGCAAGCCGGCCCAGGCGATGCCTGAAATTCCGATCCATCCGGACAAAGCCAGGCAAAGCGGAACATAGATGGCGATCGCCAGCGCCGTGATTTTCAAAAGCGGCTTCGTCCCGGCCAGGACCTGGATCAACGGATTGAGATGCATTCCAGCCAGGCCGAAGCATTCTGAAGCGAACAGAATGGCAAAGAGCAGCGAAGCTTCGGCGTAGGCCGAACCGCCAGCCAGAAGGACGATGGGGTTTTGCAGCAGCACCCCCACGACTGCCATGCCGGTGGCAGCGCATGCCGAAACCACGGTGATGCGGGCGTTCAAGCGGTATAGACGAGAAGGAGGCTCTTGCCTGGACAGTTTCGCGATTTCGGGAAAGATCACCTGGTTCAAGGGACCGGTCAGCCGGGAAACCATCGTCGCCAGGCGCGATGCGAGCGAATAGGAGCCCGCGGCGACCTCTCCCAGCAGGCCCGCGACAAGGAACAATGCGAGATGCCGCCTGGCGCTCACAAGCGTCGAGAGCAGACTGGTCCCCGTGGCCATGGCAAGAAACGCCCAGAAGAAACGGCGTTTGGACCGGGAGCGAAGCGGGTTGAGCAGTTCGATGTGCTCCTGCCTGGCATAGAGCAGTATGCGAACGAACAGCGTCAGGTTGTAGAATGCGCCGACCGCTGCCAGCACGATTACATAATCCGGCAATGAGGCATCGAGGATCCAAAGGACGAGAGAGGCAACCACCACGGCAACCCCTTGCATGAGTTGATTGCCGGCAATGACGTCGTACCGGCCGTTCAGCCGAAGCACACCTTTCGGCGTACCCGAAAGACTCGCCAACAAGGTGAGGCTGTAGATAATCGCCAGAAGGCGATTATCCCGCGACACGCCAACAGCTTCTCCAAACAGCAAGATCCCGCCTATTGCCAGGACCGTGGCGAGAAGGGCGGCTGAAACATCGAGGGCAATTCCGCAAGATGCCGCCGGTCCCAGACGCAAAGGCGACCTCGCGCACAGCCTGATCACTAGCTGCCAGCTCTCGAACGTGCATAGGCCGGAAACGAACGCCACATAGGCCTGAATTACGGCGAGTGTGCCAAAATTCCCCGGACCCAGCGACCGTGCGTTGAGCGCCAGTGCAAGGATGGAGCACAACGCGGCCACTCCGCTTGCGGACGTCGTAAACGTAACGTCGCGGACAACCCGCCGCGCGCGCATCCATCCGGAAGGCTTGGCGACCGCCGTCACGTCCTCAGCCATTGTCTCGGCGCAAGGCCCGCGCCCCCTGCGGCATCACCTCGGCGGGGGCCGGTGGAAAACACTTCCGGTGCACATAAACCAAGCCAAAAATGAAAAGCGCAACGAGAACGGCTCGCTTGGCGGAGATGAAGGCGCCAAGCAGCTCCTTGCGCTGGATGTAGAATGTGAGATGGACGATGGCCACGATCAGCCCGGCCTTGAGCGTCGCGCTGCGCACATTGGGGATTATCGCCTCGACGGCAACACACACGAGCGACAGAATGACAACGAGCAGCGGAAATCCGGCATACCCGAAATTGGCAAAGAACTCCGCCCAGATGTTTGCAGCGACGCCACCACTGTAACCCGGAAATAGGAACGGCTGAACCTGCTCGTTGTAGGTGCATCCGTCCTTGCCAAAGACCGTATCCGAGAACGGAAACAGAGAAAGAGGCACCAGCCAAAGATTCGAGCACGGCAAGGTGTAGTCATATTTCACGACCAGATCCAGGTGAGCCAATGTCACGAACTGCTCCAGCCCCACGAGAGCGGAATCGGACAATTGGTCGAATTGTATTTTCTGACCTACAAGTTCAAAATTTCCCGCTTTTATTGCTGCATATACTGCCTTGTACACTGCAAGAAAAAAGAATGCGCCAATTCCTCCAATTATGTATCTTTTCCTGATCAAAAGCAGGGAAATGTTCCTGTACCTTATGTACAAACAAGCTAAAATCGCGATGGCAACCGAAGAGCGATGCCCGATGTAGAGCGTAAGCATCAGTCCCAGGCAGCTCAAGATGATGACCAGCCTGGATTTCTTCCACCCCGACAGGGCTCCGAACACCATGCCGATGATGCAGCTGTTGTAAAATACATACTGGATCCGCCCGGTAGATGACAAAACATCGGCCTTTGAGGCCGAAAAAAGTGCCGGATTTGCTATCGAAATCCCACCGAACACCACCAGCATCACAATTATTACGATCGACTCTCCCCGAACGTCGCCTTCGACTTCGAAATCTTGACGCCTTGGCATGAAGACCAGCATCGCGGCAGCAATGCAAGAAAGAGAAAGCGCAATGGCATATCCAGTGCCCGCGTGATATATGAAATCATACTTCCTTCTGCTGACATCAACATACTGAAATCCCCCGGTGACGAATGGCACAAAGTAGACCAAGCTCGACAAAAGCAACAACATTTGCGGCGTGAGCGCAAATGGCGAAACAAAATAATCTCGTTTGAGGTGCTTCACTTTCGTTCCATCGCCATCTGAATATTCGAATTGTTCTCACCCCTTAGCGGCCCAGGGACGATTTCTCCCACAGCAAGCCATACGAGTGCGCCATCCGCTCAAGCGAGAAATCCGCAGCGATGCGGTCGCGACATGCTTGCCGCCTGCTCGCCCAAGACCGGGTATCCTGAATTTCCGAAGCCATAATCTCGATGGAACGCGATAACGCGTCAGGGTTCCGCGGCGGAACGATCAATCCCGTGTTGCCGACAAGCATCGCGATGTCCCCGACGTCCGTCCCCACGCATGGCGTGCCGCATGCCATCGCCTCGGCAACCACGTTCGGAAAGGCTTCGCTGCTGGAGGCCAGCACATGAATGTCGAATGCATTCATCAAACCGGCAATGTCGTCGCTCGGCCCGAGAAGCTTCACCTTGTGGCGAACATCATAGCGCTCCAACAGCACGACAAGCGCAGTGTTTTCAGCCGTCATACCCGGGCCGGCAAGAACACATTTGAAGGGAAGGCTCTTGTGCATCGACAGCCTGGACAGGGCAGCGAAGAGATTCTGGTGGTCCTTGTCGGGATGCCAGCGAGCGACGTTTCCGATAACGAACTGGCCATCACCTATCGACCAATCCCGACGGAGCCGCGCGCGCGCCCGGTCGTCCGGCTCGAACACGGCCAGATCGTAGCCATTCGGTATGATCGTCCAGTTCGAGCTCGAATATCCTGCATGGATGTGGCACCGCGATGCATTTTGCGAGCAACTGACAATCCGAGCCGGGATGATACCGGATATGAGAGCGCATATCCTGTCCACTGTCCTGGTCGTAAAGGAGGCCGCCCGCGGATCCAGTCCGCAATTGTGCATCCCCCAAAGAACCGGGCTGATGCCGCCAAGCCGCGCCAGGACGCCTCCGACGAGGTTGGCGTGATACATCCAGCACTGAACCACGTCCGGCCGATAGGTCGAGAACACGCGCCTGAGCGAGGCGAGCCCCTTGAGACTCAACCTTCCCTTTGGCATCGCCAGGCAGGCGAGCGGTATTTTGGCCGCGCGAAGCAACGGGCCATATTTTCCGTCACCCGAAAGCGAGACGACAAAATGGGAATGGCTGCGCTCGGCCGTGCACAGGCGGTATAGCGCTGCCTCGGCGCCGCCGTTCTCAAGTCCGGTGATGACGTGCAGGATCTTAATACGACCGCTCCTTCCCCACGGCGTTCGTGGGATCGACACCCATCGCGAGCAGGTAGGCGTCGGCCACCTTCTCGACACTGAAATCCCGCGCCCGACGCCTGACGTCCGGAGGATCAGCTTCATCAAGGGCGGCCATCACTTCTGCCGCAAAACCCTGGGCATCTCCGACCGCGGCGAGACGCCCCCACTTGCCGTCCTCCAGAATCTCGGCCGGACCGCTTTCGCAGTTGGTGCTCACCACGTTGGTCCCGCAAGCCATTGCTTCGATGATCGTGTTTGGAAATCCCTCCCTGCGGGAGGATTGAAGAAACAACGCTGCCCGCCGCATCCACGGATACGGATTCTTCGAAAAGCCGACCAGAGCGACCGAAGAATTCAGCTCGAGTTCGTCGATCAGGGTTTGAAGCGATCCCCGCAGCGGTCCTTCCCCGACAATGGCCAATTTGACGGCCCTCTTCGTCGCAATCCGCGCGAAGCTGCTTATGAGCGTGGCATGGTCTTTTGCGAAATCAAGCCGCCCAACGGCCACCAGCAAGATCCTGCCATCCTCGACCGCGAAGGGGTGATCGAGCGGTTCATCCGCCTGCTCTTCAACATGTTTGATGTCCAGCGGATTGTAGATCGTTTTGACGGAACTCCGGTGGACCCCGATGCTCTGGATCAGGTCTTCCGCGACGCCATGCGATACAGTGATGATCGTGTCGGCACGACCATAGGTCAGCCGCATGAGGAATGGCAGGAACTTCTCACGAACCAGCTTCGTATCAGCGACGGTCCTGGAAAGATTGCTCCTTTCCGATATCACGATCGGTGTCCGGCGCAGCGAGAGCATGGACGAGACGATGCCAACGATGTTTGCATGGGGTAACGCCGTCAGCATCACTCTCGGCTGCTCCCGCCTCAAATACCGGATCAAAGCCAATACGGAAAACAGCAACCGCGAGGCCCGGAGGTCCTGTATCCTTATCGTCTTCGGAACCAAAGCGAGATACTCGCCCGTCGCACACCCAAGCACCAGATCGATCGGCAAGCCGCGCCGGCCAAATTCGCTGGCCAGGGTGAGCATTGCCCGCTCGGTGCCGCCAGCACGAAGAGAGGGAATGAAGATAGCAATCCGAGCGTCTGGGCTGCCTGGTGATCTCTTGTCTTGGCGCGTGCACGTCACTCGGTTCGCCACCTTTCCTGGCCGGTCACGGCGAAAGCTTTTTTGCTTGCGCCTGACCGTGCGAGATGAGCGATGCTCCACCCGGATACCGGGGAGACAGCCGTCGCACTCGGGTCCACGAAAGCGGAGAATATCTTCGGGTGATCAATGTCTTCGCCGAAAGACATAGGCGTAGGTTTCAGCCGCATCCTTCCCGATGAGAAGAGCCGAGAGACCTAGCCAGAGGCGCCAGACAAGGAAGGCCGGCACGAAAGCGTAGAAATATGAACTCCTCCAGAACAGATGACGCTGGACGAGTTCCAGGCCATTTTGCGCTGCGATCCTTTCCACCTCGCTCGGCAGGCATCTGTCATAGAAGGCTGGGAAGCCGTCGTGCCCCCTGCCCTTGTCCGGATAGACCGCAAACAGCAGGCGACGCTTGATCGCCTCGGGCAAGACCCGATTGAGCCTGGCGAAAACGGCGTTGCGTGAAGGCGAGAAAATGGCGACCGTGCCGCCCGGCCTTACGCAGCTGGCAATGCCGCGAAATGCGCCTTCGCCGTCGCGGACGTGCTCCAGAGTGGCCTGGCATATGACCAGATCGGCATCTCCCTTCCCCCTGAACGAAGTAAGGTCCGCCTCGATCCGCTCGTCATAGATCTCGCCCGGAGCCTTCGACAGTTCCTTGGCATCGCGGTCCACCCCGACGACAACCAGCCCCAGACGACGCTTCTCGGCTAGGCTTACAAGCGGCCTTGCTCCTCCGCCCAGATCATAGACCAGTGCGTTAGGTGTAAAGAGCACCGGTGCGATTTCCGCAGCAAAGGCGTGGTTGCCATCCACGCGCAGCCGTAGCGGCAAGGCTCGGTCCAGACACTCTGAGACCGCCACGTTCGTGCGAACAAAACCCCGCAGCAAAGACGCTATCCCGTCATCGATTTCGTGGACAAGACGTGACCTCCCCCTACCTCCGCTCAAAATAGGCCTGGTACCATTCGACGAACCGCCCGACGCCCTCCGTCACGGACGTGCCGGGACGATAGCCGACCGCCGCCTGCAGCGCCGAAGTATCGGCAAAAGTGTCAGGCACGTCTCCGGCCTGCAGCGGCAAGAGCTCCACGATGGCCTTACGGCCAAGCGCGTTTTCAAGCGCCTCGACATAGGCGGTCAGCTTCACCGGGTTGTTGTTGCCGATGTTGAAAATGCGCCAAGGCGCGCTGCTCGTCGCAGGATCCGGATGACCGGAATCCCAGGCGGGGTTAGCCGCGGCGGGGCTGTCGCTGGTGCGGATCACGCCTTCGGCGATGTCTTCGACGTAGGTGAAGTCGCGTGTGTGGTTGCCGTTGTTGAACAGCTTGATCGGCTCGCCGGCCAGGATGTTCCTGGTGAACAGGAACAGCGCCATGTCGGGACGTCCCCAAGGGCCGTACACTGTGAAGAAACGCAAGCCCGTGGTCGGCAGCCCGAACAGGTGGCTGTAGCTGTGCGCCATCAGCTCGTTGGCGCGCTTGGTTGCGGCGTAGAACTGCAGCGGATGATCCGCCGGGCGATGCTCGGAAAACGGCATGTCGGTATTGGCGCCATAGACGCTCGACGTGCTGGCATAGGTCAGGTGGCCGACACGGCTGTTGCGGCAGGCCTCCAGCATGTTGGCGTAGGCGATAATGTTGCTCTCGACATAGGCGTGCGGGTTTTCAAGGCTGTAGCGGACGCCGGCCTGGGCGGCGAGATGGATCACCCTGTCGAAGGCGTGATCGGCAAAGCAGCCGTCCACCACGTTTCGCTCTGCGAGATTACCGTGGATGAAATGGTAGCCCGCATTGGTGTTGCGGCTTGCTTCGGCCAGAAGCCGCAGCCGCGCCTGCTTGATCTGCGGATCATAGTAGTCGTTGATGCTGTCTATGCCGACGACCTCGTCGCCGCGTTCGAGCAGCCGCCTGGCGACGTGATAGCCTATGAAGCCGGCAGCGCCGGTGACCAGAACCTTCATCAGAACCGCCCGTCCGTAACATCCCTGGGGAACAGACCCTTGATGTCGTAGACGACGCTAGGGTCCTTGCAAAGCGCCCGAAGACCGGCAACGCCCAGGGTGTGAAACTGCCCGTGCCCCACGGCGACGACAACGCCATCGTAACGCGCGGCGGGCATCTCTTTAACGCTCGTTACGCCAAAGGCGCGCGCGCATTCCTGCGCATCGACCCAAGGATCCCAGATATCGATGCCGGCATTGTACTGCCTCAGCTGCGCGACAATGTCGGCGACCTTGGAGTTTCTCAGGTCCGGACAGTTTTCCTTGAAGGCCGCGCCCATGACCAGAATCCGGCTGCCAACGACAGGTATGCCCTTGCGCATCATAAGGCGGGCCGTCTGGTCCGCTGCATGCCGGCCCATGCCGTCGTTGATGCGGCGACCGGCAAGAATCACCTCGGGATGATAGCCGAGTTCTTGAGCCTTGTGGGTCAGATAATAGGGATCGACGCCTATGCAGTGGCCGCCGACGAGACCAGGGCTGAAGCGCAGGAAATTCCATTTGGTGCCGGCCGCTTCCAGCACCTCCGACGTGTCGATGCCCAGTTTGCCGAAGATCAGCGACAATTCGTTCATCAAGGCGATATTGAGATCGCGTTGCGTGTTCTCGATGACCTTGGCTGCCTCGGCGACCGCGATGCTCGAGGCGCGGTGCGTGCCGGCGGGAACGATCGAGGCATAGAGCGCGTCGATGGCGTCCGCCACCTCCGGCGTGGAGCCGCTGGTCACCTTGACGATCGTCTGAAGCCGGTGCTCGCGGTCGCCGGGGTTGATGCGCTCAGGGCTGTAGCCCAGGAAGAAGTCTTCGTTGTAGCGCAGCCCCGAATGTTTCTCGATCAGCGGCGCACACACCTCTTGCGTACAGCCGGGATAGACGGTCGATTCAAAGATTACCACCGCACCGGGGGAGATCACCTCGCCGACCGTGGCGGACGCCATGACAAGGGGCTTCAGGTCCGGCCGGTTGGCCCTGTCGATCGGAGTGGGGACAGTGACGATGAAAACTCCGCAATCCCGCAGATCGACCTTGTCGCTGGTGAACCGCAGCCGCGTGGCGGCGTCGATTTCATCTCTGCTGGCCTCGAGCGTGTGATCCTCGCCACGCCTCAGCGCATCCACACGCGATTGGCTGATGTCGAAGCCGACGACGTCCCTGATCGCTCCGAGGGCCACCGCCAGCGGCAAACCCACATAGCCAAGCCCGATGACAGCTATTTTCCTGGAGCCGAGGTCCATTTGCTTCCTATCCGGCAAGCCTTAATCAGCCACGGCCTCCGCTATCGCGCACCATGGCCGGTAATCATCGTCTTTATGGTTCTGAGGGTGATGAGAACATCAAGCCAAGGCGAGAAGTTCTTTATGTAGTAAAAATCGTAGTGTAATTTCTCCATCACATCGTCGACCGCCGCGACATGCCCCTGGTTTACTTGTGCCCACCCGCTCACACCTGGCCTGACGATGTGCCGGTAGCGATAGAACGGCAATTCCGCCTCATACCAGTGCGACAGGACGACAGCCTCGGGCCGTGGCCCGATCCAACTCATTTCGCCGCGCAGGATGTTGATGGCCTGCGGCAGCTCGTCGATCCTGAACTTGCGTAAAAAACGCCCTATCCGGGTGATGCGATCGTCGTCACGTTTCGTGATCGCCTTGTCCTTGTCGCTGCCAATGCCGGCTTGCTGCCTCATCGAGCGAAACTTGTAGACCGTGTAGATCCGGCCCCTGTAGCCAATGCGGGGCTGGCGAAACAGCACCGGGCCCTCCGAGTCCAGCCGGATCAGCAGCGCGATCAGCACCACGAAAGGTGAAAGAGCCACGACCATGACAAGCGCGGAGATCCAGTCGATTGCCTGCTTGATCTTGAGATAGGCCTGGTTCGGATTGAGCGAGCCGAGCGTGTTTTCCGACAGGTGTTCGATCTCGACGCGGCCGGTCAGCGACTCGCTGACCTGCTTGACGTGGTAGACCGGCGTGCCCGAAAGGGCCCGGTCCGCGATGTATCGTTCCCATTCGGCGTCAAGGTCGGCCCGCAGATCGACAACCACGCCATTCGCCCGTTCGATGACGGTGCCGGGCGAAGTGATCCAGAACCAGTGCACTCCTGGCAGTGTCCTTAGGCGCTCTACGTCCCCGCCGGGAATGACGACCAGCCGGTACGGTTCGAGATGCCGCGTTATGAGGCTCAGGCCAAAATACCAGAGCGTGGACTGGGTGAAGCTGGCAGCCGCCTGAAACCGGCTATACTCGAAACGAAAAAAGAAAATAGTCAGGAAAACAAGCCCGTAGGACAGCACAAACGTCGGCAGGATGTAGCTGGCAGCGGCCACGCCGGGGAAATTCCCGATACGCCGATAGGCAAGGAAGCCTGCTACATGTGCCATGACCGCGGCAGCGACGGTTACCTGGAGATTGGCGACGTAGACCGCATCGGGTTTGAAGGCGATCCGGATGAGGGCCGGCGCGACGATCGCGAACGTCAGTCCGCCAATAAGTTGAAAGCGAATTCTGAACAGGAAGTGCCGGCTTCCGACAAGAGTTGATGTTGCGACATTCAACTTCTTCCCCCCTCGAAGCTGCCATGTCCGCGATTGCCATGGCAATAATGCGCTTGGCTTGGCCGTTCCTTCGCAAAGCGAAATCGGGCCTGTCGCTACTGGCTGTTCGACTCAATCGAAGATCAAGAGCTACGACACTGTAACGATACCAGCAAGTATCTATTTACACTGTAGCAATCGGCAGGATTTTTTATCAATCGCGTCCCTGAATGCGGTTTAAAAAGCTATCGCTAATAGATAGGCTTACTGCCGGCCATCGAGAATGTCTGGACGCATGAAGGTAAATGGATGTTCGTATCTCTGGTGACTGGCTGGCTGCTTGGGCAGGACCTGCCAGTCACATCCGTCCGACCTGGATGAACCAGGTTCTTCCCCGGAATGCCCCAGTGGATCGCTAAATTCAGTTGCGCTTCAGCAGCGACCAGACGGCTGGCACCAGGCTTGCGGCCAGAGCAACCTTGATCAGATCACCGACGATGAACGGCACGACGCCGAACTGCCAGGATTTTTCCGGACCGATGAGCATCGCCAGCCAGGCAAAGCCCATGGCCATCATGACGAACTCGGCAACCAGCATGGCGTTGAAAAGCTTGATCGGATGGCGATCCCAGCCGCGATCGGCGGCCCAGCCGGCGATCGCCGCCATGACCACGAAGCCGGCGAGATAGCCGCCGGTCGAGCCGAGCATGTAGGCAATGCCGATTCCCTTTTCCGGCGTGCTCTGGAAGACCGGGAAGCCCATCGCGCCCTCGGCCATATAGAGCAGCAGGGTGGCGACGCCGAGCCGCAGGCCGAAAGCGGCCCCGATCAGCAGGACGGCGAGCGTCTGCATCGAAATATCGACGGGCCCCAGAACCACCTTGGTCTTGGCCGACAGGGTCAGGAGCAATGTCCCGGCTATCGCCAGAAAGAACTGCGTTGCCAGCCGCGCCGCGCCATCTTGCGGCAGAGCCAGAGAAACAAGCGGGCGCATCGTCGTTGCAGTTGCCATGGTCTTCCCCATCCGAGTGCCGCCATCCGATGATCGCGGTCTTGCGTTTTCCTATATTGGCTTGCGTGCTATGCGGCAATCGGTTTTGCCATTCCCGCAACAGGCATCGACACCGTCATGGCCCTCGAATTCGATACCAGCTTCGATCCCTGCTACGGCGGGGGCGTCAGCGTCGCGCCCGACGTGCAGCGCGTCACGGCCCGAAATCCAAGTCCCTTCACCTTTCACGGCACCAACAGCTACATCGTCGGACGCGATACGCTGGCAGTGATCGATCCGGGGCCGGATGACGAAGCTCACCTTCGCACCTTGCTCGACGTCATCGCCGGCAGGCCGGTCAGCCACATCTTCGTCAGCCACACGCATCGCGACCATTCACCGCTGGCGGCACGGCTGAAGCAGGAGACCGGAGCCCAGGTGATGGCGGAAGGGCCGCACCGGCCGGCAAGGCCATTGCATATTGGCGAGATCAACGCGCTCGATGCCAGCGCCGATACCGCTTTCGTTCCCGATCTCGCGCTGCCGGACGGCGCGCTGGTCGCCGGCGACGGCTGGGCAATCCGCACGGTCCTGACCCCCGGCCATACCGCCAACCACGCGGCATTCGCGCTGGAGGGCACCGGCATCCTGTTTTCGGCCGACCACGTCATGGCGTGGGCGACCTCCATCGTCGCGCCGCCGGACGGGGCGATGGCGGACTACATGGCCTCGCTGGACCGGCTGATCGAACGCGGTGACCGCCTGCTGCTGCCCGGCCACGGCGGGCCGGTGACGGCACCGCGAGGCTTCATGCGCGGATTGAAGACCCATCGCAAAATGCGCGAACGGGCCATATTGGAGCGGATCCGCGCGGGCGACCGCACGATCGCAGACATGGTCAAGGCGATCTACAGGGATACCGACCCGCGGCTGCATGGCGCCGCCGGGTTGTCGGTGCTTGCCCATCTGGAGGATCTGGTGGCGCGCGGCCTGGTCGCGACAGACGCCGCGCCGGCCATAGACGGCATTTTTAGGCCAGCCCCTTAGGCCCGAGCATCTATTCGGCCGGAGCCGCGCCGACCTGGCCGGCGACTTCCTGGTCCAACTCCGCCAGAAAGTCGGTGATGCGCGCAGCGTTGTCGCCGAGGTCGTAGCGGCCGTAGCGGGAAGCCGACCGCATGTCGACGAGAACCGTATCCCCGTCGTCCGTGATGCGAATTGCCACGTCTGCGGGGAGGCCCAACACGAAGCTCCTGGCGACAGCGGTAATCGTCACGTCGCTTTGCCCGGCGAGTTCGGGATAGGGTCCGGTAAGATCCCAATTGCGGCGGTCGAGCACGGTTTCAACGGCAGTGACGACGGTCTCGAACGGCAGGTCGTAGCTGCGCGCGGTGACAAGCGGATAGCTGTCGGTCTGCAACCGCTGCTCGCCGGGCGTCGGCGGCGAGAGCACGTTCATGTCCTTCGTGCGACCGGTGACGTCGAGTGCCGGCGGTTCGTCGAAATCGGTCGAAATATCCCTGAGCGGCGGAAAGATTGTCGCCCAATAGGCGGCGATGCCATAGGGGGTCAGCACCAGCACTGCCAGCAAGACGCCGACCGTGATGTCGCGGCCGCCATAGTCGCCAAAATTCCACACCCTCGAGAAGGCAAATCCGGCGAACAGAAGCGCCAGCGCCGCCAACAGCGCGACGATAGCCAACACCCACAGGAACACCGGCGTTTCAACGAGGTTGAAATAATGGCCGACGAACACGGTCAGCAAAAGCACCGCCGAAAAAGCAGCGGTGCGCCGCGACCATCCGGCAGCCTTCGACGTTTGCCGTTCCGAAATGCTGACCATGTTTCTCTGCGTCATCCCAAGCCGAAGAAGACTTAGCGCATGGCCACCAAAATCGGAATCGATTTTCGAGGAGGATCGTGCGCCAGTTGGAAATGCTATCGTGCCCTGCCGGAAAGGTGCACGTCGCTGCACTGTCCTTTTACGACCGCATCAGGCCGAGACACGCAATATCGCGTCAATCCGTCGGCAAGCGGTAGTCCCTGAATTGCTGGCGCAAGGTGATCTTCTGGATCTTGCCGGTGGCGGTGTGCGGAATTTCGCCGACGAAGGCGACGTCGTCGGGCATCCACCATTTGGCCACCTTACCGTCGAGAAAACCAAGGATATCGGTTTTGGTCGGTTCCTTCCCCGGCTTGCGGACAACCACCAGCAAAGGCCGCTCGCCCCATTTCGAATGAGGGACGCCAATGGCGGCTGCCTCGGCGACATCGGGATGGCCGACGGCCAGATTCTCCAGGTCGATGGTCGAAATCCATTCGCCGCCGGACTTGATGACGTCCTTGGCGCGATCGGTGATCTGCATATAGCCGCCAGCGTCGATGTGGGCGACATCCCCGGTATCGAACCAGCCATCCTCGTCGAACTGCTCCGAGCCGGCGCCGCCGTAGTAGGCGCTGGCCACCGCGGGGCCGCGCACCTTCAGCCGCCCGAATGTCTTGCCGTCCCAAGGCAGCGCGTTGCCTTCGTCGTCCGTCACCTTCATCTCGACGCCGAAGGGCGGGTAACCCTGCTTGCCCTGGACATCGAGCCGGGCGTCACCCTTAAGGCCTGCATAGTCCGGCTTCAGCGTACACAGTGTGCCGAGCGGCGACATTTCGGTCATGCCCCAGGCGTGGACGACCTGGACATCGTAATTGTCCTGGAATTTCTTGGTGATGATGCGTGGGCATGACGAGCCGCCGATGACAACCTTGTTGAGGTAGGGCAGCTTCCTGCCGGTCTCCTCCAGATATTGCAGCAGCATCATCCACACGGTCGGCACGGCGGCACTGAAGGTTACTTTCTCGGTGTCGAGCAATTCATAGATGGAGGCGCCGTCCATCTTGCAGCCCGGCATGACAAGCTTGGCGCCGATCATCGGTGCGCTCTGGCCAAGGCCCCAGGCATTGGCGTGGAACATCGGAACCACCGGCAGGATCGTGTCGCGCGAAGACAGGCCCATCGCGTCGGGCATGGCGGCGATCATGGCGTGCAGGACATTCGAGCGGTGACTGTAGACGACGCCCTTTGGATCGCCAGTGGTTCCAGACGTATAGCACATGCCGGCGGCGGTGCCTTCGTCGAAGCTCTTCCAGGCGAAATCGCCATCGGCCTCGTCGAGCCATTCCTCGTAGGCGACGACGTTGGGCAGCATGGTCTGCGGCAGATGCGCCCTGTCGGCCAGCACGATCACCTGTTTCAGGGACTTGACCGCGCCGGCGATCTTCTCGAGCAAAGGGAGGAAAGTCAGGTCGACAAAGACCGCCTTGTCTTCGGCATGGTTCATGATCCAGACGATCTGCTCGGGAAACAGCCGCGGGTTGAGCGTGTGATAGATCGCGCCGATGCCCATGATGCCATACCAGGCCTCGATGTGGCGCGCCGTGTTCCAGGCCAGCGTCGCAATGCGGTCGCCCAGCCGATAGCCGTCACGCTCCAGGCGCTGGGAGACCTTCAGGGCGCGACGGTGGATGCTGGCGTAGGTTGTGCGCACGATCGGACCTTCGATCGAGCGCGATACGATCTCTCGCGCGCCATGCTGCCGCTCTGCGTTGTCGATAAGCTTATGGCAAAGAAGCGGCCATTCCTGCATCAGCCCCAGCATTCGTTCCTCCCTTACGCTCCTCGCTTTTTTTGCCATTGTGAAGCGAACCGGTGGATTGTCCAGCCACCGCCGGGTGGCGAACGAAATCCGAATGCCGGTCGCGCAGGCAAGCGATCGAATCGCGTCTTTCTTGGAGGTCCGAATGCCTGGCGCTCATGCCATCGAACCGGCGGCCTTGAAATCCATTACATCAGAGAAGTCTAAATTACTCGACCGAGAGGAGAATCCGCCACAATCCGGCCATCGTCGGCATTAAGTTTCGTTAATGGGCAAAGGGGTGCGATTGGCGACTGAAAGAGGTTCGCATGGACACGCAGCTCGACGATAAGGCACTGGAAAGCACGCTTGCCGAAAGCCTGGGCGATCTGGTGCCGGATACAAAGACTGTTTCCGAAGATGAATTTGTTGAAGTTGTCGGCGGTGCGCTCGAAGCGGTCGGCGGCACGCTGCTGTTCAAGATGTGCGTCCAGAGCGAAGGGGAAGGCGAGCACGTCGCCGCGGCGTCCGTGGGCGATGGCGGCAATCGTCAATTCCTGCTGCTCACTCTGCCGACCGGCGGCGGCCACTTGAAAGTCGAGACCGCATCCAGGAGCAGCAATCCCGTGGCCGGTATCGCGGCCGCCTATGCCGGGTTGATGGACGCGTTCAGAACCGCCGCCTGAGCCTCGCCGGACAAGGTCTTCGCTAAAAATGCCGTCGGTAGCGCCTACGGCTGGAGACCGATTGCGGAATTGCCGGCGACAGTCGCCCTTGCGCAAACCACCTCGTCGACACACTTAAAGTTGAGACGAGGAGAAACAGCATGGACAAGATCGCCAACCCGGCACCCGGCTTCCAGCGCAATCCCGATAAGGTCATCACCGTCGAACCGTATAAGGGCACCGTCACCGTGCGTGCAGGCGACACTGTTATCGCCTCATCGACGAACGCCAAGGTGCTGACGGAAGCGCCCTATCCGGCCGCCTTTTACATCCCGTTCGCAGACATCGATTTCAACAAGCTGAGCGGCACGCAATCCTCCACCCATTGTCCCTACAAGGGCGACGCAAGCTACTGGAGCGTGCTGCCTGCCGGCGAGGCAGGCAAGGATGCGATGTGGGCCTATGAGCAGCCTTTCGACGAAATGGCTGAAATCCGCAACCACGGCGCGTTCTACGCAAGCAAGGTCAGCATCGAAGCCAAGCCAGGCTGAACGGACCAACGAGGAGGCCGGACCTGCCGTCCTGCCGGTCAGTCGGTGGTGCCGTTATTGCCGAAGCCTTCGGCATCGTCGAGCCGCACGAAGGTCAGACCCTTCTGCTTGAGCGCCAGCAGGCCCTGCACGACGCCCTCCCCGGCGGCATGGGTCGGCTGGTTGATATGGGCGATGATGACGTCGCCGTCCTTGGCAGCTCCTATGCGCCTTGTGGTTTCCCTGGCGCCGAGCAGTGACCCGCCATCGCCATTGATCGAGAAGCCGGCGATCTTGAAGCCCAGCTTGCGGATCATGGCGATCGCCGACGGACTATACTCCGCGGTCGCGCCACGAAACCATTTCGGCGCCGGCTCGCCAGTCCCGGCCAAGGCGACGGCGCCCGACTCGACCTCGGCCAGAACCGCTTCCGGACTGCCGGCGCTGCGTATGCCATAGATCTTCTGCGGCGTGTCGACGGCCGGGATGTGATGGCCGCCGTGGTTTTCCAGTTCGAACAGGTCGGGATGCGCCCGCATGATCTCGACGGCGGCGGCGTTCCGCTTCAGCCAGATGCCGGTGACAAAGATGGTCGCAGGTATCCTGTTTTCCACCAGCGCCGAGAGGATGCGGTTGTCGGTCCGTCCGCCGCAGGCATCGAGGGTCAAGGCAACGCGCCCGGCTCCGCCTGTATCGCGCTTGATGTGCAGGATCGGTTCGATCAGGGATGCGGCATGGCCGCTGGACACGACGGCCAAAGACATGGCGACAATGCAGAGATTTTTTTGCAGCAGGCGCATCAAATCCAATTCCAATCGGGCGTTTCACGGAGGCATCCCAAGACCCGCATGAAGGCGAAAATCGGAGCTGGATAGCAGAAAAGCACCAGACGCGACAATCTGACCGTCTTGCGGCAGTTCCTCGTTCCGATCGGCGGCAGGCGCTCAGCCGCGGCCCGCCTTTGCCACCTGAACGGCCGCCTGCGCGGCCGCCAACCTGGCGATCGGCACGCGGTAGGGCGAACAGGACACATAGTCCAGTCCGACCTCCTCGCAGAAGCGGATGGAGGCCGGATCGCCGCCATGCTCACCACAAATGCCGAGCTTGATCCCTGGCCGCGCCGCCCTGCCCTTCTCGGCGGCCATGCGCACCAGTTCGCCGACGCCATGGATGTCCAGCGATACGAACGGATCCTGTTCGATGATGCCTTTCTGGCGATAGGTTTCCAGGAACGAGGCCGCGTCGTCGCGCGAGATGCCGAATGTCGTCTGGGTCAGGTCGTTGGTGCCGAAAGAGAAGAACTCGGCCGATTCAGCGATGACATGGGCGCGGATCGCCGCGCGGGGGAGCTCGATCATGGTTCCGGTCAGGTAGTCGATCTTGACGCCGCTTTCGTCCATGACGCTCTTGGCCACCGCATCGATGCGCGCCTTGACATAGTCGAGTTCCTTCACAAGCCCGACCAGCGGCACCATGATCTCGGGTACCACCAGCGCGCCGGCCTTGCGGCCAGCCTCGACGGCGGCTTCGAAAATGGCGCGCGCCTGCATCTCGGCGATCTCGGGATAGGACACAGCAAGCCGGCAGCCGCGATGGCCGAGCATCGGGTTGAATTCGTGCAGCGCCTCGGTGCGCTGCCTGAGCTTGTCCGGCGCAACATTCATCGCCGCCGCGACTTCGGCTATCTCGGCCTCGGTCTTGGGCAGGAATTCGTGCAACGGCGGATCGAGCAGGCGGATGGTCACCGGCAGGCCGGCCATGATCTCGAACAGCTCCAGGAAATCCGCTCGCTGCATCGGCAGCAACTTGGCAAGCGCGGCGCGCCGGTCCTTTTCGGTGTCGGCCAGGATCATCTCGCGCATGGCGATAATGCGGGCGCCATCGAAGAACATGTGTTCGGTGCGGCACAAGCCGATGCCTTCGGCACCGAAGGAGCGCGCCATGCGCGCGTCGAGCGGGGTTTCGGCATTGGTGCGCACCTTCATGCGCCGCACCGCGTCCGCCCATTCCATGATCGCGGCGAAATCGCCGGAAAGCTCAGGCTGGAGCATCGCCACTGCGCCCTTGAGCACCTGCCCGTTGCCGCCGTCGATGGTGATGATGTCGCCCTTGCGGAAGGTCTGCCCCATCGACATCAGCGTAGCTGCCTTATAGTCGACGCGCAGCGAACCGGCGCCCGAAACGCACGGCTTGCCCATGCCGCGCGCCACGACCGCGGCATGGCTGGTCATGCCGCCGCGCGTGGTCAGGATGCCCTCCGCCGCATGCATGCCGTGGATGTCCTCGGGACTGGTCTCGACACGCACCAGGATAGCCTTGCGTCCTTGTGTCTTGAGATCCTCGGCGTCCGCGGAGGAAAAGACAATTTCGCCGGTGGCGGCGCCTGGAGACGCCGGCAGGCCGACGCCGATGACGTCGCGCGCGGCCTTCGGATCGATGGTGGGGTGCAGGAGCTGGTCGAGCGAGGCGGGATCGATGCGGGCGACCGCCTCCTCTTTCGAGATCAGGCCGTCCCTGGCCATCTCGACGGCAATCTTCAGCGCCGCCTTGGCGGTGCGCTTGCCGGACCTCGTCTGCAACATCCACAATTTGCCGCGCTCGATGGTGAATTCGAGGTCCTGCATGTCGCGGTAGTGCTTTTCCAGCCTGTCCGAGATGGTGACGAAGGACTGGAAGGCGTCCGGCATCAGTTTCTGCAATGACGGCTTGTCGGAGCCGGCGGCGATGCGGGCCGCCTCGGTGATGTTCTGCGGCGTGCGGATGCCGGCGACGACGTCCTCACCCTGCGCATTCACCAGGAACTCGCCATAGAGCTGCTTTTCGCCGGTCGACGGATTGCGAGTGAAGGCGACCCCGGTGGCCGAAGTTTCACCCATGTTGCCGAACACCATGGCCTGGACATTGACCGCCGTGCCCCAGCTTTCGGGAATATCGTGCAGGCGCCTGTAAGTGATGGCGCGGTTGTTCATCCAACTCGAGAACACGGCACCGATCGCCCCCCAGAGCTGTTCGTGCGGATCCTGCGGGAACGGCCTGCCGAGCTCCTCTTCGACCTTGGCCTTGTAGAGCGCGATGACGCCTTGCCACTCGATAGCTGTCAGTTCCGTGTCGAGTTCATGGCCGAGGCTGGCCTTCTGATCCTCGAGGATCTCCTCGAACACCTCGTGGTCGAGCCCCATGACGACATCGGAATACATCTGGATGAAGCGCCGGTAGCTGTCATAGGCAAAGCGCGCATCGCCGGAATCGGCGGCCAGCGCCTCGACGGTTTCGTCGTTGAGGCCGAGATTGAGCACGGTGTCCATCATGCCAGGCATCGAGGCGCGGGCGCCGGAGCGCACCGACACAAGCAGCAGTTTCGACGGATCGCCGAAACGGCGGCCGGTGAGCCGGCCGATATGGTCCAGCGCCACGGCGACGTCCGCTTCAAGCCCTGCCGGATAGGCGCGGCCGTTGGCATAGTAGGCGTTGCAGACCTCCGACGTGATGGTGAAGCCCGGCGGCACCGGCAGGCCAAGGCTACACATCTCGGCCAGATTGGCACCCTTGCCGCCCAACAGATTCTTGTCGCCAGCCCGGCCTTCGGCCGCACCATCGCCAAAGGTGAAAACCCACTTGGTCATGCTTTGCTCTCCGGTTGCAGGAGATTGGAAAGATTGACGAAACAGAAAGCCCCGCCATATCCCGACTTTGGACGGATATGATGCTGCAATGCGAAAGGCAAGGCGTCGGCAAAGCCGTTTGGCCGCTACAATCGATTAAGCAAAAGCTGCGGCAAAAGGACTTGCCAGTGCAACGGTCCAAGACTAGAACATACAGGGAACGAAGAGGTGCATCATGAAGCTCACCGGAAAACTCGACTATCTGGAACTGCCGGCAACCGGCGCGACGCTGGACAGTGTGAAAGCCTTCTACAGCGCCGCCTTCGCCTGGTCGTTCACCGACTATGGACCGACTTATTCGGCCTTTAGCGAGGGACTGGACGGCGGTTTCCAGGCCGACAGCGGCGACGCCACCGCCAAGCCGTTGCCGGTGCTCTACTCCCAGGATCTGGAAGAGACGCTGGCAGCCGTCGAGAATGCCGGCGGCACGATCATCAAACCGATCTTTTCGTTTCCGGGCGGCAGGCGGTTCCACTTTGCCGACCCGGCTGGAAACGAGATGGCGGTGTGGGGAGAATAGGCGGCACGACCGGCGCATGAGACGACCGTCGCCAACGGAGTCGTGGATCAGCAGGAAAGTCGCAATCTCCAGGCATTGAGCTTTCCACCGGCACAGCCTATAAGGCCGCGCGCAGTCGACGCATGTCAGCTGCTGGGGCGTCGCCAAGTGGTAAGGCATCGGTTTTTGGTACCGACATTCCCAGGTTCGAATCCTGGCGCCCCAGCCAACTTATTTTTACCTAATAAATTCAACCGTTTAGCTACTTGCAGAATTTTATTACCGGAACACCTATCCGGGCCTTAGTTCCGGAGCGAACAGGAAATTCCACGCGGTCTGTTCCCGGCTTCCTAATGATCGAATATAGGAGGTAGCCATGGTGACGGTGGATGTAGCCGCGCGATCAGCGATGATGTCGCGCGTAAGGAATCGCGACACGGAGCCGGAGAGGTTTGTGCGGTCTTGTCTGTTCCGTGCGGGCCTTCGGTTTCGGCTCCATGACAAAACGCTGCCAGGATGCCCGGATGTTGTTCTGAAGCGCTCAAAGACCGCGATCTTTGTCCACGGTTGTTTTTGGCATGGTCATTCGTGTAAGCGCGGAACGCGACCCGTCTCGAACGCTGAATTCTGGAATGCTAAGATCGACCGAAACATTGAACGCGATAAAATCGCATCCTTAGCGCTCCGTGAGCTTGGCTGGCATGTCGAGGTGATATGGAATTGCGACCGCGTGGCGCAGACCGAAGCGCTTATCCCAAAGATCCGAGCTAGAGTGCGATAGCTGCAATTTCCGCAGCGAACGCCTTGTCGCGGTGAACGTGGTCGTGGTCGACATTGCACAAAGTGATAAGATTATCCGCCGTGTTTGTGCCCTTGTCCTTATGCTCTTTCAGGTGGTGAAGCTCTAGAAACCGCCGAGGATCGGCCGGATTGGCATCCTCACGCCTCCACCCACACTTCCGGCAGGCGAACTGATCTCGTAACAAGACCGCAACTCGAACCGGATCGGGAATGTGCCGATCGTGCAGTTGGGCCTGCTGGTCTCGTTCCAATAAATAAACGCCGACAGGCAGGTCCGGCCTGCCACTCTGTTGAGAGACAACAGGCCAACCCTCTTCAGTTCGAAGTTCCCTAACTCGCCGCGCCCACTCGCTTCGATCACCCGCTAGATAGCGAAGCTCCTCGCCTATTACCGGCCTGCCGACGCTATGTCGTAGGAACTGCAGAATTTTATCTTTGACAGCTATCTTCGATCGCCGAATCTCATTGAGAACATTCCATCGGAGCGCCGCTTCACGGTCTTGCTCGTCCGACATCATGACATACTGGCTGGGCTTCATCGTCCGAGGGTCCATGCCCAACGTTGCAGCTAGGCTGGTTAGTCCGTCCGAATCACGGCTGCTCTCCAGCTCTTGACCCATGTCCTTGAAAGTCGTTCCGCTGTTGATAAGCCAGCCAAACTGAACACGCAGTTCCCGAACCCGACGAGCCCACTCTCCGATGCCGGAAACGACCATAAGCTCGTCGCCATCAATCACCGTAAGCGGGTATTTCCTGAAGTAGGCAAGTATCCGATCGCGTGCGCCAGCCCCCGCCTTGTCTGGCATCAAAGAAATGCCGAGCTTCCTGATTTTTGCGAATGATGGAATGAGCGCTTTGACCCGCTCCCGCAATTCCGGATTGTCGAGTTCCGTTGCAAAATCAGTCAGCAGCCGTTGAAGGTCTGCTAGATGGCCTTTCGAGTCGTCAGGCAAATTCGTGCGTCTTTCTCGGCCTCGCGGTCGAAGCCCTTTCCAGTCTGTCGAGGGCATCCTTCACCACGGAAGAAATGCGCCCTGCAAAGACGGGTGGGACCGCATTGCCAATCTGACGAGCAACATCGGTCTTGTTCCCAGCGAACTTAAAATCATCCGGGAAAGTCATCAGGCGTGCCGCCTCGCGATGGGAAATTGGCCGATGCGCCTCCGGGTGCAGATATCGTCCCTTTTCGGGCTTGAAGAATTCTGTCCGAATGGTCACTGAAGGCCGATCCCACCACAAGCGTCCGAAAAGGTCAGTGCCGCCGCTTGTCTTGCGTATCCAGCAATCCGGGGTGAGCTCGGGAGCATTCTTGAAAAGGTCGAATCGGTTGCCGCCCGGCGGCACAGCTCGGTAACGCTTCTCGCTCTTCTCGGTCGGCGTCCGGCCGAAATGCAAATCCAGCGGAGCCTTCCTGCCTATTTCAGTGCCAATCGTTTTCGCAGGCAGGCCTTTAAGGGCTTGTCGAACTGTCTCCCATGGGGCGAGGCCCGCAGCACCTTTTTCTTTGCCGTTAGGATCGAAGTGGCTTTGGCGTGGCATTTCAACGCCGTGTGGAAGGCGTTTGCGGTCCCATCCGATTACAATCGTCCGCTTCCGGGTTTGAGGCACGCCGTAGTCGGCTGTATTGAGAACAGCAGCGATAGTTTCGAACCCCAGTTCGTTGGCGCGAGCACGAATATCGATAAGCTCGGGCGAACGAAAAAGCTCGGCCACATTCTCCATCACGAAAATCCGTGCGCCGCTTGCCTTCACGACATCAAGGTAAGGTTCCCAAAGCGCGCGGCGCGCATCTCCGGACCTGGCCTTATTCAAAAGGCTAAATCCCTGGCAGGGGGGACCGCCGACGACGATATCCGCCTTTGGGATATCGCTTGTCGCAACCCATTCCTCGATATTTGCGCATATCGATTCGCCGGGAAAATTGATGCTGTGCGTCCTCGTCGCAGATTCATCGTTATCGAGGCCAAGAACGCTGACGAACCCCCCGCCATAGCGCGGATCGACAAAGCCAAGCGTCATTCCGCCTGCGCCGCAAAAAAGATCGATGATTCGGTAGGACATAATGTTTTCCCGCGATGCATCCATTGAATCAGGATTCGGCGGCCCTGCCAATGACCCACCCAGCCGATATCATAGTGATGGTGTCAGTGCCTATGGTTCGACTGAGAAATGATGTGCATCGACCGCTTCGGCGACACCAGCCAAGCTTCCCCGCCGGGCTTGGCTGGTGTCGAGGATCCGGCCGCTAGGCGTCCATCACGCGGCATCCTTCTTGGCATTGAGCGCGATCACGTTGGACGGGACACCCCCGGACTTCACTGCGCGACGCATTGCCTGAAGGAAATCGACACTACCGGCCTTCTCATACAGTTCCGCGAACTCCCGGAACCGGCTGCCCAAGTGCTCTACAAGAAAGGCGATAGCATCGTTGCCACTCTTTTCGCCTTCCTCCTGCCTCCGCTTCCATTCGGCGCGCTGGGCGTCGTCCTTCTTCTTCTGCACGGCAGCCTTCTTTTCCTCCTTCGCCTTGACCTTTGCCGCATCCTCCGCAGTCATGCCCTTGATCTTCTTCGCCGCCCTCGCCGCTTCTGCACGCTCCTCTGCCGCCTTCCATCGTGCCGTCTGGATCTCGGCTTCGATTTCCCGCGTCGTCGGCACGTTGCCGGCCTTGATCTTCGTCACTGCCTTTTCGATGACATCGGAAGGGGTGCCCTTGGCGCCAAGAAGGTAGAGCGCCTTGTCGGGCAGGACGGCGAGCACCTGGTGTTCCTGAACGGCCGTGGCCGCGTTCATGAAATTCTGTGCCGTCCGGTCGGTCATGTCGAATTCGGCGGCAATCCACTTGCCGAACTCGCCATGCTCAAGCTTGGCCTTCACGGCAATGAATTCGCGGCCGATTTCGACCCTACTGGCCAACATACCGTCAATGAGCTTGTGAACGCGGTCGGTGACAGCGGCAATGTTGAAATCCGAAACGGTTTCGGAATTCGCCGGCTCGATGGCTGCCGGCACGTTGGAGGTATCGAGGTCCAAGTCCGTGAGTTCGTCTGCGTCAATGTGGGTCGACCGGCCGCTGGCGATGTCGGCCGTCATATCATGATGCGTCATGGGTGATTTGTCCTCTCAGGCTGGTTGAAGGGACCATCCAGCTATCACAAAAAATCGTGGCAGTGGGTAGGTTAATATAGGATAGTGACAAGCCGTTGTTTTCATTACTGAAATGGATTTGGCAACTCTCTCCATCATTGATTTCATTGCGAAATTTCCGTTCGGGCTTGACTAGGCCGCTAACGGTGCCGTTCCGAGCCATCTTCCCGGCAAGTGTCGGGCACGATGAAGCCGACTTCAGTCAGGGCAATGATGACGGCGTTCCGGGGATCGAGGTCGGCGTGAGCGTCGACCAGCGCGTCCACAAGGGCGCGGTATTGATCGGCCGGGAGATAGGTATCTTGCATGTCGGTTCCTTGATTGGGGTTGCCTGTGCCGCCGGAGCAGCACGCAAAGATTCGCACGGCGGAATCATCCGACGCAAGCGGAAAATGAGATAAGTCGTTGATTTTATTATAAGTAAGCACTTACTTTGGACAGTGATGCTGACCTGAATCGGCCCCTCATGTGAAATGCCAAACGCATGAGGGGCCTATCGGGTCGGCGTGCTTAAGACCGCCCGACAATTCCACTTATAGCAGCCGCGCAACTGGACTGCGGTCGATTGTTCAAAAAATCGCGCCGTCCTTCAGCGCCGCCGCGTTCGCGTCTTCGATCCTCTTTTCCAGCAAGCCCTTGGCGATGATGAACTGTTCCTCACGCCGCTTCGGCGCGCGCTTCGCCCGCTTGCGACGCTGGTATTCCTCGATAGAGATGCCGAGCGCGTTCGCCTCTTTTGCTTCCTTTTCGAGATAGCGCTTCTGGCGCACGTTTGCGGCGTCACGGTCGAGCGCATCGCGAGCGAAGATCCGGATCAGGCCAAACCGCGTCCAGCGCTTTGCTTGGCGCATGTATGCCTCATGGTCGCCCCTCGTCATCGCCGACACAGCGAGGGGCGGATCAATCTCCAACCGCTGCCGGTTCTCACGCTCCCACATGGCGAGCGCCCGCGAAGCCGGGGCGAGTTCCAGGCTGACAAGCTCGTCAATGAATTCCTCAAGCTCCGGGGTGAGCGCGGCACGCAGCCAATTGACCTTCGCCTGTGGTGATTCAGCCCGCATCTTCTTTCCTTCAACCTTCTCCCGGTCACGCTGCCGGGCCTTCTTTTGACGTTCGCGCTCGCGCACGTATTCCGCCTTTTCATCCGGCGTCATGTGCCTCAGGGACCGGCGCTTGCTCTTGGTCATTCTGTGCTCCTATCGGGCCGGTGATGGCCTCATGCTCAATTATAGCGGGATGCGAACCGGAGTGCAGACGATGGGGCATTTCTTCTTCGAGCCGGGAGCGGCAAGCGTCGTTCCCGGAAGGGGATGAGAATAAGCGGGAACCGTCTCGGGAAATTTATATGGTTATCTAAAAGACAGGTAAGAGTATTACATATATGACGAGACGGTTCCCGCTTAAGCTGCCTCCGGTTCCACACGTAGGTGAGGCGTGACAGTCTTCCCACAATCAAGAAAGGGAAGGCTCCGGCTCGCTCGCTCCGCTCGCGGCCGTCACCTATCCCGCATTGAGTAGGGAAACCGTGCCGCCCGCCGCCAGAAACGGACAGGGAGAGTCACCAGCGCGCGTTTAGGGTGCCGGAGGCGTTCGGGACTCGCGGAAAGCCTAAAGCCTCTCCACAGCCTTCCCTGAGTCAAACAGCCAGGGTGAAGCTTTCGACCAATTCGGCCGTGACGTTCCACACGCCGTTGTCGGCCGTGGCGGTCCAGTCCTTGCACGTCCACTTGCGGCTGACTTCCTCGCCATAGGGCCGGAAATAGAACGGCAGGTTACCGCCCATGCGCTCGAAGAATCCGAGGATCTCGCGCATCTGGCCGTAGGTGAGCGCCGCCCACTTCAGGGACGTGGCGTGGCGGACGTGGTTCAAGCCCTTCGGCGTCGGCTGCGAATAGCCGTCGCCGAAGTCAGCTTCCCAAAGGTTCACGGTCGGCTTGTGCGCGGTGCCCGGCGACGGACCGACAGGCGGTTCAAAGGTCGGGATCGGCATTTCAGCGGCTCCGGGTGTTTAAAAACGCGCCGGGACGCGATTGTCGCCTCACCTCGTCTGCGACTACACCGCGCATGGACTGCTCAACCTGCTTGCTCACCTTCGCGGCGAGGTCGGCATTCTGTGCCGGGTCACCGCCATTGGCGTTCACGTTCACGGTGCTGTTGATCTGGATCGGCTGGGCAACCGGCGCGACGTTCTGGTTCGCCGGCATGTGCGCACGATGGACGGCCGGCGCGCTGCCGACATATCCACCGGCCGCAAAGCCCGAAAGCGCGCCACGGTGCAACGCCTCAAGGTTGCCGACGCCGATCCGGTCGGTTGCCTGCTTGGACATGACGTATTCGCCCTTGTGGACGATGCCGGCCGGCTCATACTTGCCGCCCTGTCCGGTATAGCCGCCATCGGCAAAGCCGAAGATCGCGCCGAACAGGCCACCGCCGCCGGCCGTGCCAAACAGCGCCGCGAGCGGCCCCTGTCCAAGCAGCATCGCCTGCAAGCTGGCGTCGATCAAGGCATTCGCCATGTTGCGAATGGCGTCCGTTACGGTCGTGGTGCCGGTGAGCAAGCCCGACAGGCTAGACGTGAACTGCTGCCCGAAGAACATGCCGGCCTGCTGCAAGGCGTTCTGCGACTGCGCTGCCTGCCGGTTCTTCTGGTCAAGCTGGTCGGTCAGGGTCAGCTTTTCGCGCATCGCCCGGATTTCCTCATCCGTGAGCGTGATGCCGTTGCGCTTGGCCTGTGCCTGATACTCGAAAAGCTGAAGCTCGACGCGCTTCTGGCTTTCCGACATGCCGGAAATCTGCTGTTCGAACTGGGCCTTGTCCAACCCGTCCTGAATGGTGGCATTCAGGTTCTTGCGGGCTTCCGTCTGCTGCTTTGCAAGGTCAATCTGCTTCTGCTGCGCATCGGTCGGCGGCAACGCCTGTGCGGCGGTCGGGGTGCCGTTGTAAGCGTTGCTGATGGTCGTATCATCGACGCCGCGCAAGCCTTCCCATTCGTTGCGAAGGCCGGCCGGATCATTGCCACGGCGGCGAAGCAAGGCGCGGGCAATTTCGTCCTGGGTGCCTTCATCGAACGTGCGGTCGCCAGTAAGACCAAGCTCCTTCATCATGTCCTTGAGCGTGGCGCTGGTGATCTGGTAGCGGCCGACTGCCGATGAGTTGAAGGTGTTCGCCGGGTTCGCAAGCATCTGCTTCTGAAGGGCGAGCACCTGACTGAGCGTCATGCTGGTCAGGTTCACCGCGCCGCCAGTGAACGCGCCATAGCCGAGCGTTTCGTTATAGCCGCGCCCCTTGTCGGTGCCTTCGGCCGCGCCGATCAGGTCGAGAATATTGTCGTGCTTGCCGAAGCGCGCCATGGTCTTGGCGCGGTTCGCGATGTCCACCGCGCCCATCACCTGCGACATAGTGGTGGCGCTGCCGACTGCCTTCTTAAAGGCGGCGTCGATGGCGTCGAGCTTGCCGAGCTCATCGAGTTCGGCCTTGAGTTCCGGGACAAGGTTCTTCAGGTCGGCGAGCGCCGCCTTGAAGTTCGCGGCCGACGACGCGCTACCGTTGAACGCGCCGCCCGCCCGCTGGGTGATGTCCGACAGTTCCTTGAGCGCCTGCTTAAGCTGGTCGCTGCCGCCGCCAAGGCTGACAATCTCGGTCTCGACGGCCTCAAGCTCCTTCTTCAGGGCATCGAGGGTTCCCATTCCATCGCCGCTCAAGGCCGGATCGGCCTCGACATTGGCGATGTCCTGCAAAAGCTGCTCGCGCTGCTTCTGTGCCTGCTTCAGCTTGAAACCGTCGGAAGCGTAATAGGCTTCCGCGTCCTTCATCTTCTGGTGACCGGGCAGGTATTCGCCATTGAGCGTCTTGAAAATCTGCTGCGCCACGCCGACGCCTTCGATTGCGGCCTGCTTGGCGTAGACGGTGAAGTTCCGCCACACGGTGTCCCATTCGCGGTCGATCTTCTTCGCGGCCTCAATCTGTTCGTCGGTGAAGGTCGCGGCCTCATTGCGAAGGCGCTGGATGTCCTCGACGGACATGCCAAGCACCTTGGCAAGCTGTTCCGCGCCGGTGCCGCCGAACAGTTCGTCCAGAGCGCGCGTCTGCGAACCGGCGTTGAGCTTTTGAAGCTTCCCGATGATCTCATCAAGGAAGCGGTTCGGATCGGCGAGCTTCTTTCCCACCTCATCGGCGGTGTAGCCGAGCCGGGCGAACCATTCCGCGCCGCTCCCCTTCCCCGTGAGCGCGAATTCGTTGGCGCGGATGTTCAGTTCCTTGAGCGCGTCGGTCACGCCGTCCACGCTCGCGCCGGTGGCGGTCGCCACATACTGCCACTGCTGCCACGTCTTCGCCGACACGCCAGCCTTGCGGGCTTCGCGATCCACTTCGGCAATCGAATCCGCGATTTCCTTCACGGCCATCGCCGCGCCGGCCACGCCTGCGAACACCACGCCGCCGCGAAGGAAGGGCGTAAAAGCGCCTTCGATCTTTTCGGCCATGTTGCCGAAGCTCTTGCCGAGCGCCTTTTCGGTGTTGTCGGCGAACTGCTTGGCGCGGCCTTCCATGCGCTTGAAATTGTCGTTCGTCGCCTTGCCGGCGCGCTGCATGTCCTTTTCATACTTGTTCAGACGGGCCTCAAGAGAAACGACAAGGCGTTGAGTGTCGTCGGGCATTCCGGTGTTCCTATGCTGCTTCGGCCATGAGCCGGTCGAGTTCGTCGGGGTCCATGTCGAGGAAGGACTTGCGGTTATCGTTCGCGGCGGCGCGCGCCACGGCCATGACGGCGGCTACCGCGCCGTCAATACGGTCGGTCTTCTTGCCCTTGTGCATCCGCACAAGGCCGGTGTCGTTGCGGGACGCCACGACGCTATCGAAGTGATGCCGAAGAACCGGGTGCCCGCTATGGCGAAGCGCCCGGCCGTTCACGACGCGCTCGAGCACGCCGATAGCCGGCCCCATGGTGAGCGGCCCTTGCCTCATCTCGACGGCGGGCAAGCCATCGTCATGAAGGCGCTGCATCGTCATGCGGGCAAGGTGCGGGTCGAAGGCGAGTTCGCGCACGTCGAACCGGGCGCAAAGCTCGCGAATGTGCTTCTCGACTTCCTCCGGTTCGATCACCGGGCCGTCGATCACCGTAATCAGACCATCGTCGCGCCACTGCTCATAGGGAACCCCGTCGCGTTCGGCCCGGCCCTTCAGGTCTTCACCGGGCACGAAAAACCACGGATGCACCGTGATCGTGCCATCGGGGTTCCGCCACGCGGCAACAACGGCGGTGAGGTCGCCATTCACCGACATATCGACGCCGATGAAGCACGGCAGTTCTTCCATGTCGGCAACGTCGAGCGGGATCCCGCCGGCGTCGTAAACGGCCATGTCGAAAAGCGGGTCGCGGGAATGCGCCATCCAAACGTTTAAGTTGAACTGCTTGAAGGCGTATCGATCTGCCGGCCGGTGCTCTGCTTCCTTCGCCGCCGTGCGCAAGGCATTGAGGTTCGGGAAGCCGTGCTTCAGGCCAGGATTGACGCGACGCCAAAGGGCTTCATCCTGCCAATCGTTATCATTGGCCGCTTCGAAGATGATCGGCAGATAGGCCGGGTTCACGATCTCGCCGAGCGCCACGCGCCGGGCATAGTCATACTGCTCGAACCCGATGTTTTCGGAACCGCGCCCGGCCGTGGTGGCGATCACCATGAGGGTGCCGCTGGTCTTCACCATGCCGGACTTCAGCGCTTCCCAAAGGTCGCGGCCCTTCCACACATGGATTTCGTCCACCAGCACAAAGGCCGGCGTCTTGCCGTGCTGTGCCGCACCGTCGCTGGAAATCGCCTGAAGCTCGACGCCTTGAGCGTTGAAGACGATCTTCTTCGCGCTGTTGTGAGCGTCATAGATGCGGGTCGCGGCGACAAGGCGCTTGTCCATGCGCACGATGTTCGCCGCTTCCTTGAAGCCAAGGCCGGCCTGCTCGCGGTCGGATGCTGCGAAGATGACTTGCCCGGCCGGAACCTTCTCCGGGCCGATGGTGTGAAGCAGCGCCAGCGCCGCGGCGAGGCTAGTCTTACGGTTGCCGCGGGGAATCATCCAGAAGACGGTTTCGACCACGCGCCGGCCGTCCGGGTGCCGGGGACCATAGATGCGGCGGATAATCCGTTCCTGCCAATCGTAAAGCTGGAAAGCAGACTTCGGCGCGGTGCTGTTCGGATGCTTCAGGCGGCGAAGGAATTCAACCGCCCGCTCGCCATAGCCGAACGGGTCATCAATCGGACTGCCGTCGAAAATCCATGCGGGATAGGTGCTCGCCATCACATCACCGCGAGCGGGTTGTCGTCGTCATCATCATCGGTGCCAGCCGAGCCGACGCGAGCGCGGGAAACCGGCGACAGGCCATATTCGGCGGCAAGCTGCCGGGCCGTCTGCATGGCGCGGTTCTGCATTCCGAAAAGGGTCTTGTCCAAGCCGCCGGCCGCAAACAGGCGTTCGATCTCGCGAACGCGGCCGGTCGCGATGCAATAGTTCTCGACGCCGGTTAGGTCCGCCTTCGTGATAATCCGATCTGCGATCAGACGCGGCATGATCCGCTTCCATTCGGCGCGAGCTTCGGCCGTCATCCACTTCGGCGCGAGCGGTGCCTTGGTGAGCGGTTCACGATCAGGGGAAAGGATAGGCTTCACGCCGCGAAGATGCGTCATGCCGTTGCCACCCCGCGAAGCTCAAGGCCGCGTCGGCGGGCGATTTCAGTGACTTCCTTCAGGTCATACACCTGCCCGGCATAGGTCACGCGATCGGCCGTAGTGATACCGGCGAGGTAGCGGACACGGAAAACGATGGTGCCGTTTTCGGCCTCGCCGAAGCCGGTGAGGAATTCGGAAGCGGATTGCGTCACGATCTCCGCGCGCACGGTGGCGATATTCAGCCAGGCAGCGACAACCGCGCCCGTTTCCGAAACGGTTTCGGTTTTGCGTTCGATGGTGATGGTGCGATCAAGCTTGCCGGCGCGCATGTCAGATACTCCACCGCATGACGGCCTCGACGGTGAGCACGCCGTGCGTGAAAGACTTCTCCGGCTCCGGGTCGCGCATCCACCGGATAGCCGGCAGGCCGAAGTCATCGAAGCTGAAGCCGGCCGCGTCGGGCGCTTCCTTGAGGATGTTGGACACGGCAAAGCCGATTGCCTGTGCCGTGTCCGCGCCATCCTCGACCGCCCAAATGTGAAGGTCGAGGAACACGCGGGCGAGGTATTGCGAGCCGGAACCATTGCCGAGAAAGATGGTCTGCCCGCCGCTCATGATAATGGAGGGCAGGTTGTCCGGCCGGGTGCTGCCGCTGCGAATATGATCGGCGGGCACAAGCGCGATGACGGCCGGGGCGGCAATGAGCGCGGCGCGGATAGCAGTCTGAAGGGCAAGGGTCGGTTCGATCATTGGCCGCTCCAAGCGTCTTTGACGGCCTTCCGGGCGGCCCGGTTGATGCGGTTCTGCAGGCGCTTGCGAAGCAGGCGCACGGCGGGCCAGAAGAACGGTTCGGCCTCCGTTTTCGACGTGCCGAATTCGACAAGGTGCGCATAGCGCACGTCTTCATTGCCGGCCGTCACAAGCACTTCGGTTTCGCCCGCCACGCGCATTCCGCCGGGCTGCGAATAAGGCGGCGTCGAGTGACCGGGCGGCGTCACCTCAATGCTGTCGATAAGCGCGCCGGTGTCGCGCGAGCGTTCGGCAAGCGCGCGCTGTGCGCCCGCCAGTTCTTCGGCCGACTTCAGAAGCGCCGGCAGCACGGCCGCGCGCGGTGCCTTGCGGGCGCGTTCAATGGCCGCGAGCGTCGAGGCAAGGCCGTTGTCGTTATTCGCCATCGTCGCCGAACCAATACTCACGATAGGAATCGGCGATGCTCGTCACGCCATAGGGCGCAATCTGCATGGTGATGCCAAAGGCGACGGCCTCGCGCTGCTCATAATAGAACGCGACCAGCTTCAGCACCGCGAGCTTCAGGTCATCGGGCAACGGGTCCAGGTCGGCGAGCGGCTTGCCGATGTAGTTGCCGAGAAAGGTTTCGGCCGCGCCGATGTAGAGCGTGATGAGCTCATCGTCGGCCGTGCCATCGATATTCATGTGCGCCTTGGCGAGCGAAAGGGTCACGATGCTCATGCGTTTTCGGTCTTTTGAGAAAAAGTTATTTCGGAAATCTCTTGCGCGGTGCTCCCCGCGCCGGTCCCCTCGAAAGGCGCAAAGTTGAAGACCACCCCCGCCCGGCGCTGCTTCGGGGTCGGGATGCAAAGCGCCTGCTCAAGCGTCCAGCCGTCATGAAGACGTGCGTGGATCACGTTGCGCTCGACGCCGGACATTTCGGAAAGCTCGCGAAGCAGGTATCGGGTGCCACGGAATTCATAGAGGCGGGTCATTGGTCGCGGCCTCCAAAACGGCGGATCACGACGGCCTCGACGCTGCCGTGCCTGTAGACTGCTTGATCCATAGCGTTGCTGGTTATGCCGAGTTCGGCGGCCCACTGCCGGCGCGTGAGAGTGCGCCCGGCGATGGTATGATGTCGGCTGATAGGGCCGTGCCTACGCATGTGCGTCGGCTTCGGCTTCGGTTCGGCCGGTCGTGCTGCAATGGGACGCTTGAACTGTCCGGGCTGGGCCTGCTTCGACATGGCGCGCTGCATATGGGCGCGATCTTCAACCCGCTTGATGCCGAGCCGAGCATAGACACGCTTGCGGACGGCGCGGCACTCTGCTTCGAATTCCTGCTTGTCGATAAGGCGGGCGCGTTCGGCGGGCGTCATTGGCGATGTCTCCGCTTGAATATCCACAAGCCAGTAGCTACTTTCCGCGCACCGCACACACGTAGCTCAACTGGATAGAGCACCGGTCTTCCAAACTGGAGGTTGTGGGTTCGAGTCCCACCGGGTGACACGAGGGGCACCTTACGGGTGCCCCTCACCTTTTTCGTGCAGGGCCTCATCGATTGCGCTCCTGCCGTTGCTTCACGCTGTTGTGGCAGGACGTGCAAAGAGGCTGCCAGTTACTCCGGTTCCAGAACAGGGAACGGTCGCCACGGTGCGGAATGATATGGTCAACGGTCGTCGCTTCCCGGCCGCACTTCCGACAGGTGTTGTGCAGATAGAGGTAGGCGGCGCGCTCGCGATCCCACTTGGCGTCATAGCCGCGTTCGCGGGCGGACGGTCGGCGCGCATCATGACGGGCGTTGCGCTCGCGGGTTGCGGTGCGCTGGCATTCACACCGGACGCCATAGGCGACGACGCGGCCACAGTTGCAAAGGTGCGGCGGGCGGGACATTAGCGCTTCCCTCCCGCAAGGCTGACCTTCAGCTTCCGAAGGCCGTCACGATCAAAGGCAGGGTCGAAGCCCTGTTCCTCGATCTGGCGAAGCTGGTCGGCACCGTAGGCGTCGGGCTTCTGGTCGGCGTCCTTGTCGGGTGCGCCGTGAGTAGCCTTCAACTTGTCGTAAAGGCCGGCGACGGCCTCATTGATTTCGGTCGGCGTGGCGTCCCATGCTGCTTCAGGCGTCCAGCCAAGCCAGCCGGTCGCGGTGCGGAAAAGCTCGCGATAGACCTTCGGCCACGGCATGGGCTTCGCCTGGGCCTTCGCATCGGGCTTGGCGTCATCGTCGGACGCCGGGACGAAACCGGCGACAAGGGCGAGCATGGGCACGGTGACGGCATCGGCAAAAGTAAGAAGGGGTTTACTTTCGGCGGCAGCAAGGAAGGCGGATGCTTCCTGCCGGTCGGTCGCGGCGACGGTGATCAGGTCGCGAATGGCGCCGAGATTGAATTCGGTGATGCGCCGGGGAAGATCGGCAAAGCCGTCGAGGCGAACGAAATGGGCTGCGGCCCGCAAAGACGGGCGCAAGCGCACGGTGTCAGTCCCGAGCGCAAGCGTGATTTCGTCATATGCGGGCCGCGAGGTCATGGCGATTAGGCCGCGACCTTGAGCTTCAGGAAGCGGTCGGGGTTCGTCACGTCACCGCCGACGCGCTTGCGGGCATGGAAGCGCACGGTGCCCTTCGTTGCCTGCGAATACGGGTCGCGAAGAACAGACAGGCCGACGCGATCAATGATCCGGTAGCCCTGAAGGTCGCCGAACATGATCGGATAGGCGTTCGCCGCAACGTCCGGCATATCGACCATTTCGACAATCGGCCGGCCAAGCAGCGTCACCGGTGCGCCGGCCGTGATCGGGTCGAGCATGATGAAGCGGCCGGTGCCGTCCTTCAGGGTGCGCAGCGAACCGAGCGTCTTGCGGTTCATCAGCCAAACGCCATTCTGCGCCACGATGGACGGAACGGAGTGGAACATGCCGATGATGGTCGCGGCCGGATCGGTGCCGAGCGTGGCAGCGTTACCGGTCTTCACTTCCGCAATGCCGGTGGCGACCAGAAGGCCCTTCGGCTTGCCGGTGCCGTTGCCGGACACGAAAGCGCCGGCTTCGGTCTTGCCGAACGCCTCGCCAAGATCCGTAGCAAGCTCGCCTTCCAGATTGTAGGCGTTGTCTTCCAGAAGCTGGTGCGACACGTCTACATAGGTCGCCAGTTCGTAGGGCGTGAACGTCGCCTGTTCAAACGTCATGTCGGACTGGGTGCGGTCGTCGGTTTCGCTTACCCACGTCGCGGCGGTGCCGGTCAGCTTGCGCGGAAGCTTGATCTCCGGCGAGACGATCGACATGACGCGGGCATAGGAGCGCACCGGCGAGAATTCGGTGATGCTCTTGAGGATTTCAGCACCGAATGCTTCCGGCGCCAGATAGCCGGCGCTCGCATCGGTGGCGACGGTCAGCGTTGCCGCTGCCTTCTGGTCCATGCGCTCGATGCCCTTGCGGGCAAACTCGATGAACGCCTTTCGCTCATCGTTGTCATTGTCGGCGGCCCGATGGTTGTCGTTCGCCGCAACCGGGCGATTGGCCTTTGCCTCGATCTTGTCGAGCCGGGCCTTCAGTGCGTCGAAGTCCTTCTTCTCAATCACCGGATCGGCGTTCGCCACCGGTGCATTCTCAAGTTCATCTTCCATGTGGTTTTCCTTGTGGTTTGCCGTGCCATCGGCGGCTTTGATCGACGTGATTTGCGCGCCCGGATGGCTCGGGACGGCGACAACGGAAATTTCGTGAAGGTTGAGCGCGGTAATCGTCCGGCCGCGCTGCCGGGGCTTGCTCGCCTTGGTGACGAAACCAATCGACAGGCCGGTGACGGCCTTGCTGCGGATCATGGCGCGGACTTCGCGAGCGCGTTCCACGTCATCGACCAGCAACCGGCCCTTGACGGTCAGGCCGTTGGCCGTTTCGGTGATGCTGTCCCAAACGCCAATCACCTGTGACTGGTCATGTGCGAAAAGCATGGGAAGCGTGGCCGGGCCGGTGATCGCACCCTTTTCGATCACGTCGCCGACGCGATCCGGGGAACCGAACGGCCAAGCGATGCCGGTGATTTCGCCGGTGTCGTCAACCGTGAGCGCGGCCTTGATTTCGAGACGTTCGCTCATGCCCGCACGTCCTGGGCTTCTGCCTTGCCGGTCCACCGGGCTTCAAGGATGTCGGCCGCAAGCTGGAACGCCTCGATGATCGGCGTCGGCCGGGCGTAGGCATCGACAAGCGCCTGTGCTTCCTTCGGCGACGTGCCGCCGCCGATCAGGCCGAGCCGGATCACTTCGATGATGTCGCCGAACTGAAACTGTCCGGTCATGACGCGGGAATAGATCGTGCCGACGCCGTTGCCAGTCTTCCGCTCAAGCTCAAGAATCTGTTCGGCCGGGAGGGCGAAGGTCTTCTCGCCGTCCCCGAAAAAGGCGGTGTGCTTCACTAGGCTGCTTCCTTCGCCGGGCCGGCATTGTCGTTGTCGCTGGTCGGAATCTTCCCGGCCGGCGGCGTGGTCGTGGTGTAGGGATTGGCGAGCTCGTCACCGCCTTCGATGGCCGGCAGGTTCATGGCGGCGCGGACTTCGTTGGGCGTCATGGCGCGCATGGCGACCAGCTTGCCGAAGATTTCCGCGCGGCCCGCCGCGTCGGCGCGCTGAAGGTCGTCAATGACGAATTCGAAATAGAGGGCGTCCTGCTCGTCTTCGGTCAGAAGGACGGTTGCATAGGCGTCCTGCCAGCGGTCCAGCCAAGGCCGAAGGCAAAGCTGAAGGAAGCTCGCCGCCATCTGTTCGGCGTTGCTCCAGGTCGCGCGCTCAAGCTGATAGAGCATGTGCGGCGGGACGCCGAAGATGCGGGCAATCTCATTGATCTGCTCAAGGCGGTTTTCAATGAACTGCGCATCCGTGCTAGGCATCGTCTGCGCGTCATACTTCCAGCCATCGGGCAGAATGAGCGGTTCGCCGCTGGCATCGGATTGCCAGCGAAGCCACGACTTGCGGAGATTGGCAGCGGTCTTCGCGCCAGTTTCGCCCGCCTGCGGCTTGTCATTGGTCAGGGTGCCGGACGGTCGAGCGCCGGAGCCGAAGAACTTCGATGCATGGCGCTCAAGCACCATGGCAACGCCGATGGCATCCTTGCCGAGCGTGATCGGCGAGACGCCACCAAAGGCGGGCACATAGAGCACGTCGCGGTAGGACAGGCGCGCCTGCCGGCCGCGCTCGCGCTGCACAAGGTAATAGGGTTCGCCGTCATCCTCGAAACGACGCTGCACGGTGCCGGGAGTGAGGCGGAAAAGATGATACGGCCTGTCATCGCCGACGCGCACGACTTCGGCATAGCCCGCGCCGTGCATGAGGGCATCCATCGTGAGGGCAACCCGAAGCTCGCCGGCACTAGTCCAAGGGTTTGCCCGGCTATGCACAAGGCGATTGCCGGGGTGATCCTTGGCGGATTCCTTGCTGTCCCCTTCCTCGCGGTAGAGCTTGCAAGGAAGATCACCGATGTTTTCGGAAATGAGGCGGACGGCATGAAGCACCGCCGGCACATGCAGTGCGGTGCTCGCCGACACAGTGACGCCGGATGCGGACGGCACGATGCCGAACAATTCGAAGATGGCAGGATCGGACAGAGGCAACGCCTTCTGTTCCGATCCGAAGCCGAGGGCCTTAACTACGCGGCCGAACCCATTACGCAACGCAAAACTACCTGTGAGAACAAAACCTGAATCTATTGTCTCACAGGTCGAATCTGGTGTGAATCCCTCAAATCAAAAAAGTTGATCGATAAGCCTTTTTCATTCAGAAAAGTTGATCGATCTTCAAGCCGGGATAGGCGATGGAGTTCACAAGCTCGACACGCTGCTGAAGCATCCCTTGAGGCATGATGCCGTAGCGGCCCGTCATGGTCGCGCTGGTATGCCCAAGGATGAACCCGAACTGTTCGTCCAGATGGCCGGCCCGGCGAAGGGCGTCGGCCGCGCCGTGCCGGAAGCTGTAGAGGGACAGGCCGCGCCCGTCCTTCATCCCGAGCCGTGTGAGGTAGCGGCCGAACTCGCGAGAGAACTCCGCAATCATCTGCCCCCGACTGTTGCGCGTTGCTTCGGGGAAAAGGCGCTGCTGTCCGGCCGTTTCCATGCCGTCGCGATACCTGATGAATCCGAGCCGCATCAATTCAGGATGAACAGGCACAACGCGCATAGAGCCTTCATTCTTCGTGCTCTTGTCGCCGTCACCTTCTTCAGTAATGTGCATGATCCAATGGCCGTGTTCCTGCCGCACGTCCGCGACGGCAAGCTGCGCGATCTCGGCTGGTCGAGCGCCGCTGTAGAGCATGATCAGCGGAACCCAATAGCGGTGATCGCGGATTCGCACATTGCCCGGCTTGGCGACGTTGCGCCATTCGTCGGCGCTACGGCATCCGGTGAACAGCGGCGACTTGAATAGAGTGTTCATCTGGTCGGTGGTGAAGGGAACCGTGGTCCGCTTCTTTTCCTTCGCCAGCGACATTCCGGTGGTCGGGTTCTGGTCGAGATAGCCGTGCGAAACCAGCCAATCACAAAAAGCGCCAAGGCTTGACAGGTAGCGATTGACGGTGCGCGGCGTGATCACCGGCTTACCGACCTTCTCGTTGTGCCGGACGATCTGCGCAAGCTTCATGCCGGCGAACGCATTGCTTTCGGTTGCCTTCACCGGGTAGCGCATCAAAAGCGCCTTCCATTCTCGGACTGCCTTCTTATCGATCCGGTGAACCGGGCAAGTGCTGCCGACATGATCGACAAAGGTTCCAATGTCGCGGCGGGCCTGATTCAGTGTGTCGGCGGTAATGGCCTTTGGATTCTCGCGGGCGTATTGCTCGAAGATTTCCATGATGGTTTCGCCGGGCGCGGCCTGCTCGCGCGACGTGCCGATGGCAGGCTTCACGACAGGGTCACGCGGGGTGCCGGTGTAGTCGCCCTGGTCGCGCTCAAGGGTGCGCTCCAGTCCCTCGATTTCGGCGCGCATCATCTTCCGGGCGATGTCGCCACGATCCGGGGATAGCGGGTCAATCAAAAGCTTGTTGCCGTCGATGTAGTCGGCAACCTCATGGTTGATCAGCGCCACCTCACCGTCCGCTAGATGCTTGCGCATGTGGTCGAGCTTCACGCGCCGGGCCTGTGCGTCGAGCGCGCGGCTCTGCTTTAACACCATCACGTCAAGGCTGGCGTCCAACGCCGCCAGCGGGTCGCGCACGTCGATGCCTTCGCGCTGGACGCGCTCGACGGCTCGTTCGGTCGCGGCATCGATGTCGGCAGCGGTAGGGATTGAGCGCCGGGCCTGCTCATCGCGGTCGAGGGTGCCGGTATAGTGCTGCCATACCGCGTCGGCCTTGTCGTCGGCGGTGAGTTGGCGGCGGATACGCACGTCATCGAATTCAGCCCGCCACGCTTCAATTACCGGCCACAGGCGCGACTTGGCCGTGGCCTCATCCTTCGTGCGCAGCGACTTCTTCCGGGTCGTGGTGCGGTAGAGCGGCACAAGATCAACGGGAATGTCGATCCGTGCATAATAAGTCGCGCCGCGCCTTTCGAGGTAGGTAAGCCTTGCCATTTCCGCCCTTCCGTAGCATCATTCCGGAACACTAAACCGGAACAGCCTTAGACGGAAAACCGATTGAAAAGCAATAGTTTGTTTGATTTCAGGCGCTTGAAAAAAGTTGGATTACTGTCCTGGCGCCCCAGCCAAGCGCGCAAGGGTCCGTTCCGGACACATAGGTTACGGTTTATACCGGAGACATGTTGTTGGAGCAGAATGAGAATCTATTCCGTCGCCGAGCGGATTGCCTTTGTCGTCACGCTCCTGGCCGTCCTCGTTCTCGCGCTGCTGCCGGCACATCGCCTCAAGCAATTCGGAATCGATATCGGCTTCCATTATGACAAGCTCAATCACGCCAGCGCATTCGCCGTGCTGGCTTTCCTGGGCAGCCTCGGCTGGCCGCGGCACAAGCCGGCGCTGATCGTCTTCCTCGCCTTTGTCGGCGCTGCCATAGAAGTTCTCCAGGGCACCACGGCGATAGGCCGCGATTTCGACGTGCTCGACTGGGTTGCCGATTGCATTGGCATTGCATGCGGTCTGCTGGCCGCGATCTGGGCGACCTGGATCGTGCAACGCGCAAGGTGAGAAGAAGCCGAACCGACTGCCTTACCGCGAAAGACAACGCTCAAAATCAGGCTTCAGCACGGCACGTTGAAGGTGAAGTCAGCTTGCCTCGCGCATGGCTTCGGCTGCCTGCAGATCGACCGAAACGAGCTGGCTGACGCCCTGCTCGGCCATGGTCACCCCGAACAGCCGGTCCATGCGCGCCATGGTGATGGGATTGTGGGTGATGATGACGAAGCGCGTCTCGGTGGTCTTGGCCATCTCGTCCATCAGATTGCAGAAGCGTTCGACATTGTGATCGTCGAGCGGCGCATCGACTTCGTCGAGCACGCAGATCGGCGCCGGGTTGGTGAGGAACACGGCGAAGATCAGCGACATCGCCGTCAGCGCCTGCTCGCCACCGGACAGCAGCGTCATGGTCTGCGGCTTCTTGCCGGGCGGACGGGCAAGGATTTCAAGTCCTGCCTCGAGCGGATCCTCGGATTCGATCAGCTGCAATTCCGCCGTGCCGCCGCCGAAGAGATGCGAGAACAGCCGCTGGAAATGACCGTTGACCACGTCGAAAGCGGCGAGAAGCCGCTCGCGGCCTTCGCGGTTGAGGTTCTGGATCGCTTGCCTGAGCTTGCGGATCGCCTCGATGATGTCCTCGCGCTCCGAGACGATGGTCTCCAGCCGGTCCGAAAGCTCCTTCTGCTCCTCCTCGGCGCGCAAATTGACGGCGCCGAGCCGCTCGCGCTCGATCTTCAGCCTGTCGAGCTGGCGCTCGATCTCGGCCATTTCGGGCATCGGATCGTCGGCCTCCAGCCCGGTATGGCGGATGACCAGATGTGGCGGCGTGTTCAGCGTCTCCTGGATGCGCGCCTCGACCTCCAGCCGGCGCTCGTCGGCCGCGGTCAAGCGCTCCTCGGCGCGGACACGGGTCTCGCGCGCCTCGGCCAGCGACTGGATGGCGCTGGTGGCCGCCTTGTCCAGTTCGGCCTGCCTGTTCTCCGCTTCCTGCAGACGGTCGGCCGCCGCCTTGCGCAAGGTCTCGGCCTCGGTGAGCTGTGACAGCAAGGCGCGCCGCTTGGCATCGATCTCGTCGGGTGCGTCGGCCAATCTCTCGCGTTCGGCCTCGGCCTCTGCCTTGCGTTCGCCCAGCGAGGCGATCTGCGTCGAAGCGTTCTCGGCGCGCTCCAGCCAGTTGCTGCGCTCGGCGCCGATCGCATCGAGCCGGCGCGACCGCGCCTCGGCCTCCCGCCGCAACCCTTCATGGACGGCACGCGCATCGGCGAGCGTGGCGCGGTCGCGGGCGACATTGGCCGAGGATTGCTCGAGCTGTATCTGCAGGTCGCCGAGATCGGGCGCGTCCTGCAGCAGCATTTCCGCCTCGGCAAAGGCGGCCGAAGTTTCTTCATGACTGTCGACAATACGGGCGCGGGCCTCGTCCAGGGCGGCGCGCCGGCTCGCCAACTCGCCGCCGGCCTTTTCGGCTTCGGCCAGCGCGTTGCGGGCGGCGTCCAGCCCGTGCTGGGCGTCGCGTCCGGCCTGACGCGCGGCGCGCTCGGCCTCGCTGGCCTCGCGAAGCGACTGTTCGGCCTGTGCGAGCACCGCCTCGGCCTCGCGCAGCACAAGCGTCGCCTGCACCGCTTCGGCATCGAGCTCGGCCAGCCGGTTCTTTTGCGCCAGGCGTTGCGCGGCCGCGGTCGGCGCGTCGGCGCTGGCGGTCAGCCCGTCCCACCGCCACAGCGCGCCCTCAGGGCTGACCAGCCTCTGGCCGGGCGCGAGCAGCCCTTGCAGGCGGCGGCCGTCGGCGGCTTCGACAATGCCGATCTGCGCCAGCCGGCGGGCAAGCTGCGCCGGGGCACGTACCACGCTGGCCAGGCTCTTGATGCCTTCGGGAAGCGCGGCGTCATCGGCCTGGATCGCGCTCTCGCCCCAATGCACCGGGGCGCTGCGGTCGAGCGGCACGTCAAGGTCCTCGCCGAGGGCGGCGCCCAAGGCCGTCTCATAGCCGCGCTCGACGCTGATCTGTTCCAGCACGGACGGGAAGAGATCGCCGCTGGCTGCGTTCAGGATCTTGGCCAGCGTGCGGGCTTCGGTTTCGATGCGCGCCAGTTCGGCCCTGGCGTCCTGTAATGGCGGGCGGGCGGCATTTTCGGCGGCGCGCGCCTCGGCGACCGCCTGTTCGGCGGCAATCGCGCCGGCCTCGCTCTCTTCGAGCCGCGCCAGCGCGTCCTCGACCAGAAGTCGCTTCTCGGCCGGGTCGGGCAGGCCCGCGACTTTGGAGAGTATTTCCGACAATTCGCGGTCGACATCGGCGAGTTGGCGGGCGAAACGGTCCCGACGCTCGGCGGTCTCGCGCAGCGTCCGCTCGACCTGATTGCGCGAAGCGGCGGCCTCGGCCCGCTCGGCGGTAAGTGCTGCAAGCCTGGCTTCGCTCTGCGAGAGCGTCGCGGCTGCCTGTTCGAAGGCGGCGCGGGTGGTTGCTTCACGCTCGGCCGCGCCGGCATTTTCGGAGTTGAGCGCTGCTTCCTCGGCGCGCAGGCGTTCGAGGATATCCGCATTGTCGCGCACCATGCGCTCCTCGCGGGCGATGTCACCGTCGAGCTGCTGGAGCCGGCGCTCGAGTTCCGCCTGACGGGCGCGGATGCGGCCGGCTTCTTCCTCGATCTGCGATCTGGCGATCGACAGGCGCTGGAAGGCCGCGGCCGCCGCAGCTTCGGCGTCACGCAAATCGGGCAGCCGATGCGCGCCGATACCTTGCTCCCTGGCGGCCGCCATCTGGGCGGCGGCGCGGTCGCCAACCAGGGCGGTGGCGACGGCCAGCGCCGAACGTGCCTCGCCTTCCTGGGCCTTGGCCAGCGTCCAGCGCAGATGGAGCAGCGTCGCCTCGGCCTTGCGGATGTCGGCCGACAGGTTCTTGAAGCGGGAGGCCTGGCGTGCCTGGCGCTTCAGGCTTTCGATCTGGCTTTCCAGCTCGCCAACGACGTCATCCAGGCGCTCGAGGTTCTGCTCGGCGGCCTTGAGCCTGAGTTCGGCCTCGTGGCGGCGCGTATGCAGGCCGGAAATGCCGGCCGCTTCTTCCAGCAGGGCGCGGCGCGCCTGGGGCTTGGCCTGGATCAGCTCGCCGATGCGACCCTGGCCAACCATCGAGGGCGAACGCGCGCCGGTCGACTGGTCGGCGAACAGAAGCTGCACGTCCTTGGCGCGCGCTTCCTTGCCGTTGATACGGTAGAGCGAGCCCGCCTCACGCTCGATGCGGCGCGAGACCTGCAATTCGTCGGCGTCGTTGAAGGCTGCCGGCGCCGAGCGATCGCTGTTGTCGAGGAACAACGTGACCTCGGCGGTATTGCGTGCCGGGCGCGTGCCCGAGCCGGAAAAGATCACGTCGTCCATGCCGGACGCGCGCATGTTCTTGTAGGAGCTTTCGCCCATCACCCAGCGCAGCGCCTCGACAAGGTTAGACTTGCCGCAGCCGTTCGGCCCGACAATGCCCGTCAGGCCGCGTTCGATCACGAACTCGCCTGGTTCGACGAAGGATTTGAAACCGAGGAGGCGAAGGCGCGAAAACTTCATTCACGCCGCCCTGAAAGCGACTTTTGCGAAAACGCGCCGCGGGTTTGCGGCGGCGCGCAGCACGGCCAAAGGCCACGCATGCCGAAGCGCTGCCGCTTCGGCATCGCCAGGACGTCAGAGCTGAGGGTCGATGATGGCCGACATTTCCTCAATCGACATCGCCCCTTTGTAGGTCTTTCCGTTGATGAAGAAGGTCGGCGTCGAGTCGACCTTGAATTCGTCGGCGCCGCGTTTCTGGACCGCCCTCACATCGTCCAGAAGTTTCTGGTCCGTCAAGCAGGCTTCGAAGGACTCCTGTGTAAAACCGGCGAGCTTGGAGATTTGCAGCAGCGCATCCTTGGTGTTGGACACGCCCACCCAGTTCGCCTGCTGCTTGAACAGGACATCCACCATCGGGAAGTAGTTGTCCTTGGCGCAGCGCGCCAGCATGAAACCGGCCTCGGCGCTCGGATCGAACGGGAATTCGCGCAGAATATAGCGCGCCTTGCCGGTATCGATGTATTTCTTCTTCAATTCCGGAAAGGTGGTTTCGGCGAAATGCGCGCAATGCGGGCAGGTCATCGAGGCGTATTCGACGATCGTGACCTTGGCGTCGTCCTTGCCGAGTTGCTTGTCGGGCAATGCGCCGGGCTTAAGCAGTTCGGCCATGTCGACGGTGCCTTGAGCCTCCGGCGCCTTGACGGCGGCCGGCGTGGCCGATGTCGCGGGTGCGGCGGGAGCGGCAGGCTTCACATCGGCCGCCTTGGCTTCCTCACCAGAGTCGCTGCATGCCGCAAGCACGGCCACCACCGGAATGGCGGCCAGCGAAGACAGCAGGTTTCTGCGGGACAAGCTTTTGCCGAACGGAGGACGGTTCATACGAATCACCTGACAGGGGTTGGATTTTGCAACGCAAAGGCACGAAAAGGCGAGAGTTGGCGCGAATTAAGGCATCGCCGTCCCCAATCCAATCGTGAAACTTGAAGCTTATAATCACGAAATCGCGAGATTGGCGACGGTGCTATGACTTTCTTTGTCCCAGAATAGTGGCGCCGAGCCGCTCCAGAGAGGCACGCAGGCCATCGTCTTCTATCTTGCCGACGATGTGCGACAGTCTTGATTTTTCCGCCTCGTTGAGAGGCCTGACGGGTGGTTTCGGCCGCGCCTTTTCACTTAGAACCGGCTTCTGCACTATCCTGATGCGGCCGATGGCCGTGAAGCCGAGAAATGCATTGACGCGATTGATGATCTCGCCGGCCTCATGCTGCAGATGGAGCGCCGCCATGCCCTCGCAGGCGATCACCAGCACGGCCGGCTCGAACGGGTCGTCTTCGTGCAGCCGCCGAGGCCACTGGATCTTTTCAGGGCGCGAATGGCCGGCCAGGCGCGAACCGGCAATCTCTTCCCACGACTGGACCAGGCTGACCGAAATGCCCGCCCGCTTGCGCAGCACCGGGTCGAGGATCGCGGTGGCGAGATCGCTCACCGGAACGGGATTGCCGAAGGGCTTTTTCCCTGCCATGTGCGTTCTCCAGCCACCCACCTCCACTCTTCCCGGCCGAGGCCGATACGAGATCAATGGCACCGCACGAGCAGACCCGCAAGGCCATATCAGAGGACAGCAGCAGCAAAGCTGCGTCTATTGACAGCAGCAAAGCTGCGTCCAGTGACAGCAGCAGAGCTGCGCCCGGGGACAGCAGCAAAGCTGGCGATACCGCATCCCGCCTGCTCGCATGGTACGACGTACATCATCGCGAGTTGCCGTGGCGCGTGACCCCGCGCGACCATGCCCGTGGCGTGCGGCCCGATCCTTACCGGATCTGGCTGTCGGAGGTCATGCTGCAGCAGACCACGGTTGAAGCCGTGAAGGCCTATTTTCGCGCCTTTGTCGAGAAATGGCCTGATGTCGCGGCGCTGGCGGCGGCGCCCGTCGAGGACGTGATGAAAGCCTGGGCAGGGCTCGGCTACTATTCCCGTGCCCGCAACCTCAAGGCCTGTGCCGATCTGGTGGCCGGGCGCGACGGCCGGTTTCCGGATACGGAAGCCGGCTTGAAGGAATTGCCGGGCATCGGCGCCTATACTTCGGCGGCGATCGCGGCGATCGCTTTCGACCGGCCGGCTGCCGTCGTCGATGGCAATGTCGAACGTGTCGTGACCCGCCTGTTCTCCATTGCCACGCCGCTCAGCGAAGCCAAGGCCGACATTCGCGCCCGTGTCGAGCGCATGGTTCCCACGACGAGGCCCGGCGATTTCGCTCAGGCGATGATGGACCTCGGCGCCACGATCTGTACCCCGCGCCGGCCGCGCTGCATGCTTTGCCCGCTGCGCGAGGGCTGCAGCGCGGTCGTTTCAGGCGATCCTGAACAATATCCCGTGCGCCTGCCCAAGGCCGACAAACCGCTGCGGCGCGGCGCAGCCTTCGTCGCCGTGCGAAGCGACGGTGCCATTCTTCTGCGCAAACGCGCCGACAAAGGGCTGCTCGGCGGCATGACCGAGGTGCCGACGACCGGCTGGACGGCGCGGCTGGACGGCGCGACCACAGCGGCGGCCGCACCCTTTCCCGGCGACTGGCGACAAGCCGGCCGAATCGCGCATGTCTTCACCCATTTTGCGCTCGAGCTCGAAATCTTCCTCGCCCGAAGCACCGGCGAGACGCCCGCCGGGCATTTCTGGTCGCTGCCGTCGGACATTTCGGGTGAAGCGCTGCCCACTGTCATGAAAAAGGCAATCGAGGCTGCGATACCCGGCGCGACGAAAAAAGCCGTCACCGAACAGTGCAGAGAGGCCTCATGACTGAAATCCGCCACATCGTGTTCGACATCGGCAAAGTGCTGATCCACTACGACCCGAACATCCCGTTCAGCCGGCTTATTCCCGATGCCGAGGAGAGAAAGTGGTTCTTCGACAATGTCTGCACGCATGACTGGAACATCGAGCAGGACCGCGGCCGGACATGGGAAGAGGCGGAAACGCTGCTGATCGCGGACCACCCGGATCACGCGGAAAACATCCGCAATTTTCGCCGCCACTGGCACGACATGGTGCCGCATGCGTATGACGACAGCGTCGCCATCATGGTCGGTCTGATCGACAGCGGCCACGATGTCACCATGCTGACCAACTTCGCCGCCGATACGCTGGCCGAAGCGCGCAAACGCTTCGATTTTCTCAATCGTCCGCGCGGTGTCACCATTTCGGGTGAGATCGGCAAGATCAAGCCGGATCGCGACATCTACGACCATCACGTCGCCGCGTTCGAGCTCGAACCGTCCGCGACGCTGTTCATCGACGACAGCCAGAAGAATGTCGACGGCGCCAAAGCGGCCGGCTGGCAGGCAGTGCTGTTCACCGATGCCAAGACACTTCAAGCAGACCTTGAGCGGCTCGGAATCAAGGCGTGATTTGAATCGCTTCCAGTACTTCGTTGAGACTTTGAACCAACGCCAAGGCCGCGGCAATCGGCAGGGTCAGCCCCCTGCCCTTTCCATGCCGAGACGCGCGATGCGACGCAGTTCGTCGATCGGGGTCAGGCCGCCGCTGCGCTCATAGTGCCAGAAGGTCCAGCCGTTGCAGGCATCCAGGCCCTGAACTTCGGCGCCGATCTTGTGGATCGATCCGGCACTGTCGCCGATCGCCACCGTGCCATCGGCGCGAACCTTGGCCGCCCAGCGCTTCTTGGCGTCGTAGAGCGTAGCACCGGGCGTCACCAGCCCGGTGTCGATCAGGCTGACGAAGGCGACGCGAGGCTCGGCGCGCTTGCCAGTGAGCAGGGTCAGGTCCGCGCCGTCGAGCGGCCGCACCGCGTCGATGCGTTCATTGGCGGCGTCGATATAGGCCTGCTCGCGCTCTATGCCGACAAAATGCCTGCCAAGGCGCTTGGCCACCGCGCCTGTCGTGCCGGAGCCGAAGAAGGGATCGAGCACGACGTCGCCGGGCTTGGTCGAGGCCATCATGACGCGGGCGAGCAGCGCCTCCGGCTTCTGCGTCGGGTGCAGTTTATCGCCATTGTCGTTCTTCAGCCGCTCGCCACCGGTGCAGATCGGGAACAGCCAGTCGGAACGCATCTGTATGTCGTCGTTCGACGCCTTCAACGCTTCGTAGTTGAAGGTATAGCCCTTGCCCTTCTGGTCGCGGGAGGCCCAGATCATCGTCTCATGCGCGTTCTGGAAGCGGCGGCCGCGAAAATTCGGCATCGGGTTGGTCTTGCGCCATACGACGTCGTTGAGGATCCAGAAGCCGAGGTCCTGCATCTTGGCCCCGACCCGGAAGATGTTGTGATAGGAGCCGATGACCCAGATGGTGCCGTTGGGCTTCAGCACCCGGCGCGCGGCCAGCAGCCAGGCGCGCGTGAAGGCATCGTAGGCCTCGAAGCTCTCGAACCGATCCCAGTCGTCGTCGACCGCGTCGACCTTGGATTGGTCGGGCCGGTGCAGGTCGCCGTCGAGCTGCAGATTGTAGGGCGGATCGGCGAAGATGACGTCGATGCATTTTTCGGGCAGCCGGTCGAGCGCCGCGACGCAGTCGCCCTTCAGGATCGTGTCCAGCCATTCGGATTGCTGGGGAGCATGGGAAAGCTCGTCGACAAGACGCACGGCTGACATTTTTACACCCAAGGCACGCGTTACTGTTTACTCCCGGTTATGGTTACCGATCAGCGTAAATATTCGGTGAAGGGCAGCGATCGGACGCCGCCGGTTTGCGCCGACGTGCCCGTTGGTGTATGCCGCGCCGCCTGAAGCCTGCCCGTTCTCATTGCCCGGATCACCATGCCCCAGCCAGACCTTGTCATCTTCGATTGCGACGGCGTGCTCGTCGATTCCGAAATCATCGCCGCGCGCGTCGAGGCCGAGCTCCTGACCTTGTCCGGGTACGAAATCTCGGCCGAGGAGATTGCCGAGACTTATGCGGGGCTGACGTTCAAGGACATTCTGATGCGGGTTGAGGAGAAGTCCAACATCCCGTTCCAGGTTTCGCTGATCGATCGCGCCGAAGAGCTGGTCGACCGGAAACTGCGCAGCGACGTTCGTGCCATCGAGGGCGTGCGCGAAGCGGTCGCCTCGGTGACGGCGCAACGTTGCATCTGCTCCAACTCACGCTCGGAGCGGATAGAATTCATGCTGGAGAAGGTGCATCTGCTGCCATTCTTTGCCGGGCGCATCTTCTCCGCGATGGAGACGCCGACCGGAAAAACCAAACCGGCTCCGGACGTGTTCCTGTTCGCCGCCGAAAAGCTCGGCGCCCATCCGGCAAACACTTTCGTCATCGAGGATTCCGTGCACGGCGTGACCGGCGCAAGGTCGGCAGGAATGCGTGTCATCGGGTTCACGGGCGCCGCCCATAGCTATCCCGGCCATGCCGATGCGCTGACGGAGGCGGGCGCCGAGACGGTGATCCGCCGCTGGGCGGATCTGAGCGGCACGCTGGCCGCCCTATCAGAATGGTCGGCGGACGTGTGAGCGTTCGCTAGGCCCCGACGAGCACCCCTGCGGATTTAGTTGGTCGCGGCGGCTTTCTTCCTGTTTTTCTTCGATTTGTCGGTCGCGGCCTTCGGCGCATTTTCATCATAGCCGGCATAGGCCTGATAGTCCTGCGCCGTCGGCGCCGGCACGACGATGTTGGAATCGGTGAAGACGAACTGCGTGGCGACCGAGGGGTCGGTAACCTGGACCTGATATTGGTGGATCTGCGAATAAAGCACCTCGGTGCCATGCATCACCGCGGTGCGGATCGGCATGGTGATGGTGCCGGGCGTGAATTTCGGCCCTGGCACGATTTTGCCCGCGACGGCGATCTTCATCGTCAGCTGTCCGTCGGCGCGGCTGCAATCGCGGGTCACGTCGCTGATCGAGGCCTGATAAATGACCCTCGCCGAATCGTCCGGCGGAGTAGCAGCGGCAGCATCGGCCGCAGCCTGGGCCGCGGCATCCTGCGCGGCGTCGCCGGTCTTCTTGAGCTTGGGCCTGGGCTTCCGGGCTTCGTTGGCGTAGGTGTTGAAGAATGCCGTGCCGTCGCGAAGCATCACCCTCGGGCAATAGGCATTCAACTGGCTGGCCAGAATCTTGGGGTCCTGCGGCGGCGGTGGCGCGGTCGGGTCCTTCTTGCCAAAACCCAGGTTCAGCATACCGTTGTCGCCTGATTGGCAGCCGGCGGCGGCAAGCATAAAGCCGGTGAGCGCAAGACCCGCGAAAAAGCGACCGCTGAATGTATGAAACGCCATGAAACTGCACTTCCCTCTCGCAAAGTTGGTGACGTATATCAACCGCGCGGCAAAAATGCGACTGAGCCAGCGTAGAAATTAACCACCTTGCGTGGGTCGAAAACCCAAGGCAGTAACGGAATTGTGACGATGCAATATGTGAGTACCCGCGGCGAGGCGCCCGCGCTTGGGTTTTGCGATGCCGTCCTGACAGGCCTGGCACGCGACGGCGGGCTCTATGTGCCGCGCCAGTGGCCGCAATTCTCGATGGCCGAGATCCGCGCCATGCGCGGCCTGGCCTATTCCGAGCTGGCCATCCGCGTGCTGTCGCCGTTTCTTGGCGACGAAATCCCGGCTCCCGTGTTCGAGCGTCTGGTGCGGGAGGCCTATGCCACCTTCCGCCACGAGGCTGTCTGCCCGCTGGTCCAGACCGGCCCCAACGCTTTTATCCTCGAACTCTTCCATGGACCTACGCTCGCCTTCAAGGACGTCGCGATGCAGTTGCTCGCCCGGCTGATGGACCATGTGCTCGCCGAACGCAACCAGCATGCCACCATCGTCGGAGCCACATCGGGCGACACCGGCGGAGCAGCGATAGACGCCTTCGCCGGGCGCAGCCGCACCGACATCTTCATTCTCTTCCCGCATGGCCGCGTGTCGCCGGTGCAGCAACGGCAGATGACGACATCGAAGGCTGAGAACGTGCATGCCCTGGCGATCGAAGGCAATTTCGACGATTGCCAGGGCATGCTCAAGGACATGTTCAACGATCACGGCTTTCGCGACCGTGTCTCGCTGTCGGGGGTGAATTCAATCAACTGGGCCCGCATCATGGCCCAGATCGTCTATTATTTCTCCTCGGCCCTGTCGCTCGGCGCGCCCGATCGCCCCGTCTCCTTCACCGCGCCCACAGGGAATTTCGGCGATATCTTTGCCGGCTACGCCGCCAAAAAAATGGGCCTGCCGATCGATCGGCTGGTCATCGCCACCAACGACAACGACATACTGGCACGCACTTTCGCGACCGGCGAATACCGCACCAAGGGCGTGTTCGCGACCACCTCGCCTTCCATGGACATTCAGGTGTCGTCGAATTTCGAGCGCCTGCTGTTCGAGGCGTCGGGCCGCGACCCGGCGACCGTGCGGCGCTACATGGCCGGGCTCAAACAATCCGGCGCCTTCACCATAGAAGCCACGGAGATCGCGGGGATGCGAGCCGAATTCGATGCCGGCCGCGCAGATATGGACGAGGTCGCCGCGACGATCCGCTCGACGCTCGCGGCCAGCAACTACCTGCTTGATCCGCATACCGCGGCAGCCGTGCATGTCGCGGCCGGCAAGGCTTCGAATGCCGTGCCGATGGTGGTGCTGGGCACTGCGCACCCAGCAAAATTCCCGGCCGCCGTCGAGGCCGCCAGCGGCGTGTCACCCGCACTGCCCGCATGGCTAGGTGGGTTGATGACATCGGAGGAAAAATACACGGTACTTCCATCCGACCTGAAAATGGTGGAAGATTACGTCAGCCGCCGTGCGCGAGCGGCGCGTTAAGGAGTACGAACCATATGGGTGTTGAGGTAAGCCGTCTGTCGAACGGCCTGACAGTCGCCACCGAAACCCTTCCAAGCATCGAATCGGTTGCCCTGGGTGCCTGGGTCAAGTCGGGTGCCCGCAATGAACGTGACGAAGAGCATGGCATGGCCCATCTGCTCGAGCACATGGCGTTCAAGGGCACAAAGCGGCGAACAGCCTTCGAGATCGCCTCGGAAATCGAGGACGTCGGCGGCGAGATCAACGCCGCCACCAGCGTCGAGACCACATCCTACTATGCCAGGGTGCTCTCCGACGACGTGCCGCTGGCCGTCGACATTCTTGCCGACATCCTGCAGGAATCGGAATTCGATCCGCAGGAGCTCGAACGCGAGCAGCACGTGATCCTGCAGGAAATCGGCGCCGCGCACGACACGCCCGATGACATCGTGTTCGACCGGTTCACCGAGACCGCCTTTCGCCACCAGACCATCGGCCGCTCGATTCTGGGCACGCCGGAAACCGTCAAATCCTTCACGTCGAAGCAATTGCACGATTTCATCGAGCGCCAATACGGCGCCGAGCGCATGGTGATCGTGGCTGCCGGCGACATCAAGCACGACAATTTCGTGCGCGAAGTGGAAAAGCAGCTCGGCGGCTTCCGCACCAAGGCCGACAACACCATCCCGCAATATGCGCAATATGTTGGCGGCGATTTCCGCGAGGACCGCGACCTGATGGACGCGCAGATCGTGCTGGGCTTCGAAGGCCGCGCCTACCATGTGCGCGATTTCTACGCCTCGCAGGTGCTGTCGATGATCCTCGGCGGCGGCATGTCGTCCAGGCTGTTCCAGGAAGTCCGCGAAAAGCGTGGCCTGTGCTATTCGGTCTATGCCTTCCACTGGGGCTTTTCCGATACCGGCATATTCGGCGTCCATGCCGCGACCGGGCAGAGCGACATCGCCGAACTGGTGCCCGTCATCATCGAGGAATTGCAGAAGGCCGGCGAGAACATCCTGCAGGAAGAGCTGGACCGGGCGCGCGCACAATACCGCGCAGGTCTGATCATGTCGGCGGAAAGTCCGGCCAGCCGCGCCTCGCAGATCGCGCGACAGCTGCTCTTGTTCGGCCGGCCGATCGCCAAGGAGGAACTGATGGAGCGGCTCTCGGCGCTGACGGTCGATCGTTTGACCGACCTGTCGTCACGGCTGTTCTCGACCAAACCGACGCTTACCGCTGTAGGGCCCGTGGGTACGCTGGCGCCATACGAAGCGATCCTCGATTCGCTTCCGGGCACGCCCACCACGGCCCGCAAGCTCGCCGTCTAAGCCCGCACAAGCGCCGTGTTCGCGCTCCCTTTCTTTCGCCGCGACCTGCCGGCACTGAAGGGCGACCGCGTGACGCTGCGCGTGCCGTTCACCAATGACTACCGGGAGTGGTCGACTGTGCGCGGCGAGAGCCGGGCATTCCTCGAACCATGGGAGCCGCGCTGGGCGCCGGACGAGCTTGACCGGGCGGCATGGCGACTGCGCATCAGCCGCTACCGCGAGGACTATGCGCAGGGAACCGCGATCGCCTTCTTCATATTCGAGAAGTCGAGCGGCAGGTTGGCTGGCGGAATTACGCTCGGCAACATACGCCACGGGGTCTCGCAGAGCGGGCATGTCGGCTACTGGATCGGCGAGCGCTTCGGCGGTCGTGGCCTGATGACCGACGCCGTCAAGGTCGTGACCCGCTTCGCCTTCGATACGCTGAGGTTGCACCGGATCGAAGCGGCCTGTATTCCCGACAATATCAGGTCGATCCGTGTGCTTGAAAAAGCCGGATTCCGGCGCGAAGGACTTCTGCGATCCTACCTCAGGATCAATGGCATCTGGCAGGACCACTACCTCTACGCCCGGATCGCGGACGATCCGCCAGGCGCTGGAACGAAGGACTGATTTTTGACGAAATTCCTGCGCAACGGGCCGCTGTTCGCCTTTGTCCTCGCGACGATCCTGACGCTGTGCGCGGCGTCCTCGGCCTTTGCCGTCGAACCGATCAAGATCGCTCGCGACGATGTCGCGCTCGATCTGTCCGGCGCCGTGGAAATCTACCGCAACCAGGGCGAAAACTTCCAGGTTTCGACCGCGCCCGGGCCCGACGGCATCGTACGACGCATCGAGGTCGAGGCCAATGACGCCCGTTCCACCGGCGACTGGGCCGTGTTCGCGCTTGCCAACACCACCGACCAGCAGCTCGATCGGCTGATCGTGGCGCCGCATTTCCGACTGGTCAATTCCGGCATCTTCTGGCCGGATCTCGGCTCGACCCGTATCGCCGCCATCACGCCCAGCGAAGGCTTTGCGCTCGACCGCCAGAGCAGCCCGGACGCCGACGTCTTCCGGGTGACGCTGAACCCGGGAACGGTGATCACCTTCATCGCCGAACTCGCCTCGCCCAAGCTGCCGCAGGTCTATCTCTGGGACCCGGAATCCTACAAGGACTCAGTCAATTCCTACACGCTGTTCCGCGGCATCGTCATCGGCATCGCCGGGCTTCTCGCGCTGTTCCTGACCATCCTGTTCGTGGTCAAGGGAACCTCCATGTTCCCTGCGACCGCAGCACTCGCCTGGGCCGTGCTTGCCTATATCTGCGTCGATTTCGGCTTCCTCAACAAGATCATCGAGATATCGCCCGGCAACGAGCAGATGTGGCGGGCGGGAACGGAGGTGGCCCTGGCGGCGACCTTCGTGGTGTTCCTGTTCGCCTATCTCAATCTCAATCGATGGCACGGCCATTTCAGCTATGGGGCGCTGGTCTGGATCCTTGGCCTGCTCTTGATCGCCGGCGTCGCCATCGTCGACCCGGCGGTTGCCGCGGGCATCGCCAGGCTGTCCTTCGCCGCCACCGCGCTGACCGGGCTCGGCCTGATCATCTTCCTCGGCATACGCGGTTATGATCGCGCGATCATGCTTGTGCCCAGTTGGGTGATGGTGCTGTTGTGGCTATGCGGATCGTGGATGGCGATAACCGGCATGCTCGACAACGACATCGCCCAGCCGGCGCTTGGCGGCGGTCTGATCCTCATCATCCTGCTGATCGGCTTCACCGTCATGCAGCATGCCTTCGCCGGAGGCGCGCTGCACCAGGGCCTGTTCTCCGACCTCGAGCGGCAGGCGCTGGCGGTGGCCGGCTCGGGCGACACGGTGTGGGACTGGGACGTGCTGCGCGACCGCGTCGTCACCAAGCCCGACGTCAGCATCCAGCTCGGCCTCGCCCCCAACAGCCTGGGGGGTGCCGCCCGCAACTGGCTGCCGGTGCTGCATGTCGATGACCGCGACACGTTCCGCACCACGCTCGACGTGGTGCTCGAGCACCGTCGCGGCAAGGTGGCGCAGAACTTCCGGTTGCGCGGCGCCGACGGCCACTATCACTGGTTTGCGCTGCGCGCGCGCCCGGTTATCGGATCGGACGGTGAGGTCATCCGCTGTGTCGGCACCATGGTTGACGTCACCGAGCAGAAAAAATCCGAGGAGAGGCTGCTGCACGACGCGGTGCACGACAACCTCACCGGCCTGCCCAATCGCGAATTGTTCATGAACCGGCTCGAGGCGATCATCTCGATCGCACGGACCGAAGAGAAGGTGCGCCCGACCGTCTTCGTCATCGACATCGACCGCTTCAAGCAGGTCAATGACGGGCTCGGCATCTCGGCCGGCGACACCATCCTGCTCACCATCGCGCGACGCCTGCACCGGCTCTTGAAGCCGAAGGACTCGCTGTCACGCTTCGCCGGCGACCAGTTCGCCTTGATGCTGCTTTCCGAGCAGGACCCGGCCCGCATCGCGGCGGTGGCGGACGCCATCAAGCATGCCATCAACGCCCCGATCACCTTTGCCAAGCGCGAGATCGTGCTGACCGCCTCGATCGGGCTGATCACCTGGACCTCGGCGCAGACCTCGGCCGAGGACATGGTCAAGGACGCCGAGCTTGCCATGCATCAGGCCAAGCGCTTCGGCGGCGACAGGATCGAACCGTTCCGCCCGGCCTTCCGCACCGTCGGCACCGATCGGCTGCAGTTCGAATCCGACCTGCGCCGTGCCATCGAACGGCGCGAATTCACGCTTGCCTACCAGCCGATCGTTCGGCTGGAAGATGGCAGCGTCGCCGGTTTCGAGGCATTGCTGCGCTGGGACCATCCGCGCCGCGGCATGATCCCGCCGGCGGATTTCATTCCGGTCGCCGAAAGCTGCGGGCTGATCGTACAGCTTGGGCTGTTCGCCATGCAGCAGGCCGCCGAGGATCTGGCGGCATGGCAAAAGCAGATCGGCGACGCGCCGCTGTCGGTTTCGGTCAACCTTTCCAGCCGCCAGCTCATCCGCCGCGACCTGGTCAGCGACGTCCGCTCCGTGATTGCGCGGGCCAATCTGAAGCCGCGCTGCTTCCGGCTCGAGCTCACGGAATCGCTGGTTATGGACAATCCCGAGCAGACTGCCCATGTGCTGACCAAGCTGAAGCAGCTCGGCATCGGCCTGTCGCTGGACGATTTCGGTACCGGCTATTCTTCGCTCGCCTATCTGACGCGCTTTCCCTTCGACACGATCAAGATCGACAAGAGTTTCGTGGACGACAGCACGCCCAAACGCGCCGTGCTGCTCAAATCCATGGTCAGCATGGCGCATGAGCTCGGCCTGTCGGTGGTCGCCGAAGGCATTTCGGACGAGCGCGACGCGCTGGAGCTGCGCCAGATGGGCTGCGAATATGTGCAGAGCTTCATGTTCGGCGCCCCGATGCCCGGGGATCAGGTGCTGAAGACGCTGAAGGAACAGTATCCGCTGACGCAGGCGTAGTTGGCTTTCACGCCGCTGGAGCTCAGGCGTGGCCGGCCGCTACACTCAAATGCGCGAGGTCGATGCCGATCGAGGCGAGAATCCGGTCGTATTTGCGCTCGATGTCGGTATCGAACAGAAGCTCCGGAGTGGCCGGACAGGTCAGCCAGCCGTTTTCGGCTATCTCGGTTTCCAACTGGCCGGCGCCCCAACCCGAATAGCCCAGCGCCATCAGCGCGTGACGGGGTCCCCGGCCCGACGATATGGCGCGCAATATGTCGACGGTCGCGGTCAGGCAGACATCGTCGGAAACGGTCAGCGAAGACTCCACCCGGTAATCGCCCGTATGCAGCACGAAGCCGCGGCTGCGGTCGACGGGCCCGCCATTGCGAACGACGAAATCACGGGTACGGGCGGGCAACCGGATCGCCTCGTGCTCGTTCATGATGCCAAGTTGCACCAAAAGGTCCGGAAACAGCATCTGCTGCGTCTGGTTGATGATCAGGCCCATCGCGCCCTCATCGCTGTGGGCGCAGATATAGATGACCGAGCGCGCGAAACGGTCGTCCTTCATGCCAGGCATGGCAATGAGGAACTGATCGTCGAGAAAGCCGCTGCCGGCGGCCGTCTTCTTGTGGCGCAACAAGTCCATGATCAGAGGGTAACGCGTTTCCCGGGCGCCGAAAAGATGTACCGCGCCGGTTTTCGACCAAGCCCGTGCCGCCGGCCGATCATTACCTGCGGCAAAGGTCACGCAAATATGATACCGGCAAGACCATGAAATCATTGCACGGCCATGAACGGACGATCAAATCATCACCATGCAAAGCTTGAAAATCCTGTTGCTCGGCGCCGTTATCGGATCGGCAATCACACTCCCAGCCGCGGCCTCTTCGTCCGCCTGGTACAACAGCGAAGGCGGCAAGGTACGGCTGGTGACGAGCGGCAAGCCCGACGATGCCGGCCGCATCCGGGGCGTTCTCGACATAGCGCTCAAGCCTGGCTGGAAGACTTATTGGCGCGACCCGGGCGACGCGGGTGTGCCGCCGCAACTCGATATCTCCGCCAGCACCAACATTTCCGATGCCAGCCTCTCCTTCCCGGCGCCGAAGCGTCATGACGACGGCTACGGCAAATGGGCGGGCTACGACTATCCGGTCTCGCTGCCGGTGACGTTCACGCTGTCGGCCGCGAAGGATCCGTCCGTCATCGACGCCGACATTTTCCTCGGCATTTGCGAGACGATATGCATCCCTGTGCAGACGCGGCTGACCGTCGACCCCGGCTCCGACCCGGACAATGCCGAGGACGCGGAGCTGGTCAAGGCGAGCTTCGCCGCCTTGCCCGCGCCGGCAAGATCCGACTTCGGCATCAACGTGCTGCCGGGCGACCATGAAACGCTGGTTGTGGAGGCGAGCTTTCCCGGCGATCCGGAAGCGGCGGACTTCTTCGTCGCAGGAGACCGCGACTACATGTTCGGTTCGCCGGCCCGTAGCCAGAAGGACGGCAAGCTGGTCTTCACCGTGCCGATCCTCGACCGGCCATCGACGACACCCACGGATGGCGGACTTCACTACACGCTGACGAGTTCGGCAGGCGCGGTCGAAGGGCTCTTGCCTTTCCCTTGATCCAGCCCCCGCGATGGTTGCGGGAAACCGCATAGTTCGCTACCCAAGGCTACGTCCTTCCCCATTCTCCCAAGCGAGGAACTCATGACCATTTCCGCTGGCGACAGACTGCCCGATACGACGTTCAAGACGATGACTGCCGACGGTCCCAAGCCGATCACGACGGCCGAGATTTTTGCGGGAAAGAAGGTCGTGCTGTTTGCTGTGCCTGGCGCCTTCACGCCGACCTGCAGCAACAATCATTTGCCGGGCTACCTGGAGAACCGCGACGCCATCCTGGCGCGCGGTGTCGATACGGTCGCCGTGGTTTCGGTCAACGACGTCCATGTCATGGGCGCCTGGGCACGCTTCACCGGCGGTGAAGGCAAGATCCTGTTCCTCGCCGACGGCAATGGCGACTTCGCCAAGGCGATCGGCCTCGACGCCGACTTCTCCGGCGGAGGCATGGGTCTTCGGTCGAAGCGGTTTTCAATGATCGTCGATGACGGCAAGGTCACCGCCCTCAATGTCGAGACCAAGCCCGGCGTCGATGAATCCGGCGCCGCCAAGATCCTCGAACTGCTCTGACCATGACGTTCGACATCGTCTGGCGTAGCGTGGCGATCGGCGTCGGCGCCACGCTGCTGATGGATATCTGGGCCTTTCTTCTCTACAAGATGTTCGGTCAAGCACGGCCGAACTGGGCCCCCGTTGGCCGCTGGGTCTGGCATTTACGGGAAAAAGTCTTTCACGACGATATTGGCGATGCGACGCCCTATGTACACGAATCGGCTTTGGGCTGGGCCTTTCACTATTTTGTCGGCATCGTCTACGGCATCATCCTTGTCGTGGTGGCCGGAGCGGGCTGGCTTGTCGCGCCGACTTTCCTGCCGGCTTTCATCCTCGGCATGGTCACGGTCGGCGCCGGCTGGTTCCTGCTGGCGCCCGGCATGGGCGCGGGCTGGGCAGCGTCGAAGCGGCCCAACCCGATGAAGGTACGGGCGCTGAATCTGGTGTCACACACAGTGTTCGCTTTCGGACTCTACGGTACGGCGCTGCTGATCCGCTGAGGATCTGCGGCTGTGCCGGCCTGCCGATCGGCCGCCACCCGTGGACAATTCGGCGCGCGTCGTCCCATTCCGGCACCGGAATCTTGGCGTCCACCTGAACCTGGGGATGCGTCACATAGTGCAGGCCCGGCATGACAGAGATCCCAGCCTGGGGATGGTGCCGCCCCGGAATTCAATAGCTTTGGGTCGAACGCCGCGCCTTTGCCACCGCCGGCTGCTTGGACTGCGAGACCGGCTTGGGTGGGGTAGAAACAAGCCTGACCGGGCCCTTCTTGAACGGCGCCATGCCCTCACGAGCGAGTTCGTCGGCGCGTTCGTTCTCGGTATGGCCGGCATGGCCCTTGACCCAGATCCAGGTGACCTTGTGACGCCGATTGGCTTCATCCAGCGCCTGCCAGAGTTCGCCGTTCTTGACGGGCTTCTTGTCGGCGGTCTTCCAGCCGTTCTTCTTCCAGCCATGGATCCACTTTGAAATGCCGTCCATGACATATTTGCTGTCGGTGTGAAGATCGACCGTGCAAGGTTCCTTGAGCGCGTTCAGCGCCGAGATGGCGGCAAGCAATTCCATGCGGTTGTTGGTCGTCTCGGCCTCGCCACCCGATAGTTCCTTGGTGGCGCCGTTGAAGCGCAGGATCGCGCCCCAGCCGCCCGGGCCAGGATTGCCCGAACAGGCGCCATCGGTGAAGATCTCAACGTGTTTGCTCATGCCAGCCCATATTCCGAAGCAGATTTGATCGTCCGATGAAACCGCATTCTCCTGATGTATTCGGTCGGATCGCGTTTCATTACCAGCCCGCCATCGGGAACGGTCAGCCAGTCATACAGCCGGGTCAGCATGAAACGCAGCGCCGAGCCCCGTGCCAGCATCGGAAGTGCCGCCTTTTCCTGATTGCTCAGAGGCCGCACACCTTGGTAGCCGGCAAGCAGCGCCTTGCCCTTGGTGAGATTGAAGGAAAAATCCTTCTCGAAACACCAGGCGTTCAGGCATGTGGCGACGTCATAGGCGTAGAGGTCGTTGCAAGCGAAATAAAAATCAATCAGGCCGGAGAGCTTCTCGCCGAGAAAGAACACATTGTCCGGGAAAAGATCGGCATGGATGATGCCTTCCGGGAGACCCTTCGGCCAATTCCGCTCGAAGTCGGCGAAGTCGGCGTCGACTTCGGCCGCAAGGCCCGGCTCGACCTCGTCGGCACGGTCGCGGGCTGCCGACCAGAGCTTGCGCCAGCCGTCGATGGCGAGCGCATTGGGGCGGGTCATCGGAAAGTCAGCTCCGGCCAGGTGCAGGGCGGCCAGCGCCTTGCCGACCTCGGCGCAGTGGATCGATGTCGGCCGCCGGAGCGAGAGACCCTCGAGGAAAGTGATGATGACGGCCGGCCGGCCCGCCAGCGTGCCGATGACGCTGCCGTCATGCGCGGTTACCGGCAGCGGGCAGGACACGCCCTTTTTGGCGAGATGGCCCATCAACCCGAGGAAAAACGGCAGATCCGCCTTTTCGACCCGTCTTTCATAGAGCGTCAGGATGTAGGAGCCGCTGGAGGTGTGCAGCAAAAAATTCGAGTTCTCGGTGCCCTCCGCGATGCCCTTGTAGGACAGGAGATCGCCGACTGGGTAGTGCTTCAGGAATGCGCCGAGTTCGCCTTCCGCAACGTCGGTGTAGACCGCCATGTGCCTTACGGCGCCCCGTTGACGAAAGCCATGTCGGCCGCCGTCAGTTCGACATCGCGCAGTACCCGCATGACGGGAAAATCCTCCGTTTCGGTGGCCGTGATGGCCAGGTCGATCGTGACATCGAAGCGCTGGCGGAATGCATCGATGATCTCGTCGACGATGATCTCCGGGGCGGATGCCCCCGCCGACAGACCGAGCGTCGAGATGTCTCCGATGTCGTCCCACGGAATCTCGGCGGCGCGCTGCACGAGAAGCGACATGGTGGCGCCGGCACGCTCAGCCACTTCGACAAGACGCCGCGAATTGGAGGAATTGGGCGCGCCGACGATCAGGTAGAGATCGGCGCCAGCAGCGGTATCCTTGACCGCTTCCTGGCGGTTCGTGGTGGCATAGCAGATCGATTCCGCCGCCGGCGCCTGCAAATCGGGAAATCGGTCCTGCAGCGCGCGGATGATGCCGGCCGTGTCCTCGACCGATAGCGTGGTCTGGGTGACGAAGCCGAGCGCCTTCGGGTCCGTCGGCGCAAGCCTCGCGGCATCGGCTTCGGTCTCGATCAGCGTTACCGCGCCCTCCGGCAATTGTCCCATCGTGCCGATGACCTCGGGGTGTCCGGCATGGCCGATCAGGAGCACGTGGCGGCCGAGCCGCTGGTGGCGCATCGCCTGCTTGTGGACCTTGGAGACCAGCGGACAGGTGGCGTCGAGATAGAACAAATTGCGCGCCTGGGCATCCGCCGGTACCGACTTCGGCACGCCATGCGCGGAAAAGACGACCGGCGACTGCCGATGTTCGGCCGGAATCTCGGAAAGTTCCTCGATGAAGACGGCGCCAAGACTTTGCAGACCCTCGACGACATAGCGGTTGTGCACGATCTCGTGGCGGACATAGACCGGCGCGCCATATTTCTTCAGCGCCAGCACGACGATCTGGATAGCACGGTCGACGCCGGCGCAAAAACCGCGCGGCTGGCAGAGGCGGATCGTCAGAGAAGGCTTTGTCGTGGTCTGAAGCATGAATCCGGGCCGTTTGATCAGAGCCGAAATGAGGTGCCTACCCCCGTCCTGTCAAGGGCGATGGCCCTTCAAGCGGGTCGGTCGCGCTCATTCCTCTTTCGCTGGCCTGCGAAGCCGCAGGATGAGAACGGCGGCAAGTGCCGCGGCAAGCCCATACCAGGTCATAGCATATTGCAGATGGCTGTTCGGCAGGTCGATGATGGTGACACCGCCGATGGGCAAACCGCCCGGATTCGGCGTCTTGTCGGCGTCGATGAAGATTGGCACCAGCTTGGCGCTCGCCGGCAAGCCAGCGCTCGCCGCCATCACGTCACGGTCCTTCCAGTAAAAGATGTTCTTCGCCACGTCGTTGTCGGGAAGCATCATCGACGGCTTTGCCGGCAGCGGATTGCGAGCGAGGCCGGTGACCGTGACCTTGCCCGCGACCTGTCCCTTGGCGCGCTTGGCGGCATCCTTCAGATCGTATGGCACGAAACCGCGATTGATCAGGACGAAGCGGCCATTGTCGAGGGCCAGCGGCGTGTAGACGTTGAAGCCGGCTTCGCCTTCCCATGTCGCGTAGAAATGCCGCTCGCCGGAATGCAGGAACGTGCCGGTCACCGTCACCGGCGTGTAGTCGGCGTCCCCAGTCGAGGCGAATTGTTTCTCGACCTCGGCCAGCGGGAGCGGCCGCGAGTGGGTGCGCTGGTCGATGGTCTGGATAAGACCTTCCTTCCAGTGCAGGCGCTGGACCTGCCAGGTGCCGAGCGCCAGCAGGATCAGGAGCAGGACGAGGCCAATGCCGAGCAGCAATACCGATCCTGGCCGCGAACGACCGCCGTCTTTGGCGGACATGTCGCTCATTCGCCGCGATCCAGCCGGCCCTCGGCCGCCTTGTTGCGGTACTGCAGCGTAAGCAGCACCCCCTTGATCAGCCGGAGCGCCGTCAGGCACAGCACCAGCGCCAGCGGGATCCAGACCAGCAGATGCAGCCAGAGCGGCGGGCTCAGCGTCACTTCGACCCAGAGCGCCAGGCCGACGATGATGAAGCCGATGATCAGGATGACGAAAACCGCGGGCCCGTCGCCGGCATCGGCATAGGAATAATCAAGACCGCAATTGGTGCAGCGTTTGCCTACGGTGAGAAAGCCGGAAAACAGCCGCCCCTCGCCGCAGCGCGGGCAGCGTCCATGCAAGCCCGCCGAAATCGGGTCGATCGGAGGCCAGATCGCCTTGTCGTCGCTCATTGCTTGCCGCTCAATCCTGATGGGTGTTCCATCGACCACCACTGCCCTGACTTCGTCCATGCCGGAGTCCGTAACGGCAATGCCGCCGTCGGTCCAGCCGACCAATTGAAGCAGCCGCCGAATCCGTTCGGCTGGCCGCGGATCATGATCATGCCGCCGGCATCGACACTGTGCGCCCTCGCAACCGCCCGGATCGCATTGCACCGAAAAGAAGAAGGGCGGCCACGTTGCCGCAGCCGCCCCTTCAAAAATCATCAGACCGGTATCAGTGGGCTTCGATTACCGCGCCGACCGATCCCCAGACATAGATCGAGGCGAACAGGAACAGCCAGACCACGTCGACGAAATGCCAGTACCATGCGGCAGCCTCGAAACCGAAATGCTGCTTGGGCGTGAAATCGCCCTTCATGGCGCGGATCAGGCAGACGGCCAAGAAGATGGTGCCGATGATGACATGGAAGCCGTGGAAGCCGGTCGCCATGAAGAAGGTGGCGCCATAGATGGAATCCTTGAAGGCGAACGGAGCATGCATGTACTCGTAGGCCTGCACCATGGTGAACAGCATGCCGAGGCCGACGGTCAGCACCAGTCCGTTGATCAGCCCCTTGCGATCGCCGTGGATAAGGGAGTGGTGCGCCCAGGTGACCGTGGTGCCCGACAACAGCAGGATCACGGTGTTATAGAGCGGCAGATGGAAAGGATCGAGAACCTCCATGCCCTTCGGCGGCCAGACACCGCCGGTGAACGCGGTGCGGGCATATTGATGGGCTTCGCTCGGAAACAGGCTGGCATCGAAATAGGCCCAGAACCAAGCGACGAAGAACATCACCTCGGAGGCGATGAACATGATCATGCCATAGCGCAGATGCAACGACACGACCCGCGTGTGATGGCCCTCATGCGCTTCCTTGATCGTGTCCGACCACCAGGCGAACATGGTGTAGAGGACGATAGCAAGGCCGATGAAGAACAGCCACGGATTGGCGATGTTGAAGCCGAAGATCGGGAACGAGCCGCCCTTCAGGTATTCCATGAGGCAAACGCCGCCAAAGGCGGTGACGAGCGCCCCTATCGATCCCAGGAAAGGCCACGGGCTCGGGTCGACGAGATGATAGTCGTGATGTTTTGCGTGCGCGTCTGCCATATCAACCCCCGAGATTTCCTTCGGTATTTGAAATTGTCTTGCTGTTGCCCTGGACCGGCTCCGACGATGCGACCGGCTTGTTCTTCTCGACCGGAAACATCGTGTAGGACAGGGTGATCGTCTTCACGTCCTTCAGTTCCGGCACGTTGACGATATCGGGGTCCACGTAGAACAGGACCGGCATGTCAAGCGTTTCGCCGGGCTTCAGCGTGGTGTCGGTGAAGCAGAAGCATTCGACCTTGTTGAAATAGGGACCCGCCAGTTCAGGCTGGACATTGAAGGTGGCGCGGCCGGTGATGGGGCGATCGAACTTGTTGGTCGCCTGATAGTGCGCCTGCACCGTCTCGCCGATCTTCATGGTCATCGAGCGCTGGACCGGCTGGAAATCCCACGGCACGCCGGCGATATTGGCATCGAAGCGGACGGTGATCTCGCGATCGAGCACGCGGCCGGCATACTGCTTCTCGACGCGTTGCGTCGTGCCGCCATAGCCTGTCGCCTGGCAGAACATCTTGTACAGCGGCACCGCGGCATAGGCCATGCCGATCATGCCGGTGAAGAAGGCAAGGCAGACGGCCGCAACAAGGCGGTTGCTGTTGTGCCCGGCCGGTTTGGCACTCGTGTCGACACCCATCTCCCGCCTCACATCGTGCCAGAGAGGTTATGACCGAACTTCACGATCGTCGCGATATAGAAGATAACGACCAGCACGGCCAAGGCTACGCCGATGGCGACCGAGCGGTTGCGCCGGGCCTTCCGCTGGCGTTCGGTCAAGGTGACCGTTTCGAGCTTGTCTTCGATCATGCTCATGCTCCACCCACCGCAAGTGCACGTTCGACGACGCTGTCGGCGAGATAGACCGCGAAGATGGCGAAGAGATAGAGCAGCGAATAGCCGAACAACGCCTTGGCTGGCTTCATCGCGCGATCGTCGTCGGACATGCCAAGCACTTTCCACGCATACCAGACAAAGCCGAGCCCGAGCAGCAGGGCAGCCACGCCATAGAACGGCGTGGTGTAGCCAAGCAGCCACGGCAGCACACCGACCGGGGCCAGCACCAGAGCATAGGCGAAGATCTGACGGCGGGTCGACGCCGGGCCGGCGACATTGGGCATCATCGGGATGCCGGCGCGTTCATAATCCTGCGACTTGAACAGCGCCAGCGCCCAGAAATGCGGCGGCGTCCACAGAAAGATGATGAGGAACAGGACGACGCTCTCCAGGCTGACCGTGCCGGTCACCGCGGCCCAGCCGATGACGGGCGGAATGGCGCCGGCAGCACCGCCAATGACGATGTTCTGCGGCGTCCAGCGCTTCAGCCACATCGTGTAGACGACGGCATAGAAGAAGATGGTGAAGGCCAGCAGCGCCGCCGACAGCCAGTTGACCAGCACGCCGAGCGTCATCACCGACAAAACCGAAAGCACCAACCCAAAGCTCAACGCCTCGTGGGGCTGGATGCGGCCGGCCGGCACGGGGCGGGTGGCGGTGCGTGTCATCACCGCGTCGATATCGGCATCGTACCACATATTGAGCGCGCCGGAGGCACCAGCCCCGATGGCAATAGCCAGGATCGCGATCACCGCCAGCAGCGGATTGATGGTCACGGGTGCCGCGACCAGTCCGACAAAGGCGGTGAACACCACCAGCGACATGACGCGCGGCTTCAGGAGGGCGAAGAAATCACCCGCCGTCGCTTCCGACATGCGGAAGCCCGCTTCGTCAATGCTGGTTTCGTCGACAAGGGCCATGCGTACTCAAATCCATATTCCGTTTGGCCGAAACCGCCGGCGAACCGGCGGTTTCGATTCCGGGCTGCCGCCTTATTTGATCTTCGGCAGCTGCTCCCACTGGTGGAACGGCGGCGGTGAAGGCAGCTGCCATTCCAGCGTCGTTGCGCCCTCGCCCCATGGATTGGCGCCAGCGATCCGCTTCTTCTGGAAGGCTTCGAACACGCCATAGAGGAAGATCACCACGCCGACGGCCGAAATGTACGAACCGTAGGACGACACCATGTTCCAGCCCGCAAACGCGTCCGGATAGTCGATGGTGCGGCGCGGCATGCCAGCAAGGCCGAGGAAGTGCTGCGGGAAGAAGACAAGGTTGACGCCGACGAACATGACCCAGAAATGGGTGTTGGCGATGACGGGCGAATACATGTAGCCGGTCATCTTCGGGAACCAGTAGTACCAGCCGGCGAAGATGGCGAACACCGCCCCCAGCGACAGCACGTAATGGAAGTGCGCGATCACGAAATAGGTGTCGTGCAGCGACCGGTCGAGACCGGCATTGGCCAGCTGAACCCCGGTAACACCACCGATCGTGAACAGGAAGATGAAGCCCAGCGCCCACAGCATCGGCGGCTTGAACGATATCGATCCGCCCCACATCGTCGCGATCCAGGAGAAGATCTTCACGCCCGTCGGCACCGCGATGACCATGGTGGCGAAGACGAAGTAGCGCTGCGTGTCGAGCGACAGACCGGTCGTGTACATGTGGTGCGCCCAGACGATGAAGCCGACCGCGCCGATCGCGACCATGGCGTAGGCCATGCCGAGGTAGCCGAACACCGGCTTGCGCGAGAAGGTCGAGACGATATGGCTGATGATGCCGAAGCCCGGCAGGATCAGGATATACACTTCCGGATGGCCGAAGAACCAGAACAGGTGCTGGAACAGCAGCGGATCGCCGCCGCCGTCGGGAGCGAAAAAGGTCGTGCCGAAATTGCGGTCGGTAAGCAGCATGGTGATGCCGCCGGCAAGGACCGGAAGCGACAGCAGCAGCAGGAATGCGGTGACCAGCACCGACCAGGCAAACAGCGGCATCTTGTGCAGCGTCATGCCTGGCGCGCGCATGTTGAAGATGGTGGTAATGAAGTTGATGGCACCCAGGATCGAGGACGCGCCGGCGATGTGGATCGACAGGATCGCCAGATCCATGGCCGGACCGGGCTGACCGGAGGTCGAAAGCGGCGGATAGAGCGTCCAGCCGCCGCCGACGCCGTAGGCGCCAGGCGCGCTCGGCACGAACATCGAGATAAGCAGCAGGATGAAAGCCGGCGGCAGCAGCCAGAACGAGATGTTGTTCATGCGCGGGAACGCCATGTCCGGGGCGCCGATCATGATCGGCACCATCCAGTTGGCAAAACCGCCGATCAGGGCCGGCATGACCATGAAGAAGATCATGATCAGCGCGTGCGCCGTGGCGAAGGCGTTGTACATGCTCTTGCCGCCGTCGATCGCGGCGTCACCGTTCATGCCGTAGACCATCTGCGCCAGACCGCTAAAGATCTGGATGCCAGGCTCCTGCAACTCCATGCGGATGGCGACCGACAGCGCGCCGCCGATGATGCCGGCCATGATCGCGAAGATCAGGTAGAGCGTACCGATGTCCTTGTGGTTGGTCGAATAAACCCAGCGCACCCAACCATGATAAGGCTTGTGGTCGTGCCCGTCGTGAGCTGCAGCGTCTGCCATGTTCCGCTCCGTTCCCTAAATCTTGCTAACCCGCGGCATCAGTTGCCGGCGGCCGCTACCTTGTTCTGGCCATCGACCTCGGCCATCAGCGTCTTGTTGGCGCCGGGCAGATCGGCCTTGGCCGCAGCCAGCCAGGTCTTGAACTGCGCGTCGGAGACGACGCGGATGGCGATCGGCATGAAGGCATGGTCCTTGCCGCAAAGCTGCGAGCACTGGCCGTAATAGAGGCCTTCCTTCTCCGCCTTGAACCAGGTCTCGTTGGTGCGGCCGGGAATGGCATCTATCTTGATGCCGAAGGACGGCATGGCGAAGGAATGGATCACGTCGGTCGCGGTGACGAGCACCCGGGTCATCGTGTGGACGGGCACCACCATCTCGTTGTCGACGGCAAGCAGGCGCGGATAGACCTTGCGATCTTCCTTGCCGGCGGCGGCACGGTCGCCATCCTGGAGGATCGCCGAGTTGAACGAGAGCGTGTTGTCGGTCTGGTATTCGTAATCCCAGTTCCACTGGTTGCCCGTCGCCTTGACGGTGAGCTTGGCTTCTTCCGGCGGCGTGTACTGCGCGGTCAAGAGCTGGAACGAGGGGATGGCGAGGCAGAGCAGGACGACGACGGGGCCGACAGTCCAGATCACCTCGATCAGCGTGTTGTGGCTGGTCTTGGACGGAACCGGGTTGGCGCTCGCGCGGAATTTCACGATGCAGTAGATCAGAAGGACCAATACCAGGGCGGTGATCGGGATGATGAACCACATCGTGTAGTTTCCGAACCACTCGATCTGGCGCATCATGTCGGTTGCCGGCGCCTGGAAGGTCGTCTCCCACTCGACGGGCTGATCGGCATGGGCGGCCGTGCCGGCGAAAAACGTGGTAACGGCACAAGCGCTTAGAAACTTGGCACTTGCTGGAAGCTTGGCGTTTGCCAGGAAATTTCTCATCGCCCTCTTCGTCTCCCAGTTCCTCGCGGCTGTGTCCACGAGAATAACGAACAATGCCGGGACGGGAATCCCGACTGTCTCAAGCTGGTTCAAACCATACTCTTTTTCCCTCCGCAAGAAAGGAGCGGAGGAAACCGTGCGGCATTTTTGCGCGCAAGCCGGAATGCATCTTTGAAGGCGGCGGCCGCCATGGCGAATCGGCTATGTTCAACGGATCGGCTGCTTCCTGCCGGCCGGCGCGCCTGGCGTCGTAATTCGGGCGAAATTGGCTAGGAAAAGCGCCGCATGGGCATTTTCGTGGCGGCTCGGCCGCTGTCTCGTCCTTTACTTGGCTTTGGCGCGGCTTAAAGTGCCGTGATTCGCAATGGAGCCGTCATGAACTCTTGGCTGTCGGGATTTGGGCTTTCGAGCCCCTTGGCGAAGGTCATCTTTCTCGCCGCCTTGTCCGTCGCCGGCTTGTCGGCCGCCGGCCAGGCCAACGCGGCCCAGCCGAGCGGCACGGTGCGCTCGACCCATGGCGCGTGGTCGATCATCTGCGACACGCCGGCCGGCGCCACGTCCGAACAATGCGTGATGATGCAGAACGTCGTCGCCGAGGACCGCCCCGAGATGGGGCTGTCGGTCGTGGTGCTGCGCACCGCCGACAACAAGGCGGAGATCCTGCGCGTGCTGGCGCCGCTCGGCGTGCTCTTGCCCAACGGGCTCGGCCTCAATGTCGACGGCAAGGATATCGGCCGCGCTTATTTCGTGCGCTGCTTCCAGGACGGCTGCTACGCTGAGGTCATTCTCGAGAAGCCGCTGCTCGATACGCTGAAGACCGGCACGTCGGCCACGTTCATCGTCTTCCAGACGCCAGAAGAAGGCATCGGCATCCCGGTGGACCTCAAGGGTTTTGCTGACGGATTTGCGGCCCTGCCGTAGACTCCCGCGCCTCGACCCGGGAGCTGCCGATCAACGATAGGTTTTCCGGACCTGGGATAGATCCGGGACGCCGCCGCCCTGCATTTGAATGACGATTGGCGATTGTCTGGGCGCGGCTTCGCGCCTACATCCCGGATATAACCATTCATCCACGGACATACGCCATGAACAGCCTTATCGGCCAATTCGATATTTCCGACGATCGCGTCAAGGAGATCGTCGCAGAGACCATCAACGGCGCCGACGATGGCGAGTTGTTCGTCGAATACAGCGAGAGCGAAGCGCTGATGTTCGACAACGGTCGGCTGAAGACGGCCAATTTCAACACCGACCAGGGTTTCGGCCTACGCGCGGTTGCCGGCGAAGCCAGCGGCTATGCCCACTCCAGCGACCTGTCCGAGGCTTCGCTGCGACGCGCGGCTGACGCCGTCTCGACCGTTAAGGGCGGTTATTCCGGAACGCTTGCCGCCGCGCCCGCCCGCACCAACCGCCATCTCTATGGCGATGAGAACCCGATCCCCTCCCCTTCCTTCGAGGCCAAGGCGAAGCTGTTGCAGGAAGTCGACGCATGGCTGCGCGCCGAGGATCCGCGCGTGCGCCAGGTCTCGGCATCGCTGACCTCGTCCTGGCAGCATGTCGAGATCGTGCGCGCCGACGGCCAGGTGGTGCGCGACATCCGGCCGCTGGTCAGGGTGAACGTGTCGGTGGTGGTCGGCGACGGCGACCGCCAGGAAAGCGGCTCCTACGGCATGGGCGGACGCAAGGCGTTCGGCGACTTCCTCGTCGAGGACAGCTGGAAGCACGCCGCCAAGGAGGCGCTGCGCCAGGCGCTGGTCAATCTCGAAGCCGTACCGGCGCCGGCCGGCACGTTCGACATCGTGCTCTCCAGCGGCTGGCCCGGCGTCATGCTGCACGAGGCCGTCGGCCACGGGCTGGAAGGCGACTTCAACCGCAAGAAAACTTCGGCTTTCGCCGGCCTGATGGGCCAGCAGGTGGCGGCAAAGGGCGTCACCGTCGTCGATGACGGCACGATCGCGGAACGACGCGGGTCACTCACCGTCGACGATGAAGGCACGCCTTCGGCGCGCAACGTGCTGATCGAGGACGGCAAGCTGGTCGGTTACATGCAGGATCGCCAGAACGCCCGGCTGATGGGCATGCGGGCCACCGGCAACGGAAGGCGCGAGGGCTACGCGCACCAGCCGATGCCGCGCATGACCAACACCTACATGACATCGGGCGACATGGAGCCGGACGAGATCATCGCCTCGGTCAGGAACGGCATCTATGCCGTCTCCTTCGGCGGCGGCCAGGTCGACATCACCTCCGGAAAATTTGTGTTCGGCTGCACCGAAGCCTACATGATCGAGAACGGCAAGGTGACGCAGCCGATCAAGGGCGCCATGCTGATCGGTAACGGGCCCGACGCCATGCACCGCGTTTCGATGATCGGCAACGACATGAAGCTGGACAACGGCATTGGCATGTGCGGCAAGGCTGGACAGGGCGTGCCGGTCGGCGTCGGCCAGCCGCACCTCAGGATGGACCAGATGACGGTCGGCGGCACAAGGGTTTGAAGCCGCCTCGTGGCCAGTCTGCTAGGTCTTGCTCACAGACCGGCGCGACGTAGCGTACAGGATCAGGAAACCGACAACGCCGCCGATCGCGTACCGGGTCCATGCACTCAGGTAGTCGACGGTCCCATCATGGCCGGAGACATAGAGCGCAGCGCCGACAAACGTCATGACCGCGACGCCTAGCGCATAGGATGGCACCAGCCCCACACGCGTGAATTTTGTCAAGATCCAAGCGAGCACCGCACCGGTGAGCGCCATGATGAGAGCCGAACCAAAAATCTCGGCAACAAAACCTGGTGAAATCATCTTCTCCCCCTTATCCCAACTTGGATTATGTCTTTTTCGAGGGCAGATTCAACTGCAGTGGCGATGATCCACAACTTTAGCGATAAATCTGGCTGGGATTTCGGGGCAGACTGCATGACGCGACCAGTCTCGCTGAGCAGGGCTAAGCGCCTAACGTCTTTTCCGCGGCTTCTCCAGCAAGGCAACAGCCTCGACATGGGGCGACCACAGAAACTGATCGATCGGCGTCACGCTTTTCACCGCGTAGCCGCCGTCGATGAGGATGCGCAAATCCCGCGCGAGCGTCACCGGGTTGCAGGAGACCGCGGCAACGAATGGAACATCCGAGCGGGCGATCTGCTTCGACTGATCCTCCGCGCCCGCGCGGGGCGGATCGAAGACAACGCCATCAAAGGCGTTTAACTCCTTGAACGTCAGCGGACGGCGGAACAGGTCTCGGCGCTCGCCGGTCACGCGTTTCAGGCCGGTGGCGAAGCGTGAACCCCGATCGAGCGCCGAAAGTGCGGCCGCATCGCCCTCCACCGCATGCACTTCCGATCTCGCGGCCAACCGCAGGGCGAAGCTGCCGCAGCCGGCGAAGAGATCGGCAATTTTTTTGGCACGTTTCAGATGTCCGCCGACGATATCGGCCATGGTCCGTTCGGCTGCCTCCGTCGCCTGCAGGAAGGCGCCCGGCGGCACCGCGACGGCAACGCTGCCGAACATGACGACAGGCTTCTTCGGCTCGATGATGATCTCGTCATCGATGGACAGTCTGGCAAAGCCCTGCGCAATGACAAAATTGGCGGCGATGCGGCGCTGGTTTTCGCCGAGCTTGCCCGATTCATGCACCGCCACGTCGAGGCCGGAACCCGTCACTGTGACTGCCATGCGAAACGATTTCGGGGTGGCGCAGATCAATTCGGCGAGTGCCCTCAAGCTGTCGAGCGCGTTGACGATCCCAGGCAGCGAGATCGGGCATTCGGAGATGGAAATGATTTCCGCCGACAGATGGCGATTGAAGCCGAGCAGCATGCCTGTTTCGGTGCGCCTGGCGGCGAGCACGACGCGGCGGCGCGTGTGCGGCGCGCAGGCGACCAGACCGCCTATTTCGCAATCGATGCCTCTCAGCGCATGCACGACCTTCTCGCGCTTCCACTGCTGATAGGCTTGCGCCTCCAAATGCTGGAGGGCGCAGCCGCCGCACTCGCCGAAATGGCGGCAGGCGGGTTCGATGCGCAGGGGCGAGGCCTCGATCAGCGCCATCAGCGTGGCGCGATCCCTTTCACGCGCCGCGGTGACGACCTCGGCTGGCAGCGTGAAAGGAATGAACAGATCGCCGCTTTCGGTGTCGGCGATGCCATCCCCCTGGGCGCCAAGCTTTTTGATGGTGAAGCGTGCACTCATCGGTCCTTGACCCCACCAAGCAGGAATTCGCGATTGCCGTCACCGCCCTCGATCGGCGACAGATGCAAGCCGAGCGAGCGCCAGCCGGGCACGGCATCCAGCCAATCCTGCAGCAAGCCGGCGACACGGGCGGCATGATAGGGGTCTTTCAGCAGGCCGCCCTTGCCGATCGCCTCGCGACCCGCCTCGAACTGCGGCTTGACCAGAAACATCGCTGCGGCACCGGGCTTGGCGATGGCAAGCGCAGGCGGCAGGGCGAGTTTCAGTGAAATGAAACTGACGTCGGAGACTATGAAGTCCGGACTGCGGCCGCCAAGATCGGCGGTTGAGAGATCGCGGGCGTTCAGCCCCTCGATGACCGTCACGCGCGCGTCCTTGCCGATATCAGCATGCATCTGTCCGTGACCGACATCGATCGCCGTGACATGGGTCGCGCCGCGTTCGAGCAGGACCTGGGTGAATCCGCCGGTCGAGGCGCCGATGTCGAGCGCCTCACAGCCGGCCGGATCGAGGCCGAAATGGTCGAGCCCGGCGATCAGCTTCAGCGCCGCGCGTGAGACATAGCCTTGGGCCGGGTCATCAACGGCGATGACACATTCCGGTTGCACGGCCTGGCCAGGCTTTCGGGCAATAGCGCCGTCCACCGTTACCGTGCCGCGCTCGACCGCGTCGCGGGCACGCGAGCGGCTGGCAAACAGGCCGCGCTGGACGAGCAGATCGTCGAGCCGCTGGCGCGTGCTGGCTGGCGGGGGAAAATTCATCGGTCTTCCTTGGCGAAAGCCGGCGGCGAAGGCAAGGATATTGGAGCGGGAGAAGCAACATCCCCCAGGGCGGCGACCGCAGAGAGCCGCTCGCGGCCAGTCGCATATCGCATCAGGTCGGCCACGATGATAAGGAAGAAACGCCGTTTTGCTGCCGAAGGCGAAGGAGGACGGATGCTGACGGGAATCTGCCATTGCGGTGCGGCCCACTGGACCTTGAAGGGCGATCCCGGGCCGATCACCGCTTGCAACTGCACGCTGTGCCGACGTTACGGCACGCTCTGGGCCTACGACTTTGTCGATGAACGTATCCGCGTCGTGGGGCCGATAAAAAGCTATAAACGTGCCGGCAAGGCCGAACCCACGCTCGAGATCCTGTTCTGCCCGACATGTGCGTGCGTGCTTGCCTGGCGCGGTTTGCGCCCAGCCGAGTCCGGCCGCACGCGGATCGCCGTCAATGTAAGGCTTGCGCCGCCGGAAGCCGTGGCCGACCTGCCGATCGACCATTTCGACGGTCTCGAGACCTACGACGATCTGCCGCGCGATGGCCGCTGCGTGCGCGACATGTGGTTTTGATTTGGGTGGTTTGATTTGGGCGAGATCAGAAGATGGTGCGGGGAGCCTGCCGTTCGACGGCGGGAGACAGGCCGTCATCCCGATCGCGGGCAACTTCCCTGCGCGGGCGCTCGACTGGCGCGGCGGATGCCGATGCGGCGTCCGGCGGGACAACAAGCTGCGGCAGCTGCTTGTAGGAGAAGCCGCCCCTGATATGCCCCATCCTGCTGGCGACTATATCCACGGCCGCCTTCTCGAGATTGCGGTCGTAGCGCGTTCCGGCGATGGCCGGCGCTGCGATGGCGGTCAGGATCGCCACACCGCACAGAAGCGTCTTCACTTTTGTTGTCTCCCTGCCTGGCCAGAACCTAGCAGCGTGCCGTTGAAAAACGGGCAAGAGACACGGTAAGCAAAACGCCAAACAGCAATGTCAACAATGCGTTACGACATCGAGCCGGCAAACCGATTCAAAACGCTTGATGTGTCGAGTCAGGCGCGCTGGGCGTGGGCCGCCTGCCCGAGGGCGGTGAAAACCGTATGGACGATGCCGGCGGCATCGAGACCGGCATCGGCATACATCTTTTCCGGCTTGGCGTGGTCGGCAAACACGTCCGGCAGCACAAGCGGGCGCACTTTCAGGCCGCTTTCCAGCAGGCCCTCATGGGCGAGGAACTGCAAAACGTGACTGGCGAAGCCGCCGATGGCGCCCTCCTCCACCGTGACCAGAACCTCGTGCGAGCGGGCCAGCCGCCGGATCAGATCCTCGTCGAGCGGCTTCGCGAAGCGCGCATCGGCGACGGTGGTCGAAAGCCCGGACGCGCCCAGTTCCTCGGCCGCGATCAGGCAATCCTGCAAGCGCGTGCCGAAGGAGAGGAGTGCCACCTTGCCGCCTTCCCTGATGATGCGGCCCTTGCCGATTTCGAGCACCGAGCCGCGATCGGGCATGTCGACGCCGACGCCATTGCCGCGCGGATAGCGGAAGGCGATCGGGCCGTCATCGTAGGTTGCCGCGGTGCGCACCATGTGGCGCAGTTCCGCCTCGTCGGCCGCCGCCATGACGACGAAGCCCGGCAGGGAGGCCAGGAAGGTGGTGTCGAAGGCGCCGCAATGGGTGGCGCCGTCGGCTCCGACGAAGCCGGCGCGATCGATGGGGAAGCGCACCGGCAATTTCTGGATCGCCACGTCGTGCACGACCTGATCGTAGGCACGTTGCAAGAAGGTCGAATAGATCGCCGCGAACGGCTTGTAGCCTTCGGTCGCGAGGCCGGCCGCGAACGTCACCGCATGCTGTTCGGCGATGCCGACGTCGAAGGTCCTGGCCGGAAACACTTCGCCGAACAGGTCAAGCCCGGTGCCGCCCGGCATGGCGGCGGTGACGGCGACGATGCGCTCGTCCTCCTGGGCCTCCCGGATCAGGCTTTCGGCGAACACCTTGGTATAGGCCGGCGCGTTGGCCGGGGCCTTGGCCTGAGCGCCGGTGATGACGTCGAACTTGTTGACGCCGTGATATTTGTCGGCCGCGGCCTCGGCCGGCGCGTAGCCCTTGCCCTTCTGGGTGACGACATGGATCAGCACGGGGCCCTTGCCATTGTCACGAACATTTTTCAGCACCGGGATCAGATGGTCCAGATTGTGGCCGTCGATCGGACCGATATGGTAGAAGCCGAGCTCCTCGAACAGCGTGCCGCCGGTGACGTAGCCGCGCGCATGCTCGACCGCCCTGGTGATGGCACGGTCGGCACGCTTGCCAAGATACGAGGTCAGTTTCTTGCCGAAGTCGCGCAGGCCGACATAGGCCTTGCCAGAGGCCAGGCGCGCCAGATAGGCGCTCATGGCGCCGGTCGGCGGGGCGATCGACATGTCGTTGTCGTTGAGGATGACGATCAAGCGGGCATCGAGCGCGCCGGCGTTGTTCATCGCCTCGTAGGCCATGCCGGCCGACATGGCGCCGTCGCCGATGACAGCGATGACATTGTTGCGGCCGCCGGCAAGATCGCGGGCCGCCGCCATGCCGAGGCCGGCCGATATCGACGTCGAGGAGTGGGCGGCGCCAAACGGATCGTATTCGCTCTCGGTGCGGCGGGTGAAGCCGGAGAGGCCGCCCTCCTGCCGCAGGGTGCGGATGCGATCGCGGCGCCCGGTCAGGATCTTGTGCGGATAGGCCTGGTGGCCGACATCCCAGATCAACCGGTCATCGGGGGTATTGAAGACATAGTGCAGCGCCACGGTCAGTTCGACCACGCCAAGCCCGGCGCCGAGATGACCGCCGGTGCTCGACACCGCGTCGATCAGTTCGAGGCGAAGCTCCGATGCCAGTTGCGGCAATTCGCTTTCGGAAAGCGTGCGCAGCTCGGCCGGGATGCGGACCTTGTCGAGAAGCGGCGTATGCGGCGTTGCGTTCACGGGTAGGCCCAGGCTTCTGTTCATGCGCGGGATAGGCCGCCGTCAGGCGAAAGTAAATGCCTGTCAAATGACGCGGAAGGCCGGCTCCCTCATCGATTTTCTCAGCCTTCCGGCAGTGGAATGAACTCTTTCTCGTCGCCGGGAACGATGTCGAAGCGGCCGGTCTTCCATTCTTGCTTGGCCTGCTCGATGCGCTCCTTGGAGGACGAGACGAAATTCCACCAGATGTAGCGCTTCGAGCCCAGCGAGGCGCCGCCGAACAGCATGAAATGGGCACCGGCCTGTGAGGATACGACGATCTCGTCGCCGGGCCGGAACACCAGCAGCCGTTCGGCCGGAAACACGTCGCCGGAAATCGAGACCTCGCCTTCCAGCGTGTAGATGGCGCGTTCTTCCGCGTCGGCAGGGATTTTCACGCTGGCGCCGGGCGCCAGCCTGAGGTCGGCGTAGAGCGTCTCGGAATCGGCTCGCACCGGGGAACGCAGCCCCTGAAAATCGCCTATAACGATGCGGCCGCTGACGCCTTCCGCGTCGATGTCGGGAAGCCTCGCGACAGCGGTGTTTTCGAAAACCGGCGCCACTTCCTCCTTGCCGTCCGGCAGCGCCAACCATGTCTGCAGCCCCGAGATCGACATCGGCGCGCCGCGCAGTTCTTCCGGCGTGCGCTCCGAATGGACGATGCCGCGGCCGGCGGTCATCAGGTTCACGTCACCCGGCTCGATCACCATCTCGGTGCCGAGCGAATCGCGATGCCTGATCCTGCCGTCGAACAGGTAGGTGACCGTCGACAGGCCGATATGAGGATGCGGCCGGACGTCGAGCGCCTGACCGGCACGCAGGATGGCCGGGCCCATGCGGTCGAAGAAGATGAAGGGACCGACCAGCCGCCTTTTGGCGGTCGGCAAGGCGCGGCGAACCTGAAAACCGCCAATGTCCTTGGCGTTCGGAATGACCATCAATTCGATCTGGTCGCTGGCAAAGGCATCGCCGGCTTCAGGATCCTTCCCGGGAAAGAAGCTCATGAACTCTCCTTGTCAGCGGCCGATGGCTGCTTTGGCCAGATCAGGCAAAGCGGATCGCCGCCTTCGCCCGCAGCTTGGCCGCAACCTCCTCGCGATTGCGCGGATGCTGGTTGGTTTCAAGCGAATCGAGAAGCTCGCGCGCCGACGCCGCGATGGCCTCGACGGCATGGTCGAATGCGTGCTGGTTCTGCTTCGAAGGCCGCGTCGTTCCGCTCAGCTTGCGAACGAATTGAAGGGCTGCATCGCGCACCTCGTCGTTGGTCGCCGGCGGATCAAAATTGAACAGGGTCTTGATGTTTCTGCACATCGCTTCCGTATCTCCTCTTGTCCTGGAGCCGTTTCAATCGGGACGCGTTCTATCCTCAATCATGATCGTGTCAAAAACCAGAGAGACGGCTGCGTGCCTCAATCCGCGTCCAGCGGCTCCGTCCCGACCGGCTTGCCGTCGCGGGACAGCCTGATCTTCTCCACCTTGTCCTCGGCCGCCTTGAGCAGCCGGTCGCAATGCACCTTCAGCGCCTCGCCGCGCTCGTAGATCCTGATCGACTGGTCGAGCGGCACATCGCCACGCTCCAGATCATCGACGATCTTCTCCAGCGCGTCGAGAGCCTGTTCGAAGCTCATCGCCTTGACGTCTTCGTTGGTTTCACCAGCCATCATTCATCCTTTCATCAGTCGCCCGACATGGGCGGCGACCGAAAATGCCAATCCTTGCAGATCGTAGCCGCCCTCGAGCAGGCTGACGAGCCGGTTGCCGCTGTGGCGCGCCGCGCGCTGCATGAGTTGGCCGGTCGCCCAGTCGAAATCATCCTCGGTCAGGTTGATCTCGGCCAGCGGGTCGCGATGATGCGCATCGAAGCCGGCCGAAATGATGATCAGGTTGGGTGCAAAATTGTCGAGCGAGGGCAGCACGCGCGACAGGAAGGCATCGCGGAACGCCTCGCTGCCGGTCTGCGGCGCAAGCGGCGCGTTGACGATGTTGCCGGCGCCGGTTTCGTTCTTTGCTCCGGTGCCCGGGTAGAGCGGCATCTGGTGCGTCGAGCAATAAAGCACGGACGGATCGTCCCAGAAAATATCCTGCGTGCCGTTGCCGTGATGCACGTCCCAGTCGACGATGGCGACGCGTTCGATATCGTGTTTGCGCTGTGCATAACGTGCGGCGATGGCCGCCGTGTTGAACAGGCAGAAGCCCATCGCCGTCGCTTTCTCCGCATGATGGCCGGGCGGCCGGGCGGCGACGAAAACGTTGTCTGCCCTGCCGGCAAAGACGTCGTCGACGGCGGCGTTGGCGGCTCCGATCGCGGTGATCGCCGCCTGCCAGCTCTTCGGGCTGGCCGTTGTGTCGGCATCGATGCGGGCGATGCCCGTCTCGGGAATGGCGGCGCGTACCCGCTCGACGAAATCCTCGGGATGCGCGTAGAGAATGGTGGCCTCATCGCCTTGTGGCGCCTCGAGGCGGTCGAGCGCGGCAAAAGCCTCGTCGTCGAGCACGCGCTCAATGGCGCGCAAGCGGTCCGGCCGCTCCGGATGGCCGGGTGGCGTGATGTGCTCGAGGAAGATCGGATGGGTGTAGAGACGAGTGGCCATGCTCCCTATCTAGTGCCCTGGCGCGGCGATGGCCATGCGTTGCGGCCTGATGGTTGGGGAAAATCGCGCTTGCGTCCGTTCGCGTCGCCACGGGGATTGGCGGCGCAGGGCCTTCGTCGTAAAGTCCCGGCCACTGCCTGGTGCCCGCCGCGAGCGGGAGAATCGGGAACACGGTTTGATACCGTGGCGTGCCCAACGCTGTAAGGGGGACCGCGCCGGTAAATGCCACTGTCGATGACGGGAAGGCGCCGGATGCGGGTTGATCCCGAGCCAGAAGACCGGCCTGGCAGGCATCGTCATCCGCATGGTCAGGCGGACGGCAGTTGATTGCAATCGCAAGGGGACAAGCGATGCCGGACAATATGACCATCCCCGTGGGTGACGGATTCGACCAGATGGCGCGCGATGCGGTCTACCGCGCCATGTTCACGCGGCGCGATGTCCGCAGCCATTTTACATCAGAGGCCGTCGACGACGAGGTCTTGGCGCGGCTGCTGCTTGCCGCCCATCACGCGCCATCGGTCGGCTTCATGCAGCCATGGAATTTCATCGTCATTCGTGGCACCGAACGACGGGAACAGGTGCGCGACCTGTTCCTCGCGGCGCGCGAGCAGGAATTGCCGGCGATCGAGGAAGAGCGGCGGGCGCTCTACCGCAAGCTCAAGCTGGAAGGCATCTGCGAAAGCGCGCTCAATATCTGTATCACCTGCGACCGCCGACGCTCACAGGGTTCGCCGCTGGGACGCTGGCACAATCCCGAGATGGATCTCTACAGCACGGTCTGCGCGGTGCAGAATTTCTGGCTGGCGGCGCGCGCCGAAGGCGTCGGCGTCGGCTGGGTCAGCATTATCGAGGCGCAGGCGTTGAAAGGCCTTCTGTCGATTCCCGAGCATGTGACGCCGGTGGCCTATCTCTGTGTCGGCCGTGTCTCGGAGTTCGCGCCGAAACCGGACCTCGAAACACATGGCTGGGGGCGGCGGCGGCCGCTGCCCGAGCTGATCATGAGCGAGACGTTTTGCGGACAGGGCGAAGTTCCGCTCAAATCAACGATCGCACGCCTCAAGGCGGCAACATGCGAAAAGTCTGACAAACTCTTGATTTGATTGCCGATACGGCATGCCCAGAGCTGCCGGCGGCCTGCCGTCGTCAGGCGGCTCCGGCATCCTTCCTCAACAATCCTTCGAGCAGTTGCTTGAATGCCGCCACCACGGTCTTCGACGTCGCTTCCGGGTCGTTCGAATTGGCGATCCGCTGCGCCGCCTGGCTGCTCGCCCCGTTGATCAGCCGTGCCGCGGTCTCGGGGTCTACGCCCGGGACAACCACCCCGTCGCCCTGCAGCGTCGTCAGGTGATCGGTCATCGACGCGACGCAGGCATTGGCGTTCGGCCATTGCGCGGGATCCCCCAGCACGGCCGGACCGTCCCGAAACATGATGCGCTGGATTTCCGGCTCCAGCGCCATTTCGATGTAGCTCGTGCATTCGTCGACGAAGCTTTGCCAGCGGGTCGGTGCTTTCGCTGCAACCTCATTCACCCGTGCCGCCATCTCGGCGTCTATCTCGGCGATAACCGCCTGCAAAAGCCCCTTCTTGTCCCCGAAATGATGATAGAGCGCACCGCGCGTCAGCCCGGCCGATGCGGTGAAATCATCCATCGATGCCTCGGCATAACCAATCGTTCCGAACGCATGCCGGGCCGCGGCAATCAATTTGGCGCGCGTTTCGGCGATCATTTCCCTGCGGGGCTTGTGCATCTCTTCTGGCCTTATCCACATACGTCACGTATGCCAATTGACATACGCGACGTATGATCTATTTAGTATTCATACGCATCGTATGTAATTTCCGAATCGCCTTTTGTCGAGGAACGGACCATGCAGAACCCCTATTCCGAGATCTTTCGAGCCCCTGGCGCCAAGGGCTTTGCCGCTGCAGGCTTCATGGCGCGCCTGCCGATCGCCATGGCGCCGATCGGCATCGTGGCGATGCTGTCGCAGACGCGTGGCGAATACTGGCTGGCGGGTGCCGTCTCGGCGACATTCGCGCTGGCCAACGCTTTCCTGGCGCCGCAGATCTCCAGGCTGGTCGACCGCCTCGGCCAGACATGGATCGTCGTGCCCACCACCATCATCTCCGTGCTGGCATTCCTGCTGCTGATTGCGTCGGCCAACCAGGATTGGCCGGTATGGACATCGTTCGTGTCGGCGCTGCTGGCAGCGGCCATGCCCAGCATGCCGGCAATGGTGCGCGCGCGCTGGACCGAGCTTTTTCGCGGCCGGCCGGAGATGAACACCGCCTTCGCCTTCGAATCGGCGGCCGACGAACTGGTCTATATCGCCGGCGCGGCGCTGTCGGTGGGCCTCAGTGCGGCGCTGTTTCCGGAAGCAGGCATGCTGGCGAGCACGTTGTTTCTCGCTTTGGGCTCGATAGCATTCATCCTGCAGCGATCGACCGAGCCGAAAGTGCGGCCGGTGGACCATGGTTCGACTGGCTCGGCAATCCGCCTGCGGCCGGTACAGATCATCACCTTCGCCCTAATCTTCATCGGCGCGACCTTCGCGACGACGGAAGTGAGCACCGTGGCGATCACCAAGCAGTTCGGCCAAGCCGGTGCCGCGAGCCTGGTGATCGGCGTCTATGCGCTGGGATCGTTCGTGTTGGGCATCGTGGTCGGCGCGCTCAACCTCAAGACGCCGCTACAGCGCCAGCTGACCGTCGCGGTCGCCATCATCGCAGTCAGCACGATTTTGCCGCTCACCGCCGACAGCGTGCCGATTTTGGCGCTGACCGTCTTCATCAGCGGCGTGGCGATCTCGCCGACTTTCATCACGGCATTCGGCCTGATCGAACGGCATGTGCCGGAAGCGATGCTGACCGAGGGCATTACCTGGGTGACAACGGGAATCGGCATCGGCATGGCGCTGGGCTCTTTCGCCGCCGGCGCGGTGGTGGATGCGTTCGGCGCCCAGAACGGGTTCTGGGTCTCGGTGGTCGCGGGCGGCATCGCGCTGGTCACGGTGCTGCTCGGCCAGCGCAGTCTTGCCACTCACAAATGCGAGTTGGATGGGTGTGAAGCGGCCGTCGCTGCCGCGGAATGAACCATGACGCGTCCGGTTCAGCGGGTCGGACGCTATTGCCGCCGTCGAACCTAGAGAATCTCGGTCTTGGCGATGTGGATGCCAAAACCTTCGAGGCCGACATAGTGGCGCTCGCGCGAGGCGATCAAATTGATCGAGGAAATGCCGAGATCCTTCAGGATCTGAGCACCGAGCCCGATCTCGCGCCATTCATTCTCGCGGCGGCGCGCCTCTTCGTGGTCCTCCCGGTCGCCGCTCGCCGGCCGGTTGCGCTCCTGGTGGGCGACACCGACCGAGCCCTCGCGCAGATAGACGATGACGCCGCGCTTGCGCTCGCCCATCGCCTTCATGATGGCGTCCAGCCGGTGGCTGGTGCCGAAGACGTCGGTCACCACGTCCTCGGAGTGCAGACGCACAGGCACCTCTTCTCCGTCGCGGATGTCGCCGAAGACGACGGCGACATGGTGCATGGAATCCCAGGGCAGCGTGTAGGTGAAGACCTGCGCCTTGCCGCCGAGCGTGTCGATCTCGGAGCATGCCACGCGTTCGACCAGTGTTTCCTTGCGTTGCCGATAGGCGATGAGGTCGGCGACCGAGACCTGCTTGAGGCCGTGCTCCTCGGCAAAAGCCGCGACCTGCGGGCCGCGCTTGACGGTGCCGTCATCATTGACCAGTTCCGAGATCACGCCGATCGGCGGCAGGCCGGCGAGCTTGCACAGATCGACGGCCGCCTCGGTATGGCCCGAACGCATAAGCACGCCGCCTTCGCGCGCGATGAGCGGGAAGATGTGGCCGGGGCGGACGAAATCGGAGGCGCCGACATTGCCGTTGGCGAGATTGCGCACGGTCAGCGTGCGGTCGTCAGCTGAAATGCCAGTCGTGGTGCCGTGCTTGAAATCGACGCTAACCGTGAAGGCGGTGGTGTGCGCCGAATCATTGTCGGCGACCATCGGCGCAAGGTTGAGGCGCTTGGCCTCCTCGCGCGGCATCGGCGTGCAGACGATGCCCGAAGTGTTGCGCACGATGAAGGCCATCTTTTCCGGCGTGCAATGGACGGCGGCGACGATCAGGTCGCCCTCGTTCTCGCGTCCGTCATCATCCATGACGACGACGATCTCGCCGCGCTCGAAGGCCCGGATTGCTTCGACGATCTTCTTCTGGTCGTAAGACATGGAATGCTCGCTTCGCTCGCAAGGGAGTAGGGGAATAGGGCGGTAAGGGAGTAGGGGAAAGGAAAAATTGCTCGTCTCGCGGGCAGCTTAACATACTGCCCTACTGCCCTACTGCCCTACTGCCTTCCTTACCTGTCTGTCCTCGGTGCCGCAGATAATGGTCGGCGATTGCGCAGGCAACCATCGCCTCGCCGATCGGTACGGCGCGAATGCCCACACACGGATCATGGCGACCCTTGGTCATCACTTCGACGTCGTTGCCGTCCTTGTCGATCGACTTCCGGGGCGTCAGGATTGAAGACGTCGGCTTGACGGCGAAGCGGGCGATGATCGCCTGGCCGGTCGAGATGCCGCCAAGGATGCCGCCGGCATTGTTGGACAGGAACACCGGCTGGCCGTCATTGCCGATGCGCATCTCGTCGGCATTCTGTTCGCCGGTGATGCGGGCGGCCTCGAAGCCGTTGCCGATCTCGACGCCCTTGACGGCGTTGATCGACATCAGGCCTGACGCGATATCCTGGTCGAGCTTTGCGTAGATCGGCGCGCCGAGGCCGGCCGGAACGCCGTCGGCGACGATCTCGATCACGGCGCCGACGGAGGAACCCGCCTTGCGGATGCCGTCGAGATAGCTCGTGAAAACGGGAACGGACGCCGGATCCGGCGTGAAGAACGGATTGTCCGCGTCGCCAATGAAATTCCAGTTCCAGTTGGCGCGGTCGATCGACTTCTCGCCCATCGATACCAGTGCACCGCGCACCACCATGCCCGGCACGACCTTGCGGGCGAGGGCTCCGGCGGCGACCCGAGCCGCGGTCTCGCGCGCCGAGGATCGGCCGCCGCCGCGATAGTCGCGCACGCCGTATTTGACGTCATAGGTGTAGTCCGCATGGCCCGGCCTGTACTGGCGGGCGATCTCTCCATAGTCCTTCGAGCGCTGGTCGACATTCTCGATCAGCATGGAGATCGGCGTACCTGTCGTGATCATCGTCTCGCCGTCATCGTCAAGGATGAAGCCCGACAGCACCTTCACTTCGTCAGGCTCACGGCGCTGCGTGACGAAGCGCGACTGGCCGGGCCGGCGCTTGTCGAGTTCGGCCTGGATTTCGTCACGCGTGAAGCGGATGCCGGGTGGGCAGCCGTCGACCACGCAGCCCAATGCGGCCCCATGGCTTTCGCCCCAGGTGGTGACGCGGAAAAGATGGCCGAACGTGTTGTGAGACATCGCAAAGTGCCTTGCCCGGCATCGGAGCCGACTGAAGCCTGCCTTCTATTGGCGTTTTCCACAGGGGTCAAACCGTGATCTTCGGATTTAGTTTTGACACATTCGATTGGTTTCTGCTCTGCTCCATTCGCCGTTGAGGATCCGCCGCTACTCATGCCGGCGCAATACCAAAGAGGACGATGATGCGTACCCTGATTGGCGCTGTTGCCGCCACATTCCTGCTTTGCACCGCCGCTTTCGCCGGGCAGACCGAAGGCCTGATCAAGAAGATCGACAAGGACGCGCTGACCCTGACGCTGGACGACGGCAAATCCTACAAGCTGAACGCGGAAACCGATCTCGACGCGCTGAAGCCCGGCATGGACATCGTCATCGCCTATGACGTGACCAATGGCGAAAACGTGGTCACCGATATGCAGTTGCCTGACAGCGACTCCGACTAGGCTTCCAATGCAAATCGGCTGTTCGGCGTTTGTTGAGCCGTTACAGCCGTTTTATGCACCCCGCAACCGGCAGCCTGCATGAGCCTTCCTGGATCGTGCCGGGTCCCTAAAGCCACCCCAGGCTGTCGCCTTCCAGCTTGAGCACGCGGTCCTGCGGTATCGCCAGCTTCGCCGCATCGTTCTCGGCCATGTCAAGCACGAAGCGAAACAAGGTGCGCATGACGCCGCCATGCGTCACGCAGACTGTCTGGCGCTCGAGCGCGTCGAACCACGGCTTTACCCGTTCGAGCAGCATCTGGTAGCTCTCGGCATCTTTGCCCGGCGGCTGAAAGTTCCATTTGTCCAGCGCACGCGTCCTGCTCGCACCCGGAAATTGCGTCTCCAGCTCGGCAAAGGTGAAACCCTGCCAGTCGCCGAAATTCACTTCAACAAGGCGGGGGTCGGTCCCATAGGCAGCCGGGTCGAGCTTCATGGCGGCGCGAATGCGCTCCATGGTCTCGCGCGTGCGCCGCATCGGGCTGGCGACGAAATCGAACTCTGCTGGATTGGAGATCAGGTCAGCCAGCCGATGCCCGTTTGCGCTCGCCTGCTCGCGGCCGAGCGCGTTGATGTCGGTATCGGCCTGCCCCTGAAGCCGGAATTCGGCATTCCACGCGGTCTGGCCGTGGCGCACGATATAAACCAGCGGGTACATCAGGTCTTCCGGAGGTCGGGCCAGGGCCTGGGCGGAGGATAGGCGGAGGGAGTTAATCCTTGACCGTCGAAATATCGGGTGCGTCAACCGCCTTCATGCCGACGACGTGATAGCCGGAATCGACATGATGCACTTCGCCGGTGACGCCGCGCGACAGGTCGGACAGGAAATAGACGCCGGAATCGCCGACCTCTTCCTGGGTGACCGTCTGCTTCAGCGGCGAATTGTATTCGTTCCACTTCAGGATGTAGCGGAAGTCACCGATGCCGGAAGCGGCCAGCGTCTTGATCGGGCCCGCCGAGATCGCGTTGACGCGGATCTTCTTGGCCCCGAGATCGACGGCGAGGTAGCGCACGCTGGCCTCGAGTGCGGCCTTGGCGACGCCCATGACGTTGTAATGCGGCATCACCTTTTCGGCGCCGTAATAGGTCAGCGTCAAAAGCGAACCGCCATCGGTCATCAGCGCCTCGGCGCGCTTGGCGATGGTGGTGAAGGAATAGACCGAAATGTCCATCGTGCGCAGGAAATTATCGCGCGTCGTCTCGACATAGCGGCCGGTCAGTTCGTCCTTGTCGGAAAAAGCGATGGCATGGACGAGGAAGTCGAGCTTGCCCCAATGATTGGCGACATTGGCGAAAACCTCGTCGAGGCTCGCCGGATCAGTTACATCGCAATGGCCGGCGACAAAGGCGCCGAGTTCCGCGGCCAGTGGCTCGACCCGCTTCTTGAACGCTTCACCCTGATAGGTCAGCGCGATCTCGGCGCCGTGGTCGACGCATGCCTTGGCGATGCCGTAGGCGATCGACCTGTTGTTGGCGACGCCGAGGATCAGGCCGCGTTTGCCGGCCATCAGGCCCTGTCCACCCGCCATATGCGTGCTCTCCGCAAGATTTCTTATTTGTGGAGAGCCCTATCGCACAGGCACAGAGCCCCTTCAAGCGCTCAAACGGGACAGTTCGGGGACAAGAGCCGCCAATCAGCCTTTTTGGCTGCGCAACAGCCCTTCGAGCGCGCTGTCGCCGCCTTCTGGCAGCATGATGCGCACATGGGCGTAGAGATCACCGTGGCCGCCGGCCTTTTCCGGCAGGCCCCTGCCCTTCAGGCGCAGGACCTTGTCCGAACTCGACCAGGCGGGAACGTTGACCGCGAGCTTGCCGGTCGGCGTTTCTACGGCCACCTTGGCGCCAAGCACGGCATCGGCCAGCCCCACCGGCAAATCGGCATGCAGGTCGCGGCCCTCCAGGCGGTAGCGCGGATGCCGGCGGAAGCGGATCTTGACCAACGCGTCGCCGGGCTGGCCCGGCCCTTGCTCGCCCTGCCCCTTCAGCCGGATGGTCTGCCCGTCCTCGACATAGGCCGGCAGCTTGACCGCCACCTTGCGGCCGTCAGGGAACATCGCCGTGACCTTTTCAGCGTTCGCCGCTTCCTCGATGGTAACGTCGAGCGTGACATTGAGGTCGGGGGCGGTTGCCGGCTGGCGGCGGTCACCCATTCCTGCCCCGCTTTGGCCGGGGCCGCGCGAGCCGGAGAAGACGTCGCCAAAAATCTGGCTGAAGATATCGCTGTTGCCATCGAACGGATCGCCGCCAGGGCGTCCGGAGCGGAACTCGAATCGCGAACCGCCGGCTCCCTGCTGCTGGCGGCGAAAACCGGCGAAGGGGTCACCGCCACCGGGGGCGCCCTCGAAGCCCTGGAAACGCGGCTTGCCGTCGGCGTCGATCTCGCCCCGATCGAAAGCGGCGCGGGTCTTCTCGTCCCCGACGATCTCATAGGCCTGATTGGCCGCGGCAAAACGGTCCTTCGCCTTGGGATCATTCGGATTCTGGTCCGGATGATGCTTCTTGGCGAGTTTGCGGTACGCCGATTTTATGTCCTTGGCCGATGCGTTCTTTGCAACGCCCAGCACCTCATAGGGGTCGCGCATGCTTCCTGCCCTGGAGAAAGAGTGAGTCCATAGTCGCCTCTTATATGCGCTCGCATAGGAAGAAATTCCAGTGCTGGACGTTATTCAAAGGTGGAAGCTCAAAGCGCCCTGAAGTCCTGCATGCGCCAGCCGCCGGCGCTGGCCAGGCAAAGTTCGCCCGCGAACATGGCAACGCCGTCAAAGCTTTCGCGCGAAGCCTTGAAGCGGCGGCAGGTCTGACCCCCATCCTTCAATTCCGCCAGTTCGGTGATGGAGCCGCGCGAACCCGTACCGGCATTGGCCCACGGCACGGCTTGACCGCCGAGCTGCTCGATGTCGGCGGAGGACACCGCGTTGCCGATCGTCGTCTGGTCGGAATCGCGGTCCGAATCGGCCGACGCGGCTGGAGCCGAAATGCTGCCGGTCAGGATCGAGCGATCGACCTCGGCTTTTTGCAGGCTGAAGCCGCCCGCGCCACATGCGGCAAGCGGCAAGGCAATCATCACGATCGCGGCTTTGGCGCTGGCTGAAGCAAATAGGCTGCCTTGCCTGCTGTCAAAAGCTTGCGCGATACGCGACAATCGGCAACCTCCCCTGTTTGATGAAAATTTGAGAAAAACTATGAGTGAGACTGAGTTAACAAGCGGTGACTTTACCGAGGCCGCCGAGCCGTTTCGCCTTTTTGCCGCATGGCTGGACGACGCCACCAAAAGCGAAATGAACGACCCCAACGGCGTGGCGTTGGCAACCGTCGATGCCGAGGGCATGCCGGATGTGCGGATGGTGCTGCTCAAGGGCTTCGATGAGAGCGGCTTTGTGTTCTACACGAATTTCGAAAGCGCCAAGGGCCGGGAGATCCTAGGCAGCATGAAGGCGGCGATGTGCTTCCACTGGAAATCGCTGCGCCGCCAGGTGCGCGTGCGCGGGCCGGTGGAGATCGTCAGCGATGCCGAGGCCGACGCCTATTACGCGACACGGCCGCGCGGCAGCCGCATCGGCGCCTGGGCCTCGAAACAGTCGCGGCCGCTGGAAAGCCGGTTCGCGCTGGAAAAGGCGGTGGCCGAATACACGGCCCGCTACGCCATCGGCGAGATTCCGCGCCCAAAACACTGGTCGGGTTTCCGCATCGTGCCGAAGACGATCGAGTTCTGGCACGACAGGCCGTTTCGGCTGCATGACCGCGTGGTGTTTTCGCGCAATGCCGGGGGCGGTTGGGAGAAGACGCGGCTTTATCCCTGAGTTTGTAAACTAGCGCCGACATCCTCACTGCGCCTAGCCCGGGCTGGCCAGTGGCGACCGAGGCACGCGGGATAGGTCGGCGCTCCACCCCACCCGACCCTGCGGGCCGACCTCCCCATCTAAGGGAGGCGGGGGCCGAACTATTTTTTTCTGGTCATGAATGCCGTCAGTGCAGCGCGGGCTTCGTCCGATTTCAGCCGCTCGCGAAAATGCTCGCTTTCCACGTTGATGCGGGCGACGAGGTCCTCGCGAGAGCCGCGCATCAGGTCGCGCGCGATCCTGAGCGCCTGCGGCGGCTTGGCGGCGATCTGGCCGGCGGCCGCCAGAACCGACGCCTCCAGCGCTCCTTCCTCGACAACTTCGTAGATCAGACCAGCGGCCTTGGCGCGTTCGGCCGAGAAGCCTTCGCCAAGGCCGAGCAGCGCGAACGCGCCCTGCTGGCCCAGGATGCGCGGCGCCAGCAGGCTCGATCCCGCTTCGGGCACAAGGCCGAGGTCGACGAAGGGTGTCCTGAACACGGTGCGCGGCGTGGCGAAGGTCAGGTCGCAGTGCAAATTGAGCGTGGTGCCGATGCCGACCGCGATGCCGTCGACACCGGAGACGATGGGTTTTGCGACCCTGGCCAGCGCCATCAGGAAATCCCAGACTTCCGTGCCGCCTTCGCCGCCAGTGGCGACGACCATGAAATCGGCGAGGTCGTTGCCGGAGGAGAAGGCACCGGGCACGCCGAGAAAGACATGGACGCGAATTGCCGGATCCGCATCCCCTTCGGCCAAGGTTTGCGACATCTTGGCGTACATGGCGCGCGTCAGCGCGTTCTTCTTGTCCGGGCGGTTTATGCGGATGATCTGGATGGCGCCCTGGCGCTCGACGAGGATATGGTCTGTCACGGTTCTTTCCTTGTGAACGTCAGGCGGAAATCAATGTCTTGCCGGCAGCGGCGAGGCTTGCGGCGCCGTCGACAACGCGCTCCTTCAAGGCACTTGTCTCGCCGAGCAGGTTTTCGGCGAAAAAGCGGCAAAGGGCGACGCGGCCGTGATCGGCAACGGCGCCCCGCGCCAAGTAGGCGCCGCCGGCTGCAAGCGAGACCAGCCGGAGATAGGGTGTCGCGCCGGCAAGCGCCTCGCCAGTCCGGCCATCGGCCGACAGTTTTTGCAGGAAACGTGTCGCTTGCGTCAGATCGTCGAGCCCGCGGTCGAGAGCATCGGCCGTATGGCCAAACCCTTCGAGATTCGATGTCCGCACGGCGCCGGCGACAGCGGCAAGCTCGGCGATGAAGCCGTGCACATGCTCGCCGCCGCCCAGCGGCAGTTTTCGGGTCACCAGATCGATCGCCTGGATGCCGTTGGTGCCCTCGTAGATCGGCGCGATGCGGGCGTCGCGATAGAGTGCCGCAGCCCCCGTCTCCTCGATGAAACCCATGCCGCCATGGACCTGGACGCCAAGCGAGGCGACCTCGACGCCGATATCGGTGGAAAAAGCCTTGGCAAGCGGCGTCAACAGGTTGGCCCGGTCGCGCCAATGCGCCGCCTGGTCACCAGACGATACGCGCGCCAGGTCGATGGCATGGGCACAGGAATAGCTGATCGCCCGCGCGATCTGCGTCAGCGCCTTCATGGTCAGGAGATTGCGCTGCACGTCGGGGTGATGGACGATCGGCGCCATGCCGGCGCCGGCGTAATCCGCCGCCTTGCCCTGGCGGCGCTCATTGGCATAGGCGATCGCCTTCTGGGTCGCGGCTTCCGCGACCGCCACGCCCTGCATCCCGACGGCGAGGCGGGCATTGTTCATCATGGTGAACATGCAGGCCAGCCCCTTGTTCTCCTCGCCGATCAGCCATCCGATGGCGCCGGGCTTGGCGCCCTGAAAACCGTCGCCATAGATCATGGTGCAGGTCGGCGAGGCATGGATGCCGAGCTTGTGCTCGAGGCCCGAACAGAAGACGTCGTTGCGTGCGCCAGGCGAGCCGTCCGCGCCGACCAGGAATTTCGGCACCAGGAAGAGCGAGATGCCGCGCGTGCCCGCAGGCGCGTCAGGCAGCCGCGCCAGTACCAGATGGACGATATTGTCGGTGAGATCATGCTCGCCATAGGTGATGAATATCTTCTGGCCGAAGATGCGGTAGGTGCCGTCGCGGGCCGGTTCGGCGCGCGTGCGCAAGGCAGCGAGGTCCGAGCCGGCCTGCGGCTCAGTCAGGTTCATCGTGCCCATCCACTCGCCGGAGACGAGCTTTGCGAGATACTTGGCCTTGAGCTCTTCCGAAGCGTGCTTGTCGAGCGCCTCGACCGCACCCATGGTCAGCGTCGGGCCAATGCCGAAGGCCATGGCGGCGGAATTCCACATTTCGAGCGCGGCGACGCCGAGCATGGTCGGAAGCGCCTGCCCGCCATATCCTTCCGGGCCGGAGAGCGCGTTCCAGCCGCCGTCGATCCAGCGGCGATAAAGTTCCTTCCAGCCCGGCGGCATGGTCACTGCCGCGTCCTTCAGCACCGCGCCGTGCTCGTCGCCGATCTTGTAGAGCGGCGCGACCTCTTCGGTGGCGAAGCGGCCGGCCTCGCTAAGAACGGCGTCGACGAGATCCTCGCCGAGATCGCCGAACGTGCCGTCATCGAGGGCAGGCTTCAGGCCGGCCACATGCTTGAGGGTGAACGCGATGTCCTCGACCGGTGCCAGATACATGCCGCTCGCTCCTCCTGATGCATCGGCCAGGCTGATCCTAGGACCTGAGTGGGACCTGCTTGCCACACACCGTATTCGCCTTTGGGCGATCGCCCATCTTCTTTTTACGTAAACGTCAAATTTTGTCACGCTGATTTTGTAATCGCGCCGGCTCGTATTAAATGCGATGGACGCCGGGTCAAAATCGACCGGCAACAGACCAGAACCAGCCGACTGGAAACCAACTCATGCTTGCCAGACCTGACGCCTACCGTTGTATCGAGTGCGGCCTGCCCTACCGGGCGGCGGGGTTCTCATACTATCACGGTGAATTGGAAAACGGCGCCGCCTATTGGTCGGATCGCGGTATATTGTGCTCGCCGAAATGCTCGCTCGCCCATCATCGCAAACGCGCGGCCGAAGGCACGCTGCCGCAACAGCCCGCGCCGGATCCGTTTGAAGTTCAGCCATTCGGCCGCGCTGACCGTCGCACTTGATATGTATTCCCGTACATACCGTGCTAGAGGTGATCGAAATGACAAACCAACTGACCCGTACCTCCCGTCTCGAAGCTCGGATATCCCCGGATATGCTGAGTGTGGTGAAACGTACCGCCGAAATCCAGGGCCGCAGCGTCAGCGACTTCGTGGTCTCCGCAGCGCAGGAAGCTGCACAACGCACCATTGAGGAGATCGCTATCATCCGCCTGTCCATCGAGGATCAGCTCGCTCTGGTAGAGGCCATTCTCAATCCGCCCGAACCTAATGAAGCGCTGCGCAAAGCCGCCGACGCCTACAAGCGAGTTGTCGTCGAATCCCGGTGAGTCTAGGCTTGATCATCGAGCCGCTGGGCGGATCGTATGATCGTAAGGCATTCAGCTGTGGCGTGCTGGCACTCGGCCAATATCTACACGAGTTGGCAAGCCAGGACGTCAAACGCCGAGTTAGCAACTGCTTTGTCGCCGCGGACCGTGATGTCGATCTCATTGCCGGATACTACACTCTTGCAGCGTCAAGTGTGCCCATCACTTCTCTGCCGGAAGACCTGACAAGACGCCTACCGCGTTACCCGGTCCTGCCCGCCATATTGATCGGAAGGTTGGCAGTCGATACCCGATATCAGGGACAAAGAGTAGGATCGATACTGATCGTGGATGCACTTCGGCGCTGCGCCCAAGCTGCTCCTGCTTCCTTCGCACTGATCGTCGACGCAAAGGACGACATGGCCGCCGCCTTCTATTGCAAATATGGTTTCAGGCCATTTCAAGACCGGCGGTTGTCGCTGTTCCTATCAGTAGCGACGGCATTGAAGCTGTTCGGCTGACGGACCGCATTGCCTTGAAAGCGAATCCTTAACCATAGCGGTCCAGGATTTGCCTTTGATCAACGGGGATTCCTGTTTGAAGAGAACGGCGCATCTTCTTCGCCGCCCAGCGATCGCTCTCGCGGCGATGATGGCGCTGACACCGGCGGCAAGGGCCTCGGATTTCTCCGAGCCGTGGAAAAGTGCCGACCGGGCGCTTGTCGTCGATGCCTACGAATACAATTCCATCGACTGGGCGCAGCTTGCCACGGACAAGCGCGTCGTCGGCTTCATCAACAAAGCCTCCGACGGCATGTCGCCGCCCTATTCCTGCTCCGGAGACGATACCGAGGTCAAACTCTGCAAGGCGCTGTGGAAGCGCCATGCGGTGACACGCGAACTGTTCCAGACGCGCAAGGTCGTGGCCAAGGCGCTCGGCCTGAAATGGGGCGCCTATCACCTCGCCCGCCCCGGCAATCCGGTCGAGCAGGCCAATAATTTCCTCGATTTCGCTGATCCCGCGCCGGACGACCTCATGGCCCTCGACATCGAAGGCATCGATCCCGCGCAATGGATGTCGCTCGACGACGCCGAGGCGTTCGTGCGCCAGGTGCATCGGCGCATCGGCCGCTTCCCGGTACTCTACACCAATGGCAAGACCGCCCAGTATATCGCCGACAAAAGCTACAAATATGGGCTGCTGTCGCGGCTGCCGCTCTGGTATGCGCGCTACAAGCCTGACATCGACGTGCATTTTCCCATCGGCAACTGGCAAGGCTATGCGCTCTGGCAGTTTTCGGCCCAGGCCAATTGCGGCCGCTTCCGTTGCCCCTACAGGGTAGCCGGGACGCCGGACGACATCGACGTCAACGTCGCGCCGACAAATGCCGCCACGCTGCGCCAGCAATGGCCGTTCGGCGGGCTGATCGACGTGCCGGCGGATTATCTCGCCAGCGTACCGGTGCCGCTCTCGCGCGAAGCCGCTTTGGCCGGCAAGACCACCCTCATCTACGCCGATGTGGCGACGCCGCCGAGTTTCGGGGAAATGGTCGCGGTGCTTGGTTCGCGCTGGTCGAAATTCCGCGACGGGTTCCGCATGCCTGTCGTGAAGACGGTGCCGCGGCGGCCGATCTTCGGCATCGTCCAATATGTCGCCTGGAAGCGCACCGGGCAGCGCACTCCAGCGCAACTCGAAGCCGCCTTCGCTGCGGCGGCGGACCCGGTGAGCACCGCTTCTACCGAACTCGACCGGGGCAAACGCTGAAAGCGCGCGACCGGATGCTTGCGGTCAGCTTGCTCCTGCCGTTTCGCGCGCCACGGCCTGCCAGCCAATGTCGCGGCGGCAGAAGCCCTGCGGCCAATCGATACGGTCGAGCGCGGCATAGGCCTTCTCCTGCGCCTCGCCGACAGTCGCGCCGACCGCGGTGACGTTCAAGACGCGACCGCCGTTGGCGACCAGCGCACCGCCATTGATGGCGGTACCGGCATGGAAAATCTGGGCGCCCTGGCTGGCAGCCTCATCGAGCCCGCGAATGACCGAGCCTTTTTCGGGCGTGCCGGGATAGCCCCTCGCGGCCATGACGACGGTCAGTGCCGCCTCGTCGCTCCAGCGCGCCGATATGTGCGCGAGCTGGCCATCGACGGCGGCATTGAGCAGCACCAGCAGGTCGTCCTTCAGCCGCATCATCAGCACCTGGCATTCGGGGTCGCCGAAGCGGGTGTTGTATTCGATCAGCTTCGGCCCTTCGTCCGTTATCATCAGCCCGGCGAAGAGAATGCCGGCGAAGGATGCACCCGTTAAAGCCATGCCGCGCATGGTCGGTTCGATGATCTCGCGCATGGTGCGCTCTACCATCTGCGGCGTCATTACCGGGGCCGGCGAATAGGCGCCCATGCCGCCGGTGTTGGGGCCGACATCACCGTCGCCGACGCGTTTGTGATCCTGCGCGGTGCCGAAGGGCAGTGCTGTAGTGCCGTCGCACAGGCAGAAGAAGCTGGCCTCCTCGCCGGTCAGAAACTCCTCGATCACCACTTCCGCGCCGGCCGTGCCGAAAGAGCCGTCGAAACAGGCGTCGAGCGCGGCCAGCGCCTCATCCATCGTCATTGCGACCGTGACGCCCTTGCCCGCGGCAAGGCCATCGGCCTTGATGACAATCGGCGTGCCCATCTTCTCGACATAGGCCTTGGCCGATGCCAGGTCTGAGAAACGGCCATAGGTGGCGGTGGGGATGTCATATCTGGCGCAGAGATCCTTGGTGAAGCCCTTCGATCCTTCGAGCCGCGCCGCCGCACGCGACGGGCCAAAGACGCGGATGCCCCAGCCACGCAGATCGTCTGATATGCCGGCCACCAGCGGCCCTTCCGGCCCGACCACGACGAGGCCGATCTGCTTGTCCTTGCAGAAGGCGGCGACAGCGGAATGATCGGCGATGTCGAGCTTGACCAGCTCCGCCTCGCGGCCCATGCCAGGATTGCCGGGCGCAGCATAGAGCTTGGTCAGCAACGGCGACGCGGCGATCTTCCAGGCGAGCGCATGTTCGCGGCCGCCGGAGCCGAGAAGAAGAACGTTCATGGCCACCTCTTGATGCCTGTAATCTTCCAAAGAACCCGCTATTGCTCTCTGGACGACGGGTCAAGGCATCCGGGCGATTTGGTCGAAATTGCGCACGGGAACGTTACCCCTGCCAGAAAATCGGCGGCGTCCTCCGCCGCCGATTTCGGGCAAGCGCCTCAGCTCTGGAAGACGATCGGGAACCAGTCCTCGCGCAGCTTCTGCCCCGGCTGCATGCCATGGCCATGATAGGGCGGCGAGGTGCGCCCCGGCCGTTCGACATAATGGGCATCGTCGCCGACCCAGCGCAGCGATAGCGCCCGCCGCCGCGCCGCAGTGAGGTTGCCGCGTGCGCCATGCGCTGTCCTGAAATCGAACAGGATAGCATCGCCCGGCTCCATTTCCCATTCAAGCACCTCCAGCGAGGGGTCCGTGTCTGGATCCGGCACCGGCAGGTAGTCGCCCTCGTCGGCATAGAAATTGCTGTCGTCGAGCCAACGCACCGGCAGGATCATCTTGTCCCATTTGTGCGAGCCGGCAATCAGCCGCAGCGTTGCCTCCTTTACAGGGTCGATAGGGATCCAGAAGCTCACCGTCTGCCGGCCGTCGACGAAATAATAGGGGATGTCCTGATGCCAGGGCGTCGGCTTCTGGGTGCCCGGTTCCTTGACAAGGACATGATCGTGGAAGAACTGCGCCGTGCGCGACCGCATCACCGCGGCCGCCAGTTCGGCCGCCGGCGATTCGCGGACCAGCTTGACGAATTCGGGAATGCGTCCCCAGTTGCAGTAGTCGTCGAAGAAGCTGCCGCGGCCGTTGGCGATGTCCGAGGCGGTGGCGCTGCGGTTTTGCATGTTGCGCTCGATGCCGGCGGCGATCGTTTCGACCCAGTCCTTGAAAGCGCCGCGGATGCAGACAGCGCCGTCGCACTGGTAATCCGCTATTGTCCGCGCATCGATCAAGCCTGTGTCGATCGCGCGAGGTGCGGTCTGGGAAGCCATGGCATTCTCCTTTCAGGGATCGATGCCACTATCGCAACTCTCTTTCATTTAGTAAAATAATAACTTCTGATCCGTCATATAGTTATACTCTATGGGCCCTACCCTCACGCAATTGCGCTATCTGGTTGCCGTCGCTCGCCATGGCAGCGTTACCCGCGCGGCTAGGGCGTTGAACGTTTCACAGCCGTCCATTTCGGTGGCCATCGACGCGGTCGAACAGGATTTCGGCCAGAAACTCTTCGTGCGCCAGCGCGGAAGCGGCGTTTCGCTGACATCCTTCGGCCGCGCCGTGGTGGCCAAGGCGAAACAGGTCCTTGCCGAGACGGACGAGCTCATCGGTCTCGGATCGCGCAAATCGATGCTCGGCGGCGAACTGGTGCTCGGATGCTTCGAAGATCTGGCGCCTTATTTCGCGCCGGCTCTGATCCGCGCCTTCTCGGAACGCCATCCGGAGGTTGCGGTGATCGTGCGCGACGAGACCTTCGAGACGCTCGGGCGGCGGCTCGGCGATGCCGCCGTCGACCTCGGGCTCACCTATGATCTTGGGCTGCCTTCGCATTTCGCCCGCATCCTGCTGCATGAGCTCAGGCCGCACGCGCTTTTGCCGGCTGGACACGCGCTGGCGGATCGTCCCGATGTCAGCCTGGCCGATCTGGCCGCCTATCCGCTGATCACGACGGACCAGCCGCATAGCTGGCAGCACATGCTGGACCTGTTCCGCAGCCGTGGCCTGTCGCCGGTCGCCGACAGGCAGACAAGCTCGTTCGAACTCCAGCGCAGCATGGTGGCCAACGGCTTCGGCGTCGCCGTCAGTTACACGAGGCCGCATGGCGACCGCAGCTATGACGGCTTGCCTCTCGTCTGCAAGCCGCTTTCCGATCCGCTGCCCATGCAGCGCATCCTCCTCACCCATGACACGCACCAGCGCCTGCCCAATGCCGTGCTGGCCTTCGTCGACGTGGCAAAGAGCTGGTTCTCCGCCCGCGACATCTTCGCCTCCTGAAGCGCTGACGAATGCCACTGCCCTGCTCGCCGCTTGACGGTTTGCGCGGCTGCTGCCACTCCATCGTTCATGGAAACGGTTCAGTCGAAAGCAGCCCAGGGCCGCGTCGCCGACGCGCCGAACGGCCATTGGGTGTACCGCGTGCTGCCGCGGCCGATATGGCCCTATGCGCAGCTTGCCCGATGGGACAGGCCGATCGGCTGGCAGTTGCTTCTGTGGCCGTGCTGGTGGTCCGCGGCTCTCGCGGCCAGCGCCTATCCGCGCCCGGGCAATCCGCTGCCTTCGCTGCTGCCGGCGCCCTTGTATCTCGTGCTGTTCCTGGCCGGCGCCATCGCCATGCGCGGCGCCGGTTGCACCTATAATGATCTGGCCGACGAGGACATCGACAATCAGGTCGAGCGCACGCGCTCGCGGCCGCTTCCGTCGGGCAAGGTCACGCGGCGGGGGGCATGGCTGTTTCTCATCCTGCAGGCACTGGTCGGACTTGCCGTGCTCTTGCAGTTCAACAGCTTCGCCGTCCTGCTCGGCGTCTGTTCGCTGGCCATCGTCGCCATCTATCCATTCATGAAACGGATCACCAACTGGCCTCAACTGGTTCTCGGCCTTGCCTTTTCCTGGGGCGCGCTGATGGGATGGGCGGTTGAGTTCGGCGACCTGGACGGGCCGGCCGTCATGCTCTATCTCGGCTCGATCCTGTGGGTGATCGGCTACGACACGATCTATGCGCACCAGGACAAGGAAGACGACGCCATCGTGGGCGTACGCTCGACCGCGCGCCTGTTCGGCGACAATACCAAATCGTGGCTGGTCGGGCTTTATGGCGGCGCGCTTGTCTGCTTCGCCATCGCCTTCGCTTCGGCGCAGGCCCCTGTCGTGGCTCTGGCCGGACTTATCGCCGCCGGCGCCCACATGGCGCGGCAGATCCTGGTGCTGGATATCGACAATCCGGATCAATGCCTGCGGCTGTTCAGGTCGAACAACCAGGTCGGCTGGCTGATCTTCCTCGGCCTCATCGGCGGCGCGCTGTGGGTGGCGCTGAAGCCGCTGGTATAGTTTTCTTTCCCTTCTCCCCGTTTACGGAGAGAAGGTGGCGGCAGCCGGCGCCAGCCTTCCAGACAGAATTTCAGCCTATTCGCGCGCGATGATCTCCTCGCCGCCGATCACCAGCCTGAGACCGAGGTCACCCGCCCTGCGGCGGGCGAGGAAGCGCGGGCGGCGCATGGTCGAAACGCGGCCCTTGCGGCGATCCTGCGGCGGCAGCGTCTTGATGGCCGCGCCGAGCGATTCCTCCAGCGTGCGGGCGATGCCGTCCGATTCGATCAACAGCATCGGCAGGCGATAGGCGTCGGCCCAGGCGCGCCAGTCGGCGGCGACGTCGTCGAGATCGTCGGCCACCAGCAGCGGCACCGACAGCATCGGATCATTGTGCAGGAGTTCCAAAGTCACCGTGACGTTACCTTCCGGGTCCTCCATCGCGCGGGCGGCAACGCCGCGGAACGCATTGGCGGGCAGAGCGATGATCGCCGGTACGCCGCTCATCTCGAGCAGGCGGCGGATCACGGCGCCACGGTGGTCGATGGTGAAGGTCACGTCGCCATAGTCGTCGCGCGTGGCGTAGCTTACCACCTGCGGCAGGCGGAATGGGTCGAGGCGCATGTTGCGTCCCGCCCAGACTGGCTTCAGTCCAGTGTTCATTGAATGCCTTCCTGTTTCTCCTGAGAGCCGGTGTCCGGTTCTCTCCGGGCCAGTTTTCCCGGCCTCGTTATGGGGAAACAGTAGCGCGGCCTCCTTACCGCCGCGCTTAAGAAAGTCGGTTAAATTTTGCTGATCACGGGGATGGTTATCGGAATGCGACCGAGCGCTTGAATCCGAAAGGATCAGATAACCTTACCAGGATTCATGATGCCGGCCGGGTCGAAGGCCTGCTTGACCCTGCGCATCAGGTCTATCGCCATCGGCGGGGCGGTGGCGATCAGTTCGTCCCGCTTCAACTGGCCGATGCCGTGCTCGGCCGAGATCGAGCCGTGGAAGGAGCGCACGACGTCGTGCACGGCCTTGTTCATGGGGTGGTAGAGATCGAGGAACGCCTGGTCGTCGCCGTCAACTGGCCGCGAGATGTTATAGTGGAGATTGCCGTCGCCCATATGGCCGAAGCAGACCACGCGCGCTCCGGGGCTGACCGAAGCCACCGCGCCGGCGGCCTCTTCGATGAAACGTGGGATCGATGCCACCGGCACCGAAATGTCATGCTTGATCGAGGCGCCCTCGGGCTTCTGCGCATCGGGCAACACCTCGCGGAAATTCCAGAAGGCATCGCCCTGGGCGAGGCTGGCCGCGATCACCGCATCGCCGACGATTTCCTGTTCCAGCCCGGCCCCGAGCACGTCCTCGATCAGGGCCCTGGCATCCTCCGGCGAACGGCCGGACGAGATCTGCATCAGCACATACCACGGCCAATCCTGCGCCAGCGGCCGCACCACGCCCTGGGCATGCGCCAGCGTAAAATCGTAGGGCCGCTTGCCGATCAGCTCGAAGGCGGTGAGCGCGGCGCCGGCGCGGTCCGTCACCAGGCTGAACAGCGACAGCGCCGCCTCGGCCGACGGCAGGCCGACGAACGCAACCTCGCGACCTTTCGGCTTCGGGAACAGTTTCAGCACGGCGGCGGTGATGATGCCGAGCGTGCCTTCGGCGCCGACGAACAGATTCTTGAGGTCGTAGCCGGTATTGTCCTTCTTCAGCTTGCGCAGATCGTCGAACACCTCGCCCGTCGGCAGCACCACCTCGACGCCCAGGCAAAGCTCGCGCGCATTGCCATAGGCCAGCACGCCGGTGCCGCCTGCATTGGAGGAAAGGTTACCGCCGATCTGGCAGGAGCCCTGCGCGGCCAGCGACAGTGGAAACAGCCGGTCGGCGGCATCGGCCGCTTCCTGCAACGTCTGCAAGATGACGCCGGCCTCCGCCGTCACGGTGTTGGACAAGACATCGATCTCGCGGATGCGGTTCAGCCGCGACAGGGACAGCACGATCTCGCGGCCGGAGTTGTCCGGCACCTGGGCGCCGACCAGTCCGGTATTGCCGCTTTGCGGCACGACCGGCGTTGCCGTCTCGGTCGCCAGCCGCATGATCCGGCTGACCTCCTCGACGCTGCCTGGCCGCAGCACAAGCGATGTCGCGCCATGCCACAGCCCGCGCCGTTCGGTGATGTAGGGTGCTATATCGCGCTGGTCGCGCAGCGCGTATTTCTCACCGACGATCGCCGCGAAGCGGTCGATGAGAGCGGTGTCGGGAATCTCGGCGATGTCGGTCATGTGCGCGAAACTATGTTGGCGGCAAGCTATTGTCACGCGGCGCGGCGGCCCGCGAAAGCCGATCGTTGATCGCTTCGCCGAGCCCGTCGAAGGGAACCGGTTCGACGGCGATGATCCGCGCGCCGCTGCGATCGAGTTGCTGCATGTAGGCGAAAAGATTGCTCGCCGCTTCGCGCAGGTCGCCAGCCTCGGACAGATTGAGGCAGGCGGCCGCGTTTTGCCAGCCTTCGGCGCGACGTTTGCCGAAGGCCAGCAGCGCCTCGCCTTCGCCGACGGTCCCGGCGTTGAGCCGCACCGCGGCGTCAGGCGCATAGTGCGAGGCAAGCATGCCCGGCGCCTCGACACCGGCGTCGGCGCCGCGCAACAACTCCATGCCGACGACCGCCTCGATTTCCTGGGCGGCAATCCCGCCGGGCCTCAGCAGACGCAATTTCCCCTCTTCGGCCTTGACGATGGTCGATTCCAGCCCGACCGGCGTCGCCCCGCCATCGACGACCAGCTTTATGCGTGCGCCGAGATCAGCCGCCACGGCTTGCGCCGTCGTCGCGCTGATCCTGCCGGAGGAATTGGCGCTGGGGGCCGCAAGCGGCCGGCCGAGCCTTGCAATCAGGTCGCCGCCAAAGCCCCTCGGCATGCGCAAGGCGATCGTGTCGAGCCCGGCGGTGACCAAAGGATGGGTGCCGTTGCCGGGCCGCTGCGGCAGCACCAGCGTCAAAGGACCTGGCCAGAACGCAAGCGCCAATTTCCTCGACAGCGGATCGAACACAGCGATGCGCTCGGCCATCTCCATATCGGCGATATGGGCGATCAGAGGGTTGAAGCGCGGCCGCCCCTTGGCCTCGAAGATGCGCGCCACGCCAACGCCGTTGGTGGCGTCGCCGGCGAGCCCATAGACGGTCTCGGTCGGAATGGCGACCACCTCGCCGCTTTCAAGCAGCGCCAATGCCCGTTCCATCGCCTCGCCGACGGCAAGAATTTCAGCCACTCTCGTCACCTCACGAATGTCGGCTGCGTAGTACGATGGCGTCCAAGGGGCAAGCCCGTCCCTTGGCGATTCACCAATCCCTAAAATGCTACGGTTCCGTGAAAGCCGGCATCAATTCCGACCCGCTATCGTGCGGCTTCCGGGTAATGGGGAGCTTTCATCGTGTCTGTGCGTATTTGGGGAACGCTTGCTATCACTCTGGCGGCGATGGCCGGCGGGGCCCAGGCTTCCTCCCTGGTCTTTCCCGGCGCGCCGTCCGCAACGCCGTCCATTGTCACGCTGGAGGCAGCCGATGCTGCCAAGGCAGGCGATATGCGGTCGGTCACCGCGCTCGGTGAACCTGACGTCACCTATGAAAAGGTGGCGGCGATCCCGAACGCGCCTGAGGCGCGGCACGGCTTCCTGCAAAACCCGATGATCATTCGCGGCGGTATCGTCGGCAGCGCCTTCTCGACGCCCACGCAGGCCAAGGTGCCGGCCACTGCCCCTGCAACCGCCACCGCTTCGACGGCACCGGCGGCGAATGGGCAGAAGACCCCGGCGACATCACCGGCAGCCGCGCCGGCGGCGGCAGCGCAGCAGCCCGTCCCTGGAGTCGGCAAGCTCAAGTAGCGGCTGTCTTGACGTCGGTCCGGCGTCCGGCACCATTGCCGGACAGGCCGCTTTTGCGCCGTGGACGAGTGTCGCCGCCTGAAGTCTCTTTAGCCCGCGATCTTGGAGAAATCCGCAACCTGGTCGGTGGCCGCGCGGATGCGGGCGAGCAGCGCCAATCGATTGGCGCGCACGGCCTGATCCTCATCATTCACGAGAACGCGTTCAAAGAATGAATCAACCGGTTCGCGCAAAACGCTAAGCGCCAGCATGGCGGCGGAAAAGTCTTCGTTTTGAATCGCTTCGCCGGCTTGCTTCTCGGCCTGATTCACCGCCGCGAACAGCGATTTCTCGGCATCCTCGCGGAACAGCGCGGGCTCGACGGTTTCGGCGATCGCCGTTTTCTTCTTCTCCTCGGCAGCCAAAATATTGGCCGCGCGCTTGGTGCCGGCAAGCAGGTTCTTGCCGTTCTCGGTGTCGAGGAAAGTGCCGAGCGCCTCGACGCGGCGTACGATCTGCAGCAGGTCATCCGACTGCGGCGTGATGACAGCGTCGATCAGGTCGTGGCGAGCGCCCTGATCGCGCAGGTAGACTTTCAGGCGGTCGTGGAAGAAGGCGAGAAGGTCTCGGACCTGATCTATGTTGCCAACCGTGTAGTTCGTGGAAGCGCTGCCGAAGATCATCGTCAGCCCCAGTCGAATGCGGTTCTCGACCAAAATCCTCACCACGCCGAGCGCAGCGCGACGCAGCGCGTAAGGATCCTTCGAGCCGGTCGGTTTTTCATCGATGGCCCAGAAGCCGACAAGCGTATCCAGCTTGTCGGCGAGCGCGACGGCGATCGACACCGGATCGCTCGGCACGTAATCGGACGGCCCCTGCGGTTTGTAGTGCTCTTCGATGGCTGCCGCCACGGACGGATGCTCACGCTGGAGCAGCGCGTATTTGCGGCCCATGGCGCCCTGCAATTCCGGGAACTCGCCGACGACTTCGGTGGTCAGATCGGCCTTGGCGAGAACCGCGGCGCGAGCGGCGAGCGCGGGATCGGCGCCGACGAGCGGCGCCAGTTCCTCCGCCAATCGCCTGATCCGCTCCACGCGCGCGCCCTGCGTGCCAAGCTTGGCATGGAAGGTCACATTGAGGTGGTCGAGGCGCGCGATGCGCTGGTCGAGAGGCTTCTTCAGGTCAAGCCCGAACTTTTTCGCCGACCCCTCGAGCTCAGCGAGATCAGGCAGATCGCCCTGGTCGGTCGTCCAGAAATAGAGCGCGTCGGAGAGGCGCGCGCGCACCACCTTGCCGTTGCCGTGGGCGATCTCCTTGCCGCCGTCACTAGCCTCGATATTGGCGGTGAGGATGAAGCGGTTGGAAAGTTCGCTGATCTCCCCCCTTGAGGGGGAGATGCCCGGCAGGGCAGAGGGGGTCGTCTCATGTGGAGCGCCGGCGTCCTCTGTGTGCGAAAGGGAGTCGCGTCCCGTCGTGCCGACCCCCTCTGTCGGCTTCGCCGACATCTCCCCCTCGAGGGGGGAGATTGGGCGCGATGTCACAAAGCACTTCTGGTTGGCGCGGATGGTCAGGCGGATCACCTCGGCCGGAATGGCCAGGAAAGCGTCTTCGAACGCGCCCATCAGCACCACGGGCCATTCCACCAGCCCGGACACCTCTTCCAAAAGCCCCTCGTCCTCGACCAGATCCAGCCCGTTGGCGAAAGCGAGGTTGCGGGCATCGGCAAGGATGATCTCCTTGCGCCGGTCGGCGTCGAGCACGACCTTGGCCGCTTCCAGCTTGCTTACATAATCGTCGAAGCGGCGCACGGTGATTTCGCCGGGCGCGTGAAAGCGGTGGCCGTAAGTGACATTGCCCGAACGGATGCCGTCGATCTCGAAATCGACCACGACCGGCTCCTCGGTTTCCGGACCGAAGGTGCACAGGATCGATTGCAGCGGCCGCACCCAGCGCAGCGAGCCGGGCTTGGCCGAGGCCGGCCCCCAACGCATCGATTTCGGCCACGGGAAATTGCGGATGATGTCAGGCACCAGTCCGGCGATGATCTCTTCCGCCGCCCTGCCCGGCTTCGAGACATGGGCGACGTAGAAATCGCCTTTCTTCGGGTCGGAATGGACGTGTGCCTCGGCGACCGAGGAAAGCCCGGCCTTGCGCAGGAAGCCCTGGACCGCCTGTTCCGGCGCCGTCGTCGACGGCCCCTTGATCTCCTCGCGGATATCCTTCGAGCGCGCGGTCAGGCCCCTGATGTCGAGCGCCAGTCGCCGCGGTGTCCAGTACTCGCGCGCCGCCTCGTAGGTCAGCCCTGCCTCGACCAGGCCGTCGGTCAGCATCTTCCTCAGATCGCCCGCCGCCTTGCGCTGCATGCGGGCCGGGATTTCCTCGGAGCGAAGTTCGAGCAAAAGGTCCGGCATCAGAGTGTCTCCGCCCGCATGCCATTTTCCTGTTCGCGCGTCCTCGTGCCTCCGGCGCTGCGGGCGCGCGGCTCGGCCGGGATTTCCTCGGAGCGAAGTTCGAGCAAAAGATCCGGCATCAGAGTGCCTCCGCTCGCATGCCATTTTCCTGTTCGCGCGTCCTCGCGCCTCCGGCGCTGCGGGCGCGCGGCTGGGCCGGGATTTCCTCGGAGCGAAGTTCTAGAAGCAGGTCAGGCATGGATAGCTCCTCACCCTCCCCTCGATGGGGAGGGTCGGCGCGTCAGCGCCGGGGTGGGGTGGCGGCGTCTCAATCTCAAGCGCCTTCGGCGTCTGACGGGCGAAGGTCTGATTTTCGTTCTTCCACCGCCGCATAGATCGTATCGAGCACGGAATCCAGTTCGTTTTTGATTTCGTGGTTCCAGAAACGGATGACACGATAGCCCTGACTTTCGAACCATTTTGTCCGAATTTCGTCGTGTCGTTGCTGACGATCGAAACTGTGGTGAGCGCCGTCCACCTCGATGATCAGCTTCAGGCGGTGCGAGATGAAATCAGGGAAGTAAATACCGACCGACGCCTGCTTGCGAAATGAGTGCCTTTCCACCGGGATGCGCCATAGGTGCCGCCACAAGATGCGTTCTTCGTCGGTCATCGCCGCACGAAGCCGTTGCACCGACCGCAGTTTGAACCGATCGAGTTTCGGCATGAGAAGTCGCGCTGTCACCCCCACCCGCCGCTTCGCGGCGACCTCCCCCATCCAGGGGGAGGTAAAGAGGCCATAGCAACTCGGCTGGCCGCTGTCACCCTTTCCAGAAATTTTGGGCGTCCTGTCGGGACGGGATGATCCCACCCGTCCTTGGATCAAAGATTTCCATGAACCGAACGCAGCGCTGAAGCGACCCACGCTCAGGCAGAGAGCTATTGGCTGAACGACCATGAAAACGGTATCCAGACTTTTGCAAATCCTGGCGCTCAGCGCCTGCTTCACCGCTCAGGCCCATGGCGCCTTCTCGATGCCGGGCGTGCGCCAAGCATTGCGCATAATAGCCGGCCCGAGCGGCCAGATTCTATCGCCGATCAACGCTTCCCTCGATTTGATGAGGGAGGGTGCCTGAGATCAGGCCGCCAATCCGCCGGCCTGCGTCTTCAAGAACGCCTCGCCACAGGCTTTCGCCAGATTGCGCACGCGCAGGATGTAGCTCTGCCGCTCGGTGACGGAGATCACGCCGCGCGCGTCGAGCAGGTTGAAGACGTGACTGGCCTTGATGCACTGGTCGTAGGCGGGAAACACCATGCGGTGCACAGGCAGATTGTCGTTCGATGCGGGCGCACCGGCATCGAGCAGTGCCTTGCATTCGGCCTCGGCATCGTCGAAGTGGCGCAGCAGCATCGTCGTGTCGGCGTATTCGAAATTGTGACGCGAATATTCCTGCTCGGCCTGCAGGAAGACATCGCCGTAGGTGACCTTGTCGGCGCCGTCGCGGCCGTTGAAATTGAGGTCGTAGACATTGTCGACGCCCTGCACATACATGGCCAGCCGTTCCAGACCATAAGTGAGCTCGCCCGCAACCGGCGCGCATTCGATGCCGCAGACCTGCTGGAAGTAGGTGAACTGCGACACCTCCATGCCGTCGCACCAGCATTCCCAGCCAAGGCCCCAGGCGCCCAGCGTCGGGCTTTCCCAATCGTCTTCGACAAAGCGGATGTCATGCAGCAGCGGGTCGATGCCGATCGCCGCCAAAGAGCCGAGATAGAGCTCCTGCAGATTGGGCGGATTGGGCTTCAGGATCACCTGATACTGGTAGTAGTGCTGCAGCCGGTTCGGATTCTCTCCGTAGCGGCCGTCCTTGGGGCGGCGCGAAGGCTGGACGTAGGCGGCGTTCCAGCGCCTCGGTCCAAGCGCCCGCAGCGTCGTGGCCGGATGGAAGGTGCCGGCACCGACCTCCATGTCGTAGGGCTGGAGGATCACGCAGCCATAGTCCGCCCAGTAATTGTGCAGAGTCAGGATCAGCCCCTGAAAGGAGCGGCTGGGATGCATATGGGCGGGGATTTCAATCGTCACGGTGGCCTCGGCTGCAAGGGCTGACTTGCGGCCCCGTCCTAGAGACACGGCGGCGAAGCGTCAAGCAAGGCGCGGGCGTCGCGAGGCATGTCGAAAGCTTTGCGAGCGGCTGGCCCATTGCCGGCGATGAGCACGTGCCTTCTGGTGAACGCTCACAACTCCGTCTCGCCAGACAACAGGTCAGCCATGCCCAACTCCATCACCGTCCGCCCTGTCACGCGCCAGGATTTCGCGCGATGGCTGCCGCTGTGGGACGGCTACAACGCGTTTTACGGGCGCTCGGGCGAGACGGCGCTGGCAAGCGAGATCACCGCCATGACATGGTCGCGCTTCTTCGACGCCTATGAGCCGGTGCATGCGCTGGTTGCCGAAAGTGAAGGACGGCTCGTCGGCCTCGTGCACTACCTCTTCCACCGCAGCACCACGGCGGTCGCGCCGAACTGCTATCTGCAGGATCTTTTCACCGACGAGACCTTGCGCGGCAAGGGCATCGGCCGGGCTCTCATCGAGGGCGTCTACGAGCGGGCGCAGGCGGCCGGTTCGGGCCGGGTCTACTGGCTGACGCACGAGACCAATCACACCGCCATGAAGCTCTACGACAGGATCGGCGAACGCTCGGGCTTCGTCGTCTACCGCAAGCTGTTCTGACACGGCTGCTAACGAAAACGGAGCCCGACAAGGGCCCCGTTCGCGAGCAACATCATTTCATCTTAGCCCTTCGGCGCAGCCGGTGCCGGCTTGACCTTGGGGGTTTCCTGCGCCGTGTTGGACTCGATCGGCGGCAGTCCCTTCATCAGCTTCTGCTGCAAGGCGGCAAGCACGTCGGGATCCGGCTTCAGGTCGCGCGCCTGGTTCCACTGGAAGGTGGCTTCCAGCTTGCGGCCGACGCGCCAATAGGCGTCGCCGAGATGGTCGTTCAGCACCGGATCTTCCGGCTTCAGCGACACCGCGCGTTCCATTTCGCGCACCGCGTCATCGTACCTGCCGAGGCGGAAATAGGCCCAGCCCAGCGAGTCGACGATGTAACCGTCGCTCGGCCTGAGATCGACGGCCTTCTGTATCATCGCCAGGCCTTCCTTCAGGTTCATATTCATGTCGACCCAGGAATAGCCGAGATAGTTCAGCACCTGCGGCTGGTCGGGCTGCAATTCCAGCGCCTTGCGGAAATTCGGCTCGGCCTTCGGCCATTCCTTCAGCCGCTCATAGGCGATGCCCCGCTGGTAGAAGATATTCCAGTTGGCGGCGGTCGGCGTCTTCAGCGCCTCGACGGCCTTGTCGTAGAGATTGGCGGCGGAACGGAAATCCTCCTTCGACGAATAGACCCCACCAAGCGCCAGATAGGCGCGCATGTCGTTGGGATGCTTATCGACGAAGGCCTTCAGATGCGTGATCGCCTCGTCATGGCGATCGAGATCGGCCAGATTGAGGCCAAGCTGTAAGTCCGAAAGCTCCTTCAGCGGCGAGGTATCCGGTATCCGTCGGTAGAGCGCGATGGCCCCCTCGCCGTCCTTCAGCTGTTCGGAAACGGCGGCAAGCTGCACCAGGGCGGCATCGCTGTCGGGTTTCAGCGCCAGCGCATATTGCAGATAGAGCCTGACGAAAGGCTCACCGCCGCCGCGATTGAGCGCGGTTGCCAGATCGAGCAATATCTCGGAGGCGCCGTCGGATGGGCCGGCTATGAAGGGCGGGATCTTGTCGCCCTTGCTGATCCTGTCGCGCAAGGCGACAATTTCCAGCTTGCCCGGCGAAAACGCCTCGGCCTGATCGAGCACCGATACCGCCTTGGCCGTGTCGCCCTTGCGGGCCAGGAACGAGGCATAGGCCTGCGCATTGCGCATCCATGTTTCGGGAGCCGCGCTGCCGGCGGCGGTGTCCTGCATGGTCGCGGCATAGATCGCGTCGGCCTTCTCAGGCATGTTGGACGCGTCGGCGATCAGCGCGCGGTGGAAGGATTTGAACAGGCCGAACCAGTCCGGCCCCTGCAGCTTGTCGATGGATGCCATCGCCTCGCTGGGGTCGCCGGCGCCCTCTTGGGCCCAGCCGGACATGACGCCGGAGATCAGCCGGTCGAGATCGGATTCCAGCGACAGCTTCAACCAATACTGCGCCTTGGAAAAATCCTTCTTGTGGAAGGAATCGACCGCCAGCGCCAGGCGCGAGAACCGTTCGACGTCGGGAACTTCCTTGAGCTTGTCGGCATAGACAAGGGATTCGTCGAAGCGGCCTTGCGCGATCAGCGACAGCATCAGGCTCTGCTGCAGGCCCGTATCGCTTGGATCGAAGGCCAGGGCCTGCTTGTAGTAGGCAATGGCATTATCCAGGTCGTTGTCACCCTCGGCGATCCGGGCAGCCAGATAGGCTCCCGAGAAAGATGTAATCTTCACCGGTTCGGTGGTCTGCTTGGCATAGGCCGGCAGCGCCGAAATCGCCATGCCCGTCACAAGTGCCAGCCTTGTCAGCCAGCGCGCACGTCCCTGCTGCATCGTATCCCTTTCAGCCAGGCGCCATCTCCGCGTCAGCGGGATCGACGTAGATTCGATCTTTCGGAGAAAAGCATGGCCTTTTTGGGGTCACGCTTCAATCCGCCTCGAATTCACAATCGGGTCACCCGATTAACAAACCATGCCGGCAAAGAACGGCTTTCAGCCCGAAACCGGCGCATCGGCGTCAGGAGTGCCCGGAAGACCGGAGGGCCGCAGGCGCGCGCCCTGATATCCGCCTGACGCCACCGCGCTGCACAGGCCGCTCCATTCACAGCCTCGGCAGGCCTCGCGCGTGAGGCCGGCCGAGAAGGCCTGCCGCATCCGCGCCAGCATGTCCGCACCGGGATCGAGGCGCGCACCGGCCCGGATTGGTCGCCCGAGCAAGGCGCCGGCATCGTGGGCGGCAAGCCGGTCCCGCTCGGCGGCGCTGTCCCGCAGGCAATGTGGCTCCTGTTCATCCAGCAACGGTGCGCAGATGTCGTCCGGGCCGGACACGACCAGTATGTCCTCGCCCCGGCCAAGGCGCTGCGCGATACCGTCGTAGTTGGCCGTGAATGCGGGGCTGTATCCCTTGCCCACATAGGTGAGCAGGCAAAGGAGGTGATGAGCGCGCAGCCTTATCGTCACGGCTGGCGCTATTTCGCCTTGCCGCGCGGGAGCGCCATCAGCGTGGCGGCGCCAAGCGCCGACTTGAGCAGGCCACCGAGGACAAACGGCAGGAAGCCGAAGGCAACAGCCTTCTCGGCGCCGATGATGACGGCGAGCCACGCCGTGCCAAGGGCTAGGCACAGCAGGTTGCCGAGCAGCATGGCGGCAAAGGCAAGCACGACCCTGCCGCCGTTCCAACCGCGCTCCGCCAGCCAGCCGACCAGTGCGCCGACAACCGGGAAGGCGAAGAGATAGCCGCCCGTCGGGCCAATAAAATGTTGTACGCCGGCAGCCCCGCCGGCCAGAACCGGGAAGCCGACCGCACCCTCGGCCAGCCAGGCGGCGATGGTGATCGCGCCCAGCCGCCAGCCGTAGAGCGCGCCGACCAGCGTCACGGCAAAGGTCTGCATCGTCACCGGAACCGGCACCATCGGCACCTCGATGTAGGAGGACAGCGCCAGGAACAGGGTGCCGAGCACGACGGCGCCCGCCTGCCAGCCGAGCGATCGCTCCTGAAGCCGGAGCGGGCTGAAGGACGGTTTTGCGGACGAGAACGCGATGTCGGTCATAGGGGCTCCCTTGGTCGATCCAAAATTATAGATAATTTTTGCCTTCGATCTATTATCGAAGCCACAATTTTCGGACGATGGCAAGGCACGCCTTGCGCAAGGCGGTTAGCCCACGATCGCGAAGGCCTCTCGCGTGGTGCCGGAGGCTGTCCTGACCGGCTTGCGGCCAATCCATTGCACGTGCCGCCCCAATGTCGCTGCGGCCGATTCGGTGTTGCCCTGCCGCAAGGCGGCCAATATCGCCCGGTGGTCCTGGTCGGTACGGGTCTCCCATTCCGAACGCCATGCGGCGAACAGGAAACGGGCGCTTGCGGCGTGCAGGTCATCGATGGTGGCGAGAAGACGCGACATGCCGCATGGCGTCAGGATCAACCGGTGAAAGGCGCGGTTGGCTTCTTCCCACGACCTGACGTCCAGGGATTTGTCGCCGGCCTTGCTGGCCTCCTCGGCCCGATCGAGAATAGCGGAGGTCAGATGCGGCGCCGCGTGGCGCAGCGCAAGCACTTCGAGCGCCGCCCGCATTTCGGCGACCTCCTTGACCTCGCCGAGGTCGAAAGCCGCCACGCGCACGCCGCGGCGCGGTTCGCTGACGGCGAGGCCTTGCGCCTCGAGGCGGCGAAAGGCCTCGCGCACGGGCACATGGCTGGTATTAAACTCCTCGGCGACATGGTCCTGCCGCAACCGGGCGCCCGGCTCGATCGCGCCCGAGATGATGCGATCCGCCAGAACCTTGCCGATGCGCACCGCGATGGTGTCGTCCGTGCCCTTTGCCATGTTTTATAGATAATTTGCAGCCGGGCAGCTTGTCGAGGCGGCGGAGAAGGATTCACGGATTTCTCCCCAGCACGAGCCAGAGGAGAGCTGCGTGAAAGGCAGCGGCTCAGTTCACCCGGCTGATGCAGAAGTCGATGACGTCGATCAGCGCCGATTTCTGCGGCGTCGCCTCCAGCGGCGCCAGCGCGTCGCGGGCGATCTCGCCGAAATGACGGGCGCGCCCGATCGTGTCGGCGATCGCGCCGTGGTGGGTCATCAGCCCGATCGCCTTTCCGAGGCCGGCGTCATCGGTGACATTGTCCTCGATGGCCCGCTTCCAGAAGGTGCGCTCGGCCTTGCTGCCGCGCCGGTAGGCGAGAATGACCGGCAGCGTCACCTTGCCCTCGCGAAAATCGTCGCCGACATTCTTGCCCAGATCCTTGCTGGTGCCGCCATAGTCCAGCGCATCGTCGATCAGCTGGAAGGCGAGCCCGAGATTCATGCCGTAGGAGCGCAAGGCGGCGCGGTCGTTGCGCGTCGCCTGGGCGATGACGGGGCCGACCTCGGCGGCAGCCGAGAAAAGGGCCGCGGTCTTGGCCTTGATGACGGCGAAATGCTCGTCCTCGGTGGTCTCCAGGTTCTTGGCGGCGGCAAGCTGCATGACCTCGCCCTCGGCGATGATCGAGGCCGCGCTCGACAGGATGTCGAGCGCCTCCAGCGAACCGACATCGACCATCATGCGGAATGCCTGGCCAAGCAGGAAGTCGCCGACCAGCACGCTCGCCTGGTTGCCCCAGATCATGCGGGCCGTCTTCTTGCCGCGTCGCATGCCGCTCTCGTCGACGACGTCGTCGTGGAGCAGCGTCGCCGTGTGCATGAACTCGACCGATGTAGCGAGCTTGACGTGGCCCTCGCCGGCATAGCCGAACATCTGTGCGGCGGCGAGCGTCAGCATTGGCCTGAGCCGCTTGCCGCCCGACGAGATCAAGTGGTTGGCGACCTCCGGGATCATCTCGACATCGGATCCGGCCTTCGACAGGATCAATTCGTTGACGCGCCCCATGTCGGCCGCCGTCAGGTCGATCAGATCCTTGATGGAGGCGGGTTCCCGCTTTCCGTTTTCGATGTTGAGAACGACACCCACGACAAACTCTCCCGTCTGATGTAACGCGTGCGACGGCACCCTTAGTTCCGTTACGGACTCTAGGGCGGCGAACGCGGCCACGGCAAGTGGCGAATTGGCGCGGCTTCTCTGGTTTCGGGCCTCGCATGCGTTTACATGAACGCGGCAAACTGAGAGTTTCGTCAGATGATAGAGCTCATTCGCACCAACGACGCGGTCATCATCTCCTTCGTCGAATCGCTGATGCGCGATGCCGGCATCGGCTGCTTCGTGGCCGACCAGAATATGAGCGTGCTCGACGGCTCGCTCGGCATCCTGCCGCGGCGCGTCATGGTCGACGCCGACAAGGCCGACGCGGCGCGGCGCATCCTGACGGATGCCGGCATCGCCAACGAGATCCGCCAAAAATAATGTCCGCCGCGCCAGCCGCCCTCGCCCCGGACACGCCAGCCCACACGGTCGATGCCTTCCATCGCGGCCGGTTCTGGCTGGTGCAGCCCAAGCATGGCGGCCATCGCGCCGGCATGGACGCCATGATGCTGGCGGCTGCCGTGCCGTCCTCCTTCGGCGGGCGTCTCGCCGATTTCGGCGCCGGCGCCGGTGCCGCGGCACTTGCCGTTCTGGCGCGCTGCCCGACGGCCCGGGCCGTGCTGGTCGAACGCGCGCCGGAAATGGCGGCTTTCGCCGCGGCCACGCTCGCGCATCCCGGCAACGCTCACCTCGTCGACCGCGCTTCGGTGCTCGTCGCCAATGTCGCGCTTTCGGGCCGCGCCAGGACGGCGGCCGGCCTCGGCGACAATGATTTCGATTTCGTCATCATGAATCCGCCCTTCAACGCCGCGCAGGACCGCGCCACGCCCGAGCGCTTGAGAAAGGAAGCGCATGTCATGGAGGACGGGCTGTTAGAGGGCTGGATCCGCAGTGCCGCAGCAGTGGTCAGGCCGCGCGGCGGGCTTGCCGTCATCGCGCGGCCCGAGCAACTCGGTTCGCTTCTCGATGCGATCGCGGGCCGTTTCGGCGACGCCGAGATGCTGGCCGTGCATCCCCGTCCCGATGCCGCGGCGATCCGCATCATCGTCAGGGCAACGTTCGGGGCGCGCGGCAAACTCGCCATCCGGCCGCCGTTGATGCTTCACGCGCAGACGGGCGACGGCCCGTCGGAACGGACGGAGATGATCAACAACGGCCTCGCCTCCCTGTTCGGAGATTGAACACAAACTGGCCGCGATGGCCGCGGCATTGCCGTTGGCCTTGAAATTCCTACATGCTGGCAACCCATCGAGCGGAGATCGACCTCAGTGAAACGCCTTTTCAACCGCCTGCTGCCGAAATCCTGGCGTTCCACGGTCGTCACCATTCCGGTTATCCGGTTGCACGGCACCATCTTGGCGGGCGGCGGCCCGTTCCGTCCCAGCCTGTCGCTTGCCTCCACCGCCGGGCTGATCGAAAAGGCGTTTTCCTTCGACGCGCCTGCCATCGCCATCTCCATCAATTCGCCCGGGGGCTCGCCGGTGCAGTCCCGGCTGATCTTCAAGCGTATCCGCGACCTCGCGATCGAGAAGAACAGAAAGGTGCTGGTCTTCGTCGAGGACGTCGCTGCCTCGGGCGGCTACATGATCGCGGTCGCCGGCGACGAGATTTTCGCCGATCCATCATCCATCGTCGGCTCGATCGGCGTGGTCTCGGCTTCGTTCGGCTTCCCGGAGCTGATGAAGAAGATCGGCGTCGAGCGCCGCGTCCATACGGCAGGGCAGAACAAGTCGGTGCTCGATCCGTTCAAGCCCGAGAAAAAGGAAGACATCGAACGGCTGAAGGCGCTGCAGCTCGAAGTGCACGAAACCTTCATCGATCTGGTCAAGGAGCGGCGCGGCACCAAGCTCAAGGACGATCCCGACCTGTTCACGGGCCTGTTCTGGACCGGCAAGCGCGGCCTGGAGCTTGGGCTTGTCGATGCGCTCGGCGACATGCGATCCGTGCTCAAGACGCGGTTCGGGGCGAAAACCCAACTCAAGCTGATCTCGGCGCCGCGCGGTTTGTTCGGCCGCTTCGGGCTGTTCGGCTCGAGCAAGGGCTTTTCGGCGCCCGATATTGCCGCCGCTGCCACCGGCGGCGTGCTCGATGCGGCGCAAGAGCGCGCTTTGTGGGCGCGCTTCGGGCTTTGAAAACCCGGCAAAACCGTCTAGCATGAACCTCGAAGTTCCATGCATGTCGTTTTTCTCCAGAAACCGCCTTTGGACGACATGCGCCAACCGACCCGACCGGCCGCCCTTCGCCGGCCCAGCGTGGGAGGAGTTTTGATATGCCGCAGATCATTTTCTTCGCCGTCGTCGGGATCGCCGCTTATTTTGGCTACCGCACCTTCATCCGCGAGGCCGAGCGCGTAACCGCCAAGGTGCGGCGCACCGAAAAGCAGACGGCAAACGGCGCGATGGGGACGCTGGTGAAGGATCCGAAGACCGGCGAGTACCGGCTGGCCAAGGACTGATCCTCATTTCACTCGCAATCGAGAGCCTGGAATCCGGCCGGCGCGTCCGGATGTGGCCGGCGCCCGCCAAGATAAACCTCGCTCTGCATGTCACCGGCAGGCGCGATGACGGGTATCATCTGATCGAAAGCCTGGCGGTGTTCACGCGCTTTGGTGACAGGATCGAGATCGCGCTTGCCGAGCGAGACGATTTCAGCGTGTCCGGCCGCTACGGTCCGGATGTTCCCGTCGACGGCAGCAATCTGGTGCTCAGGGCGCGTGACGCGCTGCGGCAGGCAGCCGGTCCTCGCGGCACGCCGCCGGTCGCCATCAAGCTCGAAAAGAACCTGCCCGTCGCTTCCGGCGTCGGCGGCGGGTCGAGCGATGCGGCAGCAGTTCTGCGCGGGCTTGCGGCAAGCTGGCAACTCGACATCGACGATGTCGCGCTGGCGCGGATCGGGCTTTCGCTCGGCGCCGACATTCCCATGTGCCTGGCGGCCAGGCCGCTGATTGCACGCGGCATCGGCGAGGAGCTGTCGATCGTGCCGGATTTCTCGGCGCTCGGATTGGTGCTGGTCAATCCCGGCAAGGCGGTCTCGACAGCCGACGTATTCAACGCGCTGTCGCGGCGCGACAATGAAGCGCTGCCGCCGCTGCCGCGCGTGGTCGACTTCCACAGCCTGCGCAACTGGTTGGAGATTACGCGCAACGACCTCGAGCCGGCGGCCCGCGCCATCGAGCCCGCCATCGGCAAGGCACTTTCTGTTCTGAACAAGGCCGGAGCCGGTTTTGCCCGCATGTCGGGTTCCGGCGCCACCTGCTTCGGCTTGTTCGAGACCGGCAACGTCGCCAAGCGCGCGGCCGCCGATATCCGTGCCCGGCAACCCGATTGGTTCGTCGCCGCGACGCGCAGCATGACGGCGGAGGCAGATGCCCATGGCCAGGACTGACGAGAGCCGTTCCTTCATTCCGGTCCGCATCGCGGTGCTGACCGTTTCCGACACGCGCAGCCTTGCCGACGACAGGTCCGGCCAGACGCTGGCCGACCGCATCGCGGAAGCCGGCCACATCCTTGCCGCCCGCGATATCGTCACCGACGATGGAGACAAGATCCGCAACAAGGTGCTCGGCTGGTCGAAGGATGATGGGATCGATGTGGTCATCACCACCGGCGGCACCGGCTTCACCGGGCGCGACGTGACGCCGGACGCGCTGGAGCCGATCTTCGAAAAGCGCATGGATGGTTTTTCCGAGGTGTTCCACCGCATTTCCTACGACAAGATCGGCACCTCCACGATCCAGAGCCGGGCGACCGGCGGCGTCGTCAACGCCACCTTCGTCTTTGTGCTGCCGGGCTCGCCCGGCGCCTGCAAGGATGCCTGGGACGGCATCTTGAAGGCGCAGCTCGACTACCGGCACATGCCCTGCAACTTCGTCGAGATCATGCCGCGCCTGGACGAGCACCTGCGGCGCGGCATGTCGGCTCCGTGAAAGCCGAGGCAAGGCGCTGGTTTCACGCCGCGTTTGCCAGGCAGAACACCGCCTTCGCCTTCGAAAGACCATTCCAAACCGGATGCGGCAGGACGTATCGTCTCGCGGCGGCGGCCATCGCCGTTGAAGACGGGCGGACGCGATGACAGTGCATAATGGCGGGTGCCATTGCGGCAACATACACCTTCGATTTTCAACCGAGCTCGATCCATCGACAATCGAGGTTCGCGCCTGCCAGTGCTCGTTCTGTACCAAGCATGGCTCGCGCGCCGTCGCCGATCCGGACGGCAGGCTGATCATCTCAGTCAAGGACATCCAGCGATTGAAGAAATACCGTTTTGGATTGGGGACGGCCGACTACCTGATCTGCGGTGAATGCGGTGTCTATACCGCCGCAATCGCCGGAGAGGACGATGCCAGGGCAATCGTCATCATCAACGCCCTGGACGATCAAAGGTCGTTCAGTCAGGAACCGATCCCGGTCGACTACGACGCGGAAAGCAAGGCAGAGCGTCAAGCCAGACGTCGTCTTCGCTGGATGCCTGTCGAGATGCGTTTTAGCGAATGACCGGCTCGCCGTGGAAGCACCGGCGCGAGGACCGCGAGACACCGAAACCACTTCCATCATCAGCCGCGGCCTGCGCGCCGGCACCCGCGTGATCGGAAACTGGCTGCGCGTCACATGTGCAACGCACGTAGACAGAGCAGCTGCAAAATCATTTGGACGGGCGGTGCTCTTGTTTTGCCGGAGCGGCCCAGATTTCGGCATCCAGCCGCTTGGTCGCCAGGCCGCGAGCGAGAGCCTCGGCGCTGCCGGCTCTTTTCGACAAGGATGTGGCCTGGCGCTTGCTGATCAGCAGCCCGTCGGCCAAGGCACGGTTTCCCGAGAAGATACGGGCCAGGAATGGCGCGCGGCCGGCGCGTGTGCGTGAAAACCGCGCCGCCATGGTTTGCCTCGCTGTATGCGCAACGACCTCGTCGATCCATCCGTCGACCAGCCGCGCGCCCGGTTCCAGCAGCAACAGCCAATCGCCTTTCGCGTGCCGGATGGCCGCCGCGACGCCGTCGGTCGCATACTGGCACCCGGCATGCTCGGCGACGCGATGGGTCTGGTCGGTGGAACCGGTGTCGCAAACGATGACCTCGCGCACCACGCCCTCGACCGCGCCGCCGATCAGCGTCGCCAGGGTGCGAGCGAGGCCCTCCTCGTCATTGTGGGTCTCTATGAGAACGGTGAGCATCATTTGCCGAATAGCGGAAAGCGGAACGCAGCGCCAGTTTTTGCGGCGCACCATAGAAAGTTCTTGCTTTGTTCTCGTTCGGCAAATAGGATTAAATTCATGAGCAGAGCGATTCGAAACAACATGGACAGTCCCTGGGAGCGGGCGAAGATGGAACCGATCATGCGCGCCGACATTGCCGCCTTCGGAGCAGGACGAGCCGAAATAGCCAATGCTATGATCGAGCAGAGCGGCATGCGCGTGCGTCCGGACCGCAACCGCGGCCGGTCGGCAGGCATCAACCCGTCCGGCCGGTTCGAGCCGGTCAGCCGGCATGTCTTCGACGATGGCTGGAACTCGCTGGAGGAACTGCCTCCCTTCAAGACCGAGGTGCAGGTCGAGAAGCCGCGTACCATAATCACCCGCAATGAATCGCCCGACATCTCCTTCGACCGCTCGATCAATCCCTATCGCGGCTGCGAGCATGGCTGCGTCTATTGCTTTGCGCGGCCGACGCACAGTTTCATGGGCCTGTCGCCGGGGCTGGATTTCGAATCCAAACTGTTCGCCAAGCCCGACGCGGCGCGCCTGCTCGACAAGGAACTGTCGAAGGACGGTTACCAGCCGCGAACCATCGCCATCGGCACCAATACCGATCCCTACCAGCCGATCGAGAAGCAGTACCGGATCATGCGCGAGATCCTCGAAGTGCTGGAGGCGCGCGGCCACCCGGTCGGCATCGTCACCAAATCCGCCCTGGTGACGCGCGATATCGACATCTTGTCACGCATGGCTGAACGGGGCCTCGCCAAGGTGGCGTTGTCGGTGACCACGCTCGACCGCATGCTGGCGCGCACCATGGAGCCACGGGCCTCGACGCCGGCCAAGCGGCTGGAGGCGATCAGGCAGCTTGCGGATGCCGGCATCCCTGCTTCGGTCATGGTCGCGCCGATCATCCCCGGGCTGACCGATCAGGAGATGGAACGCATCCTCGATTCGGCGCACCATGCCGGCGCACGCGAGGCGGGCTATGTCGTGCTGCGCCTGCCGCTCGAGGTCAGCCCGATCTTCAAGGACTGGCTGCTGCGCCACTATCCCGACCGCTATCGCCATGTGATGTCGCTGATCCGCTCGATGCGCGAGGGCAAGGATTACGATTCGGAATGGGGCAAGCGCATGAAGGGCGCGGGTCCTTACGCCTGGCAGATCGGCCGGCGCTTCGAAATCACCGCCAAGCGGCTCGGTCTCAATGCCGAGCGGCGCACGCTGCGGACCGACCAGTTCGTCGCCGCCGGCAAGGACCAGGAGCAGTTGATGCTGCTTTGAACGACCGCGGCTGTTTGCCGCCGTGGCGAAAAAATCCCGTCCGGCCTGCCCCGGCCTGCAGACGGTGCCCTCCCGGTCCGGCGCCCCACCCGACCCGGAGGGACTTGCGGAGAATCAGAGCCGATGCGAACCTCGCCGCAACATGGCTCGCGCGCGTTCTGATTCTCCGCCTCTCTTCGAAATCGTCGAGAAACCCGATTTCTCCTTCGAGACGAAGGCGATGGCCGAAGGCCTGTGGCCGGTCGCGGGGATGGACGAGGCCGGACGCGGCCCGCTGGCCGGACCGGTGGTGGCGGCTGCGGTCGTGCTCGACCCTGCCAACATCCCCGACGGCCTCGACGATTCCAAACGGCTCAGCCATTTGCAACGCGAGGCGCTGTTCGTGCGCATCATCGGCTCCGCGCTCGGCGTGTCGATGGCCTCGGTCAGCGCCGAGGGCATTGACGGCAGTAACATCCTCAAGGCGAGCCTGGAGGCGATGCGCCGTGCGGTCGCCGGCCTGCCGGTGCAGCCGAAGCTCGCGCTTGCCGATGGGCGCGACGTGCCGCCGGGCCTGCCTTGCACGGGGCGCGCGCTGATCAAGGGCGACCAGCGCTCGCAATCCATCGCCGCCGCCTCGATCGTCGCCAAGGTGATGCGCGACCGCATGATGTGCGGCTGCGGCAGCCATCACCAGCACTATGGCTTCGAAGTGCATATGGGCTATGCCACGGTCCGCCATCGCACCGCGATCGAGACGCACGGGCCGGTGGCGCGGCTGCACCGCGTGTCGTTCGCGCCATTCAGGCTTGAAGGTGCCGAGGTGGTGGAAGAAGAGAGCTTCGCCGGGCTGGATTAGGGCGGCTCGATCTATCTTGCGTTGGTAGGATTGGCGAAAGCGGCGGTGACAGCCAATCTCCCCCCTCGTGGGGGAGACGTCCGGCAGGACAGAGGGGGGCGCTGTCCCTCCAGCCTATCAGTTAGTCTTGCCCAGGTTCCCTGCACTATCGGCACCCAATTCAGCTGATTTTGAATCGAGCGCTGGCGTTCCTTCGCGCCCCCCCTCTGCCCTGCCGGGCATCTCCCCCACGAGAGGGGAGATCGGCAGCGTTGACCTCCGCGCCACAACAAAAAAGCCGCCGGGTTTCCCAGGCGGCTTTTTTCATTTCTGTTGTTTTCAACTCAGTTCAGCTTCGCCTTCACATCGGCGAGCGAGGTCTTGAACAGGTCGGCTCCCGCCTTGGCGTCGATCTTGCCGGCGAGCAGCGTGCGAGCGGCTTCGACGGCGATGTCGACGGCGCTGGCGCGCACTTCGCCGATCGCCTCGCGCTCGGCCTGGCCGATCTTCTGTTCGGCAAGAGCGGTGCGCCGCGCGACGTAGTCCTCGGTCTTCTTGTGCGCCTCGGCGGCGAGCAGTTCGGCTTCGCGCTTGGCCGCGGCGACGATGTCCGCGGCCTCCTGCTCGGCTTCCTTGCGCTTGCGCTGGTATTGGCCAAGCAACTGCTGGGCCTCCTCGCGCAGCCTGCGCGCCTCGTCAAGCTCGCTGCTGATCCTGGCGGCGCGGGCATCGAGCGCCTTGGCGATCAGGCGGGGCACCTTGATGTAGATGGCGATACCCAAAAAGATGACCAGGGCGATCGTGGCCCAGAGCGTTGCAAGAGATGTGGCGTCCATGATGCGCTCCTCACCCGGCCACGGACTTGACCGCGGCCGCAATCTCGGCCTTGCTGGCCTTGCCGCCGACCAGCGCCTCGACGATCGCCGAGGCAGTGTCCTCGGCGATGCTGCCGACTTCCTTCATGGCGTTGGCCTTGATGGAAGAAATGCGCGCCTCGGCCTCGCCGAGCTTCTCGTCGAGCGCGGCCTCGATCTTCTTGCGCGCGGTCTCGGCTTCCGCCTTGGCCGCGTCATTGGCCTGCTGGCCGATGGCGTTGGCGTTTTTCTTGGCTTCCGCCAGCTCCTGCTCGTAAGCAGCAACGGCGGCGTCGGCCTCGCCCTTCAACTTCGCGGCCTGATCGAGATCCTGGCTGATACGGTCGTTGCGGACATCGATGATGCCGCCGACGCGCGGCACCACCACCCTCTTCAGGAAGAGGTAGAAGAGCCCGAACGTGATCGCCAGCCAAAGAAGCTGCGACGGAAACGTCGCCGGATCGAATGGCGGAAACATGCCATGAGCCTCGGCAGGCACGCTGGTGCCGGAATGCGTGTCGCCTTCCGTCGCAGCGTGGCCAGCCTCGGTGGCAGGCGCGGACTCTTGCGCAAAGGCAGATGTCACGAACATGGACTATCCCCTGATATCAGACCCGCCGCTCTCGCGGCCGGCCTGTCCAATCTTCCCATAGCTTAGCCAAATAGCGGCTCAGCCAAACAGGGGCTCAGCCGAACAGGGCCAGCAGCGCGATGAGAAGCGAGAAGATGCCCAGAGCTTCGGTCACGGCGAAGCCGAAGATCAGACGGCCGAACTGGCCATCGGCGGCCGACGGGTTGCGCAGCGCGCCCGAGAGATAGCTGCCGAAGATGTTGCCGAGGCCAATGCCCGCGCCGCCCATGCCGAGGCAAGCGATGCCGGCGCCGATGTACTTTGCTGCTTCTACGTCCATTTGTTCAACTCCTTTGGATCTGAAATTCCGTTGCGATTCCATTCCGGCGGCAATGTTGAAAACTCTTGCGCCGGAAATTTTTTATCAGTGCCCCGGGTGCAGGGCGTCGTTGAGGTACATGCAGGTCAGCACCGCGAAGACATAGGCCTGAAGGAAGGCGACCAGCAGTTCGAGCGCGGTCAACGCCACGGCCATCGCCAGCGGCAGCACCGAGCCAGCGACGCCGACCGCGCCCAGCGCCGAGAGGCTGACCACGAAGCCGGAGAAGACCTTCAGCGTGATGTGCCCGGCGAGCATGTTGGCGAACAGACGAACCGAGAGGCTGACGGGGCGCGAGACGAAGGAGATCACTTCGATCAGCACCACCAGCGGCAGCAGGAACACCGGCACGCCTTGCGGCACGAACAGCTTGAGGAAACCAAGGCCGTGCTTGCCGAAACCGTAGACAATCACGGTGCCGATAACCAAGACGGCGAGGCCGAAGGTGACGATGATGTGGCTGGTGACGGTGAAGAAATACGGGAACAGGCCAAGCAGGTTGGCGACCAGCACGAACATGAACAGGGAAAACACGAAGGGAAAGAACTTCATGCCCTGCGTGCCGGCGGCGTCGCGCAACATGTTGCCGACGAATTCATAGGCCATTTCGGAGATCGATTGCAGCCGGCCGGGAACGAGGCTGCGGCTCGACGTCGTCAGAAACAGGAATGCCGCAGCGACGACAACGGTCGCGACCATGAACAGCGCCGAATTGGTAAAGGACAAGTCGTAGCCACCGATATCGATCGGTATCAGCTTGTTGATATGGAACTGGTGGATCGGATCGACCTTGTCAGCTGCCACGTTCAAACCCCGTCAGTGCCGCATGCGGCCTTGTTACCATGCCGCCCGTCGAAAGGCGGCTATTTCCAAATGCCGCCTGAAGAGCGGTCACTTGCTGTCGTCGCGGCCAGAGCGCGATTTGTCGCCCTGTCCGAATTCCGCCACAACGCCTGCCGAACGCATGACATTGAGCACGCCCGCGCCAAAACCAAGCAGCAGAAACACGATCAGACCCCATGGCGATGTCCCCGCCAGACGGTCGATGATCCAGCCGATGGCGGCACCGACCACCACCCCGGCGATGAACTCGCTGGACAGCTTGAGTGCCTGACCGTACCCGGTCACTGGTTTCGCATCTTTCCCCTCGAGCCGGTCCGGCCGCCTTGTCGCAAGCGATGCTTCAAGTTCACGCCGGCGGCGCTCAAGTTCGTCGTCGCGGATGGCGGCTTCGTGCTGCTTGCCGCGGCCGGTTTCTCCGGTTCCGCCTGGCCCAGTTTCATCGGCCATCGCAACCCCCCTGCCCGGGCAGACCGTCACCGTCCGTCCGCTTCTAAAGTCGCCGGCAACATAGTTAGAGGGTTTGCGCCCGTCAAGCCACGGGCGGAAGTTCGTTACCATGTATTTTATACAATGAAATCAATGCAGTATAGAGGTGCGACATCGTGCCCGCCATGGCGACGCGGACGCCTTGCGCGAATCCTCCGCGCGACGGCTCTTCGAGAGACCGCGCAGCCGCGCAAAAATATGGACGCCTATCGGGCGTTCAGCTCCAGCCGCCGCCATAGGTGCGATAGAAGATATGCAGGCCGATCTTGGTCATCTTCTGCATCGTGCGCGCCCAGTTGGGATGGACGTAATTGGCATAATAGTGGGTCGACGATCCGACTTCGGGAATGAAGACCTTGCCGGCGGTCACCGCCATGCCGACGTCCTGCGCAGTCTTGTAGGCGACCGGGTTGTCGATGCGCTTCTTCCTGCCGTCGCAGGCGAAGGAGAACTGGCAACGGTTGAACCAGCTGTCGTTCTGGTAGACGACGCCGCAGATCGAATTGGGATAGGCCGGATTGCGGACACGGTTGAGGATGACCTGGGCGACGGCGGCCTGGCCGCGCACGGATTCGCCCCGCGCCTCGAAATAGATGCCGTTGGCCAGGCATTTCTGCTCGGGCTTGGAGAAGACGCTCGCCGGAAGTGGATTCTGGATCCACGAATGGTCGCCCTTGGCCATCGGCGGGATGAAACGGCCGTTGTTGGGCTCCTCGTCCTGGAGCAGGGCCTCGAAGGGCGACGCCTTGGCATAATCGGGCGCGGCCTGCGCATAGGCCGTCGCCAGCACATCCGGATGATCGTTGTTGACCAGGGCGGCAAGCATGGGCGACACGCCGGGATCCGGCTTCTTGTCCTCACGCGCGTGGAATGCCGCGGCGATCTGGATTTCCTTGCCTTTGATCTCGGGTTTGGCGAAAGCCATCTTCAGGCCGCTGTCCATGCTGGGCCGCAGCAGGGATGAGGTGCGCTCGAAGATCGAGCCGGCGTTGAAGTTCTTCGGCGGAGCGACGGGAGAGATCTGGACGATGCGGCCCTTCTTGTCGGCGCGCACGATGCGGTCCTCATCAGGCGTCGTGCTGACCTTGCCGCCCTTGCCGCGAAAGGAGACGGCGCCGACGCCGGGCAGGCGCACCCCCGATCCGGAGAGCGAACCCGTCACAGCGTCGTCGACAAACGGCATCTCGGCGGCATGGACCGATCCGGCGACGGATTTCTCGACATAGGAATTCCAGCGGGTCGGCGCCTCGAGGCCGGAAACGAGGCTCGTTATATCCTGGTAGGCGGAAACCGTCGGAAATCCGATCCAGATGCCGAGGCCGACGATGAAAGGTGCCACGAGGCTGCGTTTCTTCTCACCGGCGACGGCAACAAGGCGCGTCAAGACACGTCGATGCACGGAACTCTCTCCAGGAACGCTACTGACCCCACTGGAGAGCAAAATGATGCATTAACCTTGATGGGACGTTAACAGCTTCGATCGGGTTTTCCCGGTCGGCTCAGGCTCGTGGTTGCGAAGTGGGGCGGTTTTGCGGCGGGACGGACATGGAGGCCGGCCGCAGGAAGATGGGCCACGCGATCAACGCGCACGCCGCCGCCGACAACCAGACGCCGGGCCAGGACCAGAGATGCAAGAGCCCCGGAATGGCCACCGGAACCAGGAAGAAACCTATGAAAACGAAGCTGTTGGCCAGGCTGAGCGCGGTGCCGACATGGCCAGCGCCGGCAAGCGTGGCAAGCTCGGTGTAGGCGACGCCATGCCAGGCGGAGACCAGGATGCCTGCGACAATCAGCATCACGGGAAGCGTGGCCATCACGACGGGTTGGCCGCCTGATATGGTCGGGCTGGCCAGGACCAGCAGCCAGAGCAGCGTGAAGGCAAGCGCGCTGAGCGCACTGCACAGGCGCAGGAACGGCCGGCGGTTGCCGTGGCGGTCGGTGAAGCGGCCGCTCCAGACGCGCATCGCCATGGCGCCGGTCTGCACGGCGGCGAGGCTTGCGCTGGTGGCCAGGGTCCCCATGCCGGCGAAGTCGTGCAGGAAGACCGATGCGAAGGTGAGTACGGCCACTTGCGGAAAGCACAGCAGGCCGATGGCCGCTGCGATGCGCCAGACCTCGACATTGCGCAGCGGCGGGGGCCCGGCCAGAACGGTCGGCGCGGCCGAACCCTGCGTCGGCGGTTCGTGCAGCCAGCGCCAGGCGAAGAAGGCGGAGATCACGGAGAAGGCGGCGAGCAGGCCATAGACCGCCGCGAAGCCATGCCTGGCGGCAAGCGAGGGCAGGACAAGAGCGCCCAGCCCGCCACCAAGCGGCACCGCCGTCTGCCGGATGCTCATGGCGAATCCGCGCTCGCCTTCGCGGAACCAGCCCATGATGGCGCGGCCGCTCGAACCGTTGACGCTGCCGCCGAGCAGGCCGGTGACGAGCAAGGCAGCGGCCAGGACATGAACGCCCGGCTCGCCGGACGAGGATGGAACGATGAGCAACGCCATCAGGAACAGCCACGCCGCCGTGGCGCCGAGCCCGGTCAAAAGCACACGGCGATCGCCCCAGCGATCGGTGAGCAGGCCCCAGGGCAGTTCGCTGAGCGCAACGCCCAGACCGAGAAGGCCAAGCGCCAGGCCGAGCTGAGCATTGCCGAGATGATAGCCCTGCCGCATCAGCACCGCGGTTGCCGGTATGCCGGAGAAAGTAGCGGAAAAACCGGCATTGGCGGCGACGCCGATGCCCAGCACCTTCCAGCGGTGATTGGGTGTGAAGGTCCTGGAGCCGGAGCCTTCGGCCCGTGGCGTCGACTGACAATCGGTGCGGGTGACGATGGCGGACATGGTTTCATTCCCGTTTGCGGCCCGGTGACCGGCCTTGACGGCGCATGTCTATCGCCATAGCTTTGTCCATAAAATCAGGAAGTTTTTGACGCACAATCCTAAAAAACGGGATTATCATGCGACGCGTGACATTCGACCTCGACGTCCTCAGAAGCTTCGTCACCGGAATGGAGCTTGGCAGCTTCGCCAAGGCGGCCGACCGGCTTGGCCGCTCGACCTCGGCGGTCAGCGCGCAGTTGAAGAAACTGGAGGAGCAGGCGGCGACGCCTATCTTCCGCAAGTCGGGACGCGGGCTGGCACTGACGGAAGCTGGCGAGACCATGCTCGGCTATGCGCGGCGGCTGGTCGAGCTCAATGACGAGGCGGCCGCCGCCATCCATGATGTCGAGCTGGAAGGCTGGGTGCGGCTCGGCCTGCAGGAGGATTTTGGCGAGGCGGTGCTACCTGACGTGCTCGGCCGCTTCGCCCGTGCCCATCCCAAAGTCAAGATCGAGGCCCGCATCGCGCGCAGCCATGAGCTCGCGGAGCGGATCATCTCGGGCAGCCTGGACATCGCACTTGCCTGGCACAGCGGCGCGACGCTGCCATACAGCCAGCATGTCGCCGACGTGCAGATGCGCTGGATCGGCCCGGCAAAGCGCATCGAGACCAGCCTGCGCCATGGCGAGCCGCTGCCGCTGGTGGCGCTGGAAGCACCTTGCCTGTTGCGCACGGTCGCAACCGAAACGCTCGACCGCGCCGGCCTGCCCTGGCGCATGGCCTTCTCCAGCCCGAGCCTTGGTGGCATCTGGGCGGCTGTTGCAGCCGGGCTCGGGCTGACGATCCGCACCGACATCGGCCTGCCGGCCAGCGTCAGCGCGATGACGCCGGAGATTGCCGGTCTGCCGGCGCTGCCCAGGATGACGCTGTTCCTGCACCGCAGGGATGCCGAACCCGAACCGGTGGCCGCCCGCCTCGCCGATATCCTGCTGGAAGCGGCGCGGCAGGCACTACCGGAGGGCGCGCGGACGGATGAGAACCTGCTGAAGGTCGCCTAGGCCCTGGTCGCAACCCCTCTTCGTCATTCCAGGGTCTACACCGCGTCGAAGGGTTGGCACCCTTCCCCCGGACGTCAGCGCTTCTTGGCCCTGCCGGCAAAGGGATTGTCCGAAGTCCTCAACGCCATGCGGATCGGTACGCCCGGCATGTCGAAGGCTTCGCGCAGGCTGTTGGTGAGATAGCGGACATAGGATTGCGGCATCGCATCCGGGCGCGAGCACGAGACGACGAAGCCCGGCGGGCGCGTCTTGGCCTGCGTGACATATTTGACCTTCAGCCGGCGACCGGCAACCGCGGGCGGCGGATGATGCGCAAGAATGCCTTCCAGCCAGCGATTGAGCCTGCCGGTCGAGACGCGGCTGTTCCAGACCTTGTGCGTGCGGATGACGGCTTCCATGAGCTTGTCGAGGCCCCGTCCGGTCTCGGCCGAAACCGTCACCGCCTGCATGCCGCGCGCCTGCGGCAAAAGCCGTTCGGTCTTTTCGCGCAGTTCGGCCAAGAGTTCCTGCGGATTGTCGATCAGGTCCCATTTGTTGAAGGCGATCACCGGCGCGCGGCCCTCGCGGATGATCAGGTCGGCGATCTGGAGATCCTGCTTCTCGAAAGGGATGGTGGCGTCGAGCACGATGATGACGATCTCGGCGAAGCGGATGGCGCGCAGGCCATCCTGCACCGACATGACCTCGAGCTTTTCATGGATCCTGGCCTTGCGGCGCATGCCGGCGGTGTCGAACAATTTTATACGGCGGCCGCGCCAGTCCCAATCGACCGAGATGGAATCGCGGGTGATGCCGGCTTCCGGTCCGGTCAAAAGCCGCTCCTCGCCGATCAGTGCGTTGATCAGCGTCGACTTGCCGGCATTGGGGCGGCCGACGACGGCAATGCGCATCGGCTTGGTGTCGTCATAGGCCGGCACCTCGTCGGCGTCGGGATCGGCGATATCCTCGCCGATCAGCACCTCGCTGGAGGCGATCTCCTCGTCGTCGTCCTCATCCTCGCCAAAGGCTCTCGCCTCGCCAAGTGCGGCGATCACCGCGTCGCGCAGGTCGGGCATGCCTTGGCCGTGTTCGGCCGAGACCGGAACCGGCTCGCCAAGCCCGAGCTCCCAGGCCTCCAGCATGCCGCCCTGCGCGCCCTTCGCCTCGGCCTTGTTGGCGACCAGCACGACCGGCTTGCCGGATTTGCGCACGATCTCGGCAAAGGTCCGGTCGTCCGGCAACAGGCCGGATTTGGCGTCGACGGTGAAGAAGATCAGGTCGGCCTCACGGATAGCGATCTCGGTCTGCGCACGCATGCGGCCGGGCAGCGTCGAGGCGGCGGCGTCCTCGAAACCCGCAGTGTCGATGACGTCGAAATGCAGGTCGTAAAGCTTTGCCGCATGGACGCGGCGGTCGCGGGTGACGCCCGGCGTGTCATCGACAAGCGCCAGCTTCCTTCCCACCAGCCGATTGAAAAGAGTCGATTTGCCGACGTTAGGCCGGCCAATGATGGCGACTTTGAAGCTCATATGTCACGACGCGCTGCCCGAGCCGCGGATCAGCTCGGACATCAGGGTCGCCCGTTCACGGGTGTTGCGCGGGGCACCGTCATCGGCGGCGATCTGGTCGAACAGCTTCAGCGCATCCTGGGTCTTGCCTTCCTTCCAGGCGGCCAGCCCGAGCGCCTCGCGCGCGGTGTGGCGCAGCGTGTTGGTGTCCGAGGTCAGGGCCTCGACGCGGCTCGACACATCGGCGAAGGAGCCGTGATCGACCAGCAGCAGCGCCGCCCTCAACCGCGCCATGTCGCGAATGCCCTGGGGAATGGCGGCGTCGGCCGCCACCTCGTCGAAATCCTTGACGGCGGCATCGACGTCGCCCTTGTCGGCCTTGACGGTGGCAGCGCGCATGCGGGCGAGCAGCGGATAGGCGCCGTAGCCATCCTTCTCCAATTGATCGAGCGCGGCCAGCGCCTCGTCGTTCTTGCCGTCATTGGCCAGCTTCAACGCTTGCGAGAAGGCATCGCCCGAACGGTTGGCGCGGGTCTCGTCCCAGTAGCGGTAGCCGACGAAGGCGGCGGTGCCGAGCACGACCAGCACCGCGACCACAAGCAGGGCCGGGCCGAAACGGTCCCACAGCTTCTGCGCCTGTTCGCGACGGATCTCGTCGTTGACTTCACGGATAAAACTGTCGTCGGACATCAATAAAACCATTCCTGCCCCGGGCCGGAGCGTTCGCGAGCCCGCGTTTTAGCGAAATTTTGTCGGCATGGAAGGGGTTCGACCGGAAAATCACCTATTCGCGGGGCAAACGGACGAAAAGGCCACCGCACCCACGCCACATTTGCGCTATAGCGGGGCCAAAACCGCCCCGGGGTCAGTAGCTGTTGCCAATATCCTTTTCGTCTCGCGTTGCCGCGTTCTGTCTCGCTTCGCTTGCCACGGCCGGTGCGGCTTTCGCCGATCCACCCGGCTCGCGGGCGCCTTTGCCGGCAAGGCCGAAGCAGGTCGTCATCATCTCCTTCGACAGCGCCCGCGACATCTCGCAATGGAAGCGCAGCCGGGCGCTGGCGAAGCGCACCGGAGCGCATTTCACCTATTTCCTCTCCTGTGTCTTCCTGCTGTCATCGGAAACGCGCAGCCAATACACCGCGCCGGGCAAGACATCGGGCAAATCCAACATCGGCTTCGCCGCCTCGACGCAGGAAGTGAGCCAGCGGCTGGAGCAGATCGGGCTTGCGGCATCGGAAGGCCATGACATCGCCAGTCATGGCTGCGGCCATTTCGACGGCAAGGACTGGAGCAAGGCCGACTGGCTGAAGGAGTTCGCCTCGTTCGAGCACATCCTCGAAAACGCCTATGCGATCAACGGCATCGAGCCCGAGCCGACCGGCTGGCGCGATTTCGCGCGGCATGCGGTGGTTGGCTTCCGCGCGCCCTATCTGTCGACGAGCAAGGCGCTCTACGAGGCGCTGCCCGCCGCCGGTTACCGGTTCGACGCCAGCGGCGTCTCGCGCGGCCCGGTCCAGCCGCCGACCACCGCCGGCCTCGCGCGCTTTTCACTGCCGCAGATCCCGGAAGGACCGAAATCGCGGCCGGTGATCGCCATGGACTACAATCTCTATGTCAGGCATTCCGGCGGCTTCGAGCGGCCGAGCAAGGCAGGCGAGTTCGCGGACCGCACCTACCAGGCTTTCCGCGCCGCCTTCGAGGATCAATACCGGGGCAAGCGCGTTCCGCTGCAACTCGGCTTCCATTTCGCGCTGATGAATGACGGCGCCTACTGGAACGCGCTGGAGCGTTTTGCCGGCGAGGTCTGCGTCAAATCAGACGTCGAATGCATCAGTTTTCGCGATTACATCTCGCGGCAGGGTTCTGGCCAGAAGCAGGCTTCCGTCGGCGGCTGAGCCGCCGACCCGTTTCGCACCCAGGTCTTTCCTGACTTAAGCGGGATCCTCGGCGCCTTGCCGCGCCAGATAGCGCTGGTCGATTTCCGGCAGCGGCTCGCCCTGCAGCGTCGCCTCGAAGGCGCGCAGGCGCTTATGCACCGATTGCAGTTCGACGATGGTCGACCAGGAGGTGAGCAGGAACTGCAAGGAACCTGTCACCTTGCCGAATGCATTCGAAATCTGGTTCAGCGCGCCGAACGTTATCTTGTGGGCGACCAGCGACGGCCCGAGGATCAGCAGCGAGAAAATATTGTCGGCCTGCAGGTAGGTGTACCGGACGACATTGAAATAGATGTAGTGGAAATACAGCCGGAAATAATTGTGGCGAACATTGGCGAACAGCGCGGCGGTGGTGGCGGGCTGGGCCCGGTCGGCATGATCCTCGCCGTAAACGAGCTCCTTGCGGTAGGCCGCCTCCACGCGCTGGTTGCGGAACTGCAGCCCTGGAAGCTTCATGCCGGCAATCATGACCGAAATCGTTCCGAACAGACACCAGGCCAGTGCCGCGACCACCAATGGCTGGGGGATCGCGCCGATGATCGGCAACTCGGTTATATGGGCCTGCAACTGGATCATGACCGGCAGGAAGGCGATCAGCGTCATGATCGACTGGACGAAGCTGGAACCCAGATCTTCCATGATCTGGGAAAACCGCATCGTGTCCTCCTGGATACGTTGCGAGGCGCCCTCGATGTGGCGCAGCCTGCCCCAGTTCTCGACGAAATAGTTGTTCATCGCCGTGCGCCAGCGGAAGATCCAATGGCTGACGATGAAGGCGTTGACCACCTGCACGTTCATGCCGACCAGCGCAAGCCACGAGAAATCGGCCAGCCCAATGTAGAATTCGGCGTTGGTCGATTTTCCGGTGCCCGACATCAGCCCCTGCACATAGTCGAAGAAGGGCCCGTACCAGGCGTTGACGGCGACGCTGACCTGCACATTGAAATAGATGAAGAACAGGATGACCGCCGTCATCAGGATCGACCAGCGTTGCCACGGATGCGGCGAATACCAGCTCCAGAACGCATAGAAAGCGACCACGCAGAACGCGAAGTAGATGTAGAACCAGAGAAACGGCTTCGAGACGAGGACGGCGATGCCGATAATGGGCGGTGCACCGGCTGCTGCCGGCGGCAGGCCGAAGACGGCGCCCAGTTGCTCACCCCCGAAAAACCAGAACAGGATCGCCGCAAGGCTCCAGACGGCGGCCGAAGAGAAAAACAGCTTCGGCTGCGGGAAGAAGGATACGAACACTGTGGCGAATTCCTCGATTTTTGCGCAAATCAGCTGGGTTCAGCAGGCATAAAGTCACACATTAGGGGGAAAGAAAATGCCCATGCCCGATGCCCGGCACCGAGCAAACCCACAATCATGGCGATTTTGGCGCGGCCGACCATATGATGACGCCGGAGGCGACCAGAACGGCCGCGGCGGCGATCGAGGCAAGGAAGAAATCGCCCGACGCCTGCGCCAGGAGCCCGGCGGCAATCGGGCCGATGATCTGGCCAAGACCGAACGAAGCCGTCATCAAGGCGAAGGTCCGCCGGGGGGCCTGTGGCGCCAGTTGCCGCGCGGTCTGCAGGCCAAGCGCGGTGATGGCGATGAACGTGCCGCCAACGAGCAGGCCGCCGAGCAGCGGCCCGGTGCGCCCGCCCACCGCGACGCTTGCGACAATGCCGACGACCTCGACGAAACATCCCAGCGCATAGGTCGCGTATAGGCCGATCCGCGCCGATATCTTCTGCCAGAGCCAGACCGAGGGAAAGCCGGCAAGACCGGTGACCATCCAGACCACCGCCTCGAACACGCGTCCGCCGCCGCCTTGCCGGACAATGGCGACAAGGAAGGTAGCCGTTACCACGTAGCCGAAGCCGAACAAGCCGTAAGCGACGATCACCTTGGTCAGCGAGCGGTCTTTTGGCAGCGCCGGCTCGCGGCCGGTATCGCCGCTGGCCAGCGGACCGCTGTCCACCAGCAGCGCCACCACGACGAAGCCACAAGCCGAGATCGCCGCCGACCACAGCCAACCCGCCGCCCAGCCGGCATGTTCGCTGACCAGGGCCGCCATCAGCACCGAGGACAGGGCGATGCCGAGGCCGACGCCGCCGAAATGCCACGCCTGCAGATCGCTGCGGCCGGCCGCAGCAAGATGGCTGAAAACAATGCTGGCCAGGAACACCATGACAAAGGCGCTGGCCAGGCCTGCAAGAAAGCGGATGACGAGAAAGGCGGCGATCGTATCCGACAGCCCCATCAGCGCGGCAAGCAAGGCGCTGGCGCCGAGGCCGGCCAGCATCAGCAGGCGCTCGCGCCCATGCGCCCAGCCGCCCGCCGCGGCGAAGGCGCCGGCGAGGTAGCCGAGATAATTGGCTGACGCGATCCAGCCCGCATCGGCCGCCGACAGATGGAGTTCTTCCATCATGCCGGGCAGGATCGGCGTATAGACGAAACGACCAATGCCCATGGCGACAGCCATGGCGATCATGCCGGCGAAAGCGAACCGCAGCGCTGTTGAGGTGGCGGATGTCATCGCGGTGCACAATAAGTGCGAAGACCGGCGACACAACGTGCTTGCGTTGGGCCAGGCGCCGGACCGTCAGCACCAATCAGCGGCAGCCCGCTTGCGCCGTCTCGTGGGCGGTGCGTCGCGCCGTCAGCCGGAACGGTATGTCGCCGAGCTCACGCTCCGACATGGCGTCGAGCACGGGATGCGCAAGCGGATCGGCCAGCCAGGCGACCGCTTCGCCACCGTATGGCGGCTCGTGCACAGGGAATACTATCTTGAGCGACGATAACAGCCTCAACATGTCAGCCTCCGCAGGCCTGTCCCGTGAATAAAGTCTGCGTTTTCGGCATCACTTTCAATTGAGATTTCAGCCCCGCTGGTTTAGAAAAACTCAATGGCCATGCTCAACCGCGTCCACCTCAACGGCCTTCGCGCCGTGGAGACCGTCGCCCGTCTCGGCTCGCTCGCCGCGGCCGCCGGCGAACTCAACGTTTCGGCCAGCGCCGTTAGCCAGCAGATAAAGCGCGTGGAGCAGCAGCTCGGCCAGGCCGTGTTCGAGCGAACGACCAAGGGGCTGGTCCTGACCGAATTCGGCGCCATGTTCGCGATGCGCCTCGGCGCGGGTTTCCGCGAGCTCACCCAGGCCGTGGCGCTGGCCGACGAGGCGCGCCAATGCACGCTGGTGGTTTCCGTGGCGCCGGCATTCGCCTCGAAATGGCTGCTGCCGCGGCTGTCGCATCACTTCACCCGGCATCCCAACGTGCTGTTGCGCATCGACGCCTCGGTGCGGCTGGCCGACCTCGACCATTCCGATATCGATATCGCCATCCGGCTCGGCGACGGCACATGGCCGGCCGGCAAGGCGGAGTTGCTTTTGGCACAAGAGGTGTTCCCGGTCTGCGCACCCTCGATAGCGAAGAAACTGAAATCGATCGAAGACCTTGCCCAGACCTGCGCGATCACCGACGAACGGGCGATGATCAACTGGGAAAGCTGGTTCGCCGCGGCCGGTGTCGAACCCGTCACCTTCTTGAAGGGCGCTCGCTTCACCGATCCGATGCTTTGCCTGGAATCGGCGATTGCCGGCCATGGCGTGATGCTGGGCTGGCAGTTGCTCGCCGCCGACGCGCTGGCCGACGGGCGGCTCGTCGCGCCGTTCGGGATCCGCGCCCAGAGCGGGCTTGGCTATTGGCTGGTGACCTCCGCCGCCAAGGCCGAAAGCCGCAAGGTCCGGGATTTCAAGCTCTGGATCCGGGAAGAGATCGAGGCGACGATGGCGCAGTTCGGCTCAGCGAAGGCGGGCACGAGCGACGCGATCACGGTGGAAAGCACCGTGGCGCCGGTCTATGTAGAGTCCGACATCAAACTACGGCAGGCAGGATCATGACCACACATTCGCGCGGCGTTTCCGCAACGATCGACCCGGTGAAGCTCGACAGGCTGGCCGAAGTCGCCATCAAGGTGGGGCTGCAATTGCAGCCCGGGCAGGACCTGGTGCTGACCTCCTCCATCGCCGCGCTGCCGCTGACCCGGCGCATCGTCGAGCATGCCTACAAGGCCGGCGCGGGGCTGGTGACGCCGATCTTCAACGATGACGAGATCACGCTGGCGCGCTTTCGTTATGGCGCGGACGCCGGCTTCGACCGCGCCGCCGGCTGGCTCTATGAAGGCATGGCCAAAGCCTTCTCCAACAATGCGGCGCGACTTGCCGTGCGCGGCGAGGATCCCTCGCTTTTGTCGGCGCAGGACCCGGCGAAAGTGGCGCGCGCCAACAAGGCCAATTCGATGGCCTACCAGCCGGCGTTGGAAAAGATCACCGGCTTCGACATCAACTGGAACATCGTCGCCTATCCCGATCTCGCCTGGGCCAAGCAGGTCTTCCCCGATGATGCCGACGACGTTGCGGTGGCCAAGCTCGCCGACGCCATCTTTGCCGCCTCGCGGGTGGACGTGGAAGATCCGATCGGCAACTGGAAGGCGCACAATGCCGCCCTTCGCAGCCGCACCGAATGGCTCAACGGCCATGCTTTCCATGCGCTTCATTTCACCGGGCCGGGCACCGACCTGACGGTCGGGCTGGCCGACGGCCATGAATGGATGGGCGGCGCCTCCACCGCCAAGAACGGCGTCACTTGCAATCCCAACATCCCGACCGAGGAGGTCTTCACCACGCCGCATGCACGGCGGGTGGAAGGCCATGTTTCATCGACCAAGCCGCTCTCCTACCAGGGCACGCTGATCGACGAGATCTCGGTGCGTTTCGAGGGCGGCAGGATCGTCGAGGCGAAGGCTTCGAAGGGCGAGGACGTGCTGAAGAAAGTGCTGGACACCGACGAGGGCGCACGCCGGCTTGGCGAAGTGGCGCTGGTGCCGCATTCCTCGCCGATCTCGGCGAGCGGCCTGTTGTTCTTCAACACGCTGTTCGACGAAAACGCCGCCTGCCACATCGCGCTCGGCCAGTGCTATTCGAAGTGCTTCGTCGACGGCGCCTCGCTCAGCCAGGCCGAGATCGCGGAGCGCGGCGGCAACAAGAGCTTCATCCACATCGACTGGATGATCGGCTCGGACAAGATCGACATCGACGGCGTCGGCAAGGACGGCAGCCGCGTGCCGGTCATGCGCAAGGGCGAGTGGGCCTGACGGGAGCGCACGAAGGAGAGCGGATGGCCTTCGAGATCGCGGTCAAACGGGTGTATGAACCACCCTCGCTCGATGACGGGCAGCGGGTCCTGGTCGATCGTGTCTGGCCACGTGGCGTCAGCAAGGAGCATGCCGCGCTGGCGCTATGGCTGAAGGACATCGCGCCGAGTACCGACTTGCGCAAGTGGTTCGGGCACGAGCCCGAACGATGGGCCGAGTTCCAGAAGCGGTATCGTGCCGAACTGGAAGGCAATGGCGAGGCCGTGGCGCAACTGCGCGCCCTGCTCCGCGACGGCAAGGTGACGCTGCTCTACGGCGCCCATGACGAGGCGCACAACAATGCCGTGGTACTGGCGGGGTATCTGAGAGGACAGTGACCTGTCCCTTCGTCATCCTCGGGCTTGACCCGAGGATCCATGCCGTGACGTCCGTCCGGAAATGCAACGGAGCAGAATCTGCACGGCTGCGACGCCCAAAAGTCACGGCATGGATCCTAGGGTCTGCGCCGCGTCGCTTCGCTCCTTGCTCCGCCCTAGGATGACGAACTGAGAGTGTACCGCGCCCTACTTCCCGACCACCGCCGCCTCATAAACATCCGGCTTGAACCCGACCAGGATGCGGTCGCCAACCTCGAGCACAGGCCGTTTGATCATCGTCGGCTTGGCCAGCATCAGTGCCTTGGCCTTCTTTTCATCCAGGCTCTGCTTATCCTTGTCCGGCAACTCGCGGAACGTCGTGCTGCCCTTATTGAGCAGCTTTTCCCAGCCGACCTTGCGGACCCAGCCATCCAGCCTGCCCGCCTCGATGCCTTCCGCCCGATAGTCGTGGAACCGATAAGCCACTGTATGGCCCTCCAGCCAGACGCGGGCCTTCCTGATCGTGTCGCAGGTGGTGATGCCGTACATGGTGATCGTCAAAACAGGTGCCTTTCGGACTTCGAATCTGGCCGCAGATTAAGCAGCCCCCGCGCGCTTTGCCAGCGGCCCGGCAGAACCATCGAGGAGCAAGTTTCTTCACTAGCGGGCGCGCGGTCGCCGATCCGTGACGACGACGTCCATAGGGTCGGATAGCGGCCAGGACATGATCCTGGCCGCTAGGATGCGGCGAAATGTGCCGCCAGCCGGGAAACCCGCCTCAATAATAGAAGCGCTCTTCGGCAATCTTGCCGTTCTTGACCGTGTACAGGCCAACCTCATCCATGGTGACACGCTGGCCCGTGGCCTTGGGCGTTATGTCAAATGTAAAGCGTACGGCGAACTGGTCGCCGTTGACATAAGGGCCCTCGACCGAGCCGCCATGGACTTCGTTGTTTTCCTGCCACCACTGGCCTTTCTGCTTGACGGCGTCCTTGCCGCGGCAGACGGCCATCGGCCCCTCCATGGCCTCATAGCTGACGATGTCGTCGGCGTTGTATTTCTCGGCAGCACTTTCGTAGTCACCGCGCTTGAGAAGCTCCGTGAAATCCTTGGCAATTTCCGTGTTGGTCATGTGTTCCTCCTGTTCAGACGCATTGCAAATAGGGAAAGGTTGGCGGCCTGCCATCGTCGTGCCGTCTGGTAGCTGACATGCCATGTCAGGATGATGGACCGCGCGGACTATGCGAGGACGATTCCAGGCTCTCACATGGCGGGCAGTGCATCGTCCTGACCGGTCAGCCGCCAGCGTCCGGGCTGCTTGTAGGCGCCTTTCCCAATGAGACTGTGGATCAGCACAAAATCCCGGACAGTCCAGCCGATCGGATCGATCGACCGCTCGCGAATGCTGGGAACGCCCACTTCATCACGAAGCAATGTGACATGCGGTTCGATGGACCTGGTGAGAAAGGGTTTTAGCGGGCTGTCCGAGATCACCGCCGTCAGGTCACGCCAGAACTTCTGCAGCGACGGATTGCCATCGCTGCCGCGCAGGACCAGTGCACCACCGCCAAAAGCCGACAGGCGATCGAACGAGACCTCGAAGGGCTTCGCAACGATCATCGATCCGATATGACAGGCGGCCTCTGCCAACTCCTGCGGGTACTCCTCATGGTCGCCGAGGCCGACAAGCGAGATGTGGATGTGATTTTCCGGAACCAGCCAGCCTTGCAATCCGAACTCACGGTTCAAGGCAATGGCCTTTCGCGCGAGACGACCAGCAATCGCGCTGCCGACGAGGATGGCAAAGAACAGCCGGTGGAAATGCTTCCCGGCCTGTTCCCATCGGAAAAAGGCCTGGCCGTTCTTCGCGGTTCCGAATGCGGGTTGCCCACTCATACTGATCTCGTCCGCCAATTGACTCAGGGCGAGCATACTAGAACAAAACGAGAACAAACGCAAGCCGAAAAATGACGCAGGCGTTGGGGCTCCCGCACCGCCGCATGCATCCAACCCCCGACGGAGTGCTTCCTTGCGGTACGCCAATCGCCGACGACGCCGGCAGACATGGCGCCTGGCTCACCACAAACGGGATAGACCTTTGACAGGAATCCGGTGAAAGTGCCGCGCCGAACCAGCAAGCCGCATTTTTGATGATCAGAGGACCGCACGCATGACAAACCCGATGCATCTGCCCGCCGAAGGCCTTTTTGTCGGGCGCGCCAGAAGCAGCGACGCCTCGCATCCCCTGGTGGTCACGGTGCGTGATGGCACCGTCTTCGACATCACGTCGAGCACGGCGCCGACCGTGCGCGATATCTGCGAGATGGCCGATCCGGCCGGTTATGTGCGCTCGGCCAAGGGCAAGCCGATCGGCTCGCTCGATGATATCGCGGCCAACAGTTTCGAGGCCGCGCGTGATCCGGCAAGGCCCTATCTCATCTCCCCCGTCGACCTGCAGGCGATCAAGGCCTCGGGCGTCACCTTCGTCGTCAGCCTTTTGGAACGCGTCATCGAGGAACAGGCGCGCGGTTCGGCGGAAAAGGCCGACGCCATCCGCGCCGACATTGCCGGGCTGATCGGCCACGATCTGTCCAAGCTCAAGCCCGGTTCGCCGGAAGCGATGGAGATCAAGGCCAAGCTCATCGCACGCGGCGCCTGGTCGCAATATCTGGAAGTGGGCATCGGCCCCGACGCCGAGATCTTCACCAAATGCCAGCCGATGGCCTCGGTCGGCTTCGGCGCCGATGTCGGCCTGCATCCCGTCTCGACCTGGAACAATCCGGAGCCGGAGATCGCCATGATCGCCGCCTCAAGCGGCAGGATCGTCGGCGCCACCATCGGCAACGACGTCAATTTGCGCGATGTCGAAGGGCGTTCCGCACTGCTGCTCGGCAAGGCCAAGGACAACAACGCCTCCGCCTCGCTTGGGCCTTTCATCCGCCTGTTCGACGGCACGTTCTCGATCGACGACGTAAAGCGGGCCGTGGTCCGGCTGAAAGTGGAAGGTGAGGACGGGTTCTCGCTGGAGGGCGCGAGCTCGATGGCCGAGATCAGCCGCTCGCCGGAAGAGCTCGTTGCCGCCGCCATGGGCCCGCATCACCAGTACCCGGACGGCCTGGCGCTCTATCTCGGCACCATGTTCGTGCCTTCGAAGGACCGCGGCGAGAAGGGCAAGGGGTTTACCCACAAGGTCGGCGACATCGTCACCATCTCGTCGGAGAAATTCGGCGCGCTGGTCAACCGGGTGCGACTGTCGCCGGACTGCCCGCACTGGACCTACGGCGCCAGCCATCTGATGCGCGATCTTGCCAGGGCCGGCCTCCTCTAGCTCTGGGTTCACCCGAGGGCGGTCAATCATCGCTCCGGCGATCCTCGAGGCCGGTATCGCCTGCCGCGAAAAATCATCCGAACTGATGCAATCTGATGGGACCGCTGATGGCGTCCCGTCAGGCGCCGACTACGACTGACAGGCGGAGGCTTGCCATTTGTCGAAAAAGAGGATGCTCTGATCATCCAACACGGCGTTGGCGAGGAGGACGCGGTCTTGCCCGATCAAGAGGGCGGTTTCGAACTGATCAGTTTCAAACGGGAGGAAATCAAATGCTGACACGGCTAAGAGTGGTTCTATACGGCCTGCTGGTCGCGCTGACGGTCATTCCGGCGGCGGCGCAGGCCAAGACGTTCTACTGGATTTCACATGGCGGCCCGGCCGATCCGGTCTGGACATACTTCCTTGCCGGCGCCAAGCAATGGGCCAAGGACACCGGCAATACCGTCAACACCTCGTTCCACAATGGCGACGTCGCCTCGCAGCAGGAGGCGGTGCGGGCCGCGATCTCGGCCAAGGCCGACGGCATCACCACCACCAGCCCCGATCCGGGCAGCCTTGTCGAGATCGTCAAGGAAGCCCGCGCGGCCAACATTCCGATCATCAATTTCAACACGCCCGATCCCAAGGCCAATTTCAACGCCTATGTCGGCGGCGACAATGTCACCTTCGGCAAGCACTGGGCGCAGTATCTGGTCGACAAGGGCCTGGTGAAGAAGGGCGACTTCGTCTGGATGCCTGTCGAGATTCCCGGCGCCACCTACGGCGTGCAGGAAGAGGAAGGCATCAAGAGCGTGTTCGAGCCGCTCGGCATCACCTATGAGGTGACCGAGGCGACGCTCGACCAGGCCGAGGTGATCAACCGCATGGTCGACTATCTCACCGCCAACAAGGCCAAGGTGAAGGCGATCATCGGCCTTGGCGACCTCGTCACCGGCTCGATCAAACGCGTGTTCGACCAAGTCGGCGTCAAGCCCGGCGAAATCCCCGTCGTCGGCTGGGGCAACTCGCTCGACACCACCCAGGAAGTGCTGAACGGCTACGTCAATGCCGGCCAGTGGCAGGATCCGCAGGCGACCAGTTATGTCGCGCTGTCGCTCGCCAACATGGCCGCCAGCGGCATTCCCCCGGGCTTCAACGTCATCACCGGCGCGCTCTATGAGAAAGATACCGCCGAGATCTACGACAAAATCCTGTCCGGCAAATAGCCCCTGATCTCCAGCGCCGCGCGTCCACCGGGCGTGCGGCGTCCCGCCCTTTCGCCTGGTATCGAGCCGTTTGATGCGGCCCGATGGTCCGGCCCATTCCAACCAGTCGCGGGTTACACGTGGAAAATCGTTCGCTTGTCCAAGGCCTGATCGCGCGGCCGGAATTCGGCCCCTTCGTGCTGCTCGTCGTCGAGATCGCCGTCTTCTGGGGTTTCAACCACGACTTCCTGTCACCCCAGAACATCTCCAACACGTTGGCCTTCACGGTCGAGCTCGGGCTGATCGCGCTGGCGATGACGTTGCTGATGACGTCGGGCGAATTCGACCTTTCCGTCGGCTCGCTGTTCGGCTTCTCGCCGGTGCTGATGTGGACGCTGTTCAACAGCGGCCTCACCTCGCTGGAGATGGGCTTCGTTGTCGCGCTGCTGGTCGCCGCCTTCATCGGCCTGGTCAATGGCTGGTTCGTCACGCAGCTCAAGATCCCGTCCTTTCTGGTCACGCTCGGCATGCTCCTGGTGGTGCGCGGCACCGCGCTGTTCGTCACCGACGGCTTTCCGCAGCGCACCTGGAGCGCCGAGGGCAGTTGGCTGGCGGAGGCGCTGGTCGGCGATTTCTTCATCGGCCCGTTCCGCATCTACATGTCGCTGTTCTGGTTCATCGCCGCGGCCATCGCGCTGGGCTATGTGCTGACGCAAAGCCGCACCGGCAACTGGATTCAGGCCGCCGGCGGCAACCCGAACGCTGCGAGGGCGCGCGGCGTCAATGTCAGCCGTGTCAAGATCGGCCTGTTCGTGCTGTCCTCGGTCATGGCCTCGCTTGCAGGCGTCATCTCCTCGCTGCGCACCTCGGCGGCCAACCCCAACAGCGGCACCGGCTACGAACTCGAGGTCATCGCCATGGTGGTGATCGGCGGCACGGCGCTGACGGGCGGGCGCGGCACCATCATCGGCACCGTGCTCGGCATCCTGATCCTGCGCGTCATGCGCAACGGCATCGTGCTGATCGGCGTGCCCGGCCTTGCCTACAACATCTTCATCGGCGCGATCATCCTTGGCATGATGGCGCTTCATTCATGGCTGGAACGCCGGCATCAGGCAGGGACGTGAACCATGGCCGAGCCACTGATCCGCATGCAGAACATCCGCAAGTCCTACGGGCGCGTGCAGGCGCTGGTGGACGCCAATTTCCATGTCAACGAGCGCGAGATCGTCGGCCTGCTCGGCGACAATGGCGCCGGCAAGTCGACGCTGATCAAAGTGCTGTCGGGCGCGGTGCCGCTGACCAGCGGCGACATCTTCATCCGCGGCAAGAAGGTGAACCTTCGCAACACCAGCGACGCCATCGCCAACGGCATAGAGACCATCTACCAGGATTCGGCGCTGGTCACCCAACTGTCGATCGCCCGCAATTTGTTCCTCGGGCGCGAGCCGATCAAGCCGCCGCGCTTCCTCAACCGCATGGACCAGGAGGCGATGAACACGGTCGCCCGCGACCTGCTCAAGCAGGTCGGCATTTCCAAGAACATTCCGCCGACCACGCCGATCGGCTCGCTCTCCGGCGGCGAGCGCCAGGCGGTGGCGATCGCGCGCGCCATGCATTTCGACAGCGATCTCATCATCCTCGACGAACCGACCAACAATCTTGGCGTCGCCGAAACCCAGGGCGTGCTGAGCTTCGTGCGCAGCGCGCGCGATTCCGGCCATTCCTGCATCTTCATCGCGCACAACATCCACCATGTCTTCCAGGTGGTGGACCGCATCGTCGTCATGCGGCGCGGCAAGGTGGTGGCCGGGGACATCGACCCCAAGACGACCAGCGTGGCGGAGGTTGAACGCGTCATCACCGGCATGTCGGACAAGGAGATCCGCGACGCCATCGCCGATGGCAAGGGGTCGCATTGAGGACGAGCGCAACATCCCTGGCGAAACAGCAGAATGGGCATCCGGGCGATGGGCGCGATCGGCGCCGCTCAAATCGCCCGTCTGGCGTGCCATCGCATCGGCAATAGGGTTGCGGCATGAAAGCCACCGTCTCTGACATCGCCAGGAACTGCGAACTGTCGACGGCGACGGTCGACAGGGTGCTCAACAACCGGAAGGGGGTCAGCGCGGCCAACCGGCAGCGCGTCATGGAGGCCGCCAAGCAGCTCGGCTATCTGCCGGTCGCCGATCAGGTAACGCTCCCCTCGCGGCCGGCCAATCTGGAATTCTTCCTGCCGATCGGCAGCAACGCCTTCATGCAGGATTTGGCCAGGCATATCGAGGATTATACCTCGCGCCTGCCGCTCGTTGCCTCGTGCCGGATCCACAACCTCGCCGGAATCTCGCCGAACGCTTTGCAGACCGCCGTCGAAAACCTGTCGCTGAAAGCCAACGGCGTCGGCGTCATCGCCGTCGATCATCCCAGGACGCGCAACATCCTGCGCGACATCGTCGAGGCCGGCATTCGCCTGGTGACGCTGGTGTCCGATATTCCGGCCGCACCACGCTCGGCCTATGTCGGCATAGACAACCGGGTGGCGGGACGGACCGCCGCACTCCTGATGGGGCGCTTCCTCGCCGACCGCGAGGGCCAGTTGGCGATGGTGGTCGGCTCGCGCTCCTATCGCGGCCATGAGGAACGTGAGATGGGTTTCCGCTCCGTGCTCGGCGAGGAGTTCCCCAACCTGAGCGTCAGCAGCGCCGTCGAGATCAACGACGAGACCGGTGCCAGCTATGCCGAAACCATGAAGGCGCTGCGCAACGAGCCGGAACTGCTCGGCATCTATTGCATTGGAGCCGGACGCTCCGGCGTTGCCAAGGCCATCCGGGAGGCCAGGCCCAACCGCAAGCCGGTATTCATCTGTCACGACCTGACGAGGGAAACGCGCGGCTATCTCGTCGACGATCTCGCCGACGTCGTCATCGACCAGAATGCCAGGCTGATCGCCGAGCAATCGGTCATCCGCCTGCTTGGCTCGATCGCATCATCGGCGCCCTACCTGACGCGGAAATTCATCGAGCCGCGGCTGATCTTCCGGGAAAACGTCCCGGTGCAGTGACGCGGGCCGCGAGGCCTTCCGGTCACGTCGCGAGCGATACGGCGAATCTGCACAGCTGCTATGCACGATTCACGATTGCCGAATCATTGGGCAACTCATAGCTTCTGGTTGTCGGCCATCTACTCCTCCCAGATGCGATGCCGGCGCTGAGTGGGGTGCACCTCCTCCCGCACCACATTCGAAATCGAGCCCGCTGCCACCTCCTCCCGGCAGCGGGCTTTTTTATTGCATGCCGGACATTTCCGGGAACGGCAGGGAATCCACGCAACATCAAAGCCACGGCAAACCGGAAGCGCACGCGCTGTCCGGCGCCAATGAGCCTTGCCGATGGATCAGCCCGCGGCGGCTCCGCCCCTGAAGGACTGGATCAACCCTTCCGCCATGCGCACCAATTGCGCGCTGGGACCTTCGGTGCCAACGGTCTGCACGCTCACGCGCGCGCCTTCGCACAGCAGCGAAAGCGTATCGGCCAGAAGTTCGGCCTGGCCGATGCCGGCGCCCCGGCAGAGCGCCACCAGGCGCTCGCGCTGGGCTTCCTTGAGTTCCTTGATCACGCGCCTGGCCGGATGGTCGGGTTCAGTCAGCTCAACCGCGGCGTTGGCCATGTCGCAGCCCCGGCAATCGGCCGTAAGCATCTCGGCCGCCTTGCGAACCCAGGCATGCAGTTGCGCGAGCTTGTCGCCCGGATGCTCGGCTTCGAATGCGTCCCACATCGCGCCGGCCTTTGATGCGGTGGCGCGCAGGCATTCGATGATCAGATCGTCCTTGGATTCGAAATGACGGTAGAGCGTCATCTTGTTCGTGCCAGCAGCCTCGGTGATGGCGTCGACGCCGACGCCCTTGATGCCGTGCTTGTGGAACATGTCGCGCGCCGTCTCCAGGATCCGATCCCGGGGACGAGGACGCTCCACGACGCCGTCTGTCATCATTGATCTCCTTTCGTTTCCAAAAATCCCTCGGCCACCTCTTGACTAGGGTGTTACCGGTCTGTAACTTCCAGAATGTTACTTACTGGTAACACCTATGGCGTCCGCCGTCAATAACAAGACCGTGATCTGGTCCGGCCAGATCGGGGCGGGCGAAAAATTGCATTTCATGCGGCTCCGGCCGGTGAAGAGATGAAAAACGGTTCGCGAGCATGGGCTGCGAATCGACAGACAAGGAGCCGGCCAATGCCACAGCGCCGCGATCTTACCATAGATGAAGCCGTTCGGGATCCGATGATCCGGCTGGTCATGAAAGCCGACGGGGTCGATCCGCGCGCTTTCGAAACAATGCTGCGCACGCTTGCCGGTTCGCAGCGCGGCGAGGTGCCGTTGCTCCGTTCGTCGGAAGAGTTCGGACGCGGCCAGAGGCTGTCCAGGGTTGCCAGTGCGTTCGGCAGGGCAAGAGCAGCCGGAGAGGCGTGCGTGTCGTGGTAAACTTCTTCATTCACCGCCCGATCTTCGCCTCGGCGATCGCCATCATCATGGTGCTCGCCGGGACGATTTGTTATTTCCTGCTGCCCGTCTCGCAGTTTCCCGACATCACACCGCCGCAGGTCGTGGTCAGCGCCCACTATCCGGGAGCCAGCGCGCAGGTGGTCGCCGACACTGTGACGACGCCGCTGGAGCAGCAGATCAACGGCGTGCAAGGCATGACCTACATGTCGTCGACCAGCTCCAACGACGGCTCCTCGACGATCACCATCACCTTCGATGTCGGCTACTCCCTGAGCACCGCCGCCGTCGACGTCCAGAACCGCGTCTCGCAGGCTGCCTCGTCGCTTCCGGCGATCGTCAATCAGGGCGGCGTGACGATCAAGAAGCAGAATCCGAACTTTGTCCTCATCGTCAACCTCACTTCGCCCGACGGCTCCGTCGACCCGGTGGCGCTGTCGAACCTTGCCTATCTGCAAGTGGTCGACCCGCTGAAGCGGCTGCCCGGTGTCGGTGACGTGCAGATATTCGGCGAGCGGCGCTATTCGATGCGCGTCTGGCTCGATCCGGACAAGCTCGCCAATCTCGGCATCACCGCCGTCGACGTCCAGAACGCCATTGCCGAGCAGAACGTCCAGGTGGCCGCCGGCAAGATCGGCCAGTCTCCGGCGCCTGCCGGCACCGCTTTCGAGATGCAGGTCAATGCCGTTGGCCGGTTGAGCGATCCCAAGGAGTTCGGCGACATCGTCGTGCGCGCCAACACCACCACCGGTTCGCTGGTGCGGCTGCGCGACGTCGCCCGCATCGAGCTCGGCGCCCTGCAATATTCGTCGTCGGCCTTCTTCGGCAAGGACCCGACCGTGGTGCTCGCCGTCTATCAGATGCCCGGCTCCAACGCGCTCGATCTGCAGCAGCGCGTCAAGGACAAGATGCAGGAGCTGTCCGCCCGCTTCCCCAAGGGCGTCAGCTATGCCATGCACTACGACACGACGCGCTTCGTCTCGGCCTCCATGCATGACGTGCTGATCACGCTCGGCGAGGCTCTGGTTCTCGTCGTCGCCGTGGTTTTCATCTTCCTGCAAAGCTGGCGCACCACAATCATTCCGACGATCGCCATTCCGGTGTCGCTGGTGGCGACGCTCGTCGTCATGGAGATGATGGGCTTCTCGCTCAACATGCTCTCCCTGCTCGGCATGGTGCTGGCGATCGGCCTTGTCGTCGATGATGCCATCGTGGTGGTCGAGAATGTCGAACGACAGCTCGAGGCCGGGCTGAAACCGTTGGCGGCTACCAAGGCCGCCATGGCCGAAGTCACCGGTCCGATCATCGCCACGACAGCGGTGCTGATGGCCGTCTTCGTGCCGGTCGCCTTCATCCCCGGCGTTTCGGGACGCCTCTACAACCAGTTCGCGCTGACGGTGGCGATCTCGGTCGGCATTTCCGCCTTCAATTCGCTGACCCTGAGCCCGGCGCTGAGCGCCGCCTTCCTGCGCCATCGCCAAGGCACGCAATTCGTGCTGTTCCGCTGGTTCAATACGGGCTTTGACAGGCTGTCGCATGCCTATGCCAATGGCGTGCGCATCCTCATCCGTTTGCGCTGGATCATGCTCGGCCTGTTCGCGGCCGGGCTGGTCGCCACCTATTTCGTCTGGGCGAAGCTTCCCTCGACCTTCCTTCCGGTCGAGGACCAGGGCTATTTCTTCGTCGTCATCCAGTTGCCCGACGGCGCTTCGCTGGAACGCACCGACGCGGTGGCGCAGAAGGCGCGCGACATCCTGCAATCGACGCCCGGCGTCGACATCGTCGGCTCGATCAGCGGCCTGAACTTCCTGACCAGTGCCGCGCAGTCGAATTCCGCGGTCGAATTCGCCATCCTGAAGCCGTGGGAAGAGCGTGGCCCCGACCAGAGCGCCTCCAAGCTCGTCGCCGACGTGCGCGGCAAGCTGATGCAGATCCCGGAGGCGTTCGCGCTCTCCTTCGATCCGCCCTCGATCCCGGGCATCGGCACCACGGGCGGCTTCGAATTCGTCGTCGAGGACCTTACCGGCCGCGGCAGCACCGCGCTCAACGACGCAACGCAAGCCGTGATCGCCGAGGCGCGCAAGCAGCCGGAAATCAACCCGCAGCAGCTTTTCTCGCCATTCTCGACCTCGACGCCGCAGTTCAACTACGACCTCGACCGCGCCAAGGCGAAGCTGCTCGGGCTCAACCTGCCGGACGTCTTCAACACGCTGCAGATCTATCTCGGCTCGCTCTACGTCAACGACTTCAACCTGTTCGGCCGCACCTTCCGGGTGACCATCCAGGCCGACAAGGATGCACGCGCGGGTGCGGCCGACATTTCGCGGCTCTATGTGCGCAATGCCTCCGGCGGCATGGTGCCACTCAGCACGCTGGGCAAGCTGGTGCCGTTCGTCGGCCCGGAAACGGTGCCGCACTACAACAACAACGCCTCGGCCTCGATCAATGGCGGCGCCGCGCCCGGCTATTCGTCCGGCCAGGCGGTCGCCGCCATGGAACGGGCCGCCGCCACGGCTCTGCCAAGGGATTTCGGCTTCGAATGGACCGGCATCACCTTCCAGGAGCTCAAGGCGGGATCGATCGCGTCGGTCGTCTTCGGCCTCGCCATCGTCTTCGTCTTCCTGATCCTGGCGGCGCAATATGAGAGCTGGGCGATGCCGTTCATGGTGCTGCTGGCAGTGCCGCTCGCCTTGTTCGGCGCGTTCGTGGTGCTGTGGGTGCGCGGCATGCAGATCGACGTCTACTCGCAGATCGGCTTCGTCATGCTGATCGGCCTGGCGGCCAAGAACGCCATCCTGATCGTCGAGTTCGCCCGGCGACGCCGCGAAGAAGGCCTCAGCATCGTCGAAGCGGCGATGGAAGCGGCACGGCTGAGGCTGCGGCCGATCCTGATGACGGCCTTCGCCTTCATCCTGGGCGTGCTGCCGCTGATGTTCGCGACCGGCGCCGGTGCTGCCAGCCGTCAATCGATCGGCACCACCGTCTTCGGCGGCATGGTGGCGGCGACCATCCTGTCGCTGGTGTTCGTGCCGGTCTTCTATGCGGTCATCGAACAGCTGCGCGAACGGCGCGGCGGTGAAGAGCCCGCTTCCCTGCATTCCGAACCAACTGCCGAACCCGCCTTGCCGCCCATGGCGCAAGCGGCCGAATAAGATTGGAGACTGAACATGCGTAAATGGAAAATCGCTTTGGGCGCCGCTGTCGCGCTGGGCGCAATCTCGGTGGCGAGCGTTCACCTGCTCGATATGGGCAGCCTCAGCCTCAATGCCGGCACGGCCGGAGCGGCAACGCCCGCTCCCGCGGCATTCGTCATGCCGGTGCCGGTGACCAGCGTGGTGAAGAAAACGATCCCGATCTATCTCGACTATGCCGCCCGCACCGAACCGATCCGCAGCGTCACGCTGCAGGCCAGAGTGCCGGGCTACCTGGAAGAGCAGGCCGCCGAAGACGGCGCCGACGTCAAGAAGGGCGACCTCCTCTACAGGATCGCGCCGCAGGACTTCCAGGCGGCGCTCGACCAGGCGAAGGCGCAGGTGCAGCGTGATACAGCGACGCTCGACTATGCCCGCTCCAATCTCGGCCGCGGCACCGAGCTCGCCAAGAGCGGCTATTTAGCCAAGGACAGCTTCGACCAGCGCACCAGCACCTTGCGCGAGGCGCAGGCGTCGCTGGCGCTCAACCAGGCGGCGGTCCGCACGGCCGAGCTCAATCTGAGTTACTCGGAGATCCGTGCTCCCTTCGCCGGCCGCATCGGCCGTAACCAGGCCTCGATCGGCACGCTGGTCAGCGTCGCCGGCACGGTGCTCAACACGCTGGTGCAGCTCGACCCGATCTATGTAACCTTCAATCCGAGCGAGAGCGATCTGGCGCAGATCGAGGAAGCTCGTGCCGCCGGCCCGATCGAGGTCGAGGTGCTGCTCCCGGGCGAGACCGAAGCCCATCAGAAGGGTGAACTCACCTTCATCGACAACACGATCGACCATTCGACCGGCACCATCACCGCGCGCGCCACCATCGGCAACGCCAAGTTCGCGCTGCTGCCTGGCCAATATGTCCGCGTCCGGCTGCACGTCAAACAGCAGCCCGATGCGCTTATGGTGCCGCAGGTCGCACTGGGTTCGAGCCAACTCGGCAAATATCTCTACGTCGTCGGCAAGGGCAACACGGTCGACCAGCGGCTGGTTTCGACCGGGCCGACCAGCGGCGACCTGGTCGCCATCCTGAGCGGAGTCACGGAAGGCGACCAGGTGATAACAGGCAATCTGCAGAAGATCGGCCCTGGAATGCCGATTTCGCCACTGCCACAGAAACCGGCCACCTGACTCCCCCGCAGGCCCGGTTTCAGCGCGGCGCCCCGGCCTTCCCACAGGTCGCGGGCGCCGCTTTTGCGAGCAGCTCCGCCCGGCCAGTACCGGCGATGTGAAAAAAGCCGCAAAAGTCCTTGTTAGATTGTCGACAATCTGCTTGTCTTGCCTTTATTTCGTCGGGAGTGGCCGGGATGGCAAAGGCGGATTTCAGTCCAATCGCGGATACGACCCGACGCGCGGAGATCGTGGCGCTGCTGCGACGGGCAATCCTAACCGGCCAGTTGGAGCCGGGCCAAAAGCTCAACGAGCTCAGGATTTCCGAACAGATGCGCGTCAGCCGCGCGCCTTTGCGCGAAGCGATGCGCGAGCTGGTGCAGGAAGGTATCCTGACCAGCATCCCCTATGCCGGCACCTTCGTCATCAATGTCACCGCCAAGGACATCGACGATGTCTACTCGCTCAACAAGGTGCTCGACGAATTCGCCATCGAGCGGACATGGGAGCTGCGCGACCAGCGCTTTTTCGATGAGCTCGACCGGCGCCATGAGGCGGTGAAGCAGGCGACGCGCGACCGCGACACCACAAGGCAGATCGAAACCGCGCTGCAACTGCATGGCCTGATTCACGAATGGGCCGACAATTCCGTTCTTTTGGAAACATGGCAACGGCTGACCAGCCGGTTGCAGATGTATTTTGCCCTGCACCAGCAGGCACGCAACGAAGCGGTGCCTGCCGAGAACGTTCACGAGACTTACGTGCGGCTGCTCAAGGGCGACGACATGCGCGCTGCCCAGCGCCACGCCCGCGAGCATATAGACCACGACTTCGAAGAGCTTCTTGCCTACGCGCGCGCTCTCGAACGGCGCCCGTCGAAAGGCGCCTGATCCTTCCCCAGCGGACAACGGACATCAACGTGCAGATCGCAACCATCAAAGCCTACCATGTCGCGCAGCCCTTCGTGGACGGCCCCTATCGCATGTCGAAGGGGCGCGTCGCCGACGCCTTCGACGCAGTGATCGTATCGATCACCTCCGATGACGGCATCACCGGCTGGGGCGAGATGGCGCCGCTTGGCAATTTCTATTCGGCCGCCTTCCCGGCGGGCGCCCGTGCCGGCGTTATGGAGATCGCCCCGCACCTCATCGGCCACGACCCGCGCGGCCTCGCCGGCATCGGCCGGCTGATGGACATCGTGTTCAAAGGGCATCCCTACATCAAGTCGGCGCTCGACATGGCCTGCTGGGATCTCGCCGCGCGCGCCGCCGACGTGCCGCTGGTGACGATGCTGGGCGGCAAGGAGAGCGATACGGCCGAGCTTTACAAGGTCGTCACCCATGGCAGCGTCGATGCCATGGCCGCACTTGCGAAGCGCATCGTCCAGGACGGCTTCCACCGGCTGCAGGTCAAGGTCGGCGGCAACGTTCGCGACGACATCGAACGCGTCACGGCGGTCGCCGCCTCAGTGCCGAAAGACACTGTCATCTTCTGCGATGCCAATGCCGGCTGGACGCACTACCAGGCGCGCCAGTTCGCTGATGCGACGCGCTCGATCGATTACACATTCGAGCAACCCTGCACGACGATCGAGGAAAACATGTCGGTGCGCCGCATGCTCGACAAGCCGATGGTGCTCGACGAATCCGTCACCTCGCTGGAGGACATGCTGGAAATTCATCGCCGGGGCGCGGCCGACGGGCTGACGCTGAAGATCTCGCGGCTCGGCGGCGTCGGCAGGACCCGGCTGATCCGCGATGTCGCCGTCGACCTCGGCTTCATGATCACCGTCGAGGATACCGGCGGCGCCGAGATCGACACGGCGGCCATGGCGCATCTGTCGCTGTCGACGCCGCAGGAGCGCCGCCTGCACGCCATCGCCTTCCACGAATGGGTGACGGTGCGCACGGCGTCGAACAAGCCGCCGGTCACCGGCAGCCGCATGGGCGTTCCGGATGGTCCGGGCCTCGGCATCGACGTCGTCCCGGATCTGCTCGGCAAGCCCTTCTTCGAGGTCGGCCGGTGAAAATCCGCGGCATCAACGCGACGCCGATCAACCTCAGGCTCGAGGCGCCTTATGCCTGGGTGTTCGGTGAACTCGACGGCTTCTCGCCGACCATTGTCGAAGTGGAGACCGAAGATGGCCTGATCGGCCTCGGCGAAGCACCGATGCCGGCAGCAGCCGCGATCATCAACGACATCCTGGCACCCCGGCTCGTGGGCCGCGACGCCTTCGACATCGCCGGCGCCGAGCATGTCTGCCTGCCCTACTGGACCGGCGTGCAGTCGATCAACGACCGCACCCGCATCATGGCCTTCGGCGCGATCGAGATGGCGCTCTGGGACCTGCGCGGCAAGGTGTGGAACCAGCCGCTCTACCAACTGCTCGGCGGCGCCGTGCGCAAGGAGATCCCGTTCACCGATTACTTTTCGCTGCGCGGCGACGGGCCAAGGGTGAAAGGCGAGACGACGCCGGAGGAAGTCGCCGACTACTGCGTCGAGCTTCATGAGACCCACGGAACGACCTTCTTCGAAGGGAAGTTCTCGACGCAGGATCCAAAAATCTCGCTGAAGATGATCGAATTGATCCGCAGGAAGCTCGGCGACGATGCAATGATCCGCATCGATTCCAACCAGGCCTATTCGCTCAGCACCGCCCGGCGACTGACGCGGCCGCTGGAAGAGCTTAGCGTGCGCAATTGGGAGGATCCAGTGGCGACGATCGAGGAGATGCGCGAACTCAGGCGCCATTGCTCGATCCCGTTCTCGACCCACAACATCGACATCGCCCGCGCCATGGACCTCAAGGTGCCCGACGCCTTCGTCGGCAATCCAACCGCGCATGGCGGCATCGGCCGCATGCTGCGCTTCGTCGGCGCCTGCGAGCACGCCGGCATCGATTTCTGGTGCTACAGCGGCGACAGCGGCATCGGCAGCGCCGCCTACCTGCATCTATGCGCGGCGCTCGGCTGGATACGGGAACCGAACCAGTCGCTGTTTCGCATGCAACCGACCGACATCACCGAGGAAGGACCGTTTTGCCCGAGGAATAATGTCGTGCCTGTGCCGGAGGGGCCCGGTCTCGGCATCACATTGTCGCGAGAACGGCTCGCTGCCTGCCATCGCGACTTCGCCGAGAACGGGCCCTGCAACAAATATCACGATCCGGCAAAGCCCGGAACTTACCGTCGTTTGCCGCTGAACTAGATGAGGGCGGCCGGCCACAACAGCAGAAGCCAGCCGCCGCGATCCCGGTCGGAAAGGGTGGCCACGGACTAGAGGAAGCAGTGCAGCCCAGAAACCGGCACGTCCGCGCCAAGGACTGGATGGACCGGACAAAACCGCGTGCTACAGTCCCGGTCTACAGGCCTCTGGCGACCGGAAACGGTATAGTCGCGAATTTTCGTCAACCATAAGAAACAGGGGAAAGGGTCAAACCCATGAGCAAGAATTATCGCATTCTCGACCTCATCCGGCGCAATCGCTCGCCGCTCGAAAATCACCTCATCGACGGTCTCGTCGACGGCCGTGTCAGCCGCCGCGACTTCATCCGCCATGGCAGCCTGCTCGGCCTGTCGCTGCCGCTGCTGGGCGGCATCACCACGGCCGCGGGCCTCGGTGCCATGCCGTCGCTCGCCCGGGCGCAAGGCGCGCCAGGCGCCACGATCCGCGTCGCAAGCAGCGTGCCGGCGGCGACGATCGACCCTGTCACCATCGCCGATGCCGGCGGCCTGCTGATCATGCAGCAAGTCGCGGAGTTCCTCTGCGTCGACGGCCCCGATCTCGTGCTCAAGCCGGCGCTGGCTGAAAGCTGGAAGCCGAACGACAACGGCTCGGTGTGGACTTTCAAGCTGCGCAAGGGCGTGAAGTTCCACTCAGGCGGCGAAATGAAGGCCGACGACGTGGTGGCCAGCATCGACCGGATCGCCGACCCGGCCAACTCGTCCAACGCATTGTCGGTGTTCACCGGTATCCTGTCGAAGGGCGCCAGCAAGAAGGTCGACGACTACACGGTGGAATTCCACCTCGACGCCCCGAACGGCAACTTTCCCTACATGGTGTCGTCCGATAATTACAACGCCGTCATCGTGCCGGCGAGCTACAAGGGCGACTACGAAAAGAGCTTCGACGGCACCGGGCCCTTCAAGATCGACAAATACACGCCGAAGGTCGGCGCTTCCTTCGTCCGGAACGAAGGCTACTGGGGCGAGAAGGCGCTGCCGGAACGCACCGAATTCACGTTCTTTGCCGACATGCAGCCAATGATCCTGGCGCTGCAGGGCGGGCAGGTCGACATCATCAACCAGATGCCTGTCCTGTCTGGCGTGGCGCTGCTCAACGATCCCAACATCGACATCATCAGCCTGAAATCGTCGGCGCACCAGCAACTGCACCTGCGCTGCGACGACGGGCCGATGAAGGATGCGCGCGTGCGCCGCGCCATCGCGCTCAGCCTGGACCGCGACAAGCTAGTCGCGGGCCTGATGAAGGGGCGCGCCGTGGCCGGCAACGACAGCCCGTTCGCCCCGGTTTATCCCTCGACCGATGCGAGCGTGCCGCAGCGCAAGCAGGACATCGCGCAGGCCAAGCAGCTCATGGAGGCGGCGGGCGCGGGCAAGGGCTTCAAGATGACGCTGACCACCGAGCGCTATCTGGAAATCCCCGAATACGCCCAGCTCATCCAGAACTGGGTCAAGGAAATCGGCATCGAGCTCGAGCTCAACATCCTCGACCAGAGCGCCTATTACGGCGACGCCGTGTTCGGCAAATCGAACTGGCTGGACTCGGAAATGGGCATCACCGACTACGGCCACCGCGGCGTGCCGAACGTCTATCTTGCCGCCCCGCTGAAGAGCGAAGGCACATGGAACGCGGCGCACTTCAAGAACAAGGACTACGACGCGCTGGCGACCAGCTATATCGCGGCCCTCGATCTCGAAGCGCAGAAGGCGACGGCAGGCAAGATCCAGAAACTTCTGCTCGAGGAGACGCCGGTCATCTTCGGCTATTTCTACGACTATCTGACGGCGACGGCGAAGGGCGTGGCCGGCGTGCAGCCGACCGCGATGTCGCAGCTGTTCCTCGAAAAGGCGTCGAAGGCCTGAGCGGAAGGGAAAGCCAATCCTATAACAGCCAGCTTCCTGACGGGAGCTGGCTACTCAGGGAGTGTTAGCCATTCTCTCCTTCCTTGTCCGGCGCGTCTCGCTTTCGCTCGTCACGCTGTTCCTGCTCAGCATCATGGTCTTCCTGGGCGGCCAGGTGCTTCCAGGCAATGTCGGGCGCGCCATATTGGGGCCGTTCGCCGACCAGCGCGCCGTCGATGCGCTCAACCATTCGCTCGGCGTCGACCGGCCACTGCTTGCCCAGTACTGGAGCTGGATTTCAAACTTCGTCCAGGGCGACATGGGCACGTCCTACATCTTCCGCTCGCCGGTCGCCCCCTTCGTTATCGATGCGCTGGGAAATTCGATGAAGCTGGCGGCGGTCGCCTTCGTGCTGGTGGTGCCAATCGGCATCCTTGGCGGCGTCGTCGCGGCTCTCAATCTCAACCGGCCGCTCGACCGCATCATCAGCCTTGGCGGCCTGTCGGTGACGGTGCTGCCGGAGTTCGTCACCGGCATCATCCTGATCCTGATCTTCGGTGTCTGGCTGCGCTGGCTGCCGATCTCGGCGGCATGGCCGCGTGATGCCGGTTTCTTCACGCAGCTTTACTACCTGATCCTGCCGGCGCTGCCGCTGTTCCTGGTGCTGTTCGGCTATATCGCGCGCATGGCGCGCTCGGGCATGATCGAGGCGCTCGATTCCGACTATACGCGAACCGCGGTGCTCAAGGGCCTTCCCTGGCGCACGGTGATCTGGCGCCATGTGCTGCGCAATGCGCTGCTGCCGACCATCACCGTCATTGCCACCCAGACCGGCTATCTCATCGGCGGGCTGGTGGTGATCGAGACGCTGTTCCGCTACCAGGGTATCGGCTCGCTGATCTTCACCGCTGCGCGCGGCAAGGATTTCCCGATGCTGGAATCGGGCATCCTGACCATTGGCATCGTGTATGCCGTGGCCACCCTTGTGGCCGACTTCCTCTATTCCGTGCTCAATCCACGCATCCGGCTGGGGTCAGAACAATGAGCGCCGTCCAGACCAGTCCCGCCAGACAGGACGACACCCGCCAGCGCAGCCCCCTGGCGGAGGTTTTGTCCTCGCTGCTTCGCTCCGGCACCTTCCTCGTCGGCATCACCATCGTGCTGTTCTGGGTCGCCTGTGCGCTGTTCGGCGAACATTTCGCGCCCTACGATCCGCTCGCCGACGACATCATCAACGCGCTGGCGCCGCCTTCGGCCGAACACTGGTTCGGCACCGACCAGATCGGCCGCGACGTCTTCTCGCGCGTCATCGTCGGCTCGCGCGACATCCTGACCGTGGCGCCGCTGGCGACATTGCTGGCGACGGTGGCCGGCACGGCGCTCGGGCTGCTCACCGGTTACTTCCGCGGTATCGTCGACGATGTCGTCAGCCGCATCCTGGAAGCCTTCATGGCAATCCCGGTGGTGATCGTGGCGCTGCTCGCCATCGTGGCGCTCGGCACGTCCAAGACCACCGTCATCGTGGTCATCGGCCTGAGCTTCGCGCCGATCATCGCGCGCACCGTGCGCTCGGCGGTGCTGGCTGAGCGCGAGCTCGACTATGTCGCCGCGGCCCAGCTCAGGCATGAGAGTGCGCTGCATACGATGTTCGTCGAGATCCTGCCCAACGTCATTCCGCCGATCCTGGTTGAAACGACCGTGCGGCTTGGTTATGCCATTTTCGCGGTTGCCACGCTTTCCTTCATGGGCTTCGGCATCCAGCCGCCGTCGCCGGACTGGGGGCTCTCGATTTCCAGCAATTACGGCATGATCGGCGGCGGCTTCTGGTGGACCGTGCTGTTCGACGCGCTCGCCATCGCCTCGCTGGTGATCGGCGTCAACCTGGCGGCCGACGGCGTGCATGGAGCCTTCAATGACTGAACCCTCCAAGACCCGGAAGGCGCAGGCCCAGAACGCACTCGACCTCAACGACCTGTCGGTCGCTTATCGTGTTTCCGGCCGAAACCGGGCGGTGCTGCGCAATCTCAGTCTCACCATCGGCCAAGGCGAGGCCTATGGGCTGGTCGGCGAATCCGGCTGCGGCAAATCCACGGTCGCCCTTTCCGTCGTGCGCTACCTGCCGCGAAACGGTTCCATATCAGGCGGCGCGATCTCGCTCGACGGACAGGACGTCATGAAGCTCGATGCCGAGGCGCTCAGAAAGATGCGAGCCGAAAGCGTCTCAATGGTCTATCAGGACCCCGGCAAGGCGCTGAACCCGTCGATCCGCATCGGTCGCCAGCTGACCGAGATCTTCGAGCTTGGGGGCAAAACGGGGCAGGCAGCCGAGGATCGCGCAATCGCCATGCTGAACCGGGTGCGGATCTCCGATCCGGTCAGCGTCATGCAACGCTATCCGCACCAGCTTTCCGGCGGCATGCAGCAGCGCGTGGCGATCGCCATGGCGCTGGCCAACGATCCTTCGATGCTGATCCTGGACGAGCCGACGACCGGCCTCGACGCGACCGTCGAAGCCGAGGTGCTCGACCTGATCGCGCAGCTGCGGCAAGAATTGTCGGCCTCGATCCTGTTCATCAGCCACAATCTCGCCGTCGTCTCCAACATGTGCGATCGCGTCGGCGTGCTCTATGCCGGCATGCTGGTCGAGGAAGGGCCGACGGAGGCCGTCTTCAACGATCCGCGCCATCCCTATACGGTAGCGCTGCTGCGCTGCCTGCCGCGCGGCGGCCAGCGCAAGGACCAGGGCCGCCTCGACACCATCCCGGGCTTTTTGCCCGGCATCGGGGCCGACATCAAGGGCTGCCCCTTCACCGACCGCTGCGCTCTCGCTACCGACCGCTGCCGCAACGAGTTGCCGCCGCTCTACGAACTGGGCGGCCGGCTGTCGCGCTGCCACTATCACGAGAAGGCGCAATCCCTGCCGCGCGCGACGCCCAGCGACGCGCCCGCCGCGCCGAAAGCCGCAGCCGCGCCGGTATTGCGGGTCGCCGGGCTGAACAAGACCTTTGCCAGCCATGGCCATTCGCTGCGCGCGGTGAAGGACGTGTCGCTCGATCTCAGGCCGGGCGAAACGCTCGGGCTGGTCGGCGAATCCGGCAGCGGCAAGACCACTTTCGCCAGGCTGCTGCTCGGCCTTGTGCCGCCCGACGACGGCGGCAGCATCGAGCTCGAGGGCAAGGCGCTGGCGCCGCGGCTGGGGGACCGCAGCGACGACCAGGTCAAGGCGATGCAGATCGTCTTCCAGAATCCGGACTCCGCACTCAACCGGTCGCATTCGATAAGGCATCTGATCGGCCGCGCGCTGAAGCGGCTGGCGGGCTTGAGCGGCAAGGCGCTCGAGGCGCGCCTCGACAACCTCGTCCGCTCGGTGCGGCTGACCGACCGGCATCTGGTCGTGAAGCCGCGCCAGCTGTCGGGCGGACTGAAACAGCGCGTTGCCATAGCGCGCGCCTTCGCCGGCGATCCACGCATCGTCGTGTGCGACGAGCCGACCTCGGCGCTCGACGTGTCGGTGCAGGCCGCGATCCTGAACCTGCTCGCCGATCTGCAAGCGAAGGAAGACGTCAGCTACATCTTCATCTCGCATGACCTTGGCGTGGTGCGCTACCTCTCCGACAAAATCGCCGTGCTCTATCTCGGCCGCATCATGGAGCTCGGCCCGTCGGAAGACGTCTTCTCCGGCCCGCATCATCCCTACACCGAAGCGCTGCTGTCGGCCGTGCCCAGGCTCGACCAGACCGAGACGGCGCGCATCCGTCTCGACGGCGAAATCCCCAGCGCCGCCAATCCGCCGCCGGGCTGTGTCTTCCACACGCGCTGCCCACGCAAGATCGGCCCGATCTGCGAACAGCAGGAACCGCCGCTGGCCGAGGCGCGACCCGGGCACTCGATCCGCTGCCATATTCCCTACGCGGAACTCGCCAGGCTGCAGAGGCCGGCAGCGGTCGATACCGAGCCGGCGTAGCCGAACATACGGCCCCTGCCCTTCACGGATGGCCGGCCATGCTGAAGGACCGGTCGCCCTCGGCAAAGCCCTGCTCGCCGGCCCAATCCCTCGTCAGTGCCCGCAATCCCGCCAAGGCCACGTCGAGCACATCCGACGACGCCGGATTGCTGGGATAGGCAAGATAGATCGGCCGCTGGAACACGGGCGTGTTCGCGACGCGTTTCATTTCGCCGCGCTCGATATGGGCGCTGACGGCGCTGAGCGGCAGATAGGCGGCGGCTTGCTGCGACAGCACGTGCTGCAACCCGATGAAGACCAGGCCGGCCGAAATGGCCGGCTTGACCATGCCGGCAAACGCCCGATCATGCTCGATGCGGAATTCGAGCCCCCAGTCCATCAGTATGTAATTCTCGGTCCATGGCTTCGTCTGCGCGGCATGCTGGACAAGCACGACCTGATCGACGGCCAGCGTTTCGTAAACGATTCCGGGATGCGGCCGCGGCAGATAGAGGATGCAGATGTCGAGCAGGCCTTCGGCCAGTTGGTCGATCGCCAGATCGGGAAAACTGCCCTCGAGCCGTAACGCAACGTTCGGCCGCTCGGCGCGCATCCATTCGACCCATGGCGAAGTGATGCGCTCCCACAGATAGGCGGGCGCGGTCAGCCGCAGCAGTGTTTCATAGCCATCGGGAACGGCGATGTCCTGCCTCGATTGCTCCCAGGTGCGGGTGATGGCGGACGCATGCGGCAGGAACTGGCGGCCGGCCGGCGTCAGCGTGATGCCATCGCGGTCGCGGACGAAAAGCCGTCGCCCCAACTGCTCCTCCAGCACTCTTATCCGCGCACTGACGGTGGACTGGGCAAGGTTCAGCCGATTGGCCGCGACGGTGAAGCTGCCATGCTCGGCAATCTCCAGGAAACTGCGCAGGTTTTCGGTGTCCATGTCTTGGCTCTCCGCATCGAAAATTCCGATGGCCCCTATCAAAAAATATCGCTTTCCGCTGGCGGTCAACGATGAACTAGATGGCCTGCCCCAATACAAGCGAGGATTGCAGCCATGCCGAAGCGTTTCGAGAGGATCGACATCGCCCGCCGGAATCTCACTGCAATCGAAAATTCCGCTGTCGACGAATTGCTGGCCGGCCGGCTCGACCGACGCGATTTCCTGCGCCATGGCAGCGTTCTCGGCCTTTCGCTGCCGTTCTTGGGCAGCCTTCTCGCCGCCGCCGGTCTCGGCACGCAAGAAGCCCGCGCCGAAGGCAAACCGGGCGGCACGGTGCGCGCCGGCGTGGCGACGCCGGGCGGGGCCATCGATCCCGTCACCTACTACGACAGCGGCAGCTACCAGCTGGTTTTCCAGACCGCCGAATTCCTCTGCGTCACACAGCCGGACCTCACGCTGAAGCCGGTGCTGGCGGAAAGCTGGTCGCCGAACGAGGACGGCAGCGTCTGGACGTTCAAGCTGCGCAAGGGCGTGAAATTCCACAATGGCGAGGACTTCAAGGCCGACGACGTCGTCGCGACCTTCGACCGGCTGGCCGACCCGGACGGGGCCTCGAACGCGCTTTCGGTGTTCAAGGGCCTGCTGTCGAAGGGCGGCACCCGCAAGGTCGACGACCACACCGTCGCCTTCCATCTCGACGTGCCGAACGGCAGCTTTCCCTATTCGGTGTCGATCGACAACTACAATGCCGTCATCCTGCCGGCGAGCTACAAGGGCGATTACGAAAAGACCTTTGAAGGCACCGGCCCGTTTCGGCTGGAGAGCTACACGCCGAAAGTCGGCGCGACGTTCATCCGCAACCCCGATTATTGGGGCGAGAAGGCGCTGCCCGACCGGCTCGAGTTCAAATTCTACGGCGATGTCCAGCCGCGCATCCTGGCGCTGCAGGCCGGCGAAGTGGACATTCTCGACGCCGTTCCGCTCGATGTCAGCCAAGTGGTGCTGAACAGCCCCGACATCACCGTGCTGCGCGTCGCCTCGACCGCGCACCGCCAGCTCCACATGCGCTGCGACATGGCGCCTTTCACCGACAAGCGCGTGCGCCAGGCGCTGGCGCTGTGCATCGACCGTTCCAAGCTGGTGGATGGGCTGTGCCGCGGGATGGCGGCGACCGGCAATGACAGCCCGTTTGCGCCGGCCTTCCCCGCGACCGACAGAACGGTGCCGCAGCGCGCCCAGGACATCGCCAAGGCCAAGCAGCTTATGGAAGCCGTGGGCCTCGGCAGCGGCTTCGACATCACGCTGACGACGCTGCGCTACTCCGACATTCCCGGCTACGCGCAGATGTTCCAGAACTTCGCCAAGGAGATCGGCGCGCGCGTCTCGCTCAACATCGAGGACCAGGACAAATATTACGGCAAGGCGGTGTTCGGTCAATCGGACTGGCTGGACAGCCCGCTCGGCATCACCGACTACGCCCATCGCAGCGTGCCGAACGTGTTCCTGAAAAGCCCGCTGGTCAGCGACGGTCCGTGGAACGCGGCGCATTTCAAGAGCCCAGCCTATGACGGCATGGTCACTTCCTATCTCAAGGCGCTCGACATCAGCGCGCAGCGCGCGGCGGCGTCAGACATCCAGAAGCTGCTGCTCGACGAGACGCCTGTCATCTTCAGCTATTTTCCCGACCTCCTGGTGCCGGTGCGCAAGAATGTCAGCGGGCTGCCGCCGATCGCCGCCGGCCTGCTGCTCGACCGGGTGTCGCTGGGATAGAGGCTGGATGGACAATTTCTGATTTCGGGCGGCGAGGCTATCCGCCAGCGGGCTGCGAAGGGCGATGGGGGGCCATTGTTCGAGCCGCTCGACTCAGGAGAAGCCCGCCGCCCGGAAACCCACTCCGATACGATGACTCAATCCAGGTCCATCTCGCTTTGCGCCAACACTCGATGACAAAAGAAAAGAAACGGGAGACTACCATTCGCAAGCCTCATTTGCGCGGCCGTGGGCCGCATTTTCCCTTGCTCGACACGATCGTGCAGTATGAGTTCGAGCCCGGCTACGTCGCCTTCACCATGCCGACGCAGAAGCGGCTGCGCGTGCAAGTGGGATCGATGATCGTCGCCGACACGACCAGGGCGCTGGTGTTCTACGAATCCGATCACCTGCCGGTCTACTACTTCCCGATGAGTGACGTGCGCGAGGAGTTCCTGCTGCCGAGCAGGACGACGACGGAAGATCCGTTCAAGGGCCTGGCTACGCACTACTCGCTCAACACCGGCATCACGCTGGTCGAGGATGCCGCCTGGCGCTATCTCGACCCGGTCAAGGGCTGTCCGCCGATCGCGGACTACATGTCCTTCTACTGGCCCAAGATGACGCATTGGTATGAGGAGGACGAGGAGATCTTCGTCCACGCCCGCGACCCGTTCCGGCGGGTCGACTGCCTGCCGTCCTCACGGCGGGTGCAGGTCATCCTGGACGGCGAGCAGGTCGCCGATTCACGGCGCGGCGTGTTCCTGTTCGAGACCGGCCATCCGGTACGCCATTATCTGCCGATCTCCGACACGCGGCTCGATATGTTCGCGCCCAGCCGCTACATCTCGCGCTGCCCCTACAAGGGCATCTCCAACTACTATCACGTGACGACGGGCAAGAAGCGCCACGAGAACCTCGTCTGGTACTATCCGGAGCCGGTGCATGAGGCGGAGCGCATCAAGGGCCTGGTCTGCTTCCATCACGAACTGGTCGACAAGATCCTGGTCGACGGCGTCGAGATCCCGAAAGAAGCCACGGCCGCCTCCAACGGCTATTTCTAGCCGCGTCGCCATGCCCGCGCTGAAGGCTTGATCGGAACGCGGGACAGCGCATACCCTCCCTGAAGCAGGGAGGACTCTCGATGGATCTTTTCAAGCTGGACGGCGATGTCGCGCTGGTTACCGGTGCCGGCAGCGGCATTGGCCAGGCAATCGCGATCGGATTGGCGCAGGCCGGCGCCGACGTCGCCTGTTTCGGCCATGCATCGAAGGGCGGGCTGGAGGAGACCGCACAGCGTATCACCGCGCTTGGGCGCAAGGCGCTGGTGCTGACGGGCACGGTGACGTCCGAGAGCGATCTCGCGGCGGCGACCGACCGCGTCGAGAGCGAACTCGGCGCCCTGACGATTGCCGTCAACAATGCCGGGATCGCCGGATCGGAGCCGGCCGAGACGATGCCCCTGGAGACGTGGCAGAAGGTGCACGAGGTCAATGTCGCCGGCGTGTTCCTGTCCTGCCAGGCCGAAGCGCGCAAGATGCTGGCGCGGCGCAAGGGCTCGATCGTCAACATCGCCTCGATGTCGGGCACCATCGTCAATCGCGGGCTGACGCAGGCGCATTACAATTCCTCGAAGGCCGCCGTCATCCACATGTCGAAGAGCCTCGCCATGGAGTGGGCCGACCGCGGCCTGCGCATCAACGTGGTCAGCCCGGGCTACACGCTGACGCCGATGAACAAGAGGCCGGAGGTGGCGGAGGAGATCAAGATCTTCAAGCGCGACACGCCGATGGGGCGCATGGCGACGCCCGAGGAAATGGTCGGGCCGACCGTGTTCCTGGCCAGCCGCGCGTCGAGCTTCGTCACCGGCCTCGACCTGATCGTCGATGGCGGCTACGTCTGCTGGTAAGGTGGCTCGGCAGGTGGGTTGGGTGCGACCTCGCCTGCGGTCCGAATTATGCATCCAGCAAAGCCTTAGTCGTTGCGCGCGATGAACGTTGGTATATATAATTTCATCCCATGAAACCGTCCTGGCGATGGGGCTTGCCGGGCCGATAGCCGAGGTCAGGGGACCCTGATGGCTCGCATTTTGCAGGGCGCCATAAGGCTGGCAATCGACCGGCAGGTGATCGCTGTCGTAGCGATGCGTCGGCAGCTATGACGCCGACCCTCTCAGCACCATTTCCGCAAATCAAAAACTCAGCACAATCCCGCCTGCGCCGGTTTTGGCCGCGCGATGGCGGAAACGGCCTTGCGCAAAGGCAGGTCTTTCCAACACAATCAAGAAAAAACCCAACAAGGGCAGAAAGACGCAAGAAGGGAACGAACGATAACCGTCACAGCTTGAAGGAGAACAAGCATGTCATTTCGGAGCAGAGTTTCTAAACTGTCCCTGGGCGCCGCCGCGCTCGCGGCACTGAGCCTGCCAACGCTTTCCGTCCACGCCGCAGCCCCTGAATCCAACGACCCCATCAAGATCGCGCTGTTCGACTGGACCAGCGTCAACCTCAACGCCAAGATTCTCGGCGGCATTCTCGAAAAGCTCGGCTACACCGTCGAATATCCGACCGCCGATTACCTCTCCAGCCTGACCACCGGTCTCACCAATGGCGACCTCGATGTCGGCCTGGAATTCTGGGACACGACCGCCGGCGAGGCGATGAAGGCTTCCGATGCCACCGGCCAGACCGAGCGCCTCGGCAAGCTCGGCCCCAAGGCCAAGGAAGAGTGGTGGTTCCCCGAATATATGAAAGAGAAATGCCCCGGCTTGCCCAATTGGGAAGCGCTGAAAGACCCGAAATGCGCCGAGGCCTTTTCGACAGCCGAGACGGCACCCAAGGGTCGTTATCTCGGCGGTCCGGTGACCTGGGAGGGTTTTGACGACGAGCGCGTCGAGGCACTCAAATTGCCATTCACAGTCATCCACGCCGGCACCGACGCGGCGATGTTCGCGGAGCTGGATTCGGCCTATCAGCGCAAGGCGCCGATTATGCTGTGGATCTATTCGCCGCATTGGGCGCCGGCCAAATACAAGGGCGAGTGGGTCGAATTCCCCGAATACACGCTCGAATGCTACAGCGACCCGAAATGGGGCACGAATCCCGATGCCAAATATGATTGCGGCAAGCCGCATGGCGAGATCTGGAAATATGCCTGGAACGGCATGAAGGACAAATGGCCCGTCGCCTACAAGGTGGCCAAGGCCTACACGGTCGACACCGACGAGCTCAACAAGATGAGCGGCGAGATCGACCTCGGCGGCAAGACGCCGGAGGACGTCGCCGCCGCCTGGATCGCCGCCCACGAAGCCGACTGGAAAGCCTGGGCACAGTGATCGCTCCGACTGGAGAATGAGACCCGGCCGTCGATCGGCCGGGTCTCAATCGTCGATATTCCAGAAGGACGCTTGAATGCTTGACAAGACCGAACCGGGATCAAACGTTGCGGGCGCGCCAAAGGATGCCCGCCCGATAAAGCTGGCTTGCCGCAATGTCTGGAAACTGTTCGGTTCGAACGCGGCCAGTTTCATCCGCGAGCGCGACGGCAAGGCCAGCATGGCCGATGTCGCCGCTGCCGGACTGGTCGGGGCGGTACGCGGCGTCGATCTTGAAATCCGCCAGGGCGAGGTCTTCACCATCATGGGGCTCTCGGGGTCGGGCAAGTCGACCCTGGTGCGCTGCATGTCGCGTCTGGTCGAGCCGACGCACGGCAAGGTCGAGTTCGAGGGCAAGGACCTGCTCGAGATCTCGGATGCGGCGCTCATCGAACTCAGGCGCCATCGCATGGGCATGGTGTTCCAGAATTTCGCGCTGCTGCCGCATCTCAACGTGCTGGACAACATCGCCTTTCCGCTCAGCATCCAGGGGCAGGACCGTGCGACGCGCGAAGCACGCGCCCGCGACGTGATCGAGCTTGTCGGCCTGCGCGGCCGCGAGCATTTCTATCCCCGCGAACTTTCAGGCGGCCAGCAGCAGCGTGTCGGCATCGCCCGCAGCCTGGCGACCAAGCCGGAGATCTGGTTCCTCGACGAGCCGTTCTCGGCGCTCGACCCGTTGATCCGCCGCGAGATGCAGGACGAGCTGATGCGATTGCAAACCATGCTGCACAAGACCATCGTCTTCATCACCCATGATTTCGACGAGGCGATAAGGCTGGCCGACCGCATTGCCATCATGAAGGATGGCGAAGTCATCCAGATCGGCACGCCGGAGGAACTGGTGGTTAATCCCGCGACAGACTATGTCGCCGAATTCACCCGCGACGTCGACCGCGCCAAGGTGATCTCGGCGAAGAGCCTGATGCGCGCCTGCGACGGCGCCGAGCATGGCGGCACGGTGGCGCCAGAGGCCAAGATTGCCAGCTTCTCGGCCAGCATCGTCGCGGCCGGCAGACCGTTCGCGGTGGTCAACGGCAGCGGCAAGCCGATCGGCGAAGTCACGCCGCAAGCGGTGATCGACCTGCTCGCCGGCATCGAGCGGTCAGGAGCCGGTGCATGACAGTAACGGCAAGCGCCAGTGGGACGAGGCCGCGGCCGGCGCAGACCCGGCTGCTGGTCTGGGCCGCAGCGCTTGCCGTGGTGCTGGTCGTGTTCCTGCTCCAGGACAGTCTCCCCTGGGCTGCCAACTATCCGGCCGAGGCGATCGTGCCGGTCGCCGATTGGGTCAGCGCCCTGATGCGCTGGATAAAGATAAACCTGTCATGGCTGACGCGGTCGATCACTGCCGTGCTCGGCGTGCCGCTCGATTTCGCGCTCGACCTTCTGGCAAAGAATTTCAAGATCGGTCACGGCGCCGACGCCTATGTGCTGCCGCGCCTGTCCTGGATCGGCATCTGCGCGGCGGCCTTTGTCGCCGGGCATGCGGCTGGCGGGCGCAAGCTCGGCATGCTGGTCGGCGGCTGTTTTCTCTACATCGCGCTGTTCGGCCAATGGACCAGCGCCATGCTGACGCTGGCGCTGATTTCCATCGCCGTGCCATTCTGCATCGCCACGGGATTGTTCGTCGGCATCTGGGCCTGGCGGAAACCCTGGGCGGAGCGGCTGGTGGTCTCCCCTGCCCTCGATCTGATGCAGACCATCCCGACCTTCGCGTACCTCATCCCGATGCTGCTTCTGTTCGGCAACAGTCCGGTTTCGGCGATGATCGCCACCGCCATCTTCGCCACCCCGCCAATGGTGCGGGCAACGATGCTCGGCCTGTCGCGGGTGCCGTCCGAGATCGACGATTTCAGCGAGATGGCCGGCTGCACGGCGCGGCAGAAACTGTGGCGCGTGCTTTTGCCGTCGGCGCGGCCGACGCTGATGGTCGGCGTCAACCAGGTGATCATGCTGGCGCTGAACATGGTGATCATCGCCTCGATGATCGGCGCCGGCGGGCTAGGCTATGACGTGTTGCTGGCGCTGCGTGCGCTGAAGGTCGGCGAAGCCATGGAAGCGGGGCTGGCCATCGTGGCGCTGGCCGTCGCGCTCGACCGGTTGAGCCAGGCCATCGCCGCCAACCACGCAAAAGGTCACGTCCACCGGCAAGTCCAGCCCGCCTTCTGGCGGCGCTATCCCAATCTGACGCTGGCCGTCGCCATCCTGATCGTCACCACACTGCTTGGCCTCTTCGTGCCTGCCTTTGCGGCGGTGCCGAAGGCGATCACCTTCACCACCGCGCCATTGTGGAAAGCGGCGGTGAATTGGGTGACGATCAACTTCTTCGATGTCATCGAGGCGTTCCGCGTGGCGCTGATCCTTAACGTGCTGAACCCGGTGCGCGCCTTCTGCGAAAGCTTTCCGTGGCTGGGCGCGGTATTTCTGCTCGGCCTTGCCGGCTATCAGCTTTCCGGCCTGCGCCTGGCCGCTCTGGTGGCAGTGCTGACCGCCTTCTGCGCCGTCACCGGGCTGTGGGAAAAGACCATGGCGACCGTCTATCTCTGCGGCATCTCGGCCTTCGTCGCTTGCCTGATCGGGATTCCGATCGGCCTGATGGCCGCGCGCAGCGACCGCGTCGAGAAGGTGATCACGCCCGTCATCGATACGCTGCAGGTACTGCCCTCCTTCTGCTTCATCATTCCGGTGGTGATGCTGTTCCGCGTCGGTGACGTCACCGCGATGATCGCAACGATCGCCTTCGCCGTGGTGCCGGCGATCCGCTACACCAATCACGGTATCAGGCAAGTGCCGCCGGCACTGATCGAGGCGGCCAAGGTTTCGGGCTGCACGCCGCGCCAGACTTTCTTTCGCGTGCAATTGCCACTCGCGCTGCCCGAGATCATGCTGGGCGTCAACCAGACGATCCTGATGGCTTTGGCGATGATCATCATCTGCGCCATGGTCGGCACCCGTGATCTCGGCCAGGAGGTGTTCATCGCGCTGTCCAAGGCCGATTCCGGCCGCGGCATCGTGGCGGGCCTCGCCATCGCCTTCATCGGCATCGTCGCCGACCGGCTGTTCAATGCCTGGACGGCGAAAGCACGGGCGAGGCTGGGTTAAAGCTCAAGCGGCGAACTTATCAAGGGAGGAAGACATGACCAGCAGGATTGCTCGCTGCACCTGTGGCCAATTGCAGATCCGCTGTCCGCAACAGCCGGCCAAAATATCGCTTTGCCACTGCCTGGATTGCCAGCGGCGCACCGGCAGTCCGTTCGGGATCGCGGCTTTCTTCGATGCCGACGCGATCGACATCGACGGCTCATCCCAGACATTCCGGCGCAATTCCGACAGCGGCTTTCCCGTCACTTTCCACTTCTGCGGAAACTGTGGCTCGACGGTGTTCTGGTATCCGTCGCGCAAACCGGAGGCGGTCGCTGTCGCGGTCGGCTGTTTCGCCGATCCGTCTTTCCCTGCGCCGACGCAAGCCGTCTACGGCGAAAGCCGCCACGACTGGGTCGTGTTGCCGGCCTGAAAGCCGCTACTCCGCCGCGACGCCCTTCACCTCCAGATAGCTCTCCATCGAATCGTCCAGCGCCTGCAGCCAGGGCGTATGGTGCAGCGGCGCCATGGTGCCGGTCATCAACGAGCGGTAGGAATGGTCGCGGAAGCTCATGATGTCTTCCACCTTGTGATGCTCCCATTCCATGAAGGTCTGGTTGACCGCCTCGACGTCGAAGCCGGGATAGTCGGTCTGGTCCATCAATTCCTTGGTGTAGTCGCCCTGGAACCAGATCATCTGCTCGGCGTCTTCCAGCGTCTCCTCGCGCGCCCGCCATCTGGCGCCGTGCTCGGCCATTGCCTGCGCGGACGGCAGCTTGATGCGGCCCATGATGACGTCGCGCGCGAACCAAGCCTGCGCGTCGAACATGTTGAAAGTGTAGAACTGGTCCTGCATGCCAATGTAGAAAAGCTTCGGGTTCTTCTCCCAAACGACGCCTTCATAGAGATCCAGCGGCCACATGCGGTTGGCGGTCTTGAGCTTCAGGTCGTCGGTGAGGAAGGGGAAGGAATGGAGATAGCCAGTGCACAGGATGATGGCGTCGACATCCTTGGTTGAACCATCCTTGAAATGCGCGGTCTTGCCGACGACCTTCTGGAGCAGCGGCACCTCTTTCCAGTTCTCAGGCCATTTGAAGCCCATCGGCTTGGAGCGGTAGCTCGAGGTGATCGACTTCGCGCCGTATTTGTAGCATTGCGAGCCGATGTCCTCGGCCGAATAGGAGCGTCCGATGATCAGGATGTCCTTGCCCTTGAATTCCATCGCGTCGCGGAAATCGTGGCTGTGCAGGATGCGGCCGTTGAAGGTCGAGAACCCCTCGAAATAGGGAACGTTTGGCACCGAGAAATGCCCGGAGGCGACGACGACATTGTCGAACTCTTCCGAATAGGTGACGTCGTTGGTGCGGTCATGCGCGGTGACGGTGAATTTCTTCGTCTCGTCCGAGAAGGTCACCATTCGCACCGGGCTGTTGAACCGCACCCATTTGCGCACGCCTGATTTTTCGACGCGGCCCTTGATGTAGTCCCACAGCACGGCGCGCGGGGGATAGGAGCCGATCGGCCGGCCGAAATGTTCCTCGAACGTGTAGTCGGCGAATTCCAGGCATTCCTTCGGCCCGTTCGACCAGAGATAACGGTACATCGAGCCGTGCACCGGATCGCCATGTTCGTCGAGGCCGGTGCGCCATGTGTAGTTCCACAGGCCGCCCCAGTCGGACTGCTTTTCGAAGCAGACGATCTCGGGAATGTCTGCCCCTTTGTCGGCCGCCGACTTGAAGGCCCTGAGCTGTGCCAGGCCGGACGGTCCGGCCCCGATGACGGCAACGCGAGTGTTCATTTCCGGGCCTCCATTTTTTGATTTCCCCAGCGAAACAAATTTCACTGGCAGTGACAGTAATTGGCCCTCCGGCACTGTCAACAGCCATCTGCGGGAACGGCGTTTGCGCAAGGCGGATTCCTGGCGAAGAACCCGCATTGGCCGAAATCGCGGGATTGGCGCATGCGACATAAGACGGCTTGCCGACGCGGCTGCGCTCATGTATCGCCACCGAACATGTTCACCTTGAGTGAAATAAATCCGCGAAGTCCGGGGGGCGACATGGCGAAAAACGCTTCAAATCCAAAGGCCGGTGCTGGAGCCGGCGGCGCAAAGGCAAAGCCGCTGTCAAAGGTCTCGGTGGACGGGAAGACCATCCGCGCGCCGCTGACCCAGAACCCGCACGCCATCCGCGACACGCGTGAAAAGGTGCTGGAAGTGGCGATCGGCCGCGAGGTGCGCGCGTTCCGCAAGAAGCTCGGCATCACTGTCGCCGATCTGGCGGTCGCCACCGACATTTCGCTGGGTATGCTGTCGAAGATCGAGAACGGCATCACCTCGCCGTCGCTGACCACTTTGCAGGCGCTGTCGCGGGCGCTGGGTGTTCCCGTCACCGCCTTCTTCCGCCGCTTCGAAGAGGAGCGCAGCGCCGTTTTCGTCAAGGCGGGCGAAGGGTTGGACGTCGAGCGCCGCGGCACGCGGGCCGGCCACCAGTACAATCTGCTTGGTCACATCGGCTCGAACACCAGCGGCGTCGTCGTCGAGCCCTATCTGATCACGCTGACCGAGGATTCGGACGTGTTCCCGACCTTCCAGCACGAGGGCATGGAATTCCTCTATATGCTCGAGGGCGAGGTCGTTTACCGGCACGGCAGCAATCTCTATCCGATGAAGCCCGGCGACAGCCTGTTCTTCGACGCCGACGCCCCGCACGGGCCGGAGCAGCTGACGAAACTGCCGATGCGCTATCTGTCGATTATTTGCTATCCGCAGAGCGCGGGGTAACGGGACTCGATTTCCTTTTTTACAGCATTGGCGATTGGCGAAGGCCGAAGTGGCATCCGATCTCCCCCTCGAGGGGGAGATGTCCGGCAGGACAGAGGGGGGCGAACCGCGATGACGCATAATCTCGTATCCTCCAACAACCGCCGCAATGCGCGCAGGATGCGCAAGGTGATGACCGACGCCGAACTCAAGCTCTGGAATGAGATCAGGGCACATAGGTTGATGGGACTGGGGTTTCGGCGCCAGATGCCTATCGCCGGCCATATCGTCGATTTTGCATGCCCGGACAAAAAAGCTGATCGTCGAGCTTGATGGTTCCCAGCATGGCCAAGCCGAAGCGTTGGAATTGGACGCTGCAAGAACCGCCAAGTTCGAAGCGCGGGGCTGGACCGTCCTGCGCTTCTGGAACGACGATGTTATCGGCGACGTCGACAGTGTCTGCCAGCATGTCGTGATTGTGGCCGGGCTGGGCGGCGGGTGAGTTTCGCGGAGCGTTAGAGGTTGGACATTGGGCAAGGCCTGCGCTCCACGGCGCCCCCCTCTGCCCTGCCGGGCATCTCCCCCTCTTGGGGGGAGATTGGCTGCTTGGAGGGCAGCGTCAATACAGCAATCAATCCGGCCCGAATCCCGGTGACGTCGCACTTCCATCATCCAACTTCGATAGCCATTCCACCAGCGTTGGCCGATACCGCGTCAGCCCCTTGTAGGTGGCAAGCTCCTCGGGCAGGTCGCGGACGACGCGGTGCAGGCGGCGCGCCCATTTCGGTTGCGTCACCAGCTCGTCCATCTTGATCAGGTAGCAGCGGATCGGGAAGACGATGGCGTTGGAGCGCGGCAGGCGCCAGAAGCTCTGCAACTCGACGCGCAGATGCACCTTGTCGCCGACATTGTCGGGCGTCACCGTCGCCCGGTCCGGGCCCCATTTGTGATAATTCTCGGGGCTGGTGTCGAGGCGCGGATTGACGGTCATGGTCCAGTTCAGGCGACGCGCCGGCTTGCCCTGCTGGATGTTGATGAGGAACTTCAGCGCCCTGACGAAAATCCCCTTTTCATGTGCCAGCGGTACCGGCGCGTGCCACTCGAAGAAGTTCATGCCGATGTCAAAATCGAGCGACCAGTCGGCCTGGGTGGTGACCATTCCGGCATCCATCCAAAGATTGCCGTCGCGCTGATCGAGGATGCAGAAATCGCCCTGGCTCTGGCGGGTGATGTACTCCATCGGCCCGTAAGGCAGCGTCGTTGTGTCGCCGAAGGTGAAGGTGTCGTCGATGCCGAGCGGCCGGTTGATCCAGCGCCAGCGATCGCCGTCTCGGGTCAGCGTGAAATGCTCGGGATAGCCCAGCGCCTGCTGCTCCATCAGAAGTTCGAGCAGATCCCAGCCGGCGAGCGTCATGTGCGGCAGCGACTGGCAGCGCAACGGATCCTCGGCCAGGACCAGAGCGCGGTCCTGCATCTCGGCGACATAGTGCTCATCGACATCTATCAGGTTTTCCAGCACGCTGCCCTTCGGACCGACGACATGCGGCTCGATGTTGACCGCATACATGTAGCTGTCTTCATGGAACGGAAACGGGAACCGCCTGATGTGCTCAGGGCTGTTCCTGAAGGTGAAGTCGTCGCGAAACGTTTCCTTGCGAAAGGTGATGCCCAAGCTCGCCTCCTATCTTTCCAAGACCAGCGATTTGCCTTCGAAGCGCGACACGCACGGCATGATCTTGCAGCCGGAGCGATGATCTTCCTCGCTCAGCCAATGGTCGTTGTGGATGAACTTGCCGTCGGACGCGATGACGTTGGTTTCGCATTGGCCGCAAACGCCGCCGCGGCAGAGATAGGGCGGATCGACGCCGGCCGCCTCGATCGCCTCGAGCAGGCTCTGCTGCTCGCCGACCCGGATGCTCTTGCCGCTGACGGCCAGCGTCACATCGAAGGGCAATCCCGGTTGCGGCGCCGCGAAATGCTCGAAATGCACGGTCTCCGGTGGCCAGCCAAGCGCGGCGGCGCGCTCGCGCACCCAGCCGATCATGCCTGCCGGACCGCAGACATAGAGATGCGTGCCGAGCGGCTGCGACGACAGCAGCCGGTCGAGGTCTATGCGTTCCCCGCGGTCGTCGTGATAGAGCCGGACCCGGCGGCCGTAGCGCTGTTGCAGCACATCGGCATAGGTGCCGAGCGAAGCCGTGCGGCAGGTGTAGTGCAGTTCGAAATTGCCGCCCTCGCCTGCCAACTGCGCGGTCTGGGCCATGAAGGGCGTGATGCCGATGCCGCCCGCCAGCATCAAATGTTTCTTCGCCCGGAGATCGAGTGAGAACAGATTGACTGGATAGGAGATCACCATCTCCAGGCCGGGCTTGACGCTCCGGTGCATGAAAAGCGAGCCGCCCCGGCCGACATCGTCGCGACGTATCGAGATCGTGTATTCGCGCGTGTCGAGCGGCGAGCCCATCAGCGAATAGGGATTGAGCCTTGTGCGGTCGCCGTCGCGCATCTCGACCACGACATGGGCGCCGCCTGAAAAGGTCGGCAACAGCTCGCCGTCGCGGCGGCGGAAATGAAAGCGGGTGACCAGCTCGTTGACGGGCACAACATCGCTGACGACGACGTCGAGCTTGGTGGTGCCGGTGCTCATCGGAAGACCTCCTCGAACGGAGGAATTTCGCTGCGATCCTCGGCATTGATGCAGACGCCCTGGAACGCCGCCAGCCGCCGCGAATAGTGGTCGCGTACCAGAAGTAGCAGGCCGCAATGCGAGCAGGTGGCGGGTTGCGTCGTTACATTCTCGGTGATGCCCTTGCAATGCACGCACTGCACGCGGCGCGCCAGCGAGCCGCGATGTTCGGTCTGGATCGCGGTGTGGTCGATGCCGGCATCGAGCGCCACCTGCATGGCCTGGCCGATCAGCCCTTCGGTACCGGCGAGATAGAGGCGCAGGCCCATATGCGCGTTATCAAGCGTCTGTTTCAGCCGCGGCAGCAGACTGGCGAAGGACGGCGCCTGGTGGAAGCGCGCCGGTTTCAGCGCTTCGAGAGCGGCGACTTGCCTGTCGTCCGGCCCGGGAATGAAGACGATCTCGGCACCGTCGAAGAACCCGTCCGGAGCCGTTTTGGCCATGTCCGCTATCGCGAGCGCACCCTCGGCATCGGCGATGAAAAGATGGTGCTTGCCGGGCTGCGGAGACAAGGTTCCGTAGACGGGCCGGCTGATGATCGACTTGGCTGCCATTCTCTGCTTCGTGCCTCGAACCCTCGCCTTCGACTATGCCTCAGCCTTTCGCCGTGCGCTTGGTCTTCTTTGGGTCGTCGAACGGCAATGGCTGCGCCGTCGCCTTGATCGATCCGCTCCTGTTGCGGATCTCGAGCCTTGTGTCCTTGACGGCGCAGTCGACGTCGAGGCGGGCGATGCCCATCGATTTCTCGACCAGCGGCGAATACATGGCGCAGGTGACGACGCCGACTTTCTTCCCATCGCGATAGACCGGGGCGCCCTCGTCGGCCGGCTCCTTGCCGTCGAGCAACACGCCATAGATCTTGAAGCGCTCCTTGCCCTTGAGACGGTAGTGCTCCTCGGCGCCGCGAAAGCCGGTCTTTCCCGGGCTGACGGTGAAGTCGAGGCCGAGTTCCCACAGCGTGTCGCCGGGGCCTTCATTCTCGAACGGATATTTCTGCGAATTGTCGTAGGGATAGAACAGGAGATAGCTCTCGACGCGCAGCATGTCGAGCGTAGTGAAGCGGCACGGGATGATGCCGGCGCTCTTGCCCTCGTCGAGGATCCTGTCCCAGATCGTGCCGGCATCCTGGCCGCGGCAGAAGATTTCATAGCCGCGCTCGCCGGTATAGCCGGTGCGCGAGATCATCACCGGAAAACCGAAGAGCTGCGTCTGCATGTGATGGAAATAGTTGAGGTCGCGAATGCCCGGCACGTGCCTGGCAAGATAGTCGACCGCCGCCGGCCCCTGCAGCGAGAGGTCGTGCAGATTGTCGTCGAAGCGCAGCGACACGTCCCTGCCCATCGCCGCCCGCTGCAACTCCTCATGTCCGGTTCCCGAGCCATGCACCACCATCCAGCTATTCGGCCCGGTGCGGTAGAGGATGCAGTCGTCGGTGAATTTTCCCGCCTCGTTGAGCATGCAGGCATAGGCCGATTTGCCGGGATAGATTTTTTCGACGTCGCGCGTGGTGGCGAGATCGATGAGGTGCGAGGCGTGCGGGCCTGTGATGTGGACCTTCTTCAGGCCCGAGACATCCATCAGCCCGGCCTTGGTGCGGATAGCGATGTATTCCTCGTCGGCATCCTTGTCGTAGGTCCAGGCGGTGCCCATGCCGCTCCAGTCTTCGAGTTTCGAACCCAGCGCGCGATGGCGATCCGCCAGGGTTGAAAATCTCCAGGATGCCGTCATCCGATCCTCCGTTCGATATTTTGATTATGTTCCCTGCTCCTGTGCGCGCGGGCTGGAGCTTTGAGCGAATATTGATCGCAAACGCGTGGGGCCTGCAATCCCCTGAAAGCAAATAATTTCATTGTCAGGCAAAATTCGTCATCCGAACAAGACGGTTAACTCTGCGTAAATTCGTCTTGACAATTTCCGAATTCGGTCTGAATTTATGAAAAAAATTTCACTCTCTTGAAAGAGAACGGCGGACGGTGGATTCGGAACCGGACGTCGAAAAAGGGGAAAACCGATGTCAGACCTGCAGCAGCGCATCGAGGCGCTGTACCGTTCCGACTTGCGCGGATCCGCGCTCCTGATCATCTGCCTGTGGGCGACGATCCTCTTCGTCCTCTTCATGACATGGCCGCATATCCCGCATGACGGCATCAAGGCCGTCGTCGCGATTGCCGCCGCCGCGGTGCTGATCTTCAACACGGCGGCGATCCTGGCCATGGTCAACCACTACAAGGAGGACAAGGAGTTCATCTACGGGCTCGACATCAAGAACTACGACCGCAACCGCAAATCCTGAGGGGGGAGAGAAGCATGTCCCGCTACACGCCGCCGCAACAGAGCAAGGCCGGGCAGGTCTTCGATATCGCCGTCGTCGTGGTCGCCATCTTCGTGGCGCTGTGGCTGCCGCTGAAACTGGGATTGGCGGGAGCAGCCAAGTCCATCGACGCGCTCGACGCCAAGACCTGGGAGGCGCTCGGCCAGAACCCGACCATGGCGTCGATCTGGGAAAGGCTCGGCTATACGCCAGAGACCGCGCACGACATAATCCAGAACCGTTTCCACTACATCATCGACTGGCCGACGCTTGTTGTCATGGCAGCCGTGCTGATCGGTTATTTCGTGTTCCTGTTCCGGGCATCGGACCGTGAATATCGCGACGTCATCAACGAGAAGTTCGACGAGAAATAATCCGGGGACAGACCATGTGGATAGCGCTCTCTTACGCATGCTGGGGCATCTCGATCGTGCTTGCGCTGTGGATGCTCTACGATTGGTTCAAGGTCGATACGACCTACTCCGAGGATGTGCTGACGTCCTCGCGCGAAGGCGAACTTGAAGCCGCTTCCGAAAAACACCGGATCTGAGTGGGGATTGATCGATGACGGTCGTGGTTGAAACTGCGGGTTCGGCAACAAATGGCGACAGGGTCTCGCTGCTTCGGGTGCTTGGCCCGGCCCATGTCTGGGCGTTGGGTGTGGGCATCGTTCTGGTCGGCGAGTTCACCGGCTGGAATTTCTCCGCCGACAAGGGCGGCGCGCTTGCCGCGCTGATCGTCTGCTGGGTCGTCGGGCTGCTCTATACCTCGGTCGCCATGATCGATTCCGAAGTGACGTCGACGGTCGCCGCCGCGGGCGGCCAATATGCGCAGGCCAAGCACATCGTCGGGCCGCTGATGGCCTTCAACGTCGCGCTGTTCCTGGTCTTTGCCTACACCATGCTCGAAGTGTCGGACGCCATCCTGCTCGGCGACACGATCGTCGCCAAGGCGGGCGTCGAGGGCCTCACCCACAACTCCTTCATCGCCGCCACCATCGTCGTCCTGGCATGGCTCAACTATCGCGGCGTGCTGATGACGCTCAACGTCAACTTCGTCATCACCGCGATTGCCTACATCTCCATCGTCATCCTGTTCTTCTCGGTCAGCCCGTGGACGCAAGGCGCGGTGCTCAAGCTCAACGAGTTGGTCACCCCAGAGAACGCGCTGCCCTATGGCTGGATCGGCGTCATCGCCGCTTTCCAGTTCGGCATCTGGTACTATCTCGGCATCGAGGGCACCACGCAGGCGGCCGAGGAAGTGCGCTCGCCCGCGCGCTCGCTGCCTTATGGCACGATGGCCGGCATGATCACGCTTCTGATCGCCGCCGCCATGACCTGGTATGTCTGCGCCTCGCTGATGCCCTGGGAATATCTCGGCATCACTTATTATCCGCTGTGGGACGCCGGCAAGCTGACCGGCAACCCGCTGCTGGAAAACCTGCTGTTCATCGCCACGCTGCTTGCCGCACTGGCGTCCGCCAATGGCTGCATCAACGACGCGGCGCGCGCCTGGTTCTCGCTCGGCCGCGATCGCTACCTGCCGAGCTGGTTCTCGGCGGTGCACCCGAGATACCGCACGCCCTACCGCTCGATCCTGTTCCTGCTGCCGATCGCGCTCGCCTTCGCCTTTATCGCCGACCTCAACCAGGCGATCACCTTCTCGATCCTGTCCGGCGTGCTGCAATATACGTTCATGAGCATCAACATCATGATGTTCCGGAAGAAGTGGCCTCTGGGTTCGATCCGCCGCGGCTACACGCATCCCTTCCACCCGCTGCCGGCGATCGTCTTGTTCTGCCTGTGCGTGGTCACCTTCTTCGCGATCTTCCTCGGCTTCGGCTCGCAGCTCATTGCCATGGTCGCGTTCTATTTCCTGATCTCGCTGTGGTTCCATTTCTATCGCTACAAATTCGTGCGGCGCGGCGACCAGTTCACCATGCCGTGGCCGAAACCGCAGGGCTATTGATGGGAGTAGGCCCGTCCGAATTGGGCGGGCCTGGCATGACGAAATGTCCGAGGTGACGTCAGCACTGCTTGCCGGGGCGGCTGTCCTGGCTCTCGTCCTGCACTTTGCCTGGCTGGCACGCCGCAGCCGCGACAGGGCTGCCGTGGCGCGCGCCGCCGACCAGGCCAGCATCCGCGCCGTCATTGCCGACGCCGAAGATGTCTCGGACGGTACTGCCGGCGTCGTTACGTGGGAAGGCTCGTGGAACGGCCAGCGCGTGCAGTTGCGCACCATCGTCGACACGCTGGCGACGAGAAAGCTGCCGGCGCGCTGGCTCAGCGTATCGATAACGGAGAAAACAGCCGTGCCCGGCACCTTCGACATGATGATGCGGCCGGGCTCGCCGACGACATTCTCCAATTTCGACCATCTCGACCACACGCTGCCGAAGGCGCCCGGCTTTCCCGCCGAGGCGGTGCTTCGAACGGACCGCAGAGGCGTGCGCTTCCCGCAAAACATCATCGCCGACCATCTGGAGCCCTTTTCAGAAGGACGCGCCAAGGAGCTACTGATCACGCCAAAGGGTGTGCGTATCGTCTGGCTGCTGGCCGAAGCCGAGCGGGCCCGCTACGGTGTCTTCCGGCAAGCCGCTTTCGGTGACGCGCAAATCGACCCGGCGCTGATCTCGCGGCTGCTCGTATCCCTTTCGGGACTGCGCGACGCGATCAACAGGAACGAACGGAAAGCGGCATGACCAGCGCAACCCCCTCGCCCGGACCTACCAGCCCATATATCGTCTTGGGCGCGGCAACCCTGCTGCCGGGCAGCGGCCACGTCATGCTGGGCGTTCCCACGCGCGGCCTGCAGTTTCTTTTCTTCATGGTCATCCTGGCCTGGGTGACGGCGAAGATCGCCCCGCCCGACGCCAGCTTTGTCGGCCGCCACGCCGGCGGCTTCCTGATCTATGCGCTGTCGATCCTCGACGCCTACAAGATGGCTCGTATCCGGACCGCCAAATGGGCCCATTCCATGCGCCGACAAGGCGATGGGCCGCCGGATGGGACAAAACACAACGCGTAACGAGAGGAATATTTTTTTCATACCAATTGAATTCCCCGAACTCATCCGATACATCATTTTTAGCTACAAAGGGTCTGGAGGCTGGCATGTGCGGAATCGTTGGACTTTTCCTCAAGGACAAAGCGCTGGAGCCGCAGCTCGGTGCGATGTTGTCGCAGATGCTGGTATCGCTCAGCGATCGCGGACCCGACAGCGCCGGCATCGCGATCTATGGCGCGCCGTCCCGCAACGAGGCCAAGATCACCATCCAGTCGCCGAGGCCGGAGCGTGATTTCCGTGGACTGGACGCCGAACTCACCAAGGCGCTCGGCGTGCCGGTGAGCGTCATGGTAAAATCGACGCATGCCGTCATCAGGACCACGCCCGAAAAGGTCGATGCCGCGCGTGAGACCATCCAGTCGCTCAGGCCCGACATCCGCATCATGGGTGCCGGCGAAGCCGTGGAAATATACAAGGAAGTCGGCTTGCCCGAGGCTGTGGTCGACCGCTTCGACATCCGTGGGATGACCGGAACGCATGGCATCGGGCACACCCGCATGGCGACGGAATCGGCGGTGACGACGATGGGCGCGCATCCGTTCTCGACCGGCGCCGACCAGTGCCTGGTGCACAATGGCTCGCTGTCCAACCACAACAACGTTCGCCGCGAACTGGTCCGCGAAGGCATGAAATTCGAGACCGAGAACGACACCGAAGTGGCGGCCGCCTATCTCTCCTCCCAGATGGCGCATGGCAAGAACCTCGGCGAGGCGCTGGAGGGCACCCTCTCAGATCTCGACGGTTTCTTCACCTTCGTCGTCGGCACCAAGAACGGCTTCGGCGTGGTGCGCGACCCGATCGCCTGCAAGCCCGCCGTGATGGCCGAAACGGACCAGTATGTCGCCTTCGGCTCGGAATATCGCGCGCTGACCAAACTGCCCGGCATAGACAATGCGAGAGTCTGGGAACCGGAACCCGCAACCGTCTATTTCTGGGAGCATTGAGTTCATGCCGGCAACAAAACTTTCAACCGCGGCGGCGAGCGACCATGCCTCCCGGGTGTTCGACCTGGACCAGATGTCGCTGCGCGAGCTCAACCAGGCACTGCACAATCTGACGCCAGGCTCGAACGAGACCGCCTGGGAAGTGTTGAACCCGAAGGGCAGCCATTCGGTCGCCGTCGGCGTCGACCAGCCGGTCAGCATCGATGTGCGCGGCAGCGTCGGCTATTACTGTGGCGGCATGAATTCCGGCAGTGCCATCACCGTGCATGGTTCGGCGGGACCCGGCGTCGGCGAAAACATGATGTCGGGGTCGATAACAGTCAAAGGCGACGCCAGCCAATATGCCGGCGCCACCGGCAAGGGCGGGCTGCTCGTCATCGAGGGCAATGCGTCCTCGCGGTGCGGCATTTCGATGAAAGGCATCGACATCGTCGTGCACGGCAATATCGGCCATATGTCGGCCTTCATGGCGCAGTCCGGCAATCTGGTGGTGCTGGGCGATGCCGGCGACGCGCTCGGCGATTCCATCTACGAGGCACGGCTGTTCGTGCGCGGCAAGGTCGGCAGCCTGGGTGCCGACTGCATCGCCAAGGAAATGCGGCCCGAACACCTGGAATTGCTGCAGGGCCTGCTCGACCGCGCCGGCGTCACCGGTGTCAAGCCGTCTGAATTCAAGCGCTACGGCTCGGCGCGCACGCTCTACAATTTCAATATCGACAACGCCGACGCGTATTGAGGCAGCATGACCTATCGCAACCCGCCGACGACGCCGCGCAAATCCGCGACTTTCGACGACTACACGCTTTCCGAGATCCGCCGCGCCGCGGCCACCGGCATCTATGACATCCGGGGCGCCGGCGCCAAGCGCAAGCTGCCGCATTTCGACGACCTTCTGTTCCTGGGCGCATCGATCTCGCGCTATCCGCTCGAAGGCTATCGCGAGCGCTGCGACACATCAGTCGTGTTGGGCTCACGCCATGCCAAGAAGCCGATCGAGCTGAAAATCCCGATCACCATCGCCGGCATGAGCTTCGGCTCGCTGTCGGGCCCGGCCAAGGAAGCGCTCGGGCGCGGCGCGACGCTGTCGGGCACCTCGACCACGACCGGCGACGGCGGCATGACCGAGGAAGAGCGCGGCCATTCCAAGCAGCTCGTCTACCAATACCTGCCGTCGCGCTACGGCATGAATTTGCGCGATCTGCGCCGCGCCGATGCCATCGAGGTCGTCGTCGGCCAGGGCGCCAAGCCCGGCGGCGGCGGCATGCTGCTCGGCCAGAAGATCTCCGATCGCGTCGCCGAGATGCGCACGCTGCCCAAGGGCATCGACCAGCGCTCGGCCTCGCGCCATCCCGACTGGACCGGGCCGGACGATCTCGAGATCAAGATTCTCGAACTGCGCGAAATCACCGACTGGGAAAAGCCGATTTACGTCAAGGTCGGCGGCGCCCGCCCCTATTACGACACAGCGCTTGCGGTGAAGGCCGGCGCCGACGTCGTCGTCGTCGACGGCATGCAGGGCGGCACGGCGGCGACGCAGGAAGTGTTCATCGAGAATGTCGGCCAGCCGACGCTCGCTTGCATCAGGCCGGCGGTGCAGGCGCTGCAGGATCTCGGCATGCATCGCAAGGTGCAGCTGATCGTCTCGGGCGGCATCCGCAACGGCGCCGATGTCGCCAAGGCGCTGGCGCTCGGCGTCGACGCGGTCTCCATCGGCACGGCTGCCCTTGTCGCGCTCGGCGACAACGATCCCCGCTGGGAGGCGGAGTACAACGAGCTCGGCACCACATCAGGCGCCTATGACGATTGGCACGAGGGCCGCGACCCGGCCGGCATCACCACGCAGGATCCCGAACTGATGAAGCGGGTCGATCCGGTGGCCGCCGGCCGCCGGCTGGCGAACTATCTCAAGGTGATGACGCTGGAGGCGCAGACCATCGCCCGCGCTTGCGGCAAGAACAGCCTGCACAATCTCGAACCCGAGGATCTCGTCGCGCTCACGATCGAGGCCGCCGCGATGGCCGGCGTGCCGCTGGCCGGCACCAACTGGATACCGGGGAAGAACGGCTTCTGATCAACAAAGGGCCGAAGGCCATATGCTCTAGGGCCAACAATCGACAAAAAATGGGGAACTTCCGTGACAGTTGATCTTGCAGAGTTCGCAAGGGCGAAAAACGTCAAATATTTCATGATCTCCTACACCGACCTGTTCAGCGGGCAACGCGCCAAGCTGGTGCCGGCGCAGGCGATATCAGATATGCAGAAGGATGGCGCCGGCTTCGCCGGTTTCGCTACCTCGCTCGACCTCACGCCGGCACATCCCGACATGCTGGCGGTGCCGGATCCGAATTCGGTTATCCAGCTGCCCTGGAAGCCTGACGTCGCCTGGGTCGCCGCCAACTGCATCATGGACGACAAGGAGGTCGACCAGGCACCGCGCAACACGCTTAAGCGACTGATCGCGGAAGCCGCTAACGACGGCATGCATGTCAAGACCGGCGTCGAGGCGGAATTCTTCCTGATCTCGCCCGACGGCAAAACGATCTCCGACGAATATGATACGGCGGCGAAACCATGCTACGACCAGCAAGCGTTGATGCGCCGCTACGACGTCATCGCCGAGATCTGCGACCACATGCTGGCGCTCGGCTGGGGCGCCTACCAGAACGACCACGAGGATGCCAACGGCCAGTTCGAGATGAACTGGGCCTTCGACGATGCGCTGGCGACCGCCGATAAGCATTCTTTCTTCAAGTTCATGGTCAAGTCGATCGCGGAAAAGCACGGCCTGCGCGCCACTTTTATGCCCAAGCCCTTCCAGGGACTGACCGGCAATGGCTGCCATGCGCACATCTCGGTGTGGGACAAATCAGGCAAGACCAATGTCTTTGCCGACAATTCGATGGAGCTCGGCCTGTCGGCCAAGGGTAAGCACTTCCTCGGCGGCATCATGAAACATGCCTCGGCTCTCGCCGCCATCACCAACCCGACCGTCAATTCCTACAAGCGCATCAACGCGCCTCGCACCATTTCGGGCGCCACCTGGGCGCCGAACACGGTGACCTGGACCGGCAACAACCGCACCCACATGGTGCGCGTGCCCGGCCCCGGCCGCTTCGAGCTGCGGCTGCCTGATGGCGCGGCCAACCCTTATCTGCTGCAAGCCGTCATCATCGCCGCCGGCCTCGACGGCATCCGCTCCAAGGCCGATCCCGGCAGGCGCTACGACATCGACATGTACCAGCATGGTCACACGGTGGAGGGCGCGCCGAAATTGCCGCTCAACCTGCTCGACGCGTTGCGCGAATTCGACAATGACAAATCGCTCAAGACGGCGCTGGGTGAGGAATTCTCGTCGGCTTATCTAAAGCTGAAGCACCAGGAATGGAATTCCTATGCTTCGCACTTCACGCAATGGGAGCGCGACCACACGCTGGATATCTGACCGGCGCAGCGTGCGAGCGACCTCGGAATGAACGTATGAAATATTCGATCTTCTCGCTCGCCCGCGCCGCCTTCTCCGGCCACAAGAACTGGCAGCGCACCTGGCGCGACGCCAGCCCGAAGGACCGCTACGACGTGGTGATCATCGGCGGCGGCGGGCATGGTCTGGCCACCGCCTGGTTCCTCGCCAGCGAGTACGGCATCAGGAATGTGGCCGTGCTGGAAAAGGGCTGGATCGGCTCCGGCAATGCCGGCCGCAACACCACCATCATCCGCTCCAATTACGGCCTGCCCGGCAACACCGGCTTCTACGAATTGTCCATGAAGCTGTGGGAACGGATGGAGCAGGACCTCAACTACAACACGATGGTCAGCCAGCGCGGCGTCATCAATCTCTACCATTCCGATGCGCAGCGCGATGCCTATGCGCGGCGCGGCAACACGATGCGCATCAACGGCATCGATGCCGAATTGCTCGACCTTGCCGCGGTCAAGAAGATGATGCCGTTCCTGAATTTCGACAATGCGCGCTTTCCCGTGCAAGGCGGGCTCTTGCAGCGGCGCGGCGGCACGGCGCGGCACGACGCCGTGGTCTGGGGCTACGCCCATGCGGCGAGCGCGCTCGGCGTCGACATCATCCAGAATTGCGAAGTGACGGGCTTCGTGCGCGACGCCAACGGCAAGGTGACCGGCGTCGAGACCTCGCGCGGCAAGATCGGCGCCGGGAAAGTCGGCATGGCCGTCGCGGGCTCCTCCTCGCGCGTCGCCGCGATGGCGGGCCTGCGCCTGCCGATCGAAAGCCATGTGCTGCAGGCTTTCGTCTCCGAGGCGATCAAGCCGCTCATCCCCAATGTGATGACGTTCGGCGCCGGCCATTTCTACGTCAGCCAGTCGGACAAGGGCGGCCTGGTCTTCGGCGGCGACATAGACGGCTACAATTCCTACGCCCAGCGCGGCAATTTGCCTGTGATGGAAGACGTCTGCGAAGGCGGCATGGCGCTGATGCCGATGATCGGCCGCGTGCGCCTGCTGCGCCAGTGGGGCGGCATCATGGACATGTCGATGGACGGCTCGCCGATCATCGACAAGACGCCGGTCGACGGGCTCTACCTCAATGCCGGCTGGTGCTATGGCGGCTTCAAGGCGACGCCGGGCTCAGGCCTCGTCTTTGCCCACCTGCTGGCCCGCGACCAGTCCCACAAGGAGGCCGCCCGCTTTCGCCTCGACCGGTTCCGGTCTGGTGCGATGATAGACGAAAAGGGCCAGGGCGCCCAACCGAACCTGCACTGAAGGCCCCGTCATGCGCATCACCTGTTCCTTCTGCGGCGAACGCGAACTCGGCGAGTTCACCTATCTCGGCGACGCCAAGCCGGTGCGGCCGGAGGCTGGCGCTTCGGAGGACGATGTCTTCGACTACGTTTACCTGCGCGACAATGTCGCCGGCGTGATGGACGAGAATTGGTACCACGGCGGCGGCTGCCGGGCGTGGCTGAAGGTCACCCGCAACACGCTGACGCACGAAATTTCGGCCGTGGAGCCAGCGGCGGGCGCCGGGGCGAGGCAGGTTGCGAAATGAATTTTTCTGTCCAGCTCAGCGCCGCGAACTCCGCCAGGCCTCTACCTCCCCCTTGTGGGGAGGTAGGACCGCAGGTCCGGGTGGGGGTCTGCGCCGCCCCCCCACCCCGCTGCTTCGCAGCGACCCTCCCCACCAGGGGGAGGGTAAGAAGCGGCAGGGCGACGAGGGGCAGCGCGACGCCAGTGCATGGGGCTGCATCGTGATTTCCTCCCAATCCCATCGTCTCCCGACCGGCGGCCTCGTCGATCGTTCGTCACCGCTGAGCTTCCGCTTCGATGGCAAGACGTTCTTCGGCTTCGAGGGCGACACGCTGGCGTCGGCGCTGATCGCCAACGGCGTCAAGCTGGTCGGCCGCTCGTTCAAATACCACCGTCCGCGCGGCATTCTGACCGCTGGCTCGGAAGAGCCCAACGCGCTGGTCGAACTGCGCACCGGCGCACGCCGCGAGCCGAACACCAAGGCCACGACCGCCGAGCTCTATGAAGGGCTCGAGGCCGCCAGCCAGAACCGCTGGCCGTCGCTACATTTCGACGTGATGTCGGTCAACCAGCTCTTCGCGCCGATCTTCGTCGCCGGCTTCTACTACAAGACCTTCATGTGGCCGGCCAAATTCTGGGAGGCGATCTACGAGCCGGCGATCCGCCGCGCCGCAGGCCTCGGCCGCGCCGCCGGCGTTGCCGATCCCGACCACTATGACAAGGCCTGGGCGCATTGCGACGTGCTGATCGCCGGCTCCGGCCCGACCGGGCTTGCGGCGGCCCTTGCCGCCGGCCGCTCCGGCGCCCGCGTCATCCTGTGCGAAGAGGATTTTATTCCCGGCGGCCGCCTGCTCTCGGATGGCGGCACGATCGACGGGCTGCCGGCAGCCGAGTGGCTGTCGCGAACCCTGGCGGAACTCGAGGCAATGCCCGATGTCCGCATCATGACCCGCACGACGCTGTTCGGCGTCTACGATGGCGGCACCTATGGCGCGATCGAGCGGGTCAACGACCATCTGCCCTCGCCGCCCGAGCACCAGGTGCGCCAGCGCATGTGGCGCATCGTGTCCAGGCGTTGCGTCGTCGCGGCCGGCGCCCTCGAGCGGCCGGTCGTCTTTGCCGGCAACGATACGCCCGGCGTGATGATGGCTTCGGCCATGCGGACCTATGTCGCGCGCTATGCCGCCGCGCCGGCAAAACGCATCGCGCTGTTCACCAACAATGAGGATGGCTGGCGCACGGTCGAGACAGTACTCGGCGCAGGCTTGCAGATTGCGGCGGTCATCGACGCACGGCCTGACGTCTCGCCCGCCCATCGTTCGCTCGCCTCGAAGAGCGGCTTCCCGGTGCTGCATGGCGCCGTCAGCCGTGCGGACGGCGGCAAGGACGGTGTGAGGAAAATCTCCGTCTCTCTCACCGGCGGCGCGCGAGCCGAAGTGGAAGCGGACGGGCTTGCCGTCTCCGGCGGCTGGAACCCGGCGGTCGGGCTCACCTCCTATCATCGCGGCCGGCCGAAATGGCGCGACGACATCGCCGCCTTCGTGCCCGACGGAGCGCCTCCCGGCATGGTCGCCGCCGGTGCAGCCAATGGCTCGTTCGGTCTCGGCGCCTGCCTGGCGGGAGGGTTTGCAGCAGGCGCGGCGGCCGCGCTCGACGCCGGGCGCTGCGGCAAGGCCGGCACAGCGCCGACTGCCGATGACGAGGCGTTCTCGTTGACGCCGCTCTGGCATGTCGCCGGCAAGGGCAAGGCGTTCGTCGACCAGCAGCACGATGTCACAGCTTCCGACATCGAACTCGCACAGCGTGAGGGCTTTGAATCGGTCGAGCATCTGAAGCGCTACACGACGCTCGGCATGGCGACCGACCAGGGCAAGACCTCCAACGTCGCCGGCCTCGCCATCATGGCTGCGGTGTCGGGCAAGTCCATTCCCGAAACCGGCACGACGATCTACCGCCCGCCCTATGTGCCGGTCGCGATCGGCGCCTTTGCCGGCCATCACCGCGACGAGACTTTCCACGCCACAAGGCTGACGCCCTCGCATCACTGGGCCGCCGAACAGGGTGCCGTCTTCGTCGACACCGGCCTGTGGAAGCGCGCGCAATGGTATCCGCGCACGGACGAGAAGGACTGGCTGGAATCCGTCACACGCGAGGTCAAGACGGTGCGTTCCGGCGTCGGCTTCTGCGATGTCTCGACGCTCGGCAAGATCGACGTGCACGGCCCCGATGCCGGCGCCTTCCTCGACCGCGTCTACATCAACACCTTCTCCAGCCTCGCCGTCGGCAAGGCGCGCTACGGGCTGATGCTGCGCGAGGACGGGTTCGTCTACGACGACGGCACGACCTCGCGGCTGGCCGAGGATCATTATTTCCTCACCACCACCACCGCCAAGGCCGGACTGGTGATGCAGCATCTCGAATTCTGCCGGCAGGTGCTGTTCCCGGAACTCGATGTGCAACTGACCTCGGTCTCCGACCAGTGGGCGCAGTTTTCTGTCGCCGGGCCGAAGACGCGTGATCTGCTGAAGGAGATCGTCGATCCGGCCGAGGACCTGTCGAACGAGGGCTTCCCCTTCATGGGTGCACGCGAAGTCGCGCTGCGCGGCGGCATCAAGGCGCGGCTGTTCCGCATCTCTTTCTCCGGCGAAATGGCGTTCGAAATTTCGGTGCCGGCGCGCTATGGCGAGGCGCTCGTGCGCAATCTGATGCTGGCCGGCAAGCCGTTCGGCGTGACGCCATACGGCACCGAGGCTCTTGGCGTCATGCGCATCGAAAAGGGCCATGTCGCCGGACCGGAACTGAACGGCACGACCACGGCCGCCGACCTCGGCCTGGGCAAGATGATGTCGACCAAGAAGGATTTTGTGGGCCGCGTCATGGCCGGGCGCGAGGCACTGGTCGCGCCGGACCGGCAGGTCGTCGTCGGCATCAAGCCGACCGACAAGGCGCGGCGGCTGCGCTCCGGCGCGCACATCGTTCCGAAGGGCCAGACGCCCGGACCTGATAACGACCAGGGCTATGTCACCTCAGTCTGCTTCTCGCCGACATCGGATCAATGGATCGGGCTTGCTCTCGTGGAACGTGGTCGCGAGCGTATCGGCGAGGCCGTGCGCGCGCACGATCCGCTGCGCGCAGAGGAGTATGATGTCGAACTGTGCAATCCCGTCTTCTACGACCCGGATGGAGGGCGCCAGCGTGGCTGAATTTACCTGGGATGCGCGCAGCCCTCTCGACCGCACGCTGGTCGTCGGTCCGCGTGGCGCGCAGGGCGATACCGGCGTTTCGCTGACCGAGATCCGCAATTTCGACCTCGTGCAAGTGATGGCACGCCGCGGCAAGGCGGGTGACCTGGCCAGGGCTGCGACGGCGTGTTTCGGCATTGCCGGTCCGGATGCGCCCAAGGCGGTGCGGATTGGGGACGCCACGCTGATCTGGTCCGGGCCGGATCAGTTTTTCGTGCTGTCGAAGAGTGGCAAGCACGGGATGAAGGCGCTTGCTCCTCTGCTTGCCGGATCGGCTTCGCTGTCCGACCAGTCGCATGCGCGGGCGCTGATCAGCATCTCCGGTGACAAGGCGCGGGCGATGTTGGCCAAGCTTTCATCGCTCGATCTGCATGCCGGTGTGTTCGCGGTCGGCTCTGCCGCCGCAACCTCGATGGATCACACCAGCGTCACGCTCTGGCGTGGGAATGATCGGGCGGACGGACAGGCGGTGTTCAACGTTCTGGTCTTCGCGACCTTTGCCGAGAGCCTGTGGCACACGATGCTCGATGCGGCGGCGGAATATGGTGTGGATATCAGCCATTCCGAGGAAGTGACGTAGCTTTGCGCACGCCCTTCCCTTCTCCCCTTGTAGGAGAAGGTGGCCTCGCGGAGCGAGGTCGGATGAGTGGCGCTCCAGCTTGGCAATGACGGCACGCCGTCACCCACCCCCTCAACCGTCTCGGCGCCGGGCACTGATCCACCGCCCTGGGGCGAGCCACGAATCTCGCCCCGTCCTTCGGACCCCACAAGGGGAGAAGGAAGAACCTGCCCCACCACCGCCTTGCCAAACCCACCCGCACTGCTATTCTTGCTGCTAAAATAATTTCACACACAGGCAAACTTGTTTCTCGAACCGCAAGGCTGAGATGAGCCAGTCGCCCTACCCTGCCGTCGCATCCGGACCACCCCGGCCGAGCCTGATCCTGCGGCCCGGCCAGATCGCGCTGCCGCCGGGCATGGAGCGCTATACGGTCCAGGGCAATGGTGCGGTGCTGATCGAGGTCGAGGCCGGCGACACCATCACGGTGCGCAATGTCGAGGGCGGCCAGGCTTGCGAACTGCTGGCATGGGATCGCACCGGTGCGACCGATCCCTCCATCCTCGGGGAAAAATCCAACAGCAATGCCGCCGGCATCAAGGCACTGCTTGCCGAGGGCGATGACAGCCTCGCGTCCCTGCGGCGCGGGCTCGCGCGCCGGCAGGTGCGGCTCGACCAGGCCAAGGCGGTGCGCGTATTCGGCGGCGCCACGCCGGCCGGCACCGAACAGGCTTTCACCATCGTGCGCGTCGGCTCGGTGGTGATTGCCGCGCCCGGCGGGCCGATGCTGGTCGACGGCCATGATACGGCGACGCCGCTTACCGTGATCGTGCGGCGTGCCACCATCCGTCCGGCGGCGAAGTCGCTATTGGCTGACCCGCTCGCCGATCCGGTGCTCGATTTGCGCGTCCATTCGGCGACGGCGGAATCCTACTTCGTCAAAGCCGGCGACTATCTGCAGATCATCGACGTCGACGGGCGCCAATGCACCGACTTCCAGTGCTTTTCGGCGCGCAAGCTGGACAAGGGGCTCGACCATCCGCTCGATGTGACGACGACACGCACGCTGATGGGCGCGAGCTATCCGACGCCGGGGCTGCACTCGAAATATTACGACCAGGACATGGAGCCGCTGGTCGAAGTGGTGCAGGACACATGCGGCCGGCACGACGCCTTCGCGCTCGCATGCGCCGCCAAATATTACGATGACATCGGCTATCCCGGCCATGCCAACTGCTCGGAGAACTTCAACCGCGCGCTGTCGGACAAGGGCGTCACACCACGCGCCGGCTGGATGGCTATCAACTTCTTCTTCAACACGGCGATCGACGCGCATGGCATCATGGTCTCCGACGAGCCATGGTCGCGGCCCGGCGACTATGTGCTGCTGCGGGCCCTGACCGACATCGTCTGCGTGTCCTCCGCCTGCCCCGACGACACGACGCCGGCCAACGGCTGGGACCTGACCGACATCCATGTGCGCACCTATTCCGGCCAGCACAAATTCTCGCGTGCGATCGCCAGACGCATGACGCCCGATTCGGAACCGAAAATGACCCGCGAGACCTCCTTTCATTCGAGCTTTGCCAAGCACACCCGCGACTTCGTCGAGTACAGGGGCTATTGGCTGGCCAATTCCTTCGCCAGGGAAGGCGCGATCGCCGAGTACTGGGCCTGCCGGCAGGACGCCGTGATCATGGACCTGTCGCCGCTGCGCAAATTCGAGGTCACCGGCCCGGATTCCGAAGCGCTGCTGCAATATACGCTGACCCGCGACGTCAAGAAGCTCGGCGTGGGCCAGGTCGTCTATTCCGCCATGTGCTACGAGCATGGCGGCATGATCGACGACGGCACGCTGCTCAGGCTCGGCAAGGACAATTTCCGCTGGGTCGGCGGCGACGATCTGTCCGGCGAATGGCTGCGCGAGACGGCGACAAAGCTCGGTCTCAACGTGCTGGTACGCTCGTCCACCGACCAGATGCACAATATCGCCGTGCAGGGGCCGAAGAGCCGCGATATCCTGAGGAAGGTGATCTGGACCTCGCCGCTGCAGCCGTCGATCGAGGAACTGGAATGGTTCCGCTTCGCCGTCGCGCGCATCGGCGGCGGCAATGGCGTTCCGGTCGTCGTCTCGCGCACCGGCTATACCGGTGAACTCGGCTACGAGATCTGGTGTCATCCGCGCGACGCCGAAAAGGTCTTCGACGCGATCTGGGCCGCCGGCCAGCCGCATGGATTGAAGCCGATGGGCCTGCAGGCGCTGGACATGGTGCGCATCGAGGCCGGGCTGATCTTCGCCGGTTACGAGTTCTCCGACCAGACCGACCCGTTCGAGGCCGGCATCGGCTTCACCGTGCCGCTGAAGTCCAAGACCGACGACTTCATCGGCCGCGAGGCGCTGATCCGGCGCAAGGAGAACCCGCAGAACAAACTGGTCGGGCTCGACATCGATGCCAACGTCGCGGTCGGCCATGGCGATTGCGTGCATGTCGGCCGCGCCCAGATCGGGGTCGTCACGTCGGGCATGCGCTCGCCGGTGCTGAACAAGACCATCGCGCTGGCGCGGCTCGATGTCACCCACGCCGCCATCGGCGCGCGAGTTGAAATCGGCAAGCTCGACGGCCACGCCAAGCGGCTGCCGGCGCGAGTCGTGGCCTTCGCCCATTACGATCCGCAGAAGACCAGGCCGCGTTCCTGACCGCGGCCTTCCGGGCATACGGGATTGCCCGTCGGCGGCGCCGCGGGGCACATTTGTGCGCCCGCCCGCAAGCGTGATGTGCACGGCGCGACAAAACGCTTGACGTGAAAGCGCGCCGGATCAATCTTCACTCCTAAGAAAAAAATACGACTGAGTGGAAACACTGAAGTCGCGGCGATATTGGCCGGGAGCAAGCTTCGCACAGCCGAGGCGTCGCCGGCGGGGAACATCAAAAAGGGGAATTCACCGACATGAGCACCATAAGCACGGTCCTGGACCAGCCTGCCGAAAGCAAGCTGCTCAGGCATATCGACTGGCGCGGCGCCTTCTGGGTGGCGAGCGGCGTTCCAGCCCTCGTCCTGTTCTCGATCGGCGGCATTGCCGGCACGACCGGGACGCTCGCTTTCCTGATCTGGACGGTGTCCATGGTCATGGGCTTCCTGCAATCCTTCACCTATGCCGAGATCGCCGGCCTGTTCCCGAACAAATCGGGCGGCGCCTCGATCTACGGCGCCACCGCCTGGCTGCGCTACTCCAAGTTCATCGCGCCCTTGTCGGTATGGTGCAACTGGTTTGCCTGGTCGCCGGTGCTCTCGCTCGGCTGCTCGATCGCCGCCGCCTATATCCTCAATGCGCTGGCGCCGGTGCCGATCTTTACCGACACGTCGCCCGAGGTCGCCGCCTATATCGCGGCACATGCCGGAACGAGCGCCGGCGACGCCATTACCGCGGTGACCGCGGCGGCGACCCCGGCGATCCGCACGTGGTCGGCGTTCAGTCACACGCTGGGTCCGGTGTCCTTCACCTTCAACGCCACCTTCTTCATCGGCGCCGTGCTGATGCTGATGATCTTCTCGATCCAGCATCGCGGTATCCTGGGCACCGCCAATGTGCAGAAATATATCGGCCTGCTTGTCATCGTCCCGATGCTGATCGTCGGCGTCGTGCCGATCTTCACCGGCCAGATCAACTGGGCCAATTTCTCGCCGCTGGTTCCCTTGGCCGCCGCCTATGCGCCAGAGCCCGGCGCCTGGAACATCGCCGGCTGGACGCTGGTGCTCGGCGGCATGTTCATCGCCGCCTGGTCGACCTACGGCTTCGAGACCGCCGTCTGCTACACCTCCGAGTTCAAGAACCCGGGCACCGATACCTTCAAGGCCATCTTCTATTCCGGCCTGCTCTGCATGCTGCTGTTCATCCTGGTGCCGTTCACCTTCCAGGGCGTGCTCGGCCTCAACGGCATGCTGGCGACGCCGATCGTCGACGGTTCGGGCGTGGCGGATGCTCTCGCCGGCATGGTCGGCGGCGGCGGGCTTATCCACAGCCTGCTGGTGATGCTGATGATCCTAGCGCTTGTGCTGTGCATCATGACGGCGATGGCCGGCTCCTCGCGCACGCTCTACCAGGGCTCCGTCGACGGCTGGCTGCCGCGCTACCTCAGTCACGTCAACGAGCATGGCGCGCCGACGCGGGCGATGTGGACCGACCTGTGCTTCAACCTGATCGTGCTGGCGATCGCCTCGGCCGATGCGACGAGCTTCTTCTTCATTCTCGCCGTATCCAATTGCGGCTACATCATCTTCAACTTCCTCAACCTCAATGCCGGCTGGATCCATCGCATCGACAACGGCCATATCGCGCGGCCGTGGAAGGCCCCGACGTGGCTCTTGGGGATCGGGGCGATCTTCGCCTATGTCAACGCGATCTTCATGGGCGCCGGCGCCAAGGTGTGGAACCCGATGGCGCTGTGGGCCGGGCTGATCACCGCGGCGCTGATCATCCCGGTGTTCTGCTTCCGCCATTACATCCAGGACGGCGGCAAGTTCCCCGACCACATGCTGGCCGACCTCGGCATGGCGGGAGCGGACCTCTCGGTGAAAAAGGCGGGCATGCTGCCCTATCTGACGCTGGTCGCCGGCGTGGCGGTAATGCTGATCGCCAACTGGTTTTTCGTCATCTGATTTGCCTGACGGGCAAGCGGCCTTCGGCTCCGCAAGAACAGAAATTGGCCGGTCTCAAATGAGACCGGCCGATTTCGTTCATTCAGCCGCCAAAGCGAGTTGCGGCCTCTCGACGCCTTCGACGGTTTCTGGTTCGGGCGTCTGTTCGTCGGTCGGCACCTTCTTGCGCTCGCGGCCGAAGAACAGGGCGTAGCCGGCGGGCAGCACCAGGATGGTGAGCACGGTTGCAACCAGAATGCCGCCCATCATGGCGTAGGCGAGCGGCCCCCAGAATACGCCGCGCGAGATCGGGATCAGCGCCAGAACCGCGGTCATTGCCGTCAACACGATCGGCCGGAAACGGCGCACAGCCGAGCCGATGATCGCTTCGGAGCGTTCCATGCCTTTCGCGATGTCCTGGTCGATCTGGTCGACGAGGATGATGGAGTTTCGCATGATGATGCCGAGCAGCGCGATGACGCCGAGGATGGCGACGAAGCCGAACGGCGCGCCGCTGATCAAAAGGGCCGCGGCCGCACCGATGATGCCGAGCGGACCGGTGGCCAGCACCAGCATCGCCTTGCCGAAATGCTGCAGCTGGACCATCAGCAATATGACGATGACGGCCAGCATGATCGGCGCCTTGGCGGCGATGGAAGCCTGGCTTTCCGCCGAATCCTCGGCACCGCCCTGGATCTCGATCTTGTAGCCGGGCGCCAGGCCGTCGCGCAGGCCCTTCATGTCGTTGTACATCTTGGTGACGACGTCGTTGGACTGCACGCCGTCGGGCAAGGTCGCCCGCACGCTGATGGTCGGCAAGCGGTCGCGCCGCCACTCGACGCCTTGCTCCAGCACCGGCACAACCTTGGCCACCTGCGACAGCGGCACGAAGCCACCGAAATCGGTCGGGATGTAGATGGAATCGACCGAGGACAGCAGCGCGCGGCTGGCATCCGGCTCGCGGGCGACGATGGACACCGTTTCTTCGCCGTCGCGGAAGTCGCCCAGCGGCGCGCCGGACATGGACGCCTGCAGCATCTGGCGAATGCGTTGCGAGGTGACGCCCAGCGCGCGGGCGCGGTCCTGGTCGATGACCAGCTTCATCGCCGGCACAGGTTCCAGCCAGTCGTCATGGACGGCGCCGAGCAGCGGGTTGGCCTGGAATTTCGCCTTCACCTGGTCGGCAATGCGCCGCACTTCCTGGCGGTCCGGACCCATGACGCGCATCTGCACCGGCCAGCCTGTCGGCGGCCCGAGGAACAAGCGGTCGACCTTGCCGCGGATGGAGGGGAAGTCCTGCGCCAGGATGGTACGCAGCTTGACGATCAGCCGCTCGCGCGCCGGCTCGTCATTGGCCATCACAAGAAGCTGGGCGAAGTTCGGATTCCTGAGCTGCTGGTCCAGCGGCAGGAAGAAGCGCGGCGCGCCTTCACCGATATAGGTGGCGATGAAGCGCTTGTCCTTGTCGTCCATCATCTTGGCTTCCAGCGCCTTGGCCTGCGTCTCGACTTCCTTGATGCTGGTGCCTTCCGGCAGCCAGAGATCGACGAGGATTTCCGGGCGAGACGATTGCGGGAAGAAGTTCTGCGGAATGAACTGGAAGGCCCACAGGCTGGCGGCGAAGGTCACCAGCGTCATCGTCAGCACGATGATGCGATGGCGCACGGCCCAGGTAACGGTCGAGCGAAGCCGGCGATAGAAGCTGGTGTCGAAGACGTCGTGATGGGAACCGGCATGCTTGCGCTGCTTGAGGATCATATATCCCAGCCATGGCGTGAAATAGACCGCCACGAACCAGGACACGACGAGCGCGATGCCGACGACGTAGAACAGCGTGCGGACATATTCGCCGGCAGTGGAGGCGGCGAAGCCGACCGGAATGAAGCCGGCGGTGGTGATCAGCGTGCCGGTCAGCATCGGGAAAGCGGTCGAGGAATAGGCGAAACCCGCCGCCTCGATCTTGACCAGCCCCTCCTCCAGCTTGCGTTCCATCATCTCGACGACGATCATGGCGTCGTCGACAAGCAGGCCGAGCGCGATGATCAAGGCGCCGAGAGAAATGCGCTGCAGGTCGATGCCGATCTCGTACATGATGGCGAAGGTGGCGGCCAGGACCAGCGGAATGGCGATGGCAATGACAAGTCCGGAGCGCCAGCCGATCGACAGGAACGAGACGACGAGCACGATCAGCAGCGCTTCGCCGAGCGCATGCATGAACTCGCTGACAGCGTCCCTGACGACCTCGGGCTGGTCCGATATCTGGTCGACGGAGACGCCATACGGCAGCGCCTCCTCGAAGCGCCTATAGGTCGCCTCGACGTCCTTGCCGACATCGGTGACGTTGAAGCCCTTGGCCATGACGACACCGAGCTGGACACTCTCGTGGCCATTGAACCGATACTTGCGCTCGAAGGGATCCTCCAGCCCCGAGCTCACGGTCGCGATATCGCCAAGGCGCGTTACCTGGTTGCCGGCGCGCAAGCGCAGCTCGCGAATGTCGGCGGCGCTGGTGACATCGCCCTCGACCGAAATGCGGACCGAGCGCAGGCCGGTGTCGACAGAGCCTGCCGGGTCGACATTGTTCTGTCCCTTGATCGCGTTCTGCAGGTCAGTCAGCGTCAGGCCGCGCTCGGCCAGCGCCTTGGACGAGACGTCGATATAGATCTTCTCGGGCTGGTCGCCGATGATGACCGCCTTTTCGACGCCGGGCGTCGTCAGCAGCATATCGCGGGCCTGGATGGCGAACTTCTTCAATTCGGGATAGCTGAAGCCATCGCCGCTGATCGAATGCAAGGTGATGAAGGTGTCGCCGAATTCATCGTTGAAATAGGGGCCGAGCAGGCCCTTCGGCAGATCGCCTGCTATGTCGCCGACCTTCTTGCGTACCTGATAGAAGGCGTCGTTGACCTGGGCAGCATTGGTGTCGCCCTTGATCTGAACCGTGATGATGGCGCTGCCGGCGCGCGTGTAGGAGCGCACGAAGTCGAGATGCGGCGTTTCCTGCAGCTTGCGCTCGATCTTGTTGACGACCTGGTCTTCCATCTCCTGGATCGAAGAACCCGGCCAGATCGCCTGCACGACCATGACGCGGAAGGTGAAATCGGGATCTTCCTTCTGGCCCATGCGCATCAGGCCGAGCGCACCGGCAAGGATGATCAGGCCGAACAGGAAACGCGCGATGCTCGGATGCCCGATCGCCCAACGCGAGAGGTTGAAAGGCCGCTTTTCAGTGTTGCTGTCGGTGGTCATGGCGCCAGTCCAGTCCAATTGATCTGCAAGGCAGGTTCATCATGCCGTTCATGCGTTCTTCGTCTGGCCTCCGGGCGGCGAAGCTCCCTCAAGCGGAGAGACTCGCATCGCGTGTGACGCGACAATGATGCGGGGGAGCCATCTTGCCGGCGTCTCGACGATCGGGCGCCTGCCGCCCGGAAACCATGGCCTGCCCGGTCTTGCGGCTCGCGCCGCCAAGATAGGGAAGGGTTTCGTTGTGCCTGGCTGTCAGCGCAGGCTGCTGGTGGCAGCGTCTTCCGCCGCCGAGGCGGACTGCTGGAGACTGTCGCCGGACAGCTTGACCTTCAGATTGTCGGTCATGAACTGGGTGCCAGCGGCAACCACGACGTCGCCCTGCTTGAGGCCGTCGGCAACCGCGACGCCATCGGCGGTGAAGTTCGCGATCTTGACCGGACGCGAATGCACGGTGTCGCTGCCGCGGTCCACGGCCCAGACGATCTTCTGGCCGTCCTTTTCGGCCAGGGCGCTGAGCGGGATCGAGACCAGCTGGGTCTTGCTGTCGATCGAGGCCTGCACGTTGGCGGTCATGCCGAGCAGCACGCGCGGATCGTTGGGAAGCGAGACGCGAACGGCGAAGGTACGCGACTGCGGGTCGGCGCTGCCGGCCACTTCGCGGACCTTGCCGGCAAGCGTCAGCGCATCGTCCGCCCAGAAGCTTGCCTTGACCTCCTTGCCCGGCCTGAAGCCGGCAATATCCATTTCCGGTACCGCGATCAGCACTTCCTTCTCGCCATCGACGGCAACCGTCATCACGGGCGTGCCGGCACCGACCACCTGGCCGACATCGGCACTGACCGCGGTGACGATGCCGTTCTCGCTCGCCTTGAGGTCGGTATAGTGGACCTGGTTCTGAGCCTGGGCGAGGGTCGAGCGGGCGGCATCGCGCGTCGCGACCGCCTGGTTGTAGGCCAGCGTCGCCTGCTCGAGCTGCGATTTCGGCGCGAAATTCTTGGCATAAAGCTGCTCGGCGCGCTTCCTGGCGAGATCCACCGTCTCGACCTGGCGCTCGGCGGCGTCAAGGCTCGCCGCGGCGCTTTTGACCGAAAGCTCGTAGTCGGAGGGATCGATGCGGGCGAGGACGTCGCCCGAGGTGACATGCTGGCCGATGTCGACGAGCCTCTCGGTGACCTTGCCGGCAACGCGGAAGCCGAGATTCATCTCGGTGCGAGCACGCACCGAGCCGGAGTAATCGAGCTGGCGGGTGGTCTGCGCCGCGCCGATCTCGACGACCTTGACGGGGCGGATGATATCCCTGACCTCCGCCTTCTCCTGGGAACAACCGGCCAGGCCGAGTGCCGCGACGATCAGGCCGGCAACCGGCAGCCAGCGGATAATGGAATTGGACGAAGACACCTTAGCACTCCCAAACTGGAGATTGACTGTCGTTGCCGGCGCCCGGCGGGCGGCGGGCGGCGGCTATTTCTTCAAGGCCTTGATCGCATACTCGATGAGGTCGTCGGGCATCGCCCGGTTGGTCTTGGCAAGACACTGGGCCACCATCTGCGGGTGGCACAAAATGACCGTGGCGGCGCCGAAGCAGCGCGACGCAATCACCGGATCCTGCTCCCTGAATTCGCCGGCCGCGATGCCCTCGCGGATCACCTCGGCAAAAAGATCGTGGATACTGTCGACATGCTTGTCGATGACGCCCCAATCGCGCTCGAGGGCGACGATGACCATCTCATGGACCTTCTGGTCGTCGAGCATGACCTCCATGGTCATCTTGTACTGCGCGTGCACGTAGCGCCGCAGCCGTTCCTCGGCGCTGATCGGCAAATGCATGATCTCGTAGGCCATCCTGTAGCTGGCCCCGAGCATCCGGCCACAGACCGCCTGGTGGATTTCGACCTTGGACGCAAAGAAGCGATAGATGTTGGCTGGCGACATGCCGAGTTCGCGGGCAATGTCGGCGACATTGGTCTTGCCGTAGCCATAGTGCCGGAACAGGCGCTCGGCGCAATCGAGAATGCGCGTTACATTCTCCTGGCGAGCGGCATCGGCGACGAGGTTGGCGGTTTCGGACATAGCCTCTTTCGATTTACTAGTGATGAATTTTAATTTTCGTCACTCGTAAATCGAAAGGAACGCGATGTCAACGCGGATTCGGCGTACGCGTACAAAATGGTGACAGATGGTGACAGTCGCAGGTGTGCAATGACCGACGTTGCCGATTGCGAATGGCGCTCATCCCGTCATCATCAAGGGCGTAGCAAGGAGCGGAGCGACGCGCAGACTCTCAGAATCCATGCTGCGACCTCTGTCGAAAAAAATAAATCGGCTCAAAGGGTTAGGCCGACCAGCATCCACAATCTTGGAAGGCCATTGTCGGCCGTCGGATCACGGCTGCCGGGTCGCGGCATGGAGCCTAGGGCTCCGCGACGGAGCTTCGCTCCTGCAACGCTCTGGGATGACCAACTCGCGGATGCTGGTGCAAACTGCTACGAGTTGGCGCTGCCACTCTTCGCCATCTCCCTTAGCCGGAATTTCTGGATCTTCCCCGTCGAGGTCTTGGGAATCTCGGCGAACACCACCGCTTTCGGCAGCTTGAAGCGGGCAAGCAGCGCACGGCAATGCTCGATGATCTCGGCCTCGGTCGCTGTCTTGCCGGGCTTCAGCTCGACATAGGCGACCGGCACCTCGCCCCATTTCTCGTCCGCCCGCGCCACCACGCCGCAAGACGCAACGGACGGGTGCTTGTAGAGCGCGTCCTCGACCTCGATCGAGGAAATGTTCTCGCCGCCCGAAATGATGATGTCCTTGGAGCGGTCCTTGAGCTGGATATATCCATCCGCATGCATGACGCCGAGATCGCCGGAGTGGAACCAGCCGCCGGCGAACGCCTCGTCGGTGGCCTTGCGGTTCCTGAGATAGCCTTTCATGACGATGTTGCCGCGAAACATGACCTCGCCGATGGTCTGGCCGTCGGCGGGCGTCTGCGTCATCGTTTCGGGATCCATCACCGTGAGGCCTTCGAGCGCGGCGTAGCGGACGCCTTGCCTGGCCTTCCTCGTGGCCCTCTGCCCCTTCTCCAGATGATCCCACTCATTGTGCCATTCGTTCACCACCGCCGGGCCGTAGGTCTCGGTCAGACCATAGAGATGCGTGACGGCGAAGCCGGCATCGGCCATGCCGGTGAGCACCGCTTCCGGCGGCGGCGCGGCGGCCGTGTTGAAGGTGACGGCTTGCGGGAACTGGCGCTTGTCCTCATCCCTGGCGTTGATCAGCACCGACATGACGATCGGCGCGCCGCACAGATGGGTGACGTCATGGTCGGCGATGGCGTCGTAGATCTGCTTCGGCCGAACCCAGCGCAGACAGACATGGGTGCCGGCCTGGACGGCCAAGGTCCACGGAAAGCACCAGCCATTGCAGTGGAACATCGGCAGCGTCCACAGATAGACCGCATGCTTGGCCATGCCGGCATGGACGGTGTTGGCGTAGGCCATCAGGGCAGCACCCCGATGATGGTAGACGACGCCTTTCGGGTTGCCTGTCGTGCCCGAGGTGTAGTTGAGCGAAATGGCGTCCCACTCGTCGTCAGGCATCGACCAGGCAAAATTCCCCTCGCCCTCGGCGACGAAGGCCTCGTAGTCGAGAGTGCCGATGCGACCGCCCTTCGGATAGGGAGCGTCCGCGGCGTAGTCGGGATCGTCATAGTCGATGACCAGGGGCTTCACCTTGGCCAGGTCAAGCGCTTGCCGAACCACTTCGGAGAATTCGCGATCGACGATAAGCACTCTGGTCCCGGCATGGTCGAGCTGGAAAGCGATCACGGCGGCGTCGAGGCGAGTGTTGAGCGAATGCAGCACCGCCTTGGTCATTGGCACGCCGAAATGCGCCTCCAGCATCGGCGGCGTGTTCGACAGCATCACCGTCACCGTGTCGCCCTTGCCTATGCCGCGCCCGGCAAGCGCCGAGGCGAGCTGCAGCGAACGCCGCCAGAAATCGCGATACGTCACGCGCTGCCGGCCATGGATGATGGCGACATGATCGGGATAGGTCTTGGCTGCCCGCTCCAGATAGGTGAGCGGCGTCAGCGGCTGGTGGTTGGCAGCGTTCCTGTCGAGATCCTGTTCGTAAGGGTTGCCCATCGTGTCCTCCCCGTATGTCCCTTTGCCGACAAGTTCTAACCACAGGCTGGGGCCGCGTCACCAGCAACGATGCCACGACAAAGCGCGTCTGGCGCAATGATGATCTAGATTTGGCGCGCGTAAAGGCATCGCGTACCTCCGCGCGGTTTGACTTTTGTCGAGAGCCGTGACTAATGTCAGCCGAGGAGAAGGCATGGCGATCCGACCGGCAGAACAACTTATCCACAAGGCCGCCTGGCTCTATTATGCGCATGGCCTGCGCCAGGACCAGGTGGCGAGCCAGCTTAACATTTCCCGCGCCTCCGTTGCCATGTATCTGCGCAAGGCGCGAGAGACCGGCATCGTCAACATCTCGACCTCGACCCAGCTTTTCACCGACGACGTCATGGCGCGCAAGCTCGAGGATGCACTCGGTCTCGACGCGGTCTGGATCGCGCCGGAAAACGGCCATATCGCCGATCCCGCCACCGACATCGCGGTGCTGGCGGCGAGCGTCTTTCTCGAACTGGTGAAAAAAGGCGACCGCATCGGCGTCGCCTGGGGACGCACCGTCTACATGATCGCCGACATCATGTCCTACGCCGATCTCCAGGATGTCACCGTGGTGCAGCTCTGCGGCAATCTCGGCGCGCCCTATTCCTATCGTCCCGACCAGTGCACGATGGAGATCGCCCGGCGGCTCAACGCCAAGGGCATCAATTTCTACGCGCCGCTCGTGCTGACCACCGAAGAGCTGGCGCGCGGCCTGCGCGCCGAGCCTGTAATCCGCGAACAGCTGTCGAGCATCCACGAATGCGATCTGGCGCTGTATTCGGTCGGCGCCGTCGATGCCGACAGCCATCTGGTCAAATGCGGCGCGCTGACATCAGACGAAATGGCCGACCTGCGCAAGGCGGGCGCGGCCGGCGTCATTGCCGGGCAGATCATCGATGCCGAGGGCAAGGTGCTCGACTGCGGCTACAACCGGCGGGTGATCTCGGCGGAGCTTTCCTCGCTGCGCGCCATTCAGAAGCGGCTGATGGTGGTGCAGGAGAACAGCAAGTTCGAACCCCTGCTCGCGGCGATCGCCGGCGGCCTTTGCACGCATCTGGTGGTCGGCGCCGATATGGCGCAGCGGCTTCTGGATCATGCCGGAGCGCCAGGCAAAAAGGTATCCTAGAGACCATTCCTGCCGCGGCCGTCATCAAGGCGTCGTGGCATTCCTGTTTCACCACTATGACAGCAACTGGACGAAGCTAATGAAGAACCTGTGGAATGACGGCGACGCGGAGAAGATGGTTGCCGACTATGCAAAGAAAGGCGTCGGACGCGATCTCGCGCTGCGCGTCTACACGACGCGCCTGCTGGGCGGCGAACCGCGACTGGTGCTGCATGGCGGCGGCAACACCTCCTGCAAGACCAAGGCGACCGACCTCGTCGGCGACGAATGGGACGTGCTGTGCGTCAAGGGCAGCGGCTGGGATATGGCCGTCATCGAGCCGCAGGGCCTGCCGGCGGTGAAGATGGGCGCGCTCATCAAGGCGCGCGCGCTGGACAAGCTCTCCGACGAGGACATGGTCGCGCTGCAGCGGGCGAACCTCATCGATCCGTCCTCGCCCAATCCTTCGGTCGAGACATTGCTGCATGCCTTCCTGCCGCACAAATTCGTCGACCACACGCACTCGACCGCCATCCTGGCGATCGTCGATCAGGAAGACAGCAAGCCGCTGGTGAAGACGGTGTTCGGGGCCAAGATGGGTTACGTGCCCTACATCATGCCGGGCTTCGACCTCGCCAAGGCGGCGGCCGACGTCTTCGATGCCGACCCTGATGTGGAAGGCCTGATCCTCGACAAGCACGGCATCTTCACCTTCGGCGACGACGCCAAGCAGGCCTACGACCGGATGATCCATTATGTGAATGTCGCCGAGGAGTATGTAGCCAAGCATGCCAAGCCCAAGGCGGCAAAGGCCGCGCTTCCCGCGAAGCTCGCGACGCCGGCTTCCATCGCTCCTATGTTGCGCGGCGCCGTGGCGGTGGCGCGCCGCGAAGGCCGCTTCGACCGCATGATCAGCGATTTCCGCACCTCGGACGCGATCGTCGATTTCATCAATTCGGCCGAGATCGCCGACTATGCCGCACGCGGCGTGTCGACGCCGGACCTGTCGATCCGCATCAAGACCGGACCGATGGCGGTGCCGGCGCCCGATGCGGACAAGATTGGCGACTACAAGGCCGTCATCAAGAGCCATGTCGACGCCTTCGCCAAGGAATACCGTGCCTATTTCGAGACCAATGACGCGCTCGACGACGTCAAACGCACCATGCTCGACCCGATGCCGCGGCTGACGCTGGTGCCAGGACTCGGCATGTTCGGCCATGGCCGCACGCTGAAGGATGCCAGGATCGCCTCCGACGTCGGCGAGATGTGGATCGAGGCCGTGCGCGGCGCCGAAGCGGTCGGCCGTTTTCATCCGCTTTCCAAGGCCGACCTGTTCCCGCTCGAATACTGGTCGCTGGAACAGGCCAAACTCGCCTCCAACAAGCCGAAGCCGCTGACCGGCCAGGTCGTGCTGATCACTGGCGGAGCCGGTGCGATCGGCGCCGCGACAGCCAAGCTTTTCGCCGACAATGGCGCCCATGCGGTGGTCGTCGATCTCGATGGCGAAAAAGCCGCTGATGCGGCCAAGAAAGCGGGCAACAATTCGATCGGCGTCGCCGCCGATATCACCGATCCGGACCAAGTGCGTGCAGCCTTCGACAAGGCGGTCGCCGTGTATGGCGGCGTCGACATAGTGGTGTCCAATGCCGGTGCCGCCTGGGAAGGCCGGATCGGCGAACTTGACGACGCGCTGCTGCGCAAGAGCTTCGAACTCAATTTCTTCGCCCACCAGTCGGTGGCGCAGAACGCGGTGCGCATCATGCTCGAACAGGGCACCGGCGGCGCTCTCCTGTTCAACACCTCCAAGCAGGCGGTCAATCCGGGTCCGAAATTCGGCGCCTATGGCGTGCCGAAGGCGGCGACGCTGTTCCTGTCCCGGCAATATGCACTGGATTACGGCGCGCATGGCATCCGTTCCAACGCCGTCAATGCCGACCGCATCCGCTCCGGGCTGTTGACCGACGCCATGATCGCCAGCCGATCGGGCGCACGCGGTGTCTCGGAAAAAGAATACATGTCCGGCAATCTGCTCGGCCAGGAGGTGACGGCGCAGGACGTGGCGCAGGCTTTCCTGCACCACGCGCTGGCCGACCGCACAACCGCCGACGTAACGACGGTCGACGGGGGCAATATCGCGGCGGCGCTGCGGTAGCACGGTCACGCATAGCGCACAGGAGGCTTGCAAGAACACCAGTGTGTAGCTACATTGTGGCTCAAACTCAAGGAGTCACAACATGGCTACGGACACGGTTGTCCGCGCTCGAATTGATGCCGCGACAAAGGACCAGGCTACCGAAGCCCTGGCGGCAATGGGACTGTCGGTCTCCGACGCCATTCGGCTGCTGCTGGTCCGCGTCGCCGCCGACAAGGAATTTCCCTTTCCGGTGAAGGTGCCGAACGCAACCACCCAAAAGGCCATGGCCGAATTGGAAAAAGGCAAAGGCAAGCGTTTCGCGTCAGCCGACGAATTGTTCAAGGATTTGGGCATCTGACATGCCGACGCCCGTTCACTCCGGGCAATTCCGCAGGGACGTTAAGCGCATGGAGAAGCGTGGCAAAGACCTCGCTAAATTGCGCGAGTTGTTGGGCCTGCTCATCGCCGGACTGCCGGCGCGTTATAAGGATCACCCCTCTAAAAGGCGACTGGAAAGACTATCGGGATGCGCATGTAGAACCGGATTGGCTCTTGATCTACCGCATTGCCGACGATGAGCTGCGGCTTGCCCGCACCGGCTCCTACTCCGATCTGTTCAACGAATGAAGACAGCAAAAAAGCCGCCTGCAGTTGCTGCAAGCGGCTGTTCCAAGTGTGAGCGAATTGCAATGTCGATTGGCTTACTTCGCGTTCGGGTTCGGCATCCAGGCGGGCATGGCGACATCGGCATGGGCGAACTGCGGCAGCTTGGCCGACAGGTCCTCCATGTTCTTGATGTCCTTGTCGAGAAGGTCCCTCTGGGTGATCAGCGTCGGCGGCACGACGACGTTGTGGCCGGGGTCTTCGCCGGCCAGCAGTTGCGCCAGCGCACGCACCGAGACCTGGCCCACGACGGCCGGGTTGGTCGCGGCGGTTGCCGCCCAGGCGCTGTCGGGCTCCCGCATCGCCGCAATGTCGGAGGTCGAGATGTCGGCCGAATAGATCTTGATGTCCTTGTTCAGGCCTGCCTCGTCGACGGCGATCTTCACGCCCTTGGCGAACTCGTCATAGGGAGCAAACATCACCTTGATGTCGGGATGGGCGGTCAGCACTGAGCGCGCCTGGTTGGCGACCGAGTTGGCGATCGGGTTGTCCAGCGTGCCGAACATGGCGACTTCGTTGATGCCCGAATATTTCTTCTTCACGTCGACCCAGGTTTCGTTGCGTCGGTCGAGCGGGGCGATGCCCGCGACATAGACATAGCCGGCCTTCCAGCTCTCGCCATTGTCCTTGACGGCCTGCTCGAGCGCGAGGCGCGCAAGGTCGCGGTCTGACTGCTCGATCTGCGGGATCTTGGGGTTTTCGACATTGACGTCGAAAGCGACCACCTTGATGCCGGCGTCGACCGCGCGCTGGGCGGCGTCCTTCATCGATTCCGTCAGGCCGTGCTGGATGATGATGCCTTGCACGCCGAGCGCGATGGCCTGGTCGACCATGTCGGCCTGGAGGGCGGCGTCCTGGCGGCTGTCGAGCACGCGCAGGTCGACGCCGAGGGCCTTGGCTTGCGCCTCGACGCCGGAGAGATAGGCCTGGAAGAAGTCACCGGTCGAGAGATAGCGCACCAGGGCGATCTTGACGCCGGGCTTGTCGAACGGCGCCGGGCGATCGGCAGCCAGGGCCGTCCCTTGCATCAGCAGCGCCGCGCCGGCGAGCCCGAGCGCTGCCTTGCCCAAAAGTCTTCTTGTGATGTTCACGTCGTTTCCTCCACTTGTTGAAATGCAACCCGGTCGAAATCTATGTCCTGCCCCTGCCGGAAAGAGCGAAGGTGAAGACAAGGGCGACGACCAGAACGGCGCCCTTGATGAAATCCTGCGTGTAGTACGGCGCGTTCATCATCGTCAGGCCCTGCAGCAGGACACCGACGAAGACGGCGCCGACAGCCGTGCCGAACGCGTTCGGCTTGGCGGCGCCGAGCACCGCGTAGCCGATCAGCGCCGCGGCGACAGCGTCGAGCAGAAGATTATTACCCGAGGCGATGTCGCCGCGTCCAAGCCGGGCGGCGAGCAAAATACCGCCGATCGAGGCAAAAACTCCTGAAATGATATAGGCCCAGATTTTGTGTGCCTTGACAGGCGCGCCGGCGAGCTCGGCGGCGCGCTCATTGGAGCCGACGGCATACATCATGCGGCCGAAGCGGGTGTATTCGAGGAAGAACCAGATCAGCACCGCGAGCACCGCCAGGACGACCACCGAGACCGGAATGAGATTGGGGATGAAGAAGTCGAAGCGGTGGCGGCCGAGCGCCAGGAACGCCTCGCCGAACTTGCCGTTGGCGACCGAGCCATCGGGCATGGTCATGCCGGTGGCGATCGAGCGGCCTTCGGTCGGGATACGCTGCAGGCCGACCAGCAGGAACATCATGCCGAGCGTCGCCAGCAGGTCCGGCACGCGCATATAGACGATCAGCCAACCATTGATGAGCCCAACGACAACGCCGATCAGCAGGCAGACGATGACCGCGACGACAGCGTTCTGCTCCAGCACCACCATCACATAGGCCGCAGCCATCATGGCTGACGTGGCGACCGAGCCGATCGACAGGTCGAAGCCACCAACGACCAGCGTGGCGGTGACGCCAAGCGCCAGCACGCCGGTGATAGCGACCGACTGGAAGATGAAGACCGCGCTTTGCGGCGAAACGAAACCGTCGGCGGCAATCGCGAAATAAGCGACGAGCCCAAACAACAGGACGATGAAACCGTAGCGGATGGCGTGGTTGCGCTGCGTCATTCAGCGCCCCCGCGCGCCGCTGCCGTTTTTACCCAACTCGAACCCATGCTCTCCATTCCAATTGTCATCGTCAGTTCTTCAATTCCAGCCGGTCAAGCCGCGCGGTGCGGCAGCCCACCGGCCACCTCGGCCAGCAGGCGATCGAGATCGATGTCCGCGTTGCGATGTTCGCCGACGATGGTCTGCTCCGACATCACCAGGATACGGTCGGCCGTCTCAAGAGCCTCGTCGAGTTCGGTCACGAACAAAAGCGTCGTGCGGCCATTGGCGCTTGCCCTCAGCTTGGCGGCGATGTCGCGCCTGGCCGAGATATCGACGCCCTGAAACGGCTCGTCGAGAATGAACAGCCTTGCATCCTGCGCCATCCAGCGGGCGACCATCACCTTCTGCTGGTTGCCGCCGGACAATGCCGACATTTCGTCCTTCTCGGAGCGGCAGACGATGCCCAATTCCTGGATCTGCCGGCGCGCCGTGGCGCGTTCCAGGCGGCGCTTGAGCACGCCCAGGTTCGACATCCTTCTCAGAAACGGCAGGCTGACATTGCGCTCGATGTTGAAGCCGCCGACGATGCCGCTGGTGGCGCGATCCTTGGCGACGAGGAAGACGCCGGCGGCGATCGCATCGCCGGCCGAGCGCGGCGCGTAGGGTTTGCCGTTCATCGTCATGGTGCCGGCGAGCGGCCTGCGCACGCCGAACAGCGTCTCGGCAAGCGCTGTCTTGCCGACGCCGACCAGCCCGGTGACGGCAACGACCTCGCCGTCGCCAAGTGTCATCGACATCGGCCTGGCGCCTTGGGCGATGCGCAGGCCTTCGACGGTCAGCACCGCCTTGGCCGAGTGCCTGGCGACGATCTGGTCGAGGTGGATCTTGCGGCCGAGCATGGCATTGACCGCACCTTCGTAGTCGAGCGGCTTCTTGTCGAAGACGCCGGACACGGCGCCGTCGCGCATCGAGACGATGCGGTCGGCAAGCCGCCTTATGTCGGACATGCGGTGCGAGATATAGAGGATCGCCACGCCTTGCGCGCGTAGCCTGTCGACCAGCGCAAAAAGCCGATCGGCTTCGGCGCTCGATAGCGATGAGGTCGGTTCGTCGAGGATCAGCACTTTCGGCTGATGTGCCAGCGCGCGGGCAATCGCCACCATCTGGCGATCGGCCAGCGAGAGATCGCTGACGCGCGCCTTCAAGTCGATCGCCAGATCCATGCGGTCGGCAACCGCCTTGGCCTCGCGACGCACACGGACCGGGTTGAAGAGCACCGGGGCGCCACTGCCGCTCAGCCTGTCCAATGTCAGATTGGTCGCCACGTCAAGGTCGGCGACGACACCGTCATTGATGTTCTGGTGAACGGTGACGACGCCAGCGCGGATCGCTTCCGCCGGTCTTCCTGGCGCAAAGTCCTGGCCGGCCAGGGTCATGGTGCCGCCGTCGCGTTCGTAGACGCCGCTGACGATCTTGACGAGGGTGGATTTGCCGGCGCCGTTGGCACCCATCAGGACGGTCACTTCACCGGCATGGAGTTCGAGCGAGACGCCGCCAAGCACCTCGTTACGGCCAAAGGATTTCTTCAGTCCCTCTACGCGGAACACGGCATTGCCGACCATGCGTTCCTCCCTGACGGTGACGCTATGGGCTACATCGGCAATTGTCAACACGATTGACAATTGCCAGTGCGCTACCTAGCTTGGCCCCGCCGCCGTGGCTCCGCTATTATGAGGGACGAGCAGGAGAGGTGAGGATGACCGGGAAAACGCCGTTCGAAGCACTGTCGGTGGAGACGCTCGCCACGCGGCTCGGCAGCAACGAAGCGCTCACCCAGCGCATCGGCGAGGACACCAGCCGCTGGAAGGTGCGCGAGGTCGGCGATGGCAATCTGAACCTCGTCTTCATCGTCGAGGGCGACAAGGGCGCGGCTGTCGTCAAGCAGGCCCTGCCCTATGTCCGGCTGGTCGGCGACAGCTGGCCGCTGCCGCTGAAGCGTTCCTTCTTCGAATATCACGCGCTGACACGGCAGGAGGCGCGCGCGCCGGGCTCGGTGCCGGCCATCTACCATTTCGACGAGACCCAGGCGCTGATCATCATGGAGTATCTGTCGCCGCACATCATTTTGCGGCGGGCGCTGATCGAGGGCCGGCAATTGCCGAACATTGCCAGGGATATCGGGCTGTTCATGGCCCGCACCCTGTTCCGCGGCTCCGACTTCTCGATGGTGACCAAGGATCGCAAGGCGGACCTGGCGCTGTTCGCCGACAACGTCGAGCTGTGCGACATCACCGAGAATCTGGTGTTCTCCGATCCTTATTTCGACGCCAAGATGAACCGGCACACTTCGCCGCAACTCGACGCCCTGGTCGCCGAGTTGCGCGCCGACCGCGACCTCAAGGTGGAAGCGCAGCGCCTGAAGCATCTTTTCGCCGCCAATGCAGAGACATTGCTGCATGGCGACCTGCATTCCGGCTCGATCATGGTCACGGATATAGAGACCAGGATGATCGACCCTGAATTCGCCTTCTACGGGCCGATGGCGTTCGACGTCGGCATGTTGCTCGCCAATTTCTGGATGGCCTTCTTCTCGCAGCGGGGTCATGAGCAGAGCGGCAAGCGCGACGCCATGCGCGCTTATCTGCTCGATGTCACGGCGCAGACATGGTCGGTGTTCCGCACCGAATTCTCGCATCTGTGGCGCACGGAGCGCAACGGCATGCTTTATCAAAAGAGCCTGTTCGAGGATCAGGGCGACAGGCTCGGCGCCGAGCAGGCGCTCGACCATGTGCTGCACCAGATCTGGGACGACCTCCTCGGCTTTGCCGGCATCGAGGTGCACCGGCGCATCCTCGGCCTCGCCCACAATGCCGATTTCGAAACCATTGCCGACGAAGACCTGCGCGCCACATGTGAAGCGAGGGCGCTGAAGTTCGGCCGCCACATCGCCGTCAATAGGCGTCATATCCACAGCATCGACGAGGTCAACAACCTGGCCGCGCTGATCGAACAGGAGAACCGCATTTGAACGTCGGCGAGCGCCACTATCGCACCATCTGGCTGAGCGACGATGGGCGCTCGGTGGAGATCATCGACCAGCGCTGGCTGCCGCATGACTTCCGTATCGTGAAGGTCGACACCGTTAATGGCATCGCCACCGCCATCCGCGACATGTGGGTGCGCGGCGCGCCGCTGATCGGTGTCACCGCTGCCTATGGCGTTGCCATGCAGATGGCGGACGATCCGGCGGATGCCGCGCTCGATGCCGTCTGGGAGACGCTCCACGAGACGCGTCCCACGGCGATCAATCTGCGCTGGGCGCTGGATGAGATGCGGCGCTTCCTGCGGCCGCTGCCGACGGAACAACGCGCTGCAGCCGCCTATCGGCGCGCCAGCGAGATCGCCGACGAGGATGTCGGGCTCAATCGCGCCATCGGCGAGAACGGTCTCGCCATCATCAAGGACATCGCGGCGCGCAAAAAGCCGGGCGAAACCGTCAACATCCTGACCCATTGCAACGCCGGCTGGCTGGCTACCGTCGACTACGGCACGGCCACCGCGCCGATCTACCTGGCAACGGAGGCCGGCATTCCGGTCCATGTCTATGTCGACGAGACGCGGCCGCGCAACCAGGGCGCCCAGTTGACGGCTTGGGAGATGGCCGGCCACGGCGTGCCGCATACGCTGATCGTCGACAATGCCGGCGGCCATCTGATGCAGCGCGGCGCAATCGACATGGTCATCGTCGGCACCGACCGCACGACGGCCGACGGCGACGTCTGCAACAAGATCGGCACCTATTTGAAGGCACTCGCCGCCGCAGACAATGACGTGCCGTTTTACGTTGCGCTGCCTTCGCCGACCATCGACTGGACGGTGGGCGACGGACTTGCCGAAATCCCGATCGAGGAACGCTCCGGCGACGAGGTTTCGCTGGTGTGGGGCAAGACCGCGAGCGGCGAGATCGCCCAGGTGCGCGTCTCGCCGGAAGCGACGCCCGCGGCAAACCCCGCCTTCGACGTGACGCCGGCGCGGCTGGTCACCGGCCTGATCACCGAACGCGGCGTCGCCAAGGCCTCGCGTGAAGGGCTGAAGGCGATGTTCCCGGAGCGTGGATAGCCGACTCTCGCAAAGGCAAGGAACCACCTTTCGCTGTTCAGAAGGTGCTGCTCTTTGCGATCTCCAGCGAATTGACGAAATCCAGTGAACGCCGCAGCGCGCTCCGAATGGTGGCGATATCCACCGGCGCGCTCCGCCGTTGGGGATCACGATGCTGCGGGCGCTGCAGCCGCAATGGCAGTTCGATGCTGACCGGCAGCGTCGCGGGAAGCGTTGCCCAGTACGGTTCGTAGCCGATCGAGCCGTCGCCGATAGCGCAAAATGTCCATCCCTCTCCGGTGCTGACGACATCCTTCAGATGAGCATGCCCAACGCCATCGATGGCATCAGCGATATCTTGCGCCGGCTGCACCGTCTCGTTGCTGTAGGTAAAGACATTTCCGGCGTCGTGGTTCAGGCGCACGTGTCGCGATCCGATGTCCCGAATGAAGCTTGCCCCCATCCGGGCACTGCCGAGCAGATTGCCTTGGCCATGTCCGGGATTCTCGAGCGCCAGCACGATGCCGACTTCCTCCAGCCTCGGCAGGAGGGCGTCAATCGTTTTGCGGATCGCCGCGCTGTTTCTCGCCGGGCCGGCATTGGTAATCAGGAAGGACGCACCAAGACCGGCGGCAAAGCCGATGCGCCGGGACAAGGCGTCGGGGGCATCGGCCCCCGACAGGTCGAGATGAGCCGACACGGCATTGATCCCGAGCCCGGCATGTTCCGCTGCCTGGCGCAGCTTCGCGGCGTGCACAGCCGCAAACATGCCTTCATCGAAATCGACATAGCCGCGGATGAAGGCCGGCTCCACATGGAGGGCGCCGGCCGCCGCAATCTCCTCGAGGGCCAATTCCATGGGATAGCCATCGAAGAGCGCGGTCGATACCGATATGATCCGGGCCGGCGAAGGCAGGGCTCAGGCTCCCTTGCCGTAGACGATCAATTCCGAGGCTTCCTTGACCTTGGCCGGAGACAGCGCTTCGCGCCAATCGTCACGGACCACGACGCCCTTGGCGAATCGCATCAGCCGCAACGCCGCGTCGGACGGCACTTTCGGAGAGAAGCCGAACCACATGGCAATCTCGACGTTCAGATGGCCTATCAGGAAGTCCAGCGCGGCCTGTCTGGGAATGCCATATTTGCGCTCACACTCCTCGACGGCCTCGACCATGGTGTCGACGAAGGGCATGGCCACCATTTCGGACAGGCCCGGCTCCAGGATCGCCAGCTGTTCGACCGTGACGCGATGGCTGTCGATGATCGGCGACCACATGGCCCTGCACACTTCCTCGCCAAGCGCATAGTGCTCTTCCGGACCTTGCATCAGGGCACAGACGATCGATTGCCTGGCGATGCCGCCATGGTAATCGCGACGCGCGGCCCATTCCGTCTCGTCGCCGAACAGCGGGGGATGGCAGGGATGGCCGACGAAATAGGTGAGATCCGGCCGATCGCCGGGCAAGTCGCCGGCATAGGGCGCTGCCGCATCCAGAATGAGGATCATGGTGCCCGCGGCAAGCATCGGCGAGATCTGCCGCGCCACCTGGCCGATGATATTGTCCGGCAGGGCCATTACCACCACCTTGGCGCCGGGAATGCCCTCCTCCATGGCGACGGCGCCGATATCGGCCTCTCCCAGCCGCTTGCGGCCGGCCTCGCCGCTCTCCACGGCGCCGACATCGTAGCCCGCTTCGATCAACTTGCGTGTCACGCGGAAGCCCATCTTCCCTCCGGCCCCAAGCACCGCCACGGATGTCGTCATTTGCTTTCTCTCCCATTTGCCTTGATGGCGCGCCGATGGCGCAGATTCAGCCGAACGCTTGCAGCGCGGCTTCGAGCTCCGGATGCGTGGCGGCATAGTCGCGTGCGGGAATCCCTGCCGCCGCGGCTTCGAAAGCATCATGCAGGCTTCGAACGCCGGCGGCCGGCCCGCCTGGATGCGCCATGATCCCGCCGCCGCAGCAATAGATGAAATCGTCCGAGCCGAGCCTCGTATAGGTCTCGGCTGCTTGCACAGCGGTCTGTCCAGACGAAAACACCGGCATGACCGTATCGGGACGGCCAGCCCGCTCGAACATCGGGGTGAGACAGCCATGGGCCGACGCCATCACCGATTCGTCCGGCTCGCAGAACTTGTTGGACAACCCGTTGACGTGCATGTGGTCGATGCCGGCCAGACGCCAGAATTTCTGATAGGCGAGATAGCTCATGCCGAGATCGGGAGAGCGGCTGAAGAGGCCCCATCCGGCCCGATGGCCGTGCAGTGCAACGGCGGAGTGGCGGCGCATCTCGATGACGGCGGACAGGCCGACAGAATTCAGGACCAGCATGGCGCAGGTCCCGCCACGGCGCTCGATCAGATCCAGCTGGCGACGCATGGCGTCGATGTCCCCGGAAATGTTGGCCGCATACATGACCTTGCGCCCGGTCCTGTCGGCGTGCCTGTCTATCACCGCCATGACCGCTTCGAACCGGTGTTCGAAGGGCGAATGCGGAGGGTCCCCCATCAATTCGTCGTCCTTGATGAAATCAAGCCCCGCGGCAATCAGCGTGTCGGCCAGGGCCGCCGTCTCCTGCGGGGTAAGACCAACGCTCGGCTTGACGATGGTGCCGATCAGCGGACGCCCGTCGACGCCGGTCAGGCGACGCGTTCCCTCGACGGCGAAGGCCGGCCCTGGATAGGCATCCGCGAAGGCATCGGGAAAGGTAACGTCGAGGAGACGCATGGCCGAGAAATGATGCAGCTCGAACAGATTGCCGAGAACCGTCGACCAGACCGAAGCCAGCACTGTCCCCGTATTCTCGATGTTCCAGGAAAGGGCCACCTTGGCCCGGTGCGGCCTCACGGTCGCATTTTTTGGCGAGCGCGAGAACGGCAACGCCTCGCTGTCGACCTCGGCAACATCGCTGATGAATTCGACGCGGGCTCCGAACTTGCGCAGCAGCTCCGGCGTTTCTCCGGGTATGGCGCGGAAAGTCCCGCTTGATTGTTCGCCCGCCATCGCAGCCGCGGCAACCTCCAGCGGGTAGCGGGTTTCGATCAGATAGGTGGCGCGGAGGCGACCGGACAATGCAGGCTTCCCGACTGGAATGACGTTCACGGAGTGACCGTTAGCACCAAAAAGAAATCATGTCATCATATGAGTTTTCTCGGGCAAAAAAATTTCGGCGGCCGCTCAGCCGGCTCCGCCGCCGGCCAGTTTCGAATAGAGCTCGTTGGCGCGGCCAATGTGGTCGGCCATTGCCGCGCTCGCGCCTTCCGGATCGCCGCCGGCGATTGCCTTGTAGATCCGCTCATGCTCCTCGACCGTCAGCCGCTCGGCGCCTTTCATCGCCACCAGATCCCGCTTGAAACGGGACAGCCATTCGAGCATTCCCTTCGCCACCGCCGCTATCATCGAATTGCCGCTCATCTCCGCAATGACGGCGTGGAACTCCATGTCGGCCGCCACGAACCGGGCCTGGTCGCCCTTTGCCTCGCGCAAATGACGCAAGGTCTCCGCGAGGCGTTCCAGACTCTTGGCCGTGGCGCGCCGCGTGGCTATCCGGACCAGTCCGGTTTCCAGCAAGAGCCTGACTTCCTTGAGTTCTTCGAGCCCGCGAGAGTTCGTCGCCAGCATCATGACCATCGCCGCGGAGACCTGATCGACGATGACATCAGGCGTCGGATTGATGACGCGGGCACGTTCTCCGTGCGAGATCCTGATAAGTCCCATCTGCTGCAGCGACAGCATCGCTTCCCTGATCGAGGGCCGGCCGACGCCGATCATCGTCATTAGTTCCTTTTCCGACGGCAATTGAGAGCCGGGCGGGAATTCGGACGTGGAGATTGCCGCCATCAGCCGGTCAAGCACCTCCACATACAATTTCTTTTTCTGGACCGGCTCCATCCGTCCCTCCTTGGTGTTCGCGGCATAGTCGATCCCGAGTCGCGTCGGCAGACAAGGGTCGCGCCATCGATTGACATTACATATATGATGACCTAACGTCCGTCTACGGCCGACTTTGGACTGGTCACCAGTTGCTGGAGCAGGCCGGCTCCGTTTGGCCAAGGAAAGAACGAAGCTGACGGCCGAGCTTCGTCTCGTCCTTAAATCGAAGGAGGTTTCGGCAATCGAGGTTCCGGTGCCCGCTTGCCTATTTGGTATGCTGGTATAACATGTAGCTGGTATGGCGTCTTTCGGAGGACGTCGTAACGGAATGGCAGAAGGCCGACGTATCGGCCGGTGTTTTTTTGGGAGGAAAATATCATGAAGTTTTCAACCGTGGCGGCGCTTGCCGGCGCCGCGCTGGTCAGCGTCTCGGCTGTGCCGGCAATGGCGTCACCGGATGCGCCGGTGATCGCGCTCGCCAACGCCTATTACGGCAACACCTGGCGGCACCAGATGGTGGAGGCTTTCGAAGCCTCGGCCAAGGAAGCCAAGGCGGCCGGTCAGATTGCCGACTACATCGTCATGAACGGCGACGGCTCGGTGGCGCAGCAGAACAGCCAGATCGCCGAGCTGATCCTCAAGAAGGTCGACGTGCTCGCCGTCGATGCCGCGTCGGAAACCGCGGTCAACGGGATCATCGAAAAAGCCTGCAAGGCCGGCATCATCGTCGTTTCGTTCGATTCGGTCGCCTCGGCGCCCTGCAACTACCAGCTCAACTTCGACTTCAAGGGCTACAAGGCAGCCCAGGCCGAGGCCGTCTTCAAGATGATCGGCGGCAAGGGCAACGTCATCCAGGTGCGCGGCGTCAAGGGTTCGGCGCCCGACAACGACATGTTCAACGCGCAACAGTCGGTGCTGGCCAAATATCCCGATATCAAGGTTGTCGCCACGGTCTATGGCCAGGCGACCGCGTCGGTCGCACAGGCGGCCATCGCCAACGTGCTGCCCTCCCTGCCGCATGTCGACGCCGTGCTCGCACAAGGCGGCAGCGACGATGTCGGCATCGCCCAGGCGTTCGTCCAGTATGGCGGCGACTATGCCGGCAAGATGCCGATCATCGAAGGCGGCGGCGGCACCGACTTCGTCAAATGGTGGGCCGAGGAGAACGCCAAGAACGGCTACCAGACGGTCTCGATGAACACCACGCCCGGTATTGGCGGCGCCGCGTTCTGGCTCGGCCTGTCGCTGCTCAAGGGCGCCAAGGCACCCAAGATGATGATCATGCCGGTGGCCACCGTCGATGCCGGCAACCTCAAGGAATATGCAAAGCTGCCTGGCGGCCAGATCATCAGCCCCAGCTATTCGCTCGACTGGGTCAAGCAGAACCTGCTGAGCAAGTAAGATTGGCAATGCCAGGGACCGGGCGCCGCGGAACGGCCGCGCCCGGTCCCTGCCCGTGAAGAAACGGAGGACGAATGTCCCATCTCGCCGTAGCCCCGGAAGGCGCAGCCGCCGCGGTGCTCACCGATCCGACCCGGCAGAGCGTTGTTTCGCTTTCCGGGATCACCAAGAGCTTCGGACCGACGCTGGCGAATGCAGAGATCGACCTCGCCGTCTCCACCGGCGAGATCATCGGGCTGGTCGGCGGCAACGGCGCCGGCAAATCGACGCTGATGCGCATCCTGTGCGGGGCGATGTGGCCGACCCTGGGCTCGATTTCGTTTGCCGGCCAGAATATCGGCTTCGCCGGCTACGACACGGCGGAAGCACAGCGCCGCGGCATCCGCATGGTGCACCAGGAATTGTCGCTGTGCGCCAACCTCTCGGTGGCCGAAAACTTCTTCCTGGAAATTCCGGCGGATGCCGCCAACCGGCCGGGCTGGCGGGCACTCTACAGGGCGCGCGCCCGCTCGGCGCTGGACGCCGTCTTCCCCGCAAACGGCATCGATGTGAATGCCGAAGTCGGCCACCTCTCCATCGCCGAACGGCAAATGGTCGAGATTGCGCGCGCCGCCGCGACCCCCGGTGTCAAGCTGATCGTTCTTGACGAACCGACCTCCTCGCTCGATCTCGATCGCTCGAGACAGTTGCGGGCCTTCATCCGCGAGCGGGCCAAATCCGGCCTCGCCTTCATCTTCATCAGCCACAAGCTTCAGGAAATCATCGACATCGCCACCCAGGTGGTCGTGCTGCGCAATGGACGCACCGCCTGGCGCGGCGATGTGGCCGAGACGTCGATCGGCAGGCTGGTGCAGCTCATGGGGGGCGACGCCAACTCGATCCACCAGCATGGTACCGCCACCACCGGCAGCCGCGAAGCGCTGGTGCGATTGTCCGGGTTCCTGACGGCCGAACTCGGCCGCGACATCGAGATCGGCCGCGGTGAAATCATCGGATTGGCAGGCCTCGAAGGCAGCGGCCAGAAGGAGTTGCTGCACGCAATCTTCAAGCCCGATTCCGGAACGGATGCGGCCGTCGCCAGGAACGGTGAAGCCGGTTTCATCGCGGGCGACCGCCAGAAGGAAGGCGTGTTCCCCTTGTGGAGCGTGCTTGGGAACATCAGCATCGGCGCCCTGGCACGCCGCCCGGCGCTGGGCCTGGTCTCGGACCGCGCCAACCGCGCGGCAGCGGCGGATGCCGCCGGCCGGCTGCGGCTCGACGAAACCCGCTTCGGATCCAACATATTGGAGCTCAGCGGCGGCAACCAGCAGAAGGCGCTGGTCGCCCGGGCGCTCGTCGCCGACACGCCGATCGTCCTGCTCGACGACCCGACGCGCGGCGTCGACATCGCCACCAAGCAGGACTTCTACCGCCTCTGCAACGACATTGCGCGAGGCGGGCGCACGCTCATCTGGCACACGACCGAAGATGCCGAACTCCTGGCCTGCGACCGCGTGCTGGTATTTTCCGGCGGCTGCATCGTCAAGGAACTGGCCGGCGAAGCGATCACGGAATCAGCCGTCGTTGGCGCATCCTTCGCCCAGCAGACGGATAAAGCTGCCAGTGCGAGACGCAGCGGCGCTGCCGGCGCCGGGCTTGCCCGCAGGCTGGTGAGCGCTGCCCCCTTCATTGGTCTTGCCGCGGTGCTGGCTGTGATGATCTCGGCCAATCCGGCGGTCGCCTCCATTTTCGGGCTCGACCTCTTGCTCATGCCGGCGCTGTCGCTGGTGCTGGTGACCGCGGCGCAGATGTTCATCGTCGGCGGCAGCGAGATCGACCTCGGCGTCGGGGCGTTCGCGGGGCTCGTCAGCGTGCTCAGCGCCACGCTGCTCTACGACCAACCGTGGCTCGGCGCCCTGGCGCTGGCGGCGGCGATCGTCGCCTATGCCGGGCTCGGCGGCCTGATCCAGGCGCGCAAGATCCCGGCCATCGTCGTCACGCTGGGCGCCTCCTTCATCTGGGTCGGGATAGGCTATGCGCTGCAGCCGACGCCCGGCGGCGCCAGCCCCGAATGGCTGTCGACAATGTTCAACTGGTCGCTCGGCTTTGTGCCAACCTCGATCATCCTCATCGCCGCGGTGGCAGTCGTGGTGTTCGTGATCGACCGGTTGCCGCTCGGCGTGGTGCTGCGCGGTTTCGGCAACAATCCGACCGCGATGATCCGTTCCGGCTGGTCGCCGACGCGCTACGCGCTGGTGCGCTACCTCGTCGCCGGGCTATTCGCCGCCGCCGCCGGCCTGTCGCTGACGGCGATCAACACGGCGAGCGACATCAATTCCGGCAATTCGTTCACCCTGCTCAGCGTCGCCGCCGTGGTGATGGGCGGCTGTTCGCTGCTGGGCGGCGTCATCTCGCCGGTCGGCGCCGTCGCCGGCGCGGTCACGCTGGCGTTGATCGGCGCCCTGCTCGGCACGCTGAGCGTGAGCAGCGACTTCAACGCAGCGACGCAGGGACTGATCCTCATCGCGCTGCTGACCTTGCGCAGCCTGACCGCGGACCGCAGGAGCGAACAATGAACGCGTTTGCCGCCTTCAGCCCTTGGGCGCAGAAAAACCGCTGGATCTGGTCGGCGATCGGGGTGCTGCTGCTCTGGCTGGTGCTGTCCATCGTCACCAACCGCTTCAGCCTCTCCAGCCTGTCGGGCATCGTTCTGTCGGCCTCGTTCCTAACGGTCGTCGGCATCGGCCAGATGTTCGTCGTCACCACCGGGCGCGGCAATATCGACCTTTCCGTGGCCTCGGTGATCACGCTCAGCGCCTTCGTGGCGCTGCTGACCATCAAGGGCCAGGACGCCAACCTCGCCGTCGGCGTCGGCGCCGCGATCCTGCTCGGCCTTGCGGTCGGCGCTCTCAACGCGCTGCTCGTCGTCGGGCTGAACATACCGGCCATCATCGCCACGCTGGCGACGGGCTATGTGCTGGCGACCGCAACGCTGCTGTCGAACCGCGCGATATCGGGCTTCGCCGTCAGTCCGCTGTTGAAGACGCTGGCGACGGGCCGGGTAGCGGGCGTGCCGATCATGGCAGTCATCGCCATCCTGGGCGTCGCCGCAACGTCGTTCGTGCTACGCTATACCGTTTACGGGCAACTGCTCTCGGCAGTCGGCCAGAACCGCGCGGCGGCGCGGCTGGCAGCGATCCGCAACAACCGGGTCATCGCCTCGGCCTTCATCATCTCCTCGGTGCTGGCCTCGCTCAACGGGCTGCTGCTGGGCGCCTATATCGGCGGCGCCTTTCTTGAAATGGGCCAGCCCTATCTCCTGCAATCCATCGCCGCGGTGGTGCTGGGCGGGACGCTGATCTTCGGCGGCTCCGCGACGGCGCTCGGCACATTGTTCGCCAGCATCCTTTTGATCCTCATCGTCACGACCATGCAGATCATCGGCCTGCCGCCCGGCGCGCAGGACATCGTCCAGGGCATCGTCGTCATTTTCGTGCTGGCGCTGGCCGGCCGGCAGGTGCTGTCGCGGCGCGCCGCCGTCGACCCCGCCGCCCTCGAAAGCGCTGCCGGCGACGGCACGGCGAAACCCGAGGCGGGCGCTGCGGCAATCAGGCCGCAGTGACAAAGCAGAGAATGATTTCTCTTGCCAAGATGGTAGAGTGATCATACCAGTATATAAGGTGACGATTGGCGAAACCATCGTTCAATGTTTAGGAGCAAGGCTAGATGACGACGATCGCGCTGTTCGGTGCCGGCGGCAAAATGGGTTACCGCCTATCGACCAATTTCCGCGGCTCGCCCTATACGATCCGCCATGTCGAGGTCAGCGACGCCGGGCGCGAGCGGCTGAAGACCGGGCTGGGCTTCGATACGGTCAGTGCCGACGAGGCGCTGGAAGGCGCCGAGGTGGTGATCCTGGCGGTTCCGGACACCCATATCGGCAAGGTCGCGGCAAGCATCGAAAGCAAGCTTGCGCCGGGCACGATGGTGATCGTTCTCGATGCCGCGGCGCCGTTTGCCGGCCATTTGCCTGATCGTCCCGACCTGACCTACTTCGTCACCCACCCCTGCCATCCGCCGATCTTCAATGACGAAACCGACATGGCGGCCAAGAAGGATTATTTCGGCGGCGTCAAGGCCAAGCAGCACATGGTCAGCGCACTGATGCAGGGACCGGAAGCGGACTACGCCAAGGGCGAGGCCATCGCCAAGATCATCTGGGCGCCGGTGATGCGCTCGCACCGCGTTTCCGTCGAGCAGATGGCGCTGCTCGAGCCCGGCCTTTCTGAGACCGTGTGCGCCTCGCTGCTGGTGGTCATGAAGGAAGCTGTCGACGAGGTCGTGGCGCGCGGCGTCGACCAGCAGGCGGCCCTCGATTTCCTGCTCGGCCACATGAATGTGCTCGGCGCCGTAATCTTCGGTGAAACCAAGGGCGTCTTCTCCGACGCCTGCAACAAGGCCATCGAATTCGGCAAGCCGGTGCTGATGCGCGACGACTGGAAGCGGGTCTTCGAACCGGAAGAGATCGCAGCCAGCATCCAGCGGATTACCTGAGGGCCGCCGCTTAGATACAGATCACCTGAATTAGTGGTTGACTCATTATACCAGTTAGCTTTAGCTGTTCCCGGACTCGGATCGGTCATGCTTCGTTGGAAGTTTGAAGTTGATGCGAGTGGAGGACGGCGGGAGCGGAGCGAGGAGCAGTTCGGATGACAGCCGGCGATCGGCTCTGAAATCCGGGCGGCGCGCTGCCGGCCCTGCCTGACGAATTCAATCGTAGATAGAGGCCTCGAAACGATCGAGGCATGGGTTTCAACGGGAGGACTTCATGAAACTGACACGCAGAATGACGCTTGCTGCCTTCGCAGGCGTGCTGGCACTCGGCACGGCGATGCCCGCCTACGCGGCGGATCTCATCGCCATCATCACCCCATCGCACGACAATCCGTTCTTCAAGGCGGAAGCCGTCGGCGCCGAAGCCAAGGCCAAGGAATTGGGCTACGAGGCGCTGGTGCTGGTCCATGACGACGACGCCAACAAGCAGTCCGAGCTGATCGACACTGCGATCGGCCGCGGCGCAAAGGCGATCATCCTCGACAATGCCGGCGCCGACGCCACCGTCGCCGCCGTACAGAAGGCCAAGGACGCCGGCGTCCCCTCCTTCCTCATCGACCGCGAGATCAACGCCACCGGCGTCGCGGTGGCTCAGATCGTCTCCAACAACTACCAGGGCGCCCAGCTCGGCGCGCAGGAATTCGTCAAGCTGATGGGCGAGAAGGGTAATTTCGTGGAGCTGGTCGGCAAGGAATCCGACACCAATGCCGGCATCCGCTCCAAGGGCTATCACGACGTCATCGACGACTATCCGGACCTGAAGATGGTCGCGCAGCAATCGGCCAATTGGAGCCAGACCGAGGCCTATTCCAAGATGGAATCGATCCTGCAGGCCAATCCTGACATCAAGGGCGTCATCTCCGGCAACGACACGATGGCGATGGGCGCCTATGCGGCGCTTGCCGCGGCCGGCCGCAAGGACGTCATCGTCGTTGGCTTCGACGGATCGAACGACGTGCGCGATTCCATCACCTCGGGCGGCATCAAGGCGACGGTGCTGCAGCCTGCCTACGCACAGGCGCAGATGGCGGTCGAACAGGCCAACGACTTCATCAAGAACAAGAAGTCGCCCGAGAAGGAAAAGCAGCTGATGGACTGCGTGCTCATCAATGGCGACAATGCCGCCAAGCTGGAAACCTTCGCGCTCAAGAACTGAGCCGGCGCAACGCGAACAGCGGGGGGCGAACCGAGGTTCGTCCCTCGCTCCTTTTCAACAGGATGCCCTTGACCGCCATGCAGAAAAAGCCGAGTTGGCCGATCCTTGCCCTGACCGCCGGCATCGCGCTCAGCGCCTGCAAGATCCTTCCGACGCCATCGGCGCAAGGCGACGGCAATGCCTCCGCCTTCAACCCTGACGAGATGGTCGAGGACATCTGGGCGGCGAAAGTCATTCCCTATCTGCAGCAGAAGGCTGGACCGTTCGCCGAGGTCCATGCGCTGGCGAAGACCGATCCGGCCGCGGCCGGCGCCAAATACGGCAATCCGAAGAAGCAGGCGAATTCGCCATGGACGTTCGCCGTGCGCGTCGAGGGCAAGATCGTCGCGGCAAACACGCAGTCGCGCGCGGCCACCATCGATGTCGACGCCGACGGTGACGGCAAGGCGGACGCGCGCGTTCAGATCGGGCCGGCGATGCGCGGCACGGCACTGCGCGACAGCCTCGACTTCGTCCAGTTCAACGACTTCACCAACCAGATCGACTTCGCCCAGTTCGGCAAGGCTTTCAACGCCCATGCGGCCAAGACGGTGCTCTCCAAGCTGCCGCGCGAGGCGCTGGAAGGCCGCACCGCCAAGGTGCTCGGCGCCTATACGATCGAAGGCGGCCAGGACCTGCCGCTGGTGACGCCGGCTGAGGCCGAGATCGGGCCGAAGCCATGAGCCAGGCCAATGGCCATGACGTCATCCTCAAGCTGGAGGATGTCTCGAAAGTCTATGCCGGCACGGTCGCGGTCAAGCAGGCGAATTTCGAAGTGCGCAAGGGCGCGGTCAACGTGCTGGTCGGCGAAAACGGCGCCGGCAAGTCGACGCTGATGAAGATCATCGCCGGCGTCGAGCAGCCGACCGTAGGGCGCATCCTGCTCGAAGGCGAAGAGGTCTCTTTCTCGTCGTCGGGAGATGCGGTCGACCGCGGCATCGGCATGGTGTTCCAGGAGCTGAACCTGTTCGGCAACCTTTCGGTCGCCGAGAATATCTTCGCCACGCGCGAGATCACCAACCGCTTCCGCAAGATCGACCGCAAGGAACAGGAGCGCCGGGCCGGTGAATTCCTGGAGCGGCTGGAAGCCGGCATCCGGCCCGACATGCTGGTCGAGGATCTGCGCATCGGCCAGCAGCAACTGGTCGAGATCGCCAAGGCGGTTTCGCTCGACGCCAAGATCCTCATCATGGACGAGCCGACCTCGGCGCTGAGCGCCGCCGAAGTCGAGATCCTGTTCAAGGTGATCGCCGACCTCAAGGCGCGCGGCGTCGCCATCGTCTACATCTCCCACCGGCTGGAGGAACTGATCCGCATCGGCGACTACATCACCGTGCTGCGCGACGGCCGCATCACCGGCCAGGAGCAGATGAAAAACGTCGATACGCAGTGGATCGTGCGGCAGATGATCGGCTCGGACGCCAAGGACTTCGCCAAGGCCGACGGCCATGTGCCGGGCGCGGAAATCTTCCGCGCCGAGGAGATCTGCCTGCCACGCGTCACCGGCGGGCTGGCGGTCGACCACGTCTCGCTGTCGCTGCGCGCCGGCGAGATTCTCGGCATATACGGGCTGATGGGTGCGGGGCGCAGCGAGCTGTTCGACTGCATCATGGGCCGTCACGGCCATGCCAGCGGCAGGATCTTCATCGCCGGAAAGCAGGTGAAGGAGCGCGACACGACGCGCCGCATCCAGCGAGGGCTGGCCTTGATCCCAGAGGACCGCCAGCGCGAGGGCCTGGTGTCGATCCTGTCGGTCGCCAGCAATCTGACGATGGCGAGCCTGTCGCGCTTCGTGCGCCTGTTTCACATCCGCGGCGGTGCCGAGCGGCAAGCCGTGATGCAGATGGTGCGGGAACTCGCAATCAAGGTCGCCGACCCGGCGCAGGAGGTCTCGTCGCTGTCGGGCGGCAACCAACAGAAGGTGGTGATCGGCAAGGCGCTGCTCACCGGACCGAAAGTGCTTCTGATGGACGAGCCCAGCCGCGGCATCGATGTCGGCGCCAAGGCCGATGTCTTCCGCACCATGCGCAAGCTTTCGCGCGACGGGCTGGGCATCCTGTTCGCCACCTCGGACCTCGACGAGGTGATGGCGCTGTCCGACCGCATCGCGGTGATGAGCAATGGCAGATTGACCGGCATATTCGACCGCGCCGAAGCGACGGAGGCGGCGATCGTCGCCGCGTCGGCGCTGGGCCACGGACCGGCCGCACATGGGGAGCAACGCTGATGACTGACATTCCGGCCAAGGCTGCCGCTTCCTCCGCCTCCAGCGGCTCGGCGCTGCTGACGCTGATGAAGCTCAGAACCTTCATTGCGCTGATCGCCGTGCTGGTGTTCTTCTCGATCGCGGCGCCGAACTTCCTGTCGGCCGCCAATCTGATCCTGATGGCCAAGCACGTGGCGCTCAATGCCTTTCTCGCCATGGGCATGACCTTCGTCATCATCACCGGCGGCATCGACCTTTCGGTTGGCTCGATCGTCGGCCTGTGCGGCATGGTGGCCGGCTACCTCGTGCTCAACGGCATCGACCTGCAGATCGGCTACACCATCTATTTCAATGTCGTCGAGATCGCCTTGATCACGCTCGCGGTCGGCATGCTGATCGGCGCCGTCAACGGGCTGCTGATCACCAGGCTCAACGTCGCGCCCTTCATCGCCACGCTCGGCGTGCTCTATGTGGCGCGCGGCTTCGCGCTGCTTTCCTCCGACGGCCGCACTTTCCCCAATCTCGTCGGCAAGCCGGAACTCGGCACCACCGGCTTCGGCTTCCTGGGTGCCGGCCGGCTGCTCGGCCTGCCGGTCTCGATCTGGATCCTGATCGTGGTGGCGCTGGGGGCGGCCTATCTCGCCCGCTACACGCCGCTTGGCCGCCACATCTTCGCCGTCGGCGGCAATGAGCGCGCCGCGCGCATCTCGGGCGTGCGCGTTAATATGGTCAAGATGTTCGTCTACATGTTCTCCGGCTTCTGCGCGGCAATCGTCGGGCTGATCATCTCGTCGGAGCTGATGGCCTCGCATCCGGCGACGGGCGAGAGCTTTGAGCTCAACGCCATCGCCGCGGCGGTGCTTGGCGGCACTTCGATGTCGGGCGGCCGCGGCACGATCGGCGGCACCATCGTCGGCGCCTTCGTCATCGGCATCCTTTCGGACGGGCTGGTGATGATGGGCGTGAGCTCGTTCTGGCAGATGGTGATCAAGGGCCTCGTCATCATCGTCGCCGTCGTCGTCGACCAGGCGCAGCGCCGGCTGCAGCAGCGCGTTACCCTGATGCAGATGGCAAAGGCGGGCTGAGCATGGCGGAGTTGCGTGGAGCGCTGATCGGTTGCGGCTTCTTCGCGGTCAACCAGATGCATGCCTGGCGCGACATAGAGGGCGCCTCGATCGTCGCCATCTGCGACCGCGATCCGGAGCGGTTGCGGATCGTCGGCGACCAGTTCGGCGTGGCGCGGCGCTACAACGATGCGGCGGAACTTTTCACCGCCGAGACGCTCGACTTCGTCGACATCGCCACCACTGTCGGCAGCCATCGACCGCTGGTCGAGATGGCGGCCGCGCATGGTGTTCCCGTCATCTGCCAGAAGCCGTTCGCGCCGACGCTTGGCGATGCCAAGGCGATGGTCGCGGCCTGTGCCAAGGCCGGCGTGCCGCTTATGGTGCATGAGAACTTCCGCTGGCAGTCGCCGATCCAGGCGGTGCGCGCCCTGCTCGACAAGGGCGAGATCGGCACGCCGTTCTTCGGCCGCATCTCCTTCCGCTCCGGCTATGATGTGTTTTCCGGCCAGCCCTATCTGGCGACCGGAAAACGCTTCATCATCGAGGACCTCGGCATCCACATCCTCGACATCGCCCGCTTCCTGCTCGGCGACGTCACGAGCCTGACCGCGCGGACCACACGCATCAACCCCGCCATCGCCGGCGAGGATGTGGCGACGATGCTCATGGATCATGCCGGCGGCGCCACGTCGGTTGTCGATTGCAGCTATGCGACCAAGCTTGCCACCGAGCCGTTCCCGGAAACACTTATCGAGCTCGACGGCGTCGACGGCACGATCCGGCTGGCGCAGGGCTACCGGCTGACCGTCACCGGCAAGAGCGGAACCAGAGTGAGCGATGTCTCGCCGCCGCTCCTGCCCTGGGCCTCGCGGCCATGGCACAACATCCAGGAAAGCGTGCTGGCCATCCAGCGGCACTGGGTCGACTGCCTTGTCGGCGGCAAGGAGCCGGCGACCTCGGGCGCCGACAATCTGAAGACATTCGCCCTGGTCGAGGCCGCCTATGCGGGTGCTGCGAGCCGCGAACCGGTGCAGATCGAAGCCTTGCTGCAATGACGGCCGACGTGTTCGATCTTTACGGCACACGGGCGGCCGAAGCGGCACCGATCCTGCTGCAGGCGGGCGCGCTGAGTGCCGAGCTGGTCAATGGCAATCTGCGCACAATCCGGCATGCCGGCACCGAAGTGCTGCGCGCCATCGCCTATACCGTACGCGACCGCGACTGGGGCACTTATGAGCCGGAGCTGACGGACCTGACCATCGACCAGAAGGTCGACCGTTTCTCGGTAAGCTATGAGGCGAATTGCACCGGCCCGGGCGGCAGCAGCCTGCGCTTCCACGCGACGATCGAAGGCTCCGCCGACGGCAGGCTGGTCTTCGATGTGGCCGCACTGCCGGAGAGCGATTTCGAGACCAACCGCTGCGGCTTCTGCATCCTGCATCCGATCGCCGGCCTCGCCGGCAGCCCGGTGACGGTGGAGCACACCGATGGCAGGGTGGTGGACACGGAACTGCCTGATCTGATCGACCCATGGCAGCCCTTCAAGGACCTGCGTGCCATCACCCATGCAGTGCGTCCCGGCGTCAGCGCCGAATGCAGGATGGAAGGCGATACTTTCGAAATGGAGGACCAGCGCAACTGGTCGGACGCCTCCTACAAGACCTATGTGCGGCCGCTGGCCTTGCCGTGGCCCTATGTGCTGCCGGCCGGCGAACCGCTGCGCCAGACGGTGAGCCTGCGCCTCACCGGCAGCGCCGGGATGCCCGCCGCGACCGCGAGTGCCGAACCGGTCCGCATCGAACTCGGCGAGACCGGGCCGAGGCTGCCCGATGTCGGCGTGATCGTCTATCCCGAGGACGTCGAGGCAACGCTGGCCGAACTGCCGATGCTCGCAAGGCTCGGTCCGCAGCAACTCCTGTTCCACTTCGATCCGACGCGCGGCCACGGCCTGGACGCCCATGCCCGGCTCGCCGCGGCGCATCCCGCCTCGACCACGCTCGAATGCGTGGTGGCCTGCACGGGCGACCTCGATGCCGAATTCTCCGATGTCGCCGATATGGTGCGCCGGGTCGGCCTGCGGCTCGATGCGGTTGCCGTCTCGCCTTCGGTCGACCGCCAGTCGACGCCGCCGGGCAGCGCCTGGCCGGCATGCCCGCCGCTGGAAGAAATCTATGCCGCGGCGCGGCGCGCCTTTCCCGGGATCCGCCTCGGCGGCGGCATGTTCAGCTATTTCACCGAGCTCAACCGTAAGCGCGTGCCCGCCGACCAACTCGATTTCGTCACGCACTGCACCTGTCCGATCGTTCACGCCGCCGACGATCTCAGCGTCATGCAATCGCTGGAGGCGCTGCCCTTCATCACCCGGTCGACCCGGGCGATCTTCGGCGACAAGCCTTACCGGATCGGCCCGTCGACCATTGCCATGCGACAGAACCCCTATGGCGGCGCGACCAAGGACAATTTTGCCGGCCAACGCATTGCCATGGCGAACCGTGATCCCCGCCATGCCGCGCAGTTTGCCGCCGCCTGGACCATTGGCTATGCCGCGCGCGTCGCGCCGGCCGGGCTGGAGATGCTGACACTGTCCAGCATCACCGGACCATTCGGCGTGCTGGCCGCATCCGGCGAACCTGTCGCCGAGGGATCGCCGCGGCCGATTTTCCGGGCCGTCCAAGGGCTTTGCGAACTGGCTGGGCTCGCGCATGTTGCCGCGAAAACAAGCGACGAGACGCGTGTTGCGGCGCTGGCCGGTCGCGCCGCCTCGGGCGACATTGCCGTCTGGCTGGCGAACCAGACGGCGAACGACGTCCCGGTTGATGTTTCGGCACTGGGTCAGGGCCATCTTACGATGTCGCCCTACGCCATTGTCCGGGTTGGCTAGAGCTACTTATCGGAATTCATCACATAGAGCGCACGCGAGCGTTCGAGATGCTTGATCATCGCCTTTTCGGCGCCGTCGGCATCACGGTGCTCAATGCGGTCGATGATCTCCTCATGCTCGGTAAGCGTGTATTGTTCCTTGCCGGTCCAGATCAGCATCTCGGTGTGGTATTCCTTCAGCCAGCCGAGCGTGGCTTCGCTGACGGCGACATAGATCGGATTGCCCGATATCGCCGATATCTGGGTGTGGAACTTCATGTCGGCGGAGATGAAGGCTTCGGAATCACCGCGCGCGGCGCGCTGCTCGGCCACCGTTGCCCTGAGCCGCTGCACATCCTCGGCGGTCGCCTTTTCCGCGGCTTCCCTGACCATGCCGCGCTCGAAGAAGATGCGCGCCGTCTTCAGGTGCTCCAGCGTGTCCCTGGATGAAGACAGGATGATCTTGGCCGCGCCGTCGACCTGCTTGATGATCGATTTGGCGGTTAGTTGCAGCACCTTGGCGCGCTCGCCATGCGAGATGGCGACCAGTCCCATATTGCTCAGCGCCTGCATGGCCTCGCGGATCGCCGGCCGGCCGACCTCGAAGCGCTCCATCAACTCGCGTTCGGACGGCATGTCGTCGCCCGGCTGCAGCTCGCCGCTGGTGATCAGCCGCTTCAGCCTTGCAAAGACTTCGTCGGAAAGTTTGCGCCGGACGATCGGCTCCGAACGGTTCATCGTGACGAATCACTCCCTGGCCCGGTTCCTGTTTAGCATTCCAGGCAGGATTACCGGAATGCCTGCGCCTGGAGCGGTCCCGCGATTTCATGCAATCGCCAAGCCGCGCCAGCTGTTTGTTCCAGGCATTCCGAACGAAAAACGCCGCTCATTTCCCGGAATTGCCGAAGCCGGCCCTCTTGCCGAAGTCGGGATATTGCTTGCAATACTTAGGTACTCATTATACCAGATTTCCTGCGCGACAAAACTTTTTTCGAACCCTTTTCGAGCGGCCGACAGACCATGATCACGCTTACCTATCGCATCGAAACCTCTGGCAGCATCGAAGCGCTGGCGGCCAAGATCGCGAGCGACCAGTCGACCGGCACCTTCGTCCCACTGCCCGGCGAGACCGAGGAATTAAAGGCGCGTGTGGCGGCTCGTGTGCTGGCGATCAGTCCCCTGCCCGATGCCGAGCAGCCGTCGCTTCCCGGATCCGGGAACGGCCCCTTCCGGCGCGCCGATGTCGATATCGGCTTCCCGTTCGACGCCATCGGCACCGACCTGTCGGCGCTGATGACGATCGCCATCAGCGGCACCTATTCGATCAGGGGCCTGTCCGGTATCCGGGTCATCGACATGAAGCTGCCGGAACAATACCGGGGCGCCCATCCCGGCCCGCAATTCGGCGTTGCCGGCAGCCGCAGGCTGACCGGGGTCGAGGGCCGTCCCATCATCGGCACCATCGTCAAGCCGGCGCTTGGCCTCAGGCCGCACGAGACAGCCGCGATGGTGGGCGAACTGATCGAAGCCGGCGTCGATTTCATCAAGGACGACGAGAAGCTGATGAGCCCGGCCTATTCGCCGCTCGCTGAGCGGGTGAAGGCGATCATGCCGCTGATCCGTGACCACGAGCAAAAGACCGGCAAGAAAGTAATGTACGCCTTCGGAATCTCGCATGCCGATCCCGACGAGATGATGCGCAACCACGATCTGGTGCTCGAAGCCGGCGGCAATTGCGCGGTCGTCAACATCAACTCCATCGGATTCGGCGGCATGGCTTTCCTCAGGAAGCGCTCCGGGCTGGCGCTGCATGCGCACCGCAATGGCTGGGACATTCTCACCCGCCATCCCGGCCTCGGCATGGATTTCAAGGTATGGCAGCAATTCTGGCGGCTGCTCGGCGTCGACCAGTTCCAGATCAACGGTATCGGCTCGAAATACTGGGAGCCGGACGATTCTTTCATCCGCTCTTTCGAAGCGGTGACCACGCCGCTGTTTTCATCATACGATTGCGCGCTGCCCGTGGCCTGCTCCGGCCAATGGGGCGGCCAGGCGCCCGAGACCTATGAGCGCACCGGCCGCACGGTCGATCTCCTCTATCTCTGCGGCGGCGGCATCGTCAGCCATCCGGACGGGCCCGGCGCCGGGGTGCGCGCGGTGCTGCAAGCGTGGCAGGCCGCGGTCGAGGGCATTGCCCTCGACGAATTCGCGCGCAACCATGCCGAGCTGGCACGCTCGATCGAGAAATTCAGCGACGGCAAGGCGGTCTGAGCGAAGCCATGCAGAACCTGCTCCTGAGCTATTATGGCGACGACCTCACCGGCTCGACGGATGTCATGGAGGCGCTCGAGCTCGGCGGCGTGCCGACGGTGCTGTTCATGCGTCGGCCCGATGAGCGCCTGCTGGCGCGATTTTTCCATTGCCGCGCCGTCGGACTGGCCGGCACCAGCCGAAGCGAAACGCCGCAATGGATGGAGCAGAATCTGGCGCCCGCCTTCGAATGGCTGAAGAGCCTCGAAGCGGCGATCTGCCATTACAAGATCTGTTCGACCTTCGATTCCAGCCCGACGGTCGGCAATATCGGCCGCGCCATCGAGATCGGCCGGCGCATCTTCGGCCAGAGTAGCGTGCCGATGGTCGTCGGCGCGCCGCAGCTCAAGCGCTACACGGCCTTCGGCAATCTTTTCGCGGCGTTCCGCGGCGAGTATTTCCGCATCGACAGGCATCCGGTGATGAGCAGGCATCCGGTGACGCCGATGAACGAAGCAGACCTGCTCGTGCATCTCTCGCGCCAGACCAGTCTCAGCTCCGGCCTTGTCGACCTGGCTGCATTGCAGACCGACGATCTCGCGCAAACGGTCGACCAGGCCGTGCAAAACAGGGCGGTCATCCTGTTTGATGTCGAAAGCCGCCAGACACAGAGACGCGTCGGCGAACAGATCTGGCGCATCCATGACCAAGGCCATGGCTTCGTCGTCGGATCCTCGGGCGTCGAATATGCCTTGCTTGCCGAATGGGCCGGCAAAGGCATTGCCTCCGGGCAGGCGTCGTTCGCGCCGCCGGGACCGGTAGACCGCCTCGCGGTGGTCTCGGGCAGCGTGTCGCCGACCACCGAAAAGCAGATCCGCCACGCCCTTGCCCACGGTTTCGACGGCGTCGAGATGGATGCCATGCAACTGGTCACGGAGGGCGCCAAGGAGGCAATCGAGCGCGCCGTCGCGAGCGGATTGGCAAGCCTGGCTGCGGGGCGCAGCGTCATCCTCTACACTGCGCTTGGCCCACAGGCCGACCGTGGCGCCGAGATCGACCGGATCGAAGGTGCGCGAAACACGCTCGGGCGAGCGCTGGGAACAATCCTGCGCCGGTTAATCGTGGAACAGAAACTCAAGCGCGCGGTGATCGCCGGTGGCGACACCTCCAGTCACGCGCTCGGACAATTGGCCATCGACGCGCTGACCGTGCGCATGCCGTTGCCGCAATCGCCGGGATCACCGCTCTGTGTCGCCCATGGCGGCGGTGCGATCGATGGACTCGAAATCGCGCTCAAGGGCGGCCAGGTCGGCACCGACGCCTATTTCGAGACGATCCGGTTGGGAAGCTAAGCCGTTGCCATGATGACGTGAGCCTGAATTTTGGCGGCCACCGCGCCGCTGCCATGTCTGTCTGCAATCGCGGACGCGGCGTAGTCGGTCGCGGCTTGCAGCTTCCCAGCCTCCCGGGCCGCGATTTCGGTGCGAAGCACAGTTCCCTGGCAATAAGCGACGGCGGGAAGGCGCGGCGAGGATGCACGGCTTTGTTCGGCTCTCGTCTCGATCATTACACCGGAGAACCCAGCATCCTCCAGCTCGTGACGGATCACTGCCTTGTCGTGGTAGCCATGGGGTGTGCGTGCCAGAAAGCGCGGCGGATCGTCGGGGAAGATCCTTGCGAGAGCATTCGTCACATCATCGGCAAAGACGTTCTCCTCGATGCGATCCCATACGCTGAACAGGAAATGTCCGCCCGGCCTCAGGACACGCCTGGCTTCGCGGTAGGCCGATGGCCGGTCGGGAAAGAACATCGCACCGAACTGACAGCAAACGAGGTCGAAGGTCGCATCTTCAAACGGCAGCGCCAAGGCGTCCGCTTGACGCCATGTGATGCGACCGTCGGGAGGTTGTCGCGAAGCGGCATAGTCGAGCATCGGCTGGTTGAGGTCGGTTACCGTATAGCTTGCGCCGGGAGACAGTTTCGGCGCCAATGCACGGGTAACGACCCCGGTGCCGGCGGCCGTCTCCAAAACGGCGGCGGGCGACAGGGACGCTGCTCGTCCTGCAATATCCGCAGCGAAGGGCTCGAAAATCAACGGCACCATATAGCGGTCGTAGTTTTCCGGTATGGAGCCAGCGAATACCTTGTCCGTTTCCAGCATTGCCACCACCCGCCCTCTGCCTAGAGGCTCGGGAGATTAGCATATCATTCCTTGTTTTGCGGCGTTTTCGGCGGAGGCGGCGAGTCCAGCTCCAAATCAAAGAGATAGAGCATGATGTCGTCCGAAAACCGCTTCGCGCTTATGGCATCAGGCCTTAGTACAGAGGCTCGGCCATGTGCTTGGGCGCCGGCCACTGCGTCGTGACGCCGGGCTGCACCGGCCGCTCGAGATAGGTCGACAGCACCACGTAGCTGCGCGTCGAGGTGACGCCGGGTGTCTCGTAGAGGCGCGACAGCAGGCCTTCGAGCGCCCGTGTGTCCTCCGTGCGGACCTTCAGCAGCATGCAGGTGTCGCCGGCAACCGTGTGGATCTCCTCGACCTCCGGATATTGCGAAACCGCCATCAGCTCCGGCGTCTTGCCCCAGCCCTTGGTGTCGATATGCACGAATGCCAGCAGCGGCTTCTTGACCGCCTTGGGGTCGATGATGGCAGCCGTGCCGCGAATGGCGCCGCTGCGCCGAAGGCGCTTGACGCGCTCATGCGCGGCGGGCGGCGAGAGGCCGACACGATCGCCAAGCTCAGCATAGCTGACCGTGGCGTCGTCGACGAGAACGCCTAATATCTTTCTGTCGATCGCGTCGAGATCGCGGGGCGCCGGCCTGTTCTGCGGAATGCCATTTGTTTCTTCGTCCATAGTGGAAATTCCCGATTGTAGCCGAATAAAATACGGCCATTATGGATATATGTCGAACAGCGATCAAGCAGTAACCCTGGGTGCGAATGCCCGGCCGCCCATTCCGGCGCTGGCCTATCTCTTGACCGGATGCATCGCCGTCATCGGCTCGAACTCCCTGGTGCTGGGTCCGATTGCTCCCGCCGTGGCCGTGTCGTTCGCGACCAGCGTGCCTGTCGTCATGATGGCGGCCGCCGCGTTCGGCCTCGGCACCTCGGCGAGCGCCCTGTTCCTGGCACGCTACATCGACCGGGTCGGCGCGCGCCGGATGCTTCAGGCGGCCTTGCTGCTGCTGACGTTGGCGCTTGTCGCAAGCGCGGTGGCGCCGACGGTGACGGCGCTGGTCGCTGCGCAGCTTCTCACCGGCATCGCCGCCGGCGTCGCCATGCCGGCAATCTATGCCAGTTCCGCGGCGATTGCCCCACCTGGACGGGAAAGCGGAACGATCGGCGTTGTGCTGACCGGATGGACGCTGAGCATGGTGGCCGGCGTTTCGCTGTCGGCGGTGCTTGCCGATCTCGTGCACTGGCGGGCCGTCTTCGCCGCCGTGGCGCTGCTGGCGGCGCTGGCGCTTGGCAGCCTTACCGCATCGTCACTCCCGGATGTCAGAAAGGCCGGCCCGGCTCCAGCGCCGCTCGAGGCGCTCGGCATTCCCGGCATCGTGCCGCTTCTGATCGCCTGCGGTGCTTTCATGACCGCCTTCTACGGTGTCTATGGCTATCTTGGCGACCATCTGCACAGCGGGCTGGGCCAGCCGGTCAGCGCCAACGGCCTGGCCGCACTCGCCTATGGGGCTGGGTTCGGCACGGCGGCGCTCTTCGACGGCATCATCGATCGCCTGGGGGCTCGCCGCGTCATGCCCTTCGCTTACCTGCTCGTCGCCATCGTCTATGTCGCGATCGCCGCAACAAGCAACAGCTATGGCATGACGCTCGCCATGGTGGCGGCCTGGGGTCTCGCCAATCATTTCGGATTGAACGTGCTGGTGATGCGCCTGTCGGCGCTCGATCCGTCACGGCGCGGCACGATCATGGGCCTGAACAGCGCGGTGACATATCTGGCGGTCTTTGTCGGCACCACCGGCTTCGGGCCGCTATATTCGGATTTCGGCTTTGCCGCATCGGCAATGGTGGCGGCGTTGCTGATGCTGGTCGCGGCTTCGGCCGCCGCCTGGCGCACGCGCCAGCCACACAGGACGTGATGGGCCACCAGCCCGCGCGCGGTTGACAGCGGCGCCCCTGCCCTTCCATACAAAGCCGTTAATGTTCTCAGGGCGGGGTGAAAGTCCCCACCGGCGGTAAGGACTCCTGATTGCGCATGATTTCTTTCCGAAAACCGGTCCGGTTTTCGGGGTCATGCGCGGGACCCAAGCCCGCGAGCGCTTTCCGGCAAAACCGGAAGGGTCAGCAGATCCGGTGTGATTCCGGAGCCGACGGTTACAGTCCGGATGGAAGAGAACGAAACGGAAGACGGACCGCCCCGGCGGCCGGTTTTCGTATCGTGCGTCCTGATTCTGGTTCGAAACGGAAGGATGGACCCATGAATCAGCATTCCCACAAAGACTATGAAACGACCCGCGTTGCCGTTGTCAGGGCGCGCTGGCACGCGGATATCGTCGACCAGTGTGTCGCTGCCTTCGAGGCGGAGCTTGCTGCACTGGGCGACGGCCGCTTTGCCGTCGAAATCTTCGACGTGCCCGGCGCCTACGAGATCCCGCTGCACGCCAAGACATTGGCCGAGACGGGTCGCTACGCCGCGATCCTCGGCGCTGCCTTCGTCGTCAATGGCGGCATCTACCGGCACGAATTCGTCGCCGGCGCGGTCATCGACGGCATGATGAATGTGCAGTTGACGACCGACGTGCCGGTGCTTTCGGCGGTACTGACGCCGCACAATTACCACGACAGCTCCGAGCACCACCGCTTCTTCCTCGAGCACTTCCAGGTAAAGGGCAAGGAAGCGGCCGGCGCATGCCTCCAGATTCTGGCGGCGCGAAGGCACATCGCCGCCTGAAACAGCCGAGAGCGGGGTGGAAATCGCGGTAACAGCCTGTAGTATCTCGGGAAAATGCCGAGTTCGGGAGGATGCCGGTGCAGACCAAGAAGATCATCAATGACGGCAACCGTGCCGTCGACGAGATGCTAGAGGGGATTCTGGCCGCGCATCCCAGCCATCTCAGGAGCGCGGACGGCAGCCCGCGCTCGATCATCGCCCGCAACGGACCGCGTCCCGGCAAGGTCGGGCTCGTCGTCGGCGGCGGCTCGGGCCATGAGCCGACCTTTCTCGGTTTTGTCGGCAAGGGCCTGGCGGACGCGGCGGCGATCGGCAATGTCTTTGCCTCGCCGCCACCCGATCCCATCCTTGAATGCGCCAAGGCGGCGAACGGCGGCGCCGGCGTCCTGTTCACGTACGGCAACTATGCCGGGGACGTGATGAATTTCGACATGGCGGCCGAATTGGCCGCCATGGACGATATCGAGGTGCGCACGGTGCTGACCACCGACGATGTCGCCTCGGCACCGCGCGACCAGCGGCAGAAGCGCCGCGGCGTCGCCGGCAATTTCTTCGTCTTCAAAGCGGCCGGCGCGGCCTGTGATCGCATGCTCTCCTTCGACGAATGCGAGCGCATGGCGCGCAAGGCCAACGACCATACCTTCACCATGGGCGTGGCGCTGTCGCCCTGCTCGCTGCCGCAGACCCGGCGGCCGAATTTCGAGATCGGCGCCGACGAGATGGAGATCGGCATGGGCATCCATGGCGAGCCGGGCATCGCGCGCGGCAAGCTCGGGACCGCCGACGAGATCAGCGACGAGATGCTGGACAATATCCTTGCCGAGATGGCGCCTTCGCGTGGCGACAAGATTGCGGTGCTGGTCAATTCGCTGGGCTCGACACCGTTGATGGAGCTCTACATCATGAACCGTCGCGTCAAGCAGCGTCTCGACGACATCGGCGTTTCCATCCATGCGACCTGGGTCGGCAATTACTGCACGTCGCTCGAAATGGCCGGCGCCTCGGTGACGCTGTTCCATCTCGATGGCGAGTTGCAGACCATGCTCGACCATCCGTGCGACTGCGCCATGTTCCGCGCCGGCTGAGGAGTGACCCGTGAGCATCGATAGCGCTGACCTGAAGAGAATGTTCGATGCGATCGCGGTGGCGATCGAAGCCGACAAGGACCGGCTCTGCCAGCTCGACGGCGTCATCGGCGACGCCGATCACGGCATCGCCATGGCGCTCGGCTTCAACGCAGTGCGCGACGCGCTGGCGCCACTCGACCTGAAGGCGACCGAGCCGACCGCGCTTCTCAACATGGCGGCTAAATCGTTCCTCAACGCGGTCGGTGCGTCGTCTGGCCCGCTCTATGCCACCGCCTTCATGCGCGCCGCCGCTGCCGTCAAGGGCAAGACCACGCTAGCTGATGCGGATGTCGTCGCGCTGTTCCAGGCGATGGCGCAAGGCATCCGCGATCGCGGCAAGGCCGAGATCGGCGAGAAGACGATGATCGACGCCTGGTTGCCGGCGGCGGAAGCGGCCGGCGCCAGCAATGCGGCGGGAAAAGGTCTTGCCGAAAGCCTCGACGCGGCAGTGGACGCGGCGCGCCTGGGGGCCGAGGCGACCAAGGACATGATCGCCGCCAAGGGCCGCTCCTCGCGGCTCGGCGAACGCTCGCTCGGCCATATCGACCCCGGCGCCGCCTCGGCCGTGACCGTCATCGAGGCGTTGCGCGACAACCTGGCTTAGGCCTGCTTCGCTTCATCGAGCTTGTTGATCGCCTGGACATTGCCGGCCGACGGCCCCTTCTCGTCGAACTCCGAGGCCAACCAGGTATCGACGATCGCCTTGGCGAGTTCAGGGCCGATGACGCGGGCGCCCATCGTGATGATCTGCGCGTTGTTGGATTTGGCGGCACGCTCGGCGGAATAGGTGTCGTGGGTGAGTGCCGCGCGGATGCCGGGCACCTTGTTGGCCGAGATCGAGACGCCGATGCCGGTGCCGCAGAACAGGATGCCGCGGTCGTTCTCGCCGTCGATGATCGTCTGCGCGAGCTTTTGCGACAGGTCGGCATAAAAGCCGGCCTGGCTGAGGTCGCTGACGGTGAGGCCGGATTTTGTCGCGAGATGCGCGGCGATGACATCGAGCAGCGGCTTGCCGGCGCTGTCGGCTCCAATGGCTATTTTCATGGTCGTATCCTTCCTTGAATGAGATTTCGTTCGTTCAGATCGCCGCCGAGGCGCGCCTGAGGATGTCGACATAGCCCTCCACCTGCCAGGCCGAGCGGCCGATAAAGAGGCCATCGATGCTGGGCTGGCCGATCAGCTCGGCCGCGTTGCCGGGATTGACGCTGCCGCCATAGAGCACCGGCGGGATGGACGGCAGCAGGCCGCCGGCCACTTTCTTGATCAGCGCCTGCTGTTTTTCGGCATAGACGGAGCTGGCCGGAATACCCTTGTCGCCGATCGCCCAGACCGGCTCATAGGCAAACAGGATTTTTGCCGCCTTCGCCTCGCCTTCGAGGAACTGCAATGCACCCTCGACCTGGCTGGTCAACACCGCATCGGCCTTGCCGTTTTCGCGCTCCGCCAGCGTCTCGCCGACGCAGATCAGCGGTATCAGTCCGTGCTTGACGGCGGCCGCCGTCTTCAGGCCGACGGTGCGATCGGTCTCGCCGAAATGCTCGCGCCGTTCGCTGTGGCCGAGTTCGACCATGTCGAGACCGCAGTCGCTCAGCATCAGCGGCGATATCTCGCCGGTCCAGGCCCCGGCATCGGCCCAGTGCATGTTCTGGGCACCGACCTTGACCCGCGTCGACGACAGCGCCTGCTTGACCTCGCGCACCGCCGTGAACGGCGGGATGACGAAAGGCTGGATGCGCTCGTCGAAGCCTGGCACGAAGCCGACTAAGGCCCCGGCGAAATCCAGCGCCTCGGCGAGCGTCTTGTTCATCTTCCAGCTTGTACCGACCCAATAAACCACGCCTGCGCTCCTTGATCCTCAATCCTTGTTGGCGACCACCGTCAACGAAACGCCGGCTGCATCCAGCGTGCCGCGAATTCCCGGCTCGGGTTCGCGCCCGGTGAAGACGGCGTCGAAGGCCTCGAGGTCGGTCAGGAAATGCAGCGCCGTGCGGCCGAATTTGCCATGATCGACCAGCAGATATTTGCGGGTCGCTGCTTCCATCATCAGCCGCTTGATCTGCACCACCTCCTGGTCCTGGTGGAAAGCGGAGGCGCCGTGGATAGCCGACGACGACAGGAAGGCGACGTCCGCGCGCAGCGATCTCAGTGAAGCCTCGGCGAGCAGTCCGAAGAAGCCGTGGAACTTCTTGCTGTACTGGCCGCCGAGCGCAATCAGGTCGATGCCCCCGGCGCCGGCCAGGTCTTGGATGACGGCCAGATTGTTGGAGATCACCGTCAGCGGCCTGAAATCGGCGAGATGCCGTGCGATGCCGCCAGCCGTCGAGCCGTCGTCGATGATGACAGTCTGGCCGGGTTCGATCATCGCCACGGCGGCCGCCGCAAGGCGCTGCTTTTCCCCTGTCGCCTGCTTTTGCCGGTAGCGAAAATCGCTTTCGAAGAGACCGCTCGGCTGGATCGAAGCGCCGCCACGCACCTTGCGCAGGAAACCGCTCTCCTCAAGGTCGTCGAGATCACGATGCACCGTCATCCTGGAGACGCCAAAGCGTGAGGCAAGATCGTCGACGCTCGCCGCGCCGACGTCCATCAGAAAGTCCATGATGCCTTGACGTCTGCTATCGCTCTTCATTGCTGCCGTTATCCGCCAACCGGCGCTGGTTCCTCGACAAGATAACATATTTCTTCCTGAAACTATCATGATTTTTGTTATAATGAGATATTTTCCTGGGATATTCCCGTGGCTTTCATCACGGCCCTGTAACAAGAATTGCTGCCGGGACGGTGTCTGACGGTTGCGGTTGCGCGGAAATCCGGCCAGAAGCATCGGTGGGCTGGACGATGCGCGGACAGCCAGCAAGCAAAGGTTAGAAACCAGATACGGGAGACTATTCGTTGGCTCGCATCACACTGAGACAATTGCTCGATCACGCCGCCGAATACGGCTATGGCGTGCCGGCCTTCAACATGAACAACATGGAACAGGGCCTCGCCATCATGGAGGCTGCGGAGGAGACCAAGTCGCCGGTCATCCTGCAGGCAAGCCGCGGCGCGCGTGCCTATGCCAATGACGTGGTGCTGGCCAAGCTGATCGATGCGCTGGTCGAGATCCATCCCGACATCCCGGTCTGCATGCATCTCGACCACGGCAACAACGAGGCTACCTGCGTCACCGCGATCCAGCATGGTTTCACCTCGGTGATGATGGATGGATCACTCAAGGAGGACGGCAAGTCGCCGGCCGACTACGCCTATAATTCGGGCATCACCAAGCGCGTCGTCGACATGGCGCATTGGGGCGGCGTTTCGGTCGAGGGCGAGATCGGCGTGCTGGGCTCGCTGGAGAGCGGCGGCGGCGAGCAGGAGGACGGCCACGGCATCGAAGGCGCGATCAGCCACGACCAATTGCTCACCGATCCGGTGCAGGCCGAGCAGTTCGTGCGCGACACCCATGTCGACGCGCTGGCGGTTGCCATGGGCACCAGCCACGGCGCCTATAAATTCTCGCGCAAGCCGGATGGCGCGGTGCTGGCGATGAACGTCATCGAGGAAATCCACCGCCGCCTGCCGAACATGCACCTGGTCATGCATGGTTCGTCCTCGGTGCCAGAGGATCTGCAGGAGATCATCAACAAATATGGCGGGCAGATGAAGCCGACCTGGGGCGTGCCGGTGGAAGAGATCCAGCGCGGAATCAAGCATGGCGTGCGCAAGATCAACATCGACACCGACAACCGCATGGCGCTGACCGGCGCGATCCGCAAGGTGCTGACGGAAAATCCCTCGGAATTCGACCCGCGCAAATATCTGACGCCGGCGATGGCGGCGATGAGGAAGCTGTGCAAGGAGCGTTTCGAGCAGTTCGGCACCGCCGGCAACGCGCCGAAGATCAAGCCGCTGCCGGTCTCGGAAATGGCCAAGCGTTACAAAGCGGGCAGCCTCGATCCGAAATTCGGCTAAACGACCAGTTCCCGGAGCGGTTCAGTGTTGGATAGAACCGCCGAACCGCTCCAGCTCTTTACGGGATGAGAACACCGGCCGAGGTCGCGGAACGTCCTGCGCGGCGAAGCCCAACCGTGTCAAACAGGCTCGCGCCAGGGCTGCATTGCTGTCGATGACGACCAATCCGTTCGTAGGGTTGAGGCTGGCGGCCACCACCGACAGTTCGGTGCAGCCGAGAACGGCCGTGTCGGCGCCGGCCGATCGCGCGATTTCAAGCGCGCGCTCGGTTTCGCTCGCCGCCTCCGCGATCGAACCACCCTTGACCAGGCCGATCGCTCTATCGACGCGACCCTGGAATTCCGTGACGGCGGGAAAGCAGAGCTCAAATCCCGCCGCCGACATCCTGTCCCGATAGAAGCCGGAGACCAGCGTGCCCTGCGTGGCGAGGATCGTAACCTTGCCTCGGCCCAGGCTACGATGGGTTTCAGCTACGACCGCGTCGGCGATATGGATGATCCGCGCCTGCGAGCTCGCCGCCAACTGCTCATACCAATGATGGGCGGTGTTGCACGGCATCGCGATACAGGCAACGCCGAGCGCATTGAGCGTCGAGACCGCGGCTTTCAAAGACGCCAGCGGACCGTCATGGCCGGCAAGGATCGCCTCGGTCCTGTCAGGCAGCTGTGGCACGCTGAGGATGACGGCGGGCACATGCTCATTGTCCCGGAACGCCTGGGTCATTCGGGTCAGCTTGAAGTAGAAGTCAGCCGATGCCAACGGCCCGAGGCCGCCAATGACGCCGAGCTGGAGGCTGATGCCATGGTCGATCATCGAGCGGGCTCGGCTTCGAGCTGTTCCGACGCCGCTTCGACAGACTGCGTTGTCTCCCTGTGGCTGGGCGCGATGATTGCGGTGCTCGCCGCAACGGTGCAGACGCTAGACAGCGTCATGAACGTGTCGACGGCCGCGTCGACCGCGACGAACAGGGCGAACGCCGCCTCGAAGGGAATCTTCAGGTAGCCACAGACGATCGACATCTGGGACAGGATGAGCAGGCTGCCCATGCCGCCGGTCGTGAGCGCGAGAAGCGCCGAGGTGATGCCGACGAGCAGGAGGTCGGGGATTGCCAGCGGACGGCCGTAGAGCTGAGCGATGAAAAGAACACCAGACGTGTAAAGCAGCGCCGGGCCTGTCCGCAGCAGTGCCGCCTGCAGCGGCACGAGCAGTTCGACGACCACGAGGCTGAACCGCAGACGCTCGCTCAGCAGGTTTATGACCCACGGAAGCGAGGCGACGGTAGAGCGCGTGGTGATGGCTACCATGAGAAGGGGCTGACAGGTCTTGATCGTGGCCCAGTAGCTTCGCCGAGAGCGGATGGCGATAACGCCAAATGCGCCGGCGATGAATGTGAGGCAGGAAAAACCCATCACCAGCAGATAACCGCCCATCAGCGTGAGCGGCTTGGTTCCGGTCGACGCGGTCTGATCCGCGATCAGGATGAAGGTTGCAAACGGCAATCCCCAGATGAACCAGTTGGTAAGGACCGTGCAGGCCCGGTAAACCGCGTTCAGCGCCTGAGACAGGCTCATGGACGAAGGCTGGGGAATCTTGCCCATCGCGAGCCCGAAAAGCAGGCAGAACAGCAGGACCTGGATGGTTTGACCGGAGGCCAGCGCGCTGAAGACGTTGTTCGGCACAAGATCGAGCAGTATCGAATGCCCGTTGTCGGAGCCCTCATTGGGTGGCGGTTGATAGGGGAATGCGAGATCGGTGGATACGCTACCCTGCGAATTGATGAACTCGCCAAGCTCGATGCGCGATTGAGGATTCTCGATCTGGCCCGGCTGAAGGACAAGCGAGTAGGTGCCACTCACCAATACGCTCAGGAACGACACGACCAGCACCGCCATACCCACCCGGCCAAGGTAACGGACCGAGTTCGGATCCTGAACCATCGACATGATCGAGAAGATGACCGACGAGACCAGGTAGGGCAGGACGACCATCTTGAGGAAATTCAGGTAGAGCTGCGCCACAGGGCTGATCGCATGGGCAAATGCTGGATAATAGAGGCCGCAAAGGATTCCCGCCCCGATCATCGCAATCGTCGTCGCGGGCGAGCGCAATATGCGCCTCGCCGCCAGGCGCCAATCGAAAGCCAAGGGTCCGGCTGCTTCCGTGACGGCCATCGTCAGGCTTTGCTCCCCAACCGGTAGCGCGCGATGATCTCGTCAGTGTTGAGAACCTGCTGACCGCGCGCGAGATCGAGGTAAAGGTCGATAAACGCCGCGAGATGCGGATTGTCCGGTCGCACACCGATTGCGATCGTGTCTACCTTGTCGGTCAGCGTGATCGAGCGCGCGGCGACCGTCATCGACGGATCGTCGACCATCAGCTTCTTGATCTCGAAATCGTCGCGATACGCCATGTCGATCGTCCCATCGCGGATCGCATCGACAACCATGTCCCAGCCTGCAAAACGATGAACTTGTGCATGCGGGAAGGTCGTCGCCGCATAGGTTGCGAATGAAGAGCCCTCGATCACGCCGAGATCGCCCGAGAAATCGCGGATGATCTGCTCGGGTGGTTTGCCTTGCGCGATGCGCGCCAGGTTGAGGCGATTGGCGATGAGGCCTTGGTGCAGCATGGCATAGGGCCGGGAATAGAGGATTGAGCGGCCACGGCGAAGGGTTCGGCTGAGCTTGCCGATGGCTATGTCCGCCTGGCCGGAAGTCAGCTGTTTCACCATGCCGTCGAACGTTGCGGCGGATCGGTCGAACACCGGCTCGACGCCAAGCTCCGCTGCTATGCCGCGGGCCAGTTCCATGTCTATGCCGCTGTCCCCCGATCCATCGGCCGGGAAAAATGGATCGGAGGCAAAGGCCGGCATCGCAATGCGCAGCGCATTGTCGCTGATGACGGGAGCGATCTCCGCCTGCTGTCCTGGAGTGTTGGCCGCCCGAGCTTGCGCGACCAGCAAGCCGACGCTTCCGGCCGTGAGCAGCGTGCGACGTGTAACCGACATGCGGATTCTCTAGTTCGCGAGGGAAGCCGGACAACAAATCGGACCAATTCGCAGTATGCATGGCGAAGTTAAACAAAAGTATCTTTCGCATTGTACTTTTATAGCAATCAGCAGCGCAGGCTGCCGCAATACTCGCATTATCTAATATGTCATCTGGTTGCTTCGCTGGCGGGCCAACCGGTTGGACGTCAACAGCGCGAGTGGCATCGGCTCCCCACTCCGACCTCTACCCGTTTTTCGGCAGCAGGTCAGGCCTGCCCGTGTCGATAAAGGGCGCCCAGTAGTCGACCGATTCGCGGATCATGGCGACCACCTGGTGGTCGACCGGTTCGCGCTCGCGAAACGACAGTTCGAGGCAGATCTCGTTGTCGGTGCCGCCGCCGCGCCGCACAGTCTCCAGCAGCTTTTCAGGCGTGATGCGGCCGTCCCTGTTGTGAGCCGCGGTGAACGGCCAATGGCCACCCTTGTTCATCGACGATTGCTTGATGTGGATGATCGGCGACTTCCTGGGGAAAGCCTCGGCCCAGGCATAGGGATCGATATCGGCCGGGTTGCTGGAGGTGACGTCGCCATGGTCGATGTCGACCATCATCTCCAGCGGAATGGCCATGCCGGCCGCGTCGATCGCATTCTGCAGCAGCCTGCAATTCTCGATCGTGTGGCCGAACTCGCGGCCGACCGACATCGGCTCCCAGAACAGGTAGTTAAGCCCGGCCGCGCGGGCGTGTTCGGCGACCTCGCGCCAGCATTCCAGTGCAATGTCGAACAGGCGCGCGCGGCGCGCGGGATCATCATAATCGCGATGGGTGAAGATCGCGAATTGGGTACCCATGCCGCCGGCGCCAAGCTCGGCCGAGATGTCGGCAAAGGTCTTGAACCAGCCGACATAGTAGCGGCGCACATCCGCGTCTGGATGGCCGAAATGGTTGAGCCGGCCGTAAGGACCGGTCATGCCCGAGGTCACGCGCACGCCCGTGCGGGAGAGTGCGCCACGAAACAGGCGGACGAATTTCACGATCGTCGCCGCCGGCCAGCCCGGATTGACGAATTCATGCGTGAGCTGAATGTCCCTGATGCCGATGTCGTAGGCGATGGTATCGACCAGGTCGTCAGGCTCGGCAAAGCGGTTGACCAGCGGATTGGTGTTGAGGGAGAGCGTGAATGCCACGATCGCGATCCTCTCAGCCCTTTCGCGCTACATTGGCGATGATTGCCATCACCCTGCCCTCGCCAGCCGGCTCGCGCACCAGTGTTCGAAAGCCGATCTCTCCTCGGCGGAAAGATGCAGGCCGTGCTTGGTGCGCCGTTCGAGAATGTCGGCCGGTGTCTCAGCCCATTCCTGCTCGAACAGGTAACTGGCCTCGCGCTCGAAGAAATCCTTGCCGAAGCATCGCCCGAGTTCCGCGAGCGAACGGGCCGCGCCGACCAGAAGGCGTGTCCTGGTGCCGTAGAGCCGGCCGTAGTGCTTGAGCAGCGATGCAGGCATCCATGGATACTCCCGCCCGAGATCGCCTAGAAACTGTTCGAAATCGGCATTGGCGATGTCGCCGCCAGGCAGATGCGCCTTCGCCGTCCAGGGCTTGCCCATCCGGGGGAAGAACGGAGCGATCCTGTCCAGCGCATGCTCGGCGAGCTTGCGGAAGGTGGTGATCTTGCCGCCGAAGACGGACAGCAGCGGCGCCTCAGCATCCGGCGCGTCGAGTTCGAAAATATAGTCGCGGGTCACGGCACTCGGGTTATCGGCATTGTCGTCATAGAGCGGCCTGACGCCGGAGAACGAATAGACGACATCGCCGCGCGCGAGGCCGCGCTTGAAATAGCGGTTGACCACCCTGATCAGGTATTCGATCTCGCTCTCATCCGCCGCCACGTCCTCGGGTCGGCCGTCATAGGGAATGTCGGTGGTGCCGATCAAGGCGAGATCGCCCTGATAAGGATTGATGAAGATCACCCGCTTGTCGCTGTTCTGGATGAGGTAAGCTTGGCGGCCCTCCCAGAATTTGGGCACGACGATATGGCTGCCCTTGACCAGGCGGACATTGCGCGTCGAGTTCTGGCCAGCAACGCGGTTGATGATGTCGTTGACCCAAGGGCCAGCGGCATTGACCAGCGCCCGCGCTCGCACGGTGGTTTTCACGCCGGTCTTGCCGTCGCGCATCTCCACCGACCAGAGGCCGCCTTCCCGGCGGGCGGCGGTGCAGGCGGTTCGGGTGAAGATCTTCGCTCCGCGCTCGCGCGCATCCAGCGCATTGATCAGCACGAGACGGGCGTCGTCGACCCAGCAATCGGAATATTCGAAACCGCGCTTGAACTCGTCCTTGATCGGCGCGCCCTCGGGCGCGGTGCGCAGGTCGAGCGTGCGGGTGGCCGGCAGCCGCTTGCGGCCGCCGAGATGGTCGTAGAGGAACAGGCCGAGCCGCACCAGCCAGGCCGGCCGGTCGTCAGGACTGTGCGGCAGCACGAAGCGCATCGGCCAGATGATGTGCGGTGCCGATTCCAGGAGTACCTCGCGCTCGATCAGCGCCTCGCGCACCAGGCGGAACTCGTAATATTCGAGGTAGCGCAGGCCGCCATGGACGAGCTTGCCCGATCGCGAACTGGTGCCTTCCGCCAGATCGTCCTTTTCGCACAGGATGACGGAGAGGCCGCGGCCTGCTGCATCGCGGGCTATGCCGGCGCCGTTGACGCCGCCGCCGATGACGAAAAGATCGACGATTTCGGATCCGCCGCTCATCTCGTCACGATCTCGCTACAGGATTTGCGCACCATGGCTGCCGCTCTCAGCACGGATTGACCGGCGGCAGCCCGGCGATATAGCGGCGCACCTCCTCGGCGGCCTGCTCGGCCGCATAGGTCACGGTGCGCACCGAAGCACCGGCAATATGCGGCGTCAGCGTCACGTTGGGGAGCCGCAGCAAGGGCCAGTCCGACGGCACCGGCTCGACCGCGAACGTCTCCAGCATGGCGCTGGCGATCTGCCCTGAAACGAGCGCCTCATAGAGCGCCTCATAGTCGACCAGCGGCCCGCGCGCCGTGTTGACGAAGATCACGCCGGGTTTCATCCGCACGATGGTGTCCTTGCCGATCAGGCCGCGCGTCTCCGGCGTCACCCGCGAATGCAGCGTGACCACATCGGAACGGGACAAGAGATCGTCCAGCGCGACCAGTTCGACGCCGGCGTTACGGTCCTCGGCGCTTAACTGCACATAGGGGTCGCTGACCAGAACGTGACAGCCGAAGGCGCGCAGCAGCCTGACCACTTTCGTGCCGATATTGCCATAGCCGACGACGCCGACAGTCATTTCGCTAAGCTCACGGCCGGTGCGGTCGGCGCGGTAGAGATCGCCGCGCCATTCGCCCCTGCGCAGCGCTTCGTGGCCGACCCGGATCAGCCGTGTTTCGGCCAATATCGCGCCGATGGTGAATTCGGCCACGGCGGTCGCGTTGCGGCCGGGCACATTGACGACAGTGATGCCATGTGTGCGGGCCGCTTCCATGTCGATGTTGATCGGGCCGCCGCGCGAAACCGCGACGAGCTTCAGCGCCGGCAGGCGCCGCATCATGCCTTCCGACAGCGGCGCGAGCTGGGTGACGAGGATCTCGGCGTCGCCGATGAACTCGACGACCTCGTCGGGACGGCCGAAATACTCCTTGACCTTGTCGAGGCCGAGCGCCGGATCGCCGAATTCCATCGGCTCGTCGGGCCAGGCCGTCTGCAATGTCCTGACATCGAGGTCACCGCTCGCGACCTTCTCGATTTTGGCGCGAAACACCTCCGGAAGCATGAAGTTGTCGCCAATGATCGCTATTTTCCTGGGCATACTCGACTTCTCAATTTGCCTGCACTGAAGCCATCGCGCGCCAGACCGGCCGCAGCGCCTTGTGCGCCAACATGTAGGACGGGGTCATCCTGTCGTAGATCGCGGCGAGGTTCCGGTCGCTCGGCTCCGCCTCGCCAAGCAGCGGCGTCACCCATTCCGCGACGCATTCGTCCATCGACTTGTACAGGCCGACGCAGACCGCGGCTATCATCGCCGCGCCGGCCGCCCCGGCCTCCTCGCGCTGGCTGGTGCGGATGTCTGCGCCGACGGCGGCTCCGAGGATCTTGCGCAGCGCCGGGCTTCGGGCGGCGCCTCCGGTCAGCCGGATCTCGCGCGGCAATGGCCCCATGGCGGCGTAGCAATCGCGCGCGGCGAAGGCCAATCCCTCGAAGACGGCGCGCACCAGGTCGGCATAGCCGTGGCGCGAGGATATGCCGACGAAGCCGGCCCTGGCATTGGCATCGACGAACGGCCCCCGCTCGCCGGCCTCGGACACATAGGGCTGGTAGAGCAGCGAGGCGGGCTGCGAGGCCGCGATCCAGGCATCGACGAGCGCGATCATCTCGCCATTGCTGCGGGTGATGCCTTGCGAGGCGAGGATGCCGGAGGCAAGCCCAAGCACCCAGTCGATGTTGAGCGTCGCCGCCATGTTGGACTGCATCTGCGCGAACACGCCGGGCGCCGGCATGGCCATGGTATAACCGGTCGCGGCCTCGTTGAGCTGCACGTCGTCCGGCGTCTCGGCCAGCCGCATATGCATGCCGGTGGAGCCGATGATTGTGCAGCCGGGCTTGCGCTCGCGGTCGAGCAGGCCGGCGCCAAGCGCGGTGCAGACGACGTCGACATAGCCGAGCACGACCGGCGTGCCGGCAAGCATGCCGGTGGCGGCGGCCGCCGCCTGCGACAGACCGGCGCTGTGCCTGGTGCCGTCTGTGACCGGCGGTAGCAAATGCCTGAGGTCGGCGACGCCGAGCACGTCGAGCACATCCTCGCTATAGTCGCGGGTGCGGAAATCGCCAAAGGTGAAGGTTCCCTCGGAGGGGTCGGTGGCGCGCTCGCCGGTCAGCTTGAAATAGAGCCAGTCCTTGCAGTGAAACGCCGTCGCCGCCTTGCCAAGCATTTCGGGCATGTTGCGCTTCATGAACACGAACTGCGAGCCCTGCTGGCAGGCGGCGAGCCCGCTGCCGGTCTTTTCGAAGCGCAGTCGGTCCTCGGGCCGCGCGCGGATCTCCTCGACGACGCCGGCGGCGCGCGCGTCGAGCCAGAGCCAGCCCTTCGCCACCGGCTCGCCCTTGCCGTCGATCAGCCAGGTGCCGTCGCCCTGCCCGGTCACCGCGATGGCGATGGTCCGGCCGGCGAGATCGGGCACTTTCTCGGCGAGCTGGCGCAAGGTCGCCGCCGCATCCACCCATGTGCGCGCAAGATCCTGTTCGGCGCCGCCGCCCGGCAGCGTCTCGTAATGGTTCGGCGTTGCCGCGGCGGCGATCTGCCGGCCTTTCGTGTCGAAGGCGATGGACTTGATGACGGAAGTACCGGCGTCGATACCGATCAAGAGATCACGCATCAGGCGAGCTCCATGCCGTGCGAAATGGCCTCGCCGCTCGCCTGGTCGAAGACATGCAGGTTCTTCGGGTCGATGCTGACATTGATCGGCGCGCCAAGGTCCAGCCGGGTGCGGTCGTGCTCGACCAGGACCAGCGAGCCGCCGGCGAAATCGGCCGCTATATGGGTCTGGTCGCCAAGCCATTGATTGGCCGAAACCCTGGCGGGGACCCCTTCCTTCGAGCGCCGCACCGCGTAAGGCCTGATGCCGATGACGACGCGCTCGCGGCTGAGCAACTGGTCGCGGACGGGAGCGCTGAAGGCGTCCTTGTCGTAGTCCAGCGACAGCCCGTCGGGAAGCCTGAGATTGATGCGCCCGGCGGTGGCGCCGACATAGGCCTCGAAGACATTCATCGGCGGCTCGCCGACGAAGGTGCCGGTGAACAGGTTCGCCGGACGCTCCTTGATCCTGTCCGGCGTATCGAACTGCTGCAGCACGCCGCCTTCCATCACCGCGATGCGGTCGGCAAGCGCATTGGCCTCGGTCTGGTCGTGCGTGACCAGGATCGCTGTCAAGCCGCGCTCCTTGATGAAATGCTTGATGCGGCCGCGCAGCACGGCGCGAAGCTGCGGCTCGAGCTGCCCCATCGGCTCGTCCAGCAGATGCAAATCGGCGTCGCGGATCAGCGCCCGGCCGAGGCTGGCGCGCTGCTGCTGGCCGCCGGAGATAGAGCTTGGGTAACGCTCCAATATATCCTCGATCTCGAGCAGCTTGGCGATGCTGGCGACCCTGGCCTCGACCTCGCTTCTGGGCAGCCGGGCCGCCTTGAGCGCGAAGGCCATGTTCTCGCGCACCGTCAGCGGCGGGTAGAGCGAATAGCCCTCGAAGGCCATCGCCACGTTGCGCCTGACCGGCGGCAGCGTGTGCACCTGGCGGCCGGCGACCGAGATCGCGCCGCGCGACACCTCCTCGAAGCCGGCGATCATGCGCAAGGTCGAGGTCTTGCCGCAGCCGGACGAACCGAGCAGCGCCACGATCTCGCCCTTGCCGATCTCCATCGTCAGCTTCTTGACGGCGTGGACGCCCCGGTCGATCGGGCCATAGAATTTGTCGACGCCGGAAATGGTGAGTGCGCTCGCGCTCATGCGGCTTCTCCGTTGCGCAAACTGACGACATTCTTCGAGCCGATGCGCTCGCCGCCGGCGCGATCGAACAACAGGGCGCTCTTGCCGTCGACGGCAATGTGGGCCTTGCCTTCGCTGCGGCCCGGTGTTCCGGCCGGCCGCGAAACCAGGATCTCGCGGCCGCGCAACGTGCGCACCAGCGTGACGATCTTTTCGTTGAGCGGGGTTTCGGCCTCGACCGTCACCGGAATGGCGCCGGGTTCATTTTCTCCGACGAAATGCAGTGCTTCCGGCCTGAGCCCGATGATGCAGTCGCGGCCGACCGCGGTCTCGGGAGCCCCGCCGAGATGGACCTGCACATTCGACAGGGCGACATGGATTCCCTTGGCGCCAAGCGCCGGCTTGACGTCGAGCAGGTTGATGGTCGGGTCGCCGAACAGCCGCGCGATCTCGATGTTGGCCGGCTCGCGATAGATTTGTTCGGGCGTGCCGAGCTGGCTGATGACGCCTTGCGACATCACCGCGATGCGGTCGCCGAGCGCCATGGCTTCCTTATAATCCTGGGTGACGTAGACGACGGTGGCGCCGCGGTCGGCTAGCAGGCGCGGCAGTTCGAGACGCATCTCGAAACGCAGCTTGGCATCGACATTGCGCAAGGGATCGTCGAGCAGCAGCAGCGGTGGCGAGCCGACCAGCGCACGGGCAAGCGCGGTGCGCTGCTTCTGGCCATTGGAGAGCGCACGCGGCTTGTGGGAGAGCACATGGGCGATCTTCAACAGCTTGGCGACACTCTCGACGCCGGCCTTGATCGCGCCTTGCGACGAGCGCTTGGCCTCCAGCGGCGTCGCGATGTTGTCGAACGCGCTCATATGCGGAAACAGTGCGAAATTCTGGAACGCCATGCCGACGCCACGAAATTCGGCGTCGACGTCGGTCATGTCCTCGCCGCCGATGAGGATCTTGCCTTCGTCGGGGTCGATGACGCCGGCGACGAGGCGCAGCAGCACCGTCTTGCCGGCGCCGGAGGGTCCGAACAGGACCAGCGTCTCACCGTCGGCGACGGTCAGCGAAAGATTGTCGAGCACGGTCTGGCTCTTGTAGCGCTTGACGAGGTTTCTGAGTTCGAGGCTGGCCATGGAACTACCCCTTCACCGCGCCGAGCGACAGGCCTTCGACCAGATAGCGCTGTGCATAGAGGGCGAGCGCCAGCGTCGGCGTGATCGACAGGACGATGGCCGCCGAGATCTGGCCGTACTGGATGCCCGAGGAGGTGATGAAGGCGAGCGCGCCGACCGTCACCGGCTGCTTGTCGGCCGAGGCCAGCACCAGCGCGAAGACGAAATTGTTCCAGGCGAAGATGAAGGCAAGCAGGCCGGCAGCGGCGATGCCGGGGCCGGCGAGCGGCAGCGCGATCTTGCGGAAGGTGGCAAACCAGGAATGGCCGCCGATGCGATAGGCATATTCGATGTCGGCCGGAATATCCTCGAAATAGCCGCGCACGATCCACAGGATCAGCGGCAGGCAGATCAGCTGGTAGACCCAGATCAACCCGATATAGGTGTTGGCCAGCCCGAGCTTCTGGAAATAGAGCGTGAGCGGCAACAGCACCAGCAGGGCCGGCGCGAACCTGAACGACAGCAGCGTGAAGGCGATGTCCTCCGAGCCGCGGAACTTGTGCCGCGCGAAGGCGTAGGCCGCCGGGACGCCGAGCAGCAGCGAGACCGCGACCGAGGTCACCGACAGGAACACCGAATTCCACAGGTTGCGCATGAAGGCGATGTCGAGCGTGCCGGCGGCGGTCGTCAGCTTGCCGGTGATCAGCGCGGTGTAGTTGGCGAGCGTCGGCTCGAAGACCAGCTGCGGCGGAATGCGCAGGATGGTCTCGTTGGTCTGGAACGACATCATCAGGATCCAGACGATCGGGAACATGAAGAAGACCACGACCAGCGTGAGTGCCGCGCCGCGCAGGGTGCGTTCAAGCAAGGAGGTGTGTTCCATGGCTGCCTCCTCCTATGCCTGGCCACGGGCGCGCTCGCGCAGCCTGAGCCAGTTCTTGATGAAGATGTTGGAGAGGAAATAGGTGATTGCCCACAGGATGATCATCAGCGCCGCCGAGCGGCCGACATTGGTCGACTGGAAGAAGTTGAGATAGGCCTCGACCTGGAAGACGGTCAGCGTGTCGCCCGGTCCTCCTTGCGTCATGGCGTAGATGATGTCGAACTGCTGGATGGAATCGAGCAGGCGGAACAAAGTCGCCGTCAGGATATACGGCGTCAGCATCGGCAGCGTGATGCGGAAGAAGACGAAGCTCCTCGGCACGCCATCGAGGGCCGCGGCCTCGAAGGGCTGCGTCGGCAGGCTGCGCAGGCCGGCAAGCAGCAGGATCATGATGAAGGGCGTGTAGACCCAGATATCGACGAGAACGACGGTGAACAAAGCCGTCGACGGCGACGAGGCCCACCGGAAGTCCTGTAAGCCGATGAGGCTGGCAAGATAGCTCAGCACGCCGAAGCCGGGATTGGTCATCAGCTTCCACATCAGCGCGGCCAGTGCCGGCGCCGTCATCAGTGGCATCAGCAGCATGATCGAGATGAAGTTGTTCAGGGTCGAGCGCTTCTGCAAAAGCAGCGCGATGGCGAGGCCGAGAAGCAGTTCCAGCACCACCGTGGTGCCGGCATAGAGCAGCGAGATCTTGAGCGTGTTCCAGAACTTCGGATCGGTGAAGAAGGAGATATAGTTGTCGCCCCAGTTGAACTGCCGCGCCCAGGGCTGGCTCAGCCGATAGCGCTGGAAGGAATAGACGACCGAGGTCAGGAACGGAATCAGGATGCCGATGCAGACCAGCAGAGCCGGCAGGCTGAGCACGTAGGGCAGCACTCTCTTGCTGATCCTGAAGCCCGAGGGCTTGGGCCTTTGCGATACCACCGCAGTCATCGTGCTGCTCCGTTGTCCCTGTCGCTCCGCCCTGCCGGCCGCCCAAGGGAGCAAGGCGGCCGGTCGGGCGAATTGGCGGCCACCTTACGGCCCCGCGTCGCAATCTTGAAAAGGTCAGGTGAGGACCGGCCTGCCAAGGCTGGCCGGTCCTCTGTTACATCTAGCCGAGGCCGGCTTCCTTGAGCTGGCCGTTGATGCTTTCGGCCAGCTTGTCGAGACCCTCGTCCACCGGCACTTCCTTGGCCACCATCTTTTGCAGCGTCGCCGCCCATTCGGTGGTGAGATCGAAGAACAGCGGCTGCGCCGTGAACTTGATCGAGGCGCCCGGCGCCGAGGCGTCGAACATTTCGACATAACCGGGATAGCTCTTGTTCAGCTTCTCGCGGAACGTCTCATCCTTCCAGACCGACTGGCGGACCGGATTGACGAAATCCATCTTGGTGGCGCCGAACAGAGCATGCTCGGGTCCGGAGGCCCACTGCATGAAGTACCACGTGGCGTCCTTGTCCTTGGAGAAGTTGGACATCGACAGCGACCAGATCCAGATGTTCGGCGTTGGCGCCTTGGCCTCCGGGTTGGCCTTGAAGGCGGCAAAGGCAAGCTTGCCGGCCATCTTGTTGTCGCCGCCATTCATGAAGTAGCCGAGGATGTCGGCGTCGAAGATCATCGCCGAGGCGCCGGCGCCGAGATCGGCGCCGACCTGGTACCAGGTGTAGGTCGACCAGTCCTTCGGACCGCTTTCCTGGATCATCTGCACCCATTGCTTGTGGAAAGCCTTGGACTGGGCGGTGTTCATGGCGGCCGACAATTTGCCGTCGGCCGACACGTTCAGGTCCTTCTGGTCGAAATTGGCGTAGGCCGAAAGGAAACCCGGATGGATCGTCGCCCAGGAGCGCGACCCGCGCACGCCAATGCCGTAGACGCCGCCGCCGACATCCTTGGTGAGCTTGGCGGCCGCGGCCACCATCTCGTCCATATTGCCGGGAACCTTGACGCCTGCCTTGTCGAACATCCCCTTGTTGTAGGTGATGTTGTTTTGTTCGAAGCCCCACGGAATGCACCATTGCTTGGCGTCTTCGGACCCCAGGGCCCCGCCCGGCTTGCCGTTCCAGGCGCAGGAGTTCTTGACGCCGGGCAGGAAGTCATCCCAGGCATAGTTGGGGTTGGTCTTGGCCGGATCCTTGATCCATTCATTGAGGTCGGTGATCCAGCCGGCTGGGCCGTAGGTCCAGGTCATATAGGCGCCGGTCATGAAGGCATCGTATTCGGGCGAGCTCGCCGACAACGCGGCCGTGACCTTGTCGAAATAGACGTCTTCCGGGAACACGTCGTAGACGACATTCATGCCGGTCAACTGCTTGAAGTTTTCGAGGTTGGCGATCATCGCATCCGCATAGGGATGCTTGTTGAGCAGGAGCTTGATGGTCTTGCCCTGGTGCGCCTTCCAGTCGAAGTCGGCGGCCAGCGCCCGGGTCTGCCCAAAATTGAGCAGCGTACCGGCCGTGCCGGCGGCAAGGCCCATCGCACCCAGGCCCTTGATCAGCCCACGACGGTCGACTTGTCCGCGCAGGAAAGCGTCAATGAGGTCTTTCTCTTTCTCATGCATTTGGTCTTCTCCTCCACAGGGTAGTTTTAACTGAACCGACGCCGGCTACCCGACTGGCGTCTCCTCCACGAGCGATCGCGCTGTCCGCTCATCAGTTATCAGGCCCTTGAGATAGCGGCCCTCCAGCACCGCTTTGACGGCTCGAACCTTGACCTTGCCGCCGGCGACCGCGACGATCCGGCGGCTGGCGATGTCCTCGCGCGCCAGCGCCAGCGCCCGATTGGAAAGGGTTGTCGCCACCGCTTTGCCGGCATCGTCGAAGAAATGGCCGAGCAATTCGCCGACGCCGCCATTGCGGCGGATCTCCTCCATCTCGCCCTTCTCGATCATGCCGGTGGCGACGAGCGAGGCTTCGCGTTCGGCCGTGCCGATGCCGGCAAACAAAAGGTCGGCGGATCTTGCGAGATCGAAAACCTCGCTGATGCCCTTCTGTCCCAGCAACACCGCGCGGTCGTCCACCGTGTTGGCGAACATTGGCACCGGCATCACATAGGCTTCGGCGCCGGTGCGCTCGGCGAGGCGGTGAATGACGTCATGCGGGTTGGCCGAGAACTTCCGCGTCAAGCCGCCGAGCAGCGAAACGAAGCGGATCTTGTCTGTCGAGCTGCGCGGCAGGTATTCCACGCAGGCGGCGAGCGTGCGGCCATGGCCGACGCCGATCAGCGCCTGCTCGCCGCGTTCGATCTCACGCTTGAGGAATTGCGCGCCGGCGATGCCGAGCGCCTTGAGCGGCAACTCCTCGGAATCGAAATCGGGAACCACCTCGCAATAATCGAGGCCGTAGCGGCGCGACAGCTCGTCCTCGAGCTCGACGCATTCCGAGACTTCGCCGTCGATATAGACCTTCACCAGCCCTTCCTGATTGGCCTTGGTGATCAGGCGGTGGGCCTTGAGGCTGGTCAGCCCGAGGCGCTTGGCAACCTCGGATTGGGTCAGGCCGCCGGCGTAATGAAGCCAGGCGGCGCGTGCCGCCATGCCGGTTTCATCATCGCGCAAGAGGCCGTTTCCAAATCCAACCACGTTCCGCCCTCTGATATTTTTTTCAGTTTCTGCAAAATTTTTCACATGGACGCATCGGAGTCAAGCGCCAAGCGCCTGCAAACGCTGATTTTCAACGAGAATGGACGAGCGAACACCGGGCGTGGCACCGGTCAGGGTCACAGCGGCAGCGAAAGAAAGCGGTGTCGACTTACGTTTCGCACAGGAACTCGATCACCATCGTCGCCGTCCAGGCGAAGCGGCGGCGCCCAGCATTCGCCGGTGAGCGGATCGCACCATTCGGCAAGCCGCTTTCGGGTGATCAGGTCCAGGCTGAACTTGGTGGTGCGCCGGCGACGTCGAGGTGCCCGGCAGCGGCCAAGGCCGCCGGCGAGCAGCGCCTATTGCAACGTCCGCGCCGCGAATGGCATGGAATGGTCGTGCGCCATGCCGGCATCGGCATCTTCCACGCCGAGCCCGCGGTCGAGGCCGGTGGCCACCACCGAAACCCTGAACCGGCCTTCCATGCTCTTGTCGAAGATGGCGCCGACGATGATGTCGGCGTCTTCATAGACCTCTTCACGGATTCTCGTGGCGGCCTCGTCCACCTCGAACAGGGTCATGTCGCGGCCGCCGGAAATCGAGACCAGCACGCCCTTGGCGCCCTTCATCGACATTTCGTCCAGCAGCGGGTTGGCGATGGCGGCTTCCGCCGCCTTCATCGCCCGGCTATCGCCTGACGCCTCGCCGGTTCCCATCATGGCGCGGCCCATGCCGCGCATCACCGATTTGACGTCGGCGAAGTCGAGGTTGATCAGGCCTTCCTTGACGATGAGATCGGTGATGCAGCTGACGCCGGCATAGAGCACCCGGTCGGCGATGACGAAGGCATCGGCGAATGTGGTCTTGGCGTCGGCGATCCGGAACAGGTTCTGGTTGGGGATGACGATCACGGTGTCGGCGCTTTCGCGCAGCCGCTCGATGCCCTCTTCGGCCATCTGCATGCGGCGCCTGCCCTCGAAAGTGAACGGCTTGGTGACGACGCCGACCGTCAGGATGCCTGCCTTGCGCGCCGCCTGGGCGATGACCGGCGCGGCGCCGGTTCCGGTGCCGCCGCCCATTCCGGCGGTGACGAAGCACATGTGGGTGCCGGCCAGATGGTCCATAATCTCGTCCAGCGATTCCTCGGCCGCGGCGCGGCCGATCTCGGGAAGCGATCCGGCGCCCAGCCCTTCGGTCACATGCGCGCCGAGTTGGATCAGCCGCGTCGCCTTGGACATGGTGAGCGCCTGTGCATCTGTGTTGGCGGCAATGAATTCGGTGCCCTGAAGCTGCTCGGCGATCATGTTGTTGATGGCGTTGCCGCCGCCGCCGCCGACGCCGACAACGGTGATCTTGGGTCTCATCTCGGAGATCTCGGGCTTCTTGAACTCGGCCATGCGTCTTCTCCTTCGCCAGTCGCTCGCGCTTCACGCCCCGCCAGATCGATCACACCGCAAAACGGCAATCGACGCAGAGCGGCGTGACGAATCAGTCCGCTCGGATGGGTGTCCCAAAAAGCCAGAGAGCGGCCAGAGGTGCAAGTGCGGGGAAGGTCAAGATTTGTGATAGGGACGTTTCATATCCCCACGACGGCCGCGCATGCCCGAGAGTGATGCCGGCATCCCGGCTTCACCCTGCGCGCGCCAAGCCCGATGCCGAGCCTTGGCTTTCCACGCTCTTGCCTCTATGTTTCGGTCGCAGATCGCGCAACTGGTTTTGAAATGCCTCCCGACATCCCAGCTAATGACTTGAATAAATAGGGAAACATCCGGCTGCGGCCAGATATGGATCCCGAAAACTCACAAGCCATTTTTACCAGGGACAGCGCGGCCGATCAGGGCTCGGGCACCTTCGAAACCAGAGGTTGGAAATTGGGCGATGCAATTGCGGACGTTCTGAGCTGGCTTGAGAGCCGAAACGACATCCAGAGCCTGAGGGCCGCGGTGTGCGACCTCAACGGCATCATGCGGGGAAAGCGCATCCCCGTCGAGCAGGCGCGCAAGGCACTGGAGGGCAAGCTGCGCATGCCCTATTCGCTGATCGGGCTGGACATCTGGGGCGAGGATATCGAAGGCAACGCGCTGGTGTTCTCGACCGGCGACGCAGACGGATTGTGCCAATGGACCGGCCGCGGCATCCTTCCGGTGAACTGGACGGCGCATCCGACCGCCCTCATCCCGCTCTGGCTCGCCGACGAAGGCGGCGCACCGTATCTCGGGGATCCCCGGCGGGCACTGGCCCGTATCCTCGACCGCTACAAGGCTTTGGGCCTGACGCCTGTGGCCGCCACCGAGCTCGAATTCTATCTTGTCGACCCGCAATCGCAGCGACCGGTCGGGCCTGTCTCGCCGGTCACCGGGCGGCGTCTGGATTCCGACGCGGCACTGTCAATCGACGAGATCGACGACTTCGAGGCCTTCATCCACGACATCTACGAAGCCTGCCGAGCACAAGGCATTCCCGTCGATACCGCCATTGCCGAGAACGGCGTCGGCCAGTTCGAGATCAATTTGAACCATGTCGCGGACGCGCTGCGGGCGGCCGACGACGCCGTCCTGTTCAAGCGCACGGTGAAGGGCATTGCCCGCAAGCACGGCTTTGCCGCCTGCTTCATGGCCAAGCCTTATGGCGACCGAGCCGGCAACGGCTTCCACGTCCATTTCAGCCTTGTCGACGCCAACGGGCGCAACGTCTTCGACGACGGCACCGACCAGGGCTCCGGCATTATGCGCCACGCTGTCGGCGGACTGCTGGCGGCGATGGCCGAGAGCACGCTGGTGTTCGCGCCGCATTTCAACTCCTACCGCAGGCTCCGGCCGAGATCCTACGCGCCGACCGCCGTCGCCTGGGGTTACGAGAACCGCATGGTCGCGATCCGCATTCCCGGCGGCCCGACTGGTGCGCGCCGGATCGAGCATCGCGTGTCGGGAGCGGACGCCAATCCCTATCTTGTGCTTGCCGCCATACTGGGCGCGGCACTGGTCGGCATCGAAAGGCAGATGTCACCGGGCGACCCAACCGGGAACGACGGGCAAGGCCTTGCCCCGGCCAAGCTGCCGCCGGACTGGGCATCCGCGATCGCGGCCTTTGAAAGCGGGACGCATGTGGCGGAGATCTTCCCGGCGATCCTGCGCCACTCTTTCATCGCCTGCAAACGCCAGGAACTGAATACGTTCGCGCTCAACGTCAGCGACTTCGAGATCGAGACCTATCTCGAAAGCGTCTGAGGCTGCGCTGACCGACAGCAGCGGCGTCGGCTCAGCACGACCTTCGACGCAAGGGCTTGCGGTGCTGTCGCTGACCGGGCATAACATGATAGTTTCTATCATGTTATGCCCGGGATAAGCAGAATTGACCTTCGTCGCGCGCATGGAGAGCCGGATTCAGGGATTTGCCGTAATTGGCGACCTGAAATGGCACGTCTGGGACGGCGTGGTCGCCGACCTCTGGGACGTCTCATGCGGTGACAATGCCGAGGGTTACTACATCTCTCCCGACCCCCGGCTGTTCGTCGCTCTCGATATCGACGGCGACGGTGCCTTCGTCGTCGAAGGCGCCCAGGGCGAACCGCGCCGCCACAACCAGGCGTTTTCCGCAGCCTATATACCGGCCGGGGTGCCGATCCGCGGCCGCGTCGAGGGACTCAAACGGATCAGGCATCTCGACCTGCATTTCGACGCGGCGACACTGACCCGCCGCTTCGGCCGCAGCCTCGATCGCGATGCCTTGCAGATCTCGCGCCTCCAGTTTCGCGATGATCGGATCGCTACGCTTGCCGGCCTTATCGCCGCTGAATGCGGCAGCGAGTGGAACCTGCATGATCTTTATGGCGAAGGTCTGCTCAACGCCTTGTTCGCATGCCTTTTCCGGATAGACCGGCCAAGTGCCGCCAGGCGCCGGTCGCCCCTGCCCCGCCGCAAACTGCGCCTCGTCACGGATTACATCGACGCCCACTGCCTGGACAGGATCCGCCTTGCTGATCTTGCCGCGCTGACCGGCCTGTCCGAAACCGCGATGAGCCATGCCTTCAAGGCGGCAACGGGCGTGCCGCCGCACCGCTGGCACATGCAGGTGCGGATCGACAGGGCAAAGGCGATGATGGCGCATGAGGCTGCCTCGCTTGGCGACATCGCCCAGGCCACCGGCTTCTTCGACCAGGCGCACCTCACCCGCGTGTTCAAGTCCGTGGTCGGATTGACCCCGGGTGCGTGGATGAAGAGCGCCGGCCGCCGGTGACATTTCCGCAACACGGCACCCGCGATATCAGTGGTTTGGACAAGAATGGACAAGCCGCCCAAATCAGTCCAATGACCCGTTGATAAGTTGAGGTAAACCATCAAGTATCTCAACGACGACAGGCGGGGACTTTCCTGAATGAGCAGAATTTACCGGATCAAGGCGCTTTTGGCGGCTGGCGTCGCAGCTGCCGCGATGATCCCGCCAATGCCGGCGTTCGCGCAGACGGCGCAATCCAGCACCCAGCTCGAACCGGTCGTGGTCGAAGGCGAGGCCGGAGATAGCGCGACCGGGCCGGTCGACGGCGTCGTCGCCAAGACGACCAGAACCGGCTCCAAGACGGCGACCGACATCAAGGAGGTCCCGCAATCCGTCTCGGTGGTCGGACGGCAGGAGATCGAGGATCAGGGTGCACAGAAAGCTGACGAGGCGCTGCGCTACACCGCCGGCGTCTTTGCCCAACCCTTCGGTCCCGACAGCGACACCAACTGGATGTACATTCGCGGCTTCGATGCAACGGCCACCGGCACCTACATGGATGGCCTCCAGCTGTTCAGTTATGGTTTCGGCGGTTTCTATGTCGACAGCTTCGGCCTTGAGCGCATCGAAGTGCTGAAGGGGCCGGCCTCGGTGCTTTATGGCGGCAGCAATCCGGGCGGCCTGGTCAACTATGTCAGCAAGCGCCCAGACTTCGAACGCACGCGCTATGTCGAAACCGGCATCAACGATGCCGGCAATGTCTATCTCGGCTTCGACATCGGCGACGTCGCCAACAACGGCACGGTCAGCTACCGGATGACGGGCAAGGTCGCCGGCGGCGATACCAACAGCGACCTGCAGAACGGTTGGCGCGGCTTCATCTCGCCGAGCATTAGCTGGAAGCCGGACGAAGCGACCACGCTAACCATACTGGCCAATTACAGCCACATCGACGAGAACCATAATGGCGGCAGCTTCCTGCCCTACGATGGCACCGTGGTCGATCACATTGTCGGCGGCGTGAACTATGGCCGCATCGATCCCGATGCGAACTTCACGGAGCCGAGCATCGATCTCTACAAGCGCGAACAGGACTCCCTCGGCTACGAGTTCGAGCACACGTTCGACAACGACTGGACCGTTCGCTCCAGCGCCCGTTTCACCGCCGCCGACATCGACGAGGTCAGCGTCTATCCGAACGGCTGGTCAACCATCGGAGGGCCGACCGAGCTGGCGCGCATCAATTTCGATCACGACACCACGGCCAAGACGTTCCTCGCCGACAACCAGATCGAAGGCAAGGTGGCAACCGGTGCGATCGAACATACGATCCTCGCTGGCGTCGATTTCAAATATTACAACATCGACCAGGTACAGTCTTCCGGCCTCTACGATCCCAATTATGACAATCCGATCGACGCTTTCGATCCGGTGTACGGTTCGCCGCTGACGCCTCGCGTCAGCTATCTCAATCAGGACCTGACGCAGAAGCAGCTTGGCTTCTATGCACAGGATCAAATGCGCTTCGGCGATGGTTGGCTGGTGACACTGAACGGCCGCTACGACCGTGGCTGGCTCGAAGCCGACAACCGCCCGACCTATTACTCGGCGGGCTCCAGCACGCAGAGCAGCACGGTTGGCGACTTCTCCGGCCGCGCCGGCCTGGCCTATGAGTTTGCCAACGGCGTAACCCCCTATGCCAGCATCGCCACCTTCTTCAATCCGATCATCGGCACCGATGCGATGGGCAATCTGTTCAAGCCGGAAGAGGGCACGCAATACGAAGTCGGCGTGAAATACGTGCCGACTTTTGTCGATGGCCTGTTCACCCTGTCGCTGTTCGACCTGACCCGCCAGAACGTGCCGTCGAATGTCACTCCCTTCACCCAGATGCAGACCGGCGAGGTGCGTTCACGCGGCGTCGAACTCGAAGGCAAGGTGAACGTGACGGAGGATTTCCGGGTTACCGGTGCATTCACAGCTTACGACATCGACATCACCAAGGACGCCAACCCGGCGCTCATCGGCAAGACGCCTTTCATCGTGCCGGAAGTGATGGCTTCCGCATCGGTCGATTACACCTTCCGTGGCGACTGGTATGACGGCATCTCGATTGGCGGCGGTTTGCGCTATATCGGCTCCTCATGGGCAGACAATGAGAATACATCGAAGGTTCCGGCGGTAACGCTGGCCGACCTGAAGCTCGGCTACGAGAAAGAGAACTGGGGCGTCGACCTCAACATCACCAACCTTTTCGACAAGAGCTATGTGTCGAGTTGCCAGACAACGCTCACCTGCTCCTACGGCGAAGGCCGCTCCTTCAAGCTGAAGGCGCACACGAGTTGGTAGTCATGGACCGAACCCACCGGCGATGATCCATCCGCCCAACAGACGGCAGGTGCTTGCGCTAACGGCCGCGGCCTTGCTGCCGCCGGTTGCCGGCAGGACTGCGACCCCAAATGTTGCCGCGATCGATTGGGGCATGCTGGAAACGCTTCTGGCGCTCGGCGTCGAGCCGGCGGCGGCGACCGAACTGATCCAGTTCCGCAGGATTGCGGTCGAGCCTGCCGTTCCCCAAACCGTGACCGATCTCGGACTGCGCGGCACGCCCAACTACGAGCTGTTGCGCATCGTCGCGCCGGACCTGATCGTCATCTCCAATTTCTACGAGTACCAACGCCCGATTCTGGAACGCATAGCGCCGGTGTTCGCGCAAACCGTCTACGAGGCCGGAGTACCGCCCTACGCTCTTGCCGAGGCAGCGACGCTGGCGCTGGGCGAGAAGCTCGGACGACCGGCCGAGGCGAAGCGTTACCTCGACGAAACCGCCGACGACATAGCGCGGCGTCGCGCCGCCTTGCCAACCAGGTCCGCACGGCCGGTCTTTGTCATTAGCCTCGGCGACTCCAGGCACTTCCGCGCCTTCGGCCGGGACTCCATGTTCGGTGACGTGCTCACGCGGCTCGGCCTGGTCAATGCCTGGTCCGACGAGACAAGTTACAGCGCGGCAGCACCCGTTGGCCTGGAGGCGCTGGCGCGGGTGCCCGAGGCCTCCATCCTGATCGTCTCGCCCTTGCCGGCGGACGTCGGGCGCTCGCTTCCCACCAATGCCTTGTGGAACGCGCTGCCGGCCGTGCGCCAGGGCCGCGTCGCGGTGCTCGAAGCCATCAACCATTTCGGCTGCCTGCCGTCGGCCCGCCGCTTCGCGCGCCTGGCGACGGCGGCGCTTGCGGGTCATGCTTCGTGACGGAGCGCGCTGTGGCCCGAAGCGAGATACCTCACCGCACCATCGGCGGCGCGCTGTCGCCCATCATCCTGTGGGGCCTGCTCGCGGGGCTGGCCGCACTCTTGTTCGCATGGCGCGTCGGCATGCAGCAGCCGGCATCGGTGCCGGGCGATCTCCGCCATGTCATCCTGTTCTACAGCTCGCTGCCGCGCGCCGTCGTAGCGGTGCTGGCGGGCGCCGTGCTCGGCCTGTCCGGCCTGCTGTTGCAGCATGTGCTGCGCAATCCGCTGGCGGAACCATCGACGCTCGGCATTTCGGGCGGCGCGCAACTGGCGATGACGCTCGCCTCGCTTTACGCGCCGTTGCTGATGGAGCGATCGCAAGGGCTGGTGGCCTTTGCCGGCGGCACCGCCGCTGTGCTGCTGGTGCTGGCGTTGACCTGGCGGCGCGGGCTGGAGCCGGTGTCGGTCGTGCTCGCCGGAATGATGGTGGCGCTGACCGCGAGTTCCGTCAGCGCCGCGCTGATCCTCGCCAATGGCGATTACCTGTTCTCGCTGTTCATCTGGGGCGGCGGGTCGCTGGTGCAGCAGGATTGGCGACCGGCCATCGCGCTGACGATCAGGCTGGCGGCCGGCGCCGCCGCGGCGCTGATGCTGGCGCGGCCGCTGACCATCCTTGGCCTCGACGACGCCTCGGCTCGCGGCCTTGGCGTTGCCCGCCACACCAGCCGCTTTCTCATCATCGCTCTTGCGGTATGGATGGCAACGACGGTCGCGGCGCAGATCGGCGTCATTGGTTTCGTCGGCCTTGCCGCGCCGGCGCTCGCCATGCTTTCGGGCGCGCGCACCCTGCGGCAGAAGCTGATCGCCGCGCCGCTGATCGGCGCGGTACTGCTGTGGCTGACGGACGGGCTGGTCCAGCTGGCCGCCGGCTCCGGCGGCGAGCGTATTCCGACCGGCGCGGGAACCGCGCTTCTGGGCGGCCCACTGCTGCTGTGGCTGCTGCCGCGGTTGCGCATGTTCGAATGGCCGCATCTCGGTTCCAATGGCGTGACGCCGCGCAAGGCCCGCCGTCCGTGGCTCATCATCCTCGTCTTGCTTGCGCTCACATTTGCCGCCTTGGCCCTCGTGGTCGGGCGCGGACCGGCAGGGTGGTCGATCGCCAGCGGCGACCTGCTGGCCGATCTTGTCTCCTGGCGCGCGCCGCGTGTCGGCGTGGCCGCGGCCGCCGGCGCGATGCTCGCGGCGGCGGGCGTGGTCATCCAGCGCGTTACCGGCAACCCTCTGGCGAGCCCCGAAGTGCTTGGCGTCGGCACCGGCGCGGGCGCCGGTCTGACCGCCGTGCTGACGGTCAGCGCAACGACCGGGCTCGGCTGGCAGCTCGCCGGCTCGGCCGCGGGCTCACTGGCGGCACTGGCCGCCATGCTGGCCATCGCCGCCAAGGCAAAGTTCGGCGCCGACCGATTGCTGCTTGCCGGCATTGCCATGAGCGCACTGTGCAGCGCGCTGATCACCGCGACGATCGCGATGGGCAATACACAGTCCTATGTGCTGTTGCGCTGGCTGAGCGGTTCGACCGGCCAGGCGACCGCCCTGGACGCAGCCGTTGCACTGGCCTGCCTGTTGCCACTGACGCTGCCGCTTTTTCTTGCCGCGCGCTGGCTGGACATCCTGCCGCTCGGGGCCGACAGCGCGCGCGGACTTGGCGTGCCCGTAGCCGGCGGGCGGCTGATGCTGGTCGTCGTCAGCGCGCTCCTGACCGCGCTGGCCGCTTTGATCGTCGGCCCGTTGAGCTTCGTCGGCCTGATCGCGCCACACCTTGCCCGGCTCCTCGGCTTTTGGCGCGCACGCATTCATCTTGCCGGGGCGATGCTTCTGGGCGCCTTGCTGATGACCATATCGGACTGGCTGTCGCGCATGGCGGCCTTCCCGTACGAACTGCCTGTCGGCCTGTTCGCCTCACTGCTCGGCGGGCCGTATCTCGTCTACCTGCTTGCCAAGGGCGTGCCTCGTCAGGGCTGACGCGGTCCGGGCATGTCAGGAAGACCATTCGGCCTTCAGCACCGAGACCGCCGCCTCGCTGTTGTGGACGTAGTCATTGGCGTCCGGCTGCTTCTGCACCAGGAGGATGAACAGAAGGTCGGTCAGCGTCAGCTGCGCATCGCGCGCGGTGATGGACGATGAGCGCGCACGCTCCTCGTCGGCGATGGTGTAGAGGCAGATATCGGCAACGCGGCTCAGCGGATTGTCGTGCAGGCCGGTGACCGCGATCACCATGGTGCCGCGCTTGCGGGCAAGCTCGGCGATGCGCAGAGTTTCGATGCTGGCGCCCGAATGGGAGAGCGCGAACAGCACATCGTCAGGCCCGAGCGTCGAGGCATTGGCCATCTGGATATGGCTGTCGCTGTCATGCAGCACATTGCGGCCAAGCTTCATCAGCTTGTAGGAGAAATCACGCGCCACCAGCGAGGAGGCGCCGACACCGGCCAGATGTATGCGGCGCGCACCATCCAGCAGTTCCAGCGCCCTGGAGATGATCCGCTCGCTGTTGGCGGCGACGGTCCGCTCCATCGACAGAAGCTTGCTGCCGATCAGCTTCTTCAAGATGACCTGATAGCCGTCGCCGACCTCGATCGAACCGTGGATCATACCGGCCGGCACCTGCCATTCCCGCGCCTTGGCTTCGCTGACGGCGAGCTTGAGCTCCTGGTAGCTGGCATAGCCGAGCTTCTGGCTGAATTTGACGACACTCGACTGGCTGCGCCCGATCTCAGCCGCAAGAGCAGCCGTCGACAGCCGCAGCATCTCCTCGGGATTTTCGACGATGTACTGGCCGATCTCACGATCGCCGGGCGCCATGCCGTCGAGCTTGGCATTGATCCTGTTCAGAACGGACATGATTCCCCTTGCGCTTTGGCGTCCAGCCGCACGGCCAAGGAATAATTTATTCCAATTTCGATTGACAGCCAAGAACGCGGAATTAATTCTCAAGCGGGCCGGATTGAGCTCGGGAACAGCTTTCGAGAGCGCCGCGCCCGGACGCGGCCCGGCGCACAAGGTTTCAGCCATGGACAGACTGCGCATCGTCGGCGGGCAAAGACTGCAAGGCGCGGTCACCATATCGGGCGCCAAGAACGCCGCTCTGCCGCAGATCGCGGCGGCGCTGCTCAGTCCCTACCCGCTCGAACTGACCAACCTGCCCGATGTGACCGATGTCGAGAACATGCTCGGCGTGGTGCGGCTGCACGGCGCAGAGGTGACGCGATCGGCCCATGCCGCGACGATCGACACCAGTGCCGCCGTTTCCAGGGAGACGTCCTACGACACCGTCAGAAAGATGCGCGCGACGGTGCTGGTGCTGGCGCCGCTGCTCGCCCGTTTCGGCCATGCGCGGGTTTCGCTGCCCGGCGGCTGCGCGATCGGCGCGCGGCCGGTCGACATGCATGTCGCCGCACTCGCGGCGCTGGGCGCCCGCATCGCCATCGAGAAGGGGCTGATCGTCGCCTCGGCGCCAAACGGGCTCACCGGCACGCGCATCGTGCTGAGCTCGCCATCGGTGGGGGCGACGGAAACCGCCATGATGGCGGCGGCCACGGCCAAGGGCGAAACCGAAATCCTCAACGCGGCGCGCGAGCCGGAGGTGGCCGACCTCGCCGCTTGCCTCAACGCGATGGGCGCGCGCGTCGAAGGCGCCGGCACGCATCGCATCCTGATCGCCGGCGACACGGACTGGCGCGCGGCCAGGCACGACATCATTCCCGACCGCATCGAGGCCGGCACCTATGCCATCGCCGCGGCGATCACCGGCGGGCAACTGGAACTGACGCATGCCCGGCTCGAGCACATGGCCTCCGTGGTGCAACTGCTGGAGGCGACCGGCGTCGGCGTCTGGCCGGGCGACCGCGGGCTCATCGTGTCGCGCGAGCAGCCGCTCAAGGCCGCCGACGTCACGACGGAACCCTATCCGGGCTTTCCGACCGATCTCCAGGCGCAGTTCATGGCGCTGATGTGCTGCGCGCAGGGTGCGTCGCTGCTGCGCGAAACCATTTTCGAGAACCGCTTCATGCATGTTCCCGAACTGATGCGGCTCGGCGCCAACATCAAGCTGCAAGGCACCACCGCGCTGGTGCGCGGCGGCGAGAAACTGCATGGCGCGCAAGTCATGGCCACCGATTTGCGCGCCTCGGTGTCGCTGGTGCTGGCGGCCTTGGTCGCCGAGGGCGAGACGACCATCAACCGGATCTATCATCTCGACCGTGGCTATGAGCAACTGGACCGCAAGCTGCGTCTGTGCGGCGCCGACATCGAGCGGCTGAGCGCATGAACAACGGCCGCTCCGATTATTTTCTCGGCGTCGACGGCGGCGGAACCGGCTGTCGCGCCCGCGTCGAGGATGCCGAGGGAACCGTGCTGGGACAAGGCCTCTCCGGTCCGGCGTCGACGCGGCTCGGCATCGATACGGCCTGGGCGTCGGTTGCCAAGGCCTTTGGCGCGGCGATCGAGGAGGCAGGGTTCGGCGCGGCGGAAAGCGCCCGGATTCACGCCGGCATCGGCCTTGCCGGGATCGGCCGCAAGGGCGCGCTGGAGGCGCTGCGGGCGATCACGCATCCCTTTGCCAGCATCGATTTCGTCAGCGATGGCGTCGCCGCCTGCCTCGGCGCGCATTCGGGCCAGGACGGCGCCATCGTCATCGCCGGCACCGGTTCGATCGGCCTCGGCTTCGTCGAGGGCCGCGACCTGCGCGCCGGAGGCTATGGCTTTCCGATCTCCGACGAAGGCAGCGGCGCCGATCTCGGGCTGAAAGCCGTGCAGCTGGCGTTGCGCGCCCATGACGGCCGGCATGAGCGCACGGCACTGCTGGCGGAAGTCATGCAGCGTTTCGAGAACGACCCGATGCAAGCCGTGGCCTGGATGGACCGCGCCAGCGCCACCGACTATGCGGCCCTGGCGCCGATGGTGATGCGCCACGCCGACCAAGGCGATCCGGCAGGGCGGCGCATCGTGCAAAAGGCCGCCGAACAGATCGACACGCTGGTGCGGGTTCTGTTCGAAAAAGGCGCGCCGCGCGTGGCCCTGCTGGGCGGGCTCGCCAGTCCGCTCGAACCATGGCTCGCACCCGACGTTCGCCGGCGCCTGAAAGCCGCCGATGGCGACGCGGTTTCCGGGGCGATCATTCTTGCCCGCAGGTCACTCGGCAAGCATTAGCGCGGAAGGAATAATTTATTCCATCTTTCCGTTGACGGACCGAATATTGAATTCTAATACGTTAACGAAACGGGGTAGCATAACGAAATACGCGTGTGCCGGAGCCAAAGAGGAACCACTTCCGAACAGGCTGAGCGGCCTGATTTTTGAAAGCACTGATTTGAAAGCACTGGGATGAGCGAGCAAGGTTTGATGTCCGAGCTGGACCGGCTGGTTTCCGAAGGCCGGAATCCGCGGACCATGGACATCGACCTGCTGCCGACGATCGATGTGCTGCGCAAGATCAACGACGAGGACCGGGTGGTTCCGGCAGCGGTCGAAAAGGTGCTGCCGGACATCGCGGCCGCGGTCGACCGCATCGTCCTCGCCTTCCAGAAAGGCGCTCGGCTTATCTATATGGGCGCCGGCACCAGCGGCCGGCTGGGCGTGCTCGACGCCTCGGAATGTCCGCCCACTTTCGGCGTGCCGGAAGGCATGGTCGTTGGCCTGATCGCCGGCGGGCCCGACGCGCTGGTGCGCTCGACCGAAGGGGCCGAGGATGATCCCAAGATGGGCGCCAGGGCCTTGCAGGACATCAAGCTCACCCCGGACGACGTGGTGGTCGGCATCGCGGTCAGCGGGCGCACGCCCTATGTGATCGGCGGGTTGAATTATGCCAAGCAGGTGGGGGCAACGACGGTCGCCCTGTCCTGCAATCCGGCATCGACCATAGCAGGCATTGCCGACATCGCCATCTCGCCGGTCGTCGGTCCCGAGGTGCTGACCGGCTCGACGCGGCTGAAATCCGGAACGGCGCAGAAGCTGGTGCTCAACATGCTGAGCACGGCCTCGATGATCCGCATCGGCAAGAGCTACCAGAACCTGATGGTGGACCTCAATCCGTCCAACAGGAAACTGGTCGCCAGGGCAACCAGAATCGTGATGCAGACCACAGGCTGCACGGCGGCGCAGGCGCGCCAGGCGCTCGGCCGGACCGGCAACGACGTGAAGCTGGCGATCCTGCTGACCATCACCGGGCTTGAGGTCGAGGAGGCGCGCGCAGCCCTCGCCAAGGCAAGGGGTTTCCTGCGAAAGGCAATCAGCGACGAGACGCATGAAGGCGCTTGAGACCAGACGGCGTGAAGCTGCTTTACACAAGACGGCGCGAAGCCGCATAGACTGGGCCGATGCTCCAAAGCGCGTGTGTCTTGGAAGCGGTCCGCAGAAACTGCAAGGGCATCGGGTTCAAGCAAAGATGGGAGACGAGAATGGTTCACCTCACAAGAAAGCTGCTGTCGGGCGTCACGCTCGCAGCCATGCTCGGCATCGCCACGGTCTCGACGCAGGCGGCGACGCTGCACATGGCCTGGTCGCAGGACGCAACGGGACTTGATCCGCACAAGCAGACGGCCTTTTCCTCGCTGCGGCTCCTGGAGCTGATCTATGAGCCGCTGGTGCGGGTCGATGCCAGCCTGCAGATCATCCCGGCCATCGCCACGTCCTGGGAATTCTCCAAGGACGGCAAGGAGCTGACCTTCAAGCTCGATCCCAAGGCGAAATTCCAGGACGGCGCTGCCGTGACCTCGGCCGACGTCAAGGCGTCTTTCGAGCGCATCCTGGACGAGAAGACAGGCGCCGCCGCCCGCGCCAACTTCCTGTCGATCGCCAGCATCGACACGCCGGACGTTGGAACCGTCGTGTTCCATTTATCGCAGCCCGACGCGCCGATCCTGACGGCGATGAGCGACATCAACGCGGCCATCGTGCCGGCGGCCGAGATCAAGGCCGGCTCGATCGGCACCAAAACGGTCGGCTCCGGCCCGTTCAAGCTCGATAGATGGGACCCCAACGCCAAGGAAGTCTTGAGCGCCAACAAGGAATGGGCCGGCGGCGCGACCGGCGTCGACGGTATCGAAATCAGCGTGCTGCCCGATGAAGCGGCGATCCTCGCCGCCATGCGTACCAAGCAGGTCGATTTCGCGCTGCTCAACGATCCGCTCGTCGCCACGCTGGTGCCGAAGGAGGCTAGCCTGCAACTGAACCGCGCGCCGGTGCTGGCCTATAACGTGCTGCAGCTCAATCCGTCACGCAAGCCGATGACCGAACTCAAGGTGCGCCAGGCGATCTCCTGCGCCATCGACCGGCAGGAGGTTCTGGACACCGCCGCGCTCGGTGAAGGCAAGGTCACCGGACCGCTGACCATCCCAGCACTTGCGACCGATCCAAGCCAGCTCTTCTGCTACAAGCGTGATGTCGAGAAGGCCAAGAAGTTGATGGCGGAGGCAGGCTTTGCCGACGGCTTTTCGGCGACCGTGATCGGCGCCACCGGCGAGCCGCCGACGGCGGCGGCAGAAGCCCAGGTCATCCAATCGCAGCTCGCCGAGATCGGCGTCAAGCTCGACATCAAGATGATGGAGCTCAACGTCTATGTCGACGCCTGGCTGAAGGGCGATTTCGACATGGCGATCGCGCTCAATGGCGGCCGCGCCGACCCCTACACCATGTATAACCGCTACTGGACCAAATCAGGCAATCTGCAGAAGGTGGCCAACTACATCGACGATACGCTGGACAGCCTGATGCAGAAAGGCCGCGCCGAGACCGATCCGGCCAAGCGCAAGGCGATCTTCACCGAGTTCGAGAAGCACCTCGCCGAAGTCTCGCCCTGGATCTGGCTCTACACGTCCTACAGCTATACCGCCCAGCAGAAGAACGTCGCCGGGTTCGTGCCGACGCCGACGGGCACGCTGTTCAGCCTCAGCAAGGTTACCATCCAGCAGTAGCCGTGGGCGGCCCTGGAGACGGATGATTTCAGGTTGAATCGACCTGAAATTTGAATCCGCCTCCAGATCAAAGGGATAGAGCATGATGTCGTCCGAAAACCGTTTCACACTTTTCGGCATCATGCTCTAGACGAGAGGTCTTCTTCGCGTGAATTATCTGATGCGACGACTTGCGGCGTTTCCTCTCGTCCTGCTTGGCGTGTCGATCCTGGTCTTCGTGGCGATCCGGATGGTGCCGGGCGATTCGATCACCGCGATGCTGGGCACCGAAGCCGGCCTGCTGACGCCGGCACAGCGCGATGCGCTCGCCGCCTATTTCGGCATCGACCAGCCCTGGTTCGTCCAGTACTGGCGCTGGATCGGCGGCATCCTGCACGGCAATTTCGGCATCTCCGTCACCTATGGTAGGCCGGTATTGGACGTCATCCTCGAGCGCTTCCCGCTGACGCTGGAACTGGCCGTGCTGTCGATGATCATCGCACTCGCAGCCGGCATGCCGGCGGGCATCTACGCCGCCACGCATAGTGAGAAACTGTCCGACCTCGGTGTGCGCGTCGTCGCTATGATCGGCCAGTCGACGCCGAGCTTCGTGCTCGGCCTTTTGATCATCTACGCGCTGTCGGCCGGCTTCGGCGTGCTGCCGGCCATGGGCGAATTCACGCCGCTCTGGCAGGATCCCTTGCGTAATCTCAGCCAGCTGATCCTGCCTGCCATCACGCTCGGCTTCGCCTTCGCCGCCTCGGTCACCCGCATCTCGCGCTCGGCCATGCTCGACGTGTTGAGCGACGACTATGTGCGCACCGCCCGCAGCAAGGGCGCCTCGGCGCGCAGCGTCATCTGGCGACATGCGCTCCCCAACGCGCTGATCCCCGTGGTGACGCTGAGCGGCATCGAGTTCGGCTATCTCCTCGGCGGCGCGGTCATCGTCGAGCAGATCTATGCCCTGCCCGGCCTCGGCCGCATGGTGCTCGACGCCATCCTCCAGCGCGACTACGCGCTGGTGCAGGGCAGCGTGCTGTTCATCGCCTTCAACTTCATGATCGTCAATCTCCTGGTCGACCTCGCCTATGTCGCGCTCGATCCGCGCATCCGGCTGGGCGAGCAGTGATGCGCATGCTGCGCGCCATCTTCAGGCACAGCAGCGGCCGTATCGGCGGCGTGATCGTCGGCGTCTATCTCCTGGTCGCCATCCTCGGCCTGTTGGGACTGACCCCGCACAATCCGATCACGCAATACCGGGTCGACCGGCTGCATGCGCCCAGTGCCGCCTACTCGATGGGCACCGACCTGTTCGGCCGCGACGTGGCGAGCCGGCTGATGGCGGGCGTCGGCCAGTCCTTCACAGTGGCCTTCTTTTCGGTCGCCTTCGCCGCGCTTGCCGGCACCGTGCTTGGGCTCGCCGCCGCTTGGCTCGGGCGTCGCTGGGACGGCGTGCTGATGCGGATCATGGATGTGCTGCTGGCTTTTCCTGCCATTCTTCTGGCGCTGCTGATCGTCACCGTTGCCGGACCGGGCACATGGACCAGCGTGGTCGCCATCGGCATCGTCTATATGCCGATTTTCACACGCGTGGTGCGCGGCCCTGCTTTGTCGCTCAAGGCGCGCGAATTCGTCGACGCCGCGCGCACCTTCGGCAGCAGCTCGAGCTACATCATCACGCGGCACCTGCTGCTCAATCTGATCGCGCCCTTAACCGTCCAGGTGACGCTGGCGCTCGCCTGGGCATTGCTGACCGAGGCCGGCCTGAGCTTCCTCGGTCTCGGCACGCAGCCGCCGGCCGCCTCGCTCGGACTGATGCTGAGCGACAGCCGCAATCTGATGGAAACCGCCCCATGGCTGATGATCTTCCCGGGCCTGGCGATCATGATCAGTATTCTGGGCTTCAACCTCTTGGGCGACGCCTTGCGCGACATCCTCGATCCGAAGATGCGGAGAGCGCTCGCATGATCCCGCTTCTGTCGGTCCGCAACCTGGGCGTCGGCTTCGGCCGCGACCCGAGAGCCAATGAGGTGGTGCGCGGCGTCAGCTTCGATCTCGCCGACGGCGAAACGCTGGCCATTGTCGGCGAAAGCGGCTCGGGCAAGTCCGTCACCGCACTGTCGATCAACCGTCTCATCGATTTCGGCGGCGGCCGCATCACCGGCGGCGCCATGACGCTGAAACGGGCCGACGGCAGTCTCTTCGACCTGACGACCGCGACCGAGCCGCAACTGACCGGGATTCGCGGCGCAGAGATCGGCATGATCTTCCAGGAGCCCATGACCTCGCTCAATCCTGTGCTGACGATCGGCACCCAGATCGAGGAATCGTTCCGGCTGCATCGCGGCCTGACCGGCCGGCAGGCCACGGCGGCGGCCAAGGACGCGCTCGACCGGGTGCGCATCCCCGATGCGGCAAGGCGGCTAAAATACACGCCCAACCAGCTGTCGGGCGGCATGCTGCAAAGGGTAATGATCGCCATTGCGCTCGCCTGCAATCCGCGTCTGCTGATCGCCGACGAACCGACCACGGCGCTCGATGTGACGGTACAGGCGCAGATCATGGCGCTGCTTGCGGAGCTCAAGCAGGAAAGCGGCATGTCGATGATCTTCATCACCCACGACATCGGCCTTGTCGCCGGGATCGCCGACACTGTGATGGTGATGCAGAACGGGCAGGCCGTGGAACAGGGCGAACTGAACCAGGTCCTCGACAGGCCGCAGCACGCCTACACGCAGCATCTGTTGCAGGATGTGCCGCATTTCGCCCACGGCCGCGCGACACGCACGGACGGGCAGCGCGACAAGAACGCAAGGACGGACCCGGCCCTTGAGGTCAACGGCCTCGTGGTGCGGTTTCCGCTCAAGAGCAGTTTCTTCAGCCATGCCAGCGGCGCGGTGCACGCCGTGGACGGTGTCGACTTCGACCTGATGCCGGGAGAGACATTGGCCATTGTCGGCGAGAGTGGCTCGGGCAAATCAACCACCGCGAAAGCAGTCCTTGGGCTGGTGCGCTCGACGCGCGGCAGCTTCTCGGTCGGCGCCCGGACGGCCTCGGCAAAGCACGGCGCCAAGCCCGTGCAGATGGTTTTCCAGAATCCCTACGCTTCGCTCAACCCGCGGCTGAGCATCGAGAGCATCCTGGCGGAGCCGGTGATCGCCAATGGCGGCCGGGCGGACGCCGAAACGCGAGCCAGGATGGCGAGCCTGCTGGAGCGCGTCGGCCTGCCGCAGAACAGTTTGCAGCGCTATCCGCACGAATTCTCCGGAGGCCAGCGGCAAAGGCTGTGCATCGCCCGCGCGCTGATGCTCAACCCGTCGGTCGTCGTTCTGGATGAAGCGGTTTCCGCCCTCGATGTTTCAGTGCAGGCCAAGGTGCTGGAGCTGCTGGTCGACCTGCAGCGCGAGTTCGGGCTGGCCTATCTGTTCATCTCGCACGATATGGCTGTCGTCGAGCGGATCGCTCATCGCATCGCCGTCATCTATGCCGGCCAGATCGTCGAGATCGGAGACGCGGCCTCGGTGCTGTCGGCGCCGAAACATTCCTACACGAAGAAGCTCATATCAGCGGTTCCGGCCATCGACCGGCGGCATGAGCGTTTCGAGGTCGACACACGCCAGGTGCCTTCCCTGGTGCGCCCGCAAGGGTTTGAGCCGGCGCCGGCGAGATGGGAGGAATTTGGGGTAGATCATATGGCGAGGGTGGAAGGGTGATGCATGGTGCCCTGGGCTCGGTTAGGTCGGCGGGACAGCACCCCCCTCTGTCCTGCCGGGCAGAGGGGGGTGTGACGGAACTCGGCCTTTCAGGAGGCCCGCATTGACCAACCTCGCCCAGATCTTCGACCGCGCGTTCCAACCACTCGCAGCGGCAGTTGCCGCCAAGCGCATCCCCGGTGGCGTGCTCGGCATCGTTGACAGGAATGGCGACCGCATCACCAGGGCGATCGGCTCAGCCCAACTCGTGCCTAAGCAGCGACCGATGCGTGAGGAGACCTGGTTCGACCTGGCATCCCTGACCAAGGTGATCTTCACCACGCCGCGCATTCTGGCGCTGGCTCAGGACGGTGCCATCGATCTCGACGCACCACTCGTCTCGGTGCTGCCGGACCTTCGCCAATATGACGCGAGTGCCTGGGAGCGGAAGGTGACGTTTCGCCAGTGCCTCGGGCACCAGACGCCCTTCCCGGCCGTCGAACCGATCTACACTTACGGGCGCGACCCCGACTTGCTGCGCGCCTTCATCCTGCAACGGGAATGGCGGGCCCGCGATCCGGTCTATTCCGACATCAATTTCATCCTGCTCGGTTTTGCGCTCGAGCGGCTGTCGGGCAAAACCATCCGCGACATGGAGCCCGGCCCGGGCTTTGCGTGGTCCGCCGAGCCAGATCTCGCCGCTGCAACAGAAGACTGCACCTGGCGCCATCGGGTTCTGTCCGGCGAGGTTCACGACGACAATTGCGCGGCGCTGCAAGGGGCCGGCCATGCCGGCCTGTTCGGCACGGCGGCCTCGGTGCTCGATTTCGCCCAAGGGCTGCTGACCGGCGCATCCGAACGGTCGATCGCGCCGATGCGCACGCCCTTGTCCGCCACCCGCACCCATGGCTGGGAGCGTCCCTATGACGGCTGGTCCGGCGGCGCTTTGTGCGGCCCCGGAACGATAGGCCATACCGGCTTTACCGGCACGGGGCTGTGGATCGACTTCGACAGAGGCAAGGCCTGGACCTTGCTTACCAACCGGATCCATCCGACACGTCACTTCGACAGCGGAATCGTCGCGCTTCGCCAAGCGGTCGGCGATCTCATCAATGGAGTTCGATAATGGAATCCATCTGGGCCGTCGGCCTGATGACCGGCACCGTGCTGGACGGCAACATCGATGTCGCCCTGATCAAGACCGATGGCGAGCGCATCGACGATTTCGGCACCTACCGGCTGATGCCCTACCCCCCGTCGATCCGCTCGCTGCTGGAAGAGACGCTGAAGCAGGCGCGAGCCTGGAATTTCACCGGACCGGAGCCGGCGATCTTCCGCGACGCCGAGGAGGCGCTGACGCGCGCGCAATCGGCGGCGGTCGGGGAGCTCGTCGAAGGTTATGGGATGACGATGGCTGACATCGGCGTCGTCGGCTTCCACGGCCAGACCGTGCTGCATCGCGCGCCGCAAATCGGCCGGCTCGGCCAGACCCGGCAGCTCGGCGACGGCGAGTTGATGCATGCGATCCTCGGCACCAAGGTTGCCTATGATTTCCGCTCTGCCGACATGCGCGCCGGAGGACAGGGCGCGCCGTTGGCGGCCGCCTATCACACTGCGCTGATGCGCAGCGCCGGCGCCAGTGGCGAGGTGGCCGTGCTCAACCTGGGCGGCGTCGCCAACATCACCTGGTGGGACGGCGGCGACAATGTCGTTGCCTTCGACACCGGCCCCGCCAACGCGCCGCTCAACGACTTCATCAAGTCAAAGGGGCTCGGCGAAATGGACCGCGACGGCGCGCTTGGCCGGGCGGGAACGGTCGACGAAGCCCGGCTCGCCAAGCTGCTGCAACATCCCTATTTGACCAAACCCTATCCGAAATCGCTGGACCGTTTCGACTTCGGCGCCGCCATGGCGGATGGCCTGAACGCCGAGGACGGCGCCGCGCTTTTGACCGCCTTCACCGCCGCCGCGGTCGGCAAGGCACTCGATCTTCTGCCGAGCCGGCCGAAAAGACTGGTGGTCAGCGGCGGCGGCCGCCACAACCCGACGATGATGGCAATGATCGCTAGCCGCGCCGGTGTCGAGGTGGTGCAGGCCGAAAGCCTCGGCTGGAGCGGCGACGCGGTGGAGGCGGAGTGTTTTGCCTTTTTGGCGGTGCGCGTGCTGCGCGGCCTGCCGATCAGTTTCCCCAGCACGACGGGCGCGCCGCAGCCGATGCGCGGCGGACGGCTGGCTGGTTGATCAGGCGTCCGACAGTTTTTTCTGCAGGAAGACGCGGCTGCGGCCGACGGGGAAATCGGCGAGCGTTCCGAAGGGCTGATAGCCCTGGCGCCGATAGACCCTGGCGGCGTTGGGGTTGAAGGTGTCGATCCAGGCGTTCTGGCAGCCGCGCGCCATCGCCTCCTTCTCAGCCGCGTCCAGCATCGTGCCGGCCATGTGCCGACCGCGCAGCCTTTCGTCGACCCACAGCCATTGCACGTAGAGCCAGCCCCAGGCGGTGTAGCCCGAAGTGCCCGCGACAATCGCGCCGGCTTCATCACGCACGAACACCGCAAGGGCCTTCCTTTCGGAAGCGCCGACATCGCCGTCGTTGAACGCCATCAACCGCTCGCCGAGAAAGGCGAGCTCCTCGGGCAAGGGGGTTGCCGTCGTTTCAAGTGTCGTGATCATGGCTCATCCGAAATGCGCAACGGGAGATGAACAGAGTTACGAAGGCCGGAGCGCCTGCGCAACGCCTATATCCGTCCCCGAACAGGGTGCTGGTCCGGGGCGCCACCATTGCGGAATTCGGAGGCGGAAATGCCGTAGCGCTTGAGCTTGTCGTAGAAAGTCTTGCGCGGCACGCCGAGTGCGTCGATGGCCCCGCGCATGTCGCCGGCATGATCGCGCAAAGCCTCGCGGATGAGTTGCGCCTCGTAGCGGCCGACCCGTTCGGGCAGCGCCGCCGAGGGCTCCGGCAAGCGCGCGGACGTTGCCCTGGCCTCCTCGTCGGGCCCGAGGCCAAGCGCGACCCGGTCGGCAAAATGCGCGAGCTCGCGCACATTGCCGGGCCAGTCATGCGACTGGAGATGGTCGCTCACCGCGGCATTCACGGCCGCGACAGGACGGCCGAAACGCTGCGAGGCGTTACCCAGGAAATGCCCGAACAGCAGCGGGATGTCGCCGCGCCGCTCGCGCAGCGGCGGGATGCGCAGCGTCACGACGTTGAGGCGGAAATAGAGATCCTCGCGAAAATCGCCGCGCTGGTCCGGCCGGCCTAGATCGACCTTCGTTGCCGCGACGACCCGCAGATCGAGGCGGCGCGTTTCGTTGGAGCCGAGCGGGGTGAGGCTGCGCGTTTCCAGCACCCGCAGCAGCTTGACCTGTAGCGGCGGCGGCATGGATTCGATTTCGTCGAGGAACAGCGTGCCGCCGCTCGAATGCTCGATGCGACCGATCCGCCGCCGCTGCGCCCCGGTGAACGCACCCGGCTCGTGGCCGAACAGCTCGCTCTCGATGACGGTCTCCGGCAGGGCACCGCAATTCAGCGCCACGAAAGGCTTGGCGCGGCGCCGGCTCCATCGGTGCAGGAGATCCGCCACCACCTCCTTGCCGGTGCCGGTCTCCCCTTCCACCAGCACGTCGACATCCATGTCGGCGATCTGGCGCAAGGTCTCGCGAAGGCGGCGGATGGCGGGCGCCTCGCCGATCAGCGGCAGGCCGTCGGCGGCCTGCGCGGCGGCCTCGTGCAGCCGCCGGTTCTCCATCACCAGCCGCCGCTTTTCGCTTGCCCGCTTCAGCGCTTCGACAAGGCGCTCGCCGGCATAGGGTTTCGGGATGAAATCGTAGACGCCATCCTTGAGCGCGGCCACCGCGAGATCAATATCGCCATGTCCGGTGACCAGGATCACCGGTATGTCGATGTCGATCGCCCTGATCCGATCGAACAGCTGCAAACCGTTCATGCCGGGCATGCGGATGTCGCTGACCACCACGCCCTGAAAATCCCGGTCGACGGCGGCAAGCGCTGCCTCCGCGGCCTTGAACGCGATCACGCCGAAGCCGGCAAGCTCGAGCAATTGCGTGGTGGCGTGAAGCAGATCCGCGTCGTCTTCGACGAGCGCGACCAGCCCTGATCCCTCAGTCATTCAATTAGCCTCAGATCTATGGTGAAGGATGCGCCTTTCGTGCTGCCCGGATCGAGGCGCAGCGTGCCGCCCAGTTCCTGGGCGATCTCCTGCGAGATCACCAGACCGAGGCCAAGCCCCCTTTCCTTGGTGGTCTGGAACGGCATGAACAAATTGCCGGCCGCTTCCGGCCCGAGGCCAGGGCCGTTGTCGCGCACCGAAACCAGCACCCTGTCGTCGCGCTCGGCAAGCTCGATCTCGATGCGCGGATCGGGCCGGTCCTTCAGGGCATCCAGCGCATTCTGCAAGAGATTGACCAGGATCTGCTCCAGCCGGATGCGGCTGGCCATGACCGTCGGCGAGGCGGTGCCGCGCGGCTTGACGACGGTGACGCCGGAATCGCGGATGCGGCCGGACAGGAGTGACAGCGCGCCGTCGATCGCTTCACGCACCGGCAGCGGCGAGGCGGCGACGCCTGGCCGCCGCGCGAAGGTTCGCAGCGTGCTGGTGATCGCGCCGATGCGCTCGGTCATCGACACGATCGATGTCAGGTTGCCCGCGACGGATTCGACCTTGCCGCCATGCAGGAAGTGGCCGGCATTCTCGGCATAGGTGCGTATCGCCGCCACCGGCTGGTTGATCTCATGCGCGACGCCGGCGGCGATCTGGCCGAGGATGGAAAGCCGGTTGGCCTGGGCGAGATCGTCGCGCAGCCGACGGACCTTGGCCTCGGCGTTTTCGCGCTCGGCGATCTCGCCGGCAAGGGCCGTGTTGGAGCGGGTCAGTTCCGCCGTTCGTGTGCTTACCCTGCTCTCCAGCTCGGCATTCATGCGCGCCAGCGCTTCCTGCCTCAGGTGGCGCGCACGGCGGCGCCTGAGAAGCACGTAGGCAAGCAAACCCGTTAACAGCAACGCCAGCAGCGTGGTCAGGCGCGCCGTGTTGACGGCCGACGTCAAGGCGGCATCGGCAGGTGTGAGCAGCCACAGACGCCAGCCGGGAACGGCGCCGGGCAGGTCCTGCACCACTTCGACGAACTGGCGCGATTTTCCGGCATTGTCGATTGTCGCCAGGCCGTCACCGGCACCGCGTCGTATCGGCAGCGGTTCGAAGCCGGTTTCGGCGAGTTGAAGCTGCGCGTGGGCTGTCGCGGCATCCGCGGCCGAGAGCGGCGCAAGCGCGTGGAAACGCCACTCGGGCCGGCTGGTCGCCAGCACGACACCGCGCTCGTCGGTGACGAAGACGACAAAGCCGCTGGAGCGCCAATTGGCTTCGACTCCGTCGAGTTCGACCTTCAGTACGGCAACGCCGAGCGGCGTCTTGCCGTCATCGACGCGGCTGGCGAGATAAAGTCCCGGCCTGCCGCTGATCGTGCCGAGGCCATACTGGCTGGCGGCGCCCTTGGTCATGGCGTCGGTGAAATAGTGGCGGAAATTGTAGTCGATGCCGACGAAGCTGCCCGGCTCGCCGGCGTTGCTGGCCGATATCGCGATGCCTGCCGTGTCGATGACATAGATGGCGGATGCCGAGGCATCGGCGGCAATGGCCCGGAGCTTGTCGTCGAGCGCCGTCTCTTGCGTTTTGCCGGCCCGGCGCAACGCGTCGCGCACGGCATCGTCGCGTGCCAGCACCAAGGGAACGAGACGCTGCTTTTCGATTTCGCCGGTCAGGGTGCCCGCCGCCAGCGGCAAGGCTGCCAGTGCTCCGTCGCGCAGATCGCCGGCAGCCTGGTTGGCGGCAAGGCGCCCGGCAATCGCGACCGCTCCCGCCAGCATTGCCAGGCCGATCAGGAGAATGAGCCAGCGGCCGTCACGCAGCCTGGCCATCGCTTCGCGCAGCAGGTCGCGGCCGGCGAACTCCGGGGATGCGCTATCGGTGTCTGCCTGCGGCGTCTGCCCTCTCCACCGTTCGCTGTTCAGCAGCCACTGTAATGCGAAACTCCGCCCAGGCAAACAAGGGCGAGTGCGGAAATCCGCACAGGCCTCCATCGAAGCGGGGACAAAACTGCCGGGAATCCAGGGTTCCGGCTTTTTCTCGATCTGGCACGGCGCTTGCAAAACTCTCGACAGCGGCGAGCGACCGGAGCGCCGCGATGGGAGAAGTCTTGCGGGGCGGCGCGTGCCGTTCCCTCCGGCCAGGGAGATAGCAGATGCACATGGCAGACCAATCACGCGCGCCCGCCGCGCAGCGCAAGCCGCTTTACGCCCAACTCTACGTGCAGGTGCTGGTGGCGATCACCGTCGGTATCCTGCTCGGCCATTTCTATCCGTCGCTCGGCGAGAGCATGAAGCCGCTTGGCGACGCCTTCATCAAGCTGGTCAAGATGATCATCGCCCCGGTTATCTTCCTGACGGTCGCCACCGGCATCGCCGGCATGAGCGACCTGCAGAAGGTAGGCCGCGTCGCCGGCAAGGCGATGCTCTACTTCCTCACCTTCTCGACACTGGCGCTCATCATCGGCCTGATCGTGGCCAATGTCGTGCAGCCCGGGGCCGGCTTCAACATCGACCCGGCGACGCTCGACGCCGCGACCGTCAACAGCTACGCCGCCAAGGCGCACGACCAGTCGGTCACCGGCTTCCTGATGAACATCATCCCGACGACCATCGTCGGCGCCTTCGCCGACGGCGACATATTGCAGGTGCTGTTCTTTTCGGTGCTGTTCGGCATCGCGCTGGCCCTGGTCGGCGACAAGGGCGCGCCGGTGCTCAATTTCCTGCAGGCGCTGATGGCGCCGATGTTCAAGCTGGTCAGCGTGCTGATGAAGGCAGCCCCGATCGGCGCCTTCGGTGCCATGGCCTTCACCATCGGCAAATACGGCATCGGCTCGGTCATCAACCTCGCCATGCTGGTCGGCACCTTCTACATGACCGCTTTTCTGTTCGTGTTCATCGTGCTGGGCGCCGTCTGCCGCTACAACGGCTTCTCCATCCTGTCGCTGATCCGCTACATCAAGGAGGAGCTGCTTCTGGTGCTGGGCACCTCGTCTTCGGAAGCGGCACTGCCCTCGCTGATGGAGAAAATGGAGAAGGCCGGCGCGAAGCGCTCGGTGGTCGGGCTGGTCATCCCGACCGGCTATTCCTTCAACCTCGACGGCACCAACATCTACATGACGCTGGCCGCGCTGTTCATCGCGCAGGCGACGAACATCCACCTCTCCTTCGGCGACCAGATCCTGCTGCTCCTGGTGGCGATGCTTTCCTCCAAGGGGGCGGCCGGCATCACCGGCGCCGGCTTCATCACCCTTGCCGCCACGCTTTCGGTGGTGCCGGCTGTGCCTGTCGCCGGCATGGCGCTGATCCTCGGCGTCGATCGCTTCATGTCGGAATGCCGGGCGCTGACCAACTTCGTCGGCAATGCGGTGGCGACGCTGGTGGTGGCGCGCTGGGAAGGCGAGCTCGACGAGGCCAAGCTGGCCAGGGCGCTGGCGGGAACGGCCGACGACAGCCTGCCGGCGGACATCGTTCCAGCCGAGTAATCACAACGGCCGCACAGCGATAGCAAACGGCCGGAGGCATCGCTGCCTCCGGCCATTTTTCGTATGTTCACCGCGTGAGGCGGCAGGACTTGCGCACGCCGCGCAGCTTGACCTCGACCATCAGTGTCCGTCCTCGTGTCCGGGATATCTGCTCGGCCCGTCGACAGGCAGGCGGGCCGTGCCATCGGCGAACAGGACAAGGCTTGCCGCGCCGATCAGCCCGGCGTGGCGGCCGAGCTGGGCCTGAACCACCGGCACGTCGCGATAGGCGCGCATGGCGCGCTGGCGGATTGTCGCCTCTATTGCCGGAGCCATCAGATCGAGGCCATTGGCGATGCCGCCGCCGACGACCAGCACGTCGGGCGAATAGAGATGCAGGAGGTTGGTGAAGCCGACGCCGAGCCAGCGCGCTTCCTCCTCGAGCAGGGCCAGGGCGAGATCGTCCTGCAGCCGCGCTGCATCGACGACATGGCGGCCCGTCACCTCGGCATTAGCCGAGAGGCGGCGCAGCGTCGAGCCGTCGAAGGCCGACGTCGCGGCATTGGCGCGGCGGCCGAGCGCGGTGCCCGAGGCGATGGCCTCGAAACAGCCGACGACGCCGCATATGCAGCGCTCGCCTTCGTTGGTTATGGTCATGTGGCCGATCTCGGCGGCAAGACCCCGGCGGCCATGCAGGATGCGCCCGTCGACGACGACGCCGCCGCCGATGCCGGTCGAGACGGTGACGAAGACGAGCGAACGGGCGCCGTGGCCGGCGCCGAAGCGCCACTCGCCGAGCGCTGCCGCATTGGCGTCGTTCTCCAGACGCACCGGCAGGCCGAGCCGCCGCTCGAGAATGTCGGCGAGCGGCACGTCCAGCCAGCCGGCAAGCGTCGGCGGCCCGACGGCGATGCCGGCCAGCGGATCGAGCGGTCCCGGCGCGCCGACGCCGACGCCAAGGATGGCGAGCGCCGGCGCCTCGGCATGGATGGTCGCGGCGAGAGCCTCGATCTGGCCGATCACCACTTCGGGACCGGCCTGCGCCTGCGTCGGCACCGCCGCGAACGCCAGTATCTTGCCATCACGGTCGACCAGGGCGGCACGAAGCTCGGTGCCGCCCAGATCGATCGCGAGAGCGGCCTCGTTGCTCATGCCGCGACTTTCAGCCCGTGCAGCCAGCCGATGCGGCCGGCCAGATCCTTGTCACCGAAGGCGAGCGAACCAAGAACCACGGTCTCGGCACCCGCGGCACGCAGCAGCGGCACCGTCTCGTGGCGGATGCCGCCGTCGGCGGCAAGAACCACGTCCGCCTCGCGGCCGGCTTTCCTCAGGATGGCGCGGGCAGCGCCCAGCCTGTCACAGGCTTTCTCCGAAAGGCCTTGCCCCTTGACGCCGATCGCGGTTCCCAGAAGCGTGACGAACGCGACTTCGGACACGAAGGGCCTCACCGCTTCGACGGACGTTTCCAGCCGCAGCACGACGCCGGCTTCGGCGCCAAGTTCGCGCGCCAGCCGCACGGCGCGCAATCCTGCTTCGCCATTCTCGGCATGGACGCTGATCATGTCGGCGCCGGCCTCGATGAATTGGCGCGTCTGTTCCTCGACGATTGTCCCGTCGACCATCAGATGGACATGGATGGGCTTGGCCGTCAGTTTGGCAATACGGGCGACCAGATCGGGAAAGAACAGGAAGGACGGCGCGAAGTAGCCGTCAGCGACATCGATGTGGTGAAGATCGACATAGGGTTCGATGCGCCTGAGGTCGCTCTCGAAATTGGCGAGATCGGCCGACCACAGCGAGAACTCGGCGATCAGACGATCGCGCGGCAATGCGGCGATGGCGGCCGGGCCTGAAAGGGGTTTCGAGATCATGACTGGTCCTGGTTGTTGAAATTTTTATCGAGAAAGCCGCCGATCGCGGCACGGATTTCGGCGAAGTGGCGATCCCTGTCGGTGGCCTTCGGTGTCACCTCGGTGAAGATCGCGTTGAGGATTGTCTTCACCAGTTCGCGGGCAGTCGCCAAGGGATGGACGAGGTCGACGCCGCTTCCGACGACGAGTGTGGGGATTGAGAGCGCAGAGGCTGCGGCCCGCGAAACGCCGGGCCCATCGCCAGCGATTGCCTGCATCATTTCGGCGAAGTCCGCTGCATTGTCGCGCTCGAAGAAACCGAGAAGGGAAGCCAGATTGTCGGGTGCCTCGGCGCGGAACCGGGCGGCCGTGGCCGAAGCGGCAAAGACGGCGCGCGCCTCGTTCGGCGGACGGTTTCGGATGAGCTCGGCCACTTCCGCATAGGGACGCATGTTTTCAGGGGCCGCGTCGAAGGCCCAGGCCGGCCGGACCAGCACCAGGCCGGTGACGCGCTCGGGATGCCGGACGGCCAGGCGCAGCGCGATCGCCGCACCCATCGAGATGCCGCCGGCGACGAAGCGTTCGATGCCGGCCGCATCGGCGGCGGTCAGCACGTCGTCGGCGAACATGGCGATCGAAAAGGGGCGCTTATGGCCGGCACCGGAGCCGCCTTGCGCCCGGCATTCGACAGTGAGCCGGCGTCGCGACGGGCCGTCGGGAAAACTCTGCGCCACCTGGGCGGCGTCACCGCCGAGACCGTGCTGGAAGACGACGGGAAGCCTGCCTTGCTCCGTGTCGAAGACACGAAGCGCCGCATCGTCGCGAAGCATGGTCGTCGGTGCGACGCTCATCGGAGCAGGCGGCGCAGAAAGGCGGCAACGGCGGGAGCTTCGTCGGCCGACAGTCCGTGCGTGACAAGCGGGCCATCGAATTTCACAGTGTTCAGCCGCGCGACGAAATCCGGAAAATCGACAATGCCCTCCCCTGTTGTGGCAAAGCGGCCGTCGGCATGCCGGTCCTTGGCATGCGCCATGGCTATATGGGCAGCGGCCTCGTCGATCGCCGCCGCGACGATGGCGCGCGCCTCCTCCGGCGTCGTATGCTCGAACAGGTTCGCCGGATCGAGCACGATCTTCAGATGCTTCGAGCCCATGTCGGCGATCAAGCGGGTGGCATCCTTCGCCGAGGTGACGATGTTGGCCTGCTCGGGCTCGATGCCGAGATCGACGCCTGCGCCTTCGGCCAGCGCCAGCGCCTTTTCCATCTCAGTGGCCATGTCGGACCAGGCGGCCGGTGTGGCGTTGTCGGGATGATAGGCCCATTGGTCGGCTGCATTGCGCGAGCCGGTGCAGAGCGTGACCAGCGGAATGTCGAGGGCGGCGGCTGTATCGATGACGACGGCAAGGCGGCGAAGACCATCATCGCGCACCGCCTTGTCTGGATGCGCCATGTTGTAGGTGCCCGACAGGGCGGCGAGCGATACGCCTGTTGATCGGGCGGCGGCGCGAATGGCCGAAATGGCTGCGTCCGGCACCGCATCGGGCATCGACGGCAGGCCGGCGCAAGCGAGATTGAATTGCGTCGTCTCATAGCCCGCCTGCCGCACTGCTTCCAGCACAACAGCCGGCTCGGTGCCCGCAAAGGTCTTGGCGAAGACGCCGAGACGCATCAGACCGCACCCGAGACGGAAGCGAGCTCGATCCGCTCGCCGGTCTCGACGGAGCGGGCAATGGCGACCATGGCGCGGATCGAGGCAATGCCGTCCTCGACATTGGCACCGCGCATCGGCGCGCCGTTCAGCACCGTGTCGGCGAGACCTTCCAGCTGGCGGCGGAAGAAATGGCCGTCGGCGCCGAGCGGTTTTCGCGAGGTCGCGTCCTTCTCATGGAAGATATCGACCTCGCTGGCGCGGAAGTACCAGGGATTGAACGTCTTGGCGATGACGGAGCCGTTCTCGCCATAGAGCTGGAAGCCCTCGTGCCAGTCCATGCGTACGGCGACGGTGAGATCGAGATGGCCGAGCGCGCCGCTGGCGAACTCGGTCTCGACGAACCAGCAATAGGCGCCGAAGCGTTCGTTGAGACGGGCGCGTACGGCCGTGATCTCGCCGCAGAGGAAGCGGGCCGTATCGACCAGATGCGAGCCGTGCGCCAGCATGAAATACTGCCGGAGATCCGCCTTCGGATTGCCGGACGGTTTCTTCGCCAGCTTGCTGGTGACAGGCAGCGGCTGCACCGCATCCGTATTGGTGTAGCGGTGGGTGGAATCGCAATACCAGGCCTTCAGCGCCAGCACCTCGCCCATTTCGTCGCGGACGAAGTCGCGCGCCGCCTCCAGCGCCGGATCGAAGCGTTTCATGTGGCCGACCTGCAGGATCCTGCCGGAGCGTTTCACCGCCGCCGCCAGCGCCTCGCCTTCCTCGACCGAAGTTCCGATCGGCTTTTCGCACAGCACATGCTTGCCGGCGTCGAGTGCCTTGATCGACATCGGCACGTGATAGGCGTCCGAGGTGGCGACGATGACCGCTTCCAGCTCCGGATCGGCGAGCATCTCGTCATAGTCGGCATACATCTTCCGCGGCTCGTAGGTGGCGCCCATGCGGGCGAGCAGGTCGGGCGCGGCGTCGCAAATGGCGTAGAGGTCGGCATTGACGGCCTTTGCACAAGATTCCAGATGCGCGAACTGCGCGATGGGGCCGCAGCCGAGCACGCCGACCCTGAGGCGCCTGTCCTGTTTCCCGATCATCGTCTCAGGCCCCGTAGCCGCGCATCGTCTGGCGGTTGGTCTTGACCGCGCCGGCAGGATCGGCCGCGGCCGTGTCGGATTCTTCTTCCAGCACCAGCCAGCCGTTGAAGCGCGGCGCAGCACCGACGATCTCGATCACTTCAGGCGTGTCGCAGACGCCTTTACCCAGCATCGCCCAATCACCCTTGGCGTCGACGTCCTTCAGATGGATGTAGCGGATGCGGTCGCGGTAGGTGGTAAGCGTATCGGCCATGTCCTTGTGGCCGCGCAATATGTGGCCGGTATCGGGCACCCAGCCGACCAGGTCGGGTTCGAGCAAGGCAAAGATCGCGTCGTAGTCGGCGCGGTCGAACAGCAGCGTGTTGTGGTGCGAACTCGGATGCACTGCGACCTGGACGCCGGCCTTGCGCCCGAGCTCGCCGGCCCTGTTGTAGACCTCCGCGGCGATAGCGAATTTGTCGTCGCGCGAGCCGTTGGAGACGACGGTCGCCGAGCCCATCGAGACAAGCGCACCTGGGAACGCGGCAGCGAAATCGATCCAGCGCCTCGCGGTTTCGAGATCGGCGCCGATCTCGTCCTTCAGCGTGAAGCCGCTTTTCGAACCGAAGGCGAAGGAGACCAGCGTCAGGCCGGATGCTCCAAGCGCCGCGGCGAACTCCGTCGGCTTGCCTGCATAGCGGCCGATCATGGTGTCGGTGATCTCGATGCCGGCATAGCCGCCATCGGCGATCGCCTTCAGGAGATCGTCGGGGCCGCCGGTCCAGGCCTTGCCGAGCATTTCCCAGGTGAAGGTCTGGCAGCCGACCTTGAGCTTCGTCTTCGTCATGTTGTTCATTCCTTGACGCCGCCCTGGGTTTCCTTGGCGCCCCTGGGTTTCGCATGGTCTATAAAAATTTTACGCGCGTCAATATTCAAAATGTTGTATATCGGCTTGCGGGGAGTGATCCGTTGCCGGCGCAATGGATCCGGCAGAGCGTGGCCGCATCGGAGGAATGACACAGAAAATGCACGGACGATCGAAGACGAAGCTTGGGATCGGCGTCGTCGGATGCGGCAACATCTCGATGACCTACCTGCGCAATGCCGCCCTCTTCGGCAGCATCGAGCTGCGCGCCTGCGCAGACATCTCGGCCGACATGGCGGCGCTGCGGGCGAAGGAATATGGCATCCGCGCGCTCGGCGTCGACGCCATGCTGGCCGATCCCGAGATCGATCTCGTCCTCAACCTGACCATCCCGGCTGCGCATTTCGACGTTTCGCTTTCGGCGCTTTCGGCGGGCAAGCATGTGTTCACCGAAAAGCCGCTGGCGACCTCGGCCAGCGACGGGCGCCGCCTGGTGTCGGAGGCGGCCAAGCGAGGGCTGCTGCTCGGCTCGGCCCCCGATACTTTCCTCGGCGCCGCCGGGCGGCGGGCGCGCCGCCTGATGGATGAAGGCGCCATCGGCCGCGCCGTGACCGGCACAGCCTTCATGATGGGCCGCGGCATGGAGCACTGGCACCCCAACCCACAATTCTACTACCAGCCGGGCGGCGGCCCGGTGTTCGACATGGGCCCCTACTATCTGACCATGCTGGTCAATTTGCTCGGTCCCGTCCAACGCGTCATGGCAATGGCGACGCGGGGCCAGCAGGAGCGGCTGATATCAGCCGAGGGACCGTTCAAGAACACGACCTTCAAGGTCGGCACGCCGACCAACGTGCTGTCGCTGCTCGAATTCCGGTCAGGCGCGACAGTCACCTTCGGCGCCTCATGGGACGTCTTCAAGCACTCCAACCATCCGATCGAACTGCACGGCACGGAGGGCTCGCTGCGCCTGCCCGACCCCGACACGTTCGGCGGCACCGTGTCCTTGTCCGAGCGCGGCGCCGAGTGGAAGGATTTCCCCAGCGAGGGCGAACTCTACGGCGCCCGCAACTGGCCCTATGCCGCGCCCGACCGCGCCAACTATCGCATGCTCGGCGTCGCCGACCTCGTGCGTTCGCTCGCGACAGGTGCCACGCCCCGCGCGTCCGGCACTCTGGCGCTGCATGTGCTGGAGATCATGGAGGCGATCCTGCACTCCGGCGAAACGAAAAACCCGGTCGCCATTGCTGGCGATGTCGTCCAGCCGGCCCTACTCTCGGAGGACGAGGCGCGCGACCTGCTCGCCTAGATGCAATCATGACGGAGATTGCGATGACGCTCGATCCTGATGCTCTGCGTGCCCTGGAAATCGGCCGCGCGGCCGGCGGTGCGCCGTTCGAGAACGGCAGCGTGGCGGCGGCGCGGGCCGCCTACAACGCTTCGTTCCCGGCGCAGCAGGGCGAACATGAGCCGGTCGCGGCGACGTCGCAGCGGCAGATCGACGGACCGAACGGCCCGGTTCCGATCCGCATCCATCGCGGCATCGGCGCACCGCGAACCGGCGCGCGCGCCGTGCTCTATCTGCATGGCGGCGGCTGGGTCATCGGCAATCTCGATTCGCATGACGAGATCTGCCGCTGGCTGGCCAATCTGGCCAATGCCCTCGTCGTCTGCCCCGATTATCGACTGGCACCAGAGCACAAATTCCCCGCCGGGCTCGAAGACTGCGCGGCAGCGCTCCGCTTCATCGCGCAAGACGCCGGGGATCTCGGCATCGATCCTGCCCGTATCGCCGTTGCCGGCGACAGTGCCGGCGGAAACCTTGCCGCCGTGCTGGCACTGCTCGCCCGCGACGGGCAAGCACCGCCGCTTGCCGCACAGATCCTGATCTATCCCAACACCGATGCCCGCCAGACGGCGGACAGCTACCGCCGTTTCGGCAACGGCTTTGGACTGACCGCCGCCACCATGGCCTGGTTCCGCGACCACTATGTGCGCACCCCGGACGACATCAAGGATTGGCGCGTTTCGCCGCTGCTGGCATCGAGCCTTGCAGGCGCGGCGCCGGCGTTTGTCCTGACCGCCGGTCACGATATCCTGGCCGACGAAGGGACCGCCTATGGCGAACGCCTGCTCGCTGAAGGGGTGCCGCTGGTCCTGCGGCACTGGCCGGGCCAGATCCACGGCTTCGTCTCGATGGGCCGCTACATTCTCGCCGCGCGGCAAGCGATGAGCGAGGCCGCGGCCTGGCTCCAATTGCAGACGCGCGCTCAGGCCGACTGACGCATCACCAGGGTCGCGCCGAGCTTGACGTTTCGCACGAGGTCATGCGCGGGCGGGCGGGCCTCGTCGAGCAAGGCCAGCAATATCTCGACGCTGCGGCCGGCCATTGCGGCGAAGTCCTGCGCCATGGTGGTGAGCGGCGGACAGGTGTAGCGGCTCAACGGGTGGTCGTCATGGGCGGCGACACGGAAATCGCAATCGGGCTTGCGGCCGATCTTCAGCCCGCGCGTGAAAGCGGCCGACATGATGCCGAAGGCGAGCCGGTCATTGGCGCACAGGATCGTGCGACCAGGCAGGCCTCCCTTGTCGAGCGTCCTTTCCATCCATTCATGGCCGATCCGCTCGAAGTCCCAGGTGTAGTCGCGCGCCGCGTTGATGACGACAGGCTCAAGGCCGGCGGCCCGCATCGTCTCGATATAGCTTTGCAGTCGCTCGCCCGAATTGTGGTTGACGTGCGGGATGTCGACATACACCGGCGGCTCGCCGGACCGGCAGAGATAATCGACCATGATCGACGTGCTCTGGTGGTTGTCGTTGCCGACGAAGGGCGTGTCACCCTCGATATAGGTGTCGAAATAGACGATCGGGATGTCTTTGCCCATCCGTTCGAAGACGCCCGGCTCGGAAACCGATCCCAGCGGGGCCACGATGGCGCCGGCCACCTTGAGCGAGGTGAGCGTCTTGACCGATTCCGACTCAAGCCTGGGCGAACCGTGCGAGGAGATGACGATCGGCCAAAAACCCTCGTCGCGGCAGCGCAGTTCAATGCGGCTGACCATCTCGGCATAGAACGGATCGGTAATCGCCGGCACGACGATGCCGACATTGCGGGTGCGCTTGCGGTTGAGATTGCGGGCGAAGAGGTTCGGCTGATAATCCGAGGAGCGAAGCGCGGCCTCGATGCGGGCGCGCGTCGCCGGCTTGACGCTCGTCGGATCATCGAAATATTTCGACAGGGTCGGCCGTGACACGCCGCACGCCCGGGCGAAGTCATCCATCGTGCGGTGCGTCTTTTCCGCCATCGATATTCAGGGTCCCTTGCCCTCGCCCGCCGCCCCGGCCGACACCAGTCACGCGGCCGTTGCCTGGAAGCAGCAATGCTCGACCGAACTTGTCCAGTCAAGTTTTAACGGTTCCCAATAGATCGCAGAGTCATTACGCGCGTCAAATTATTTATTTACGCTTTCAAAGCAACACTGGAGCTTCGGAAGGAAGCCAAGGGGATAGGCCCGGGTCTTGCATCGACGATGATAAGTTCGCATTGGGCGCATCCATGGGCGGGAGGCGTCCGCGACGCCTCCCGCCCCGAACATCATTCGCCCCGCATCGTCGCCTGGAAGGCCGGCAGGTGCTTTTTCTGTGCTTCCAGCATGCGTTCGCGGTAGACGCCGTAGATGACATCGGTGTCGTGCAGGGTCACGCCCGCGATCGTCGGCGAGGCGAAGACCGGCAGTTCGATGCCGCGCTTGGCGAGCTGCTCGGCGGTACGCGCGACCAGCTCATGCGCCAGGATCATGGCGAGCACCGTCGAAGAGCCGGAGACCGGACGGCTCCAGCCCTCGACCGGCACGATCGCATCCTCGATCGGCGAGCAGGTGTCGATGACGAGATCGGCCGCGTCGGCCAGTCGCTTGCCGGAGGAGTGCGTCGCGGGCTTGTCGAGATTGTTCTTGCTGGTGACCGCAACGACGAAGATGCCGCGCTTCCTGGCATAGAGCGCCGTATCGATGCCGGAAGAGTTGCGGCCGCTGTGGCCGAAGATGATGATGGAGTCACCCTTGTTGAGCGGCTGATGATCCAGGAATTTTTCGGCGTATTTCTCGGTGCGCTCCAGCCACAGCAGCTCACGCACGCCGCCGGCGCCGAGCACATTGTGCCACATCACGCGCGGGTCCGTCAGCGGGTTGAAACCGACATAGCTGCCGTAACGCGGAAACACTTCCTGCACCGGCAGCACCGAATGGCCTGAACCGTAGAGATGGATCAGACCGCCGCCTTCAAGCGAGTCGGCAAAGCGGCTGGCTGCCTGGGCAAAGGCCGCTTCATTGGTTTTCGCTGCCTGGTCGATGAGGGCGGCGAGACGGTGAATGTAGAGGTCGGACACGTGGGTACTCCTGTTAGTGTCTGCTTGGGTGATGATGGATCAGCTTCGCGGATTTGACGGGACGCGCCCGGCGCGCAGCGTCGAGCGTATCTCGTAGCGGTCGCCACGCATGATGGAGACGGTGAACTCGAACGGACCGCGCTCGTCGGTGGCGATACGCTCGACCACGAAAGCCGGACTGCCGATCGGCAGATCGAGCAGCTCGGCATCCGCCGCGCCAACCGCGCCGACGCGATAATTCTCGCGCGCCGCCACCGGCACGATGCCGTAGTGGCGCTCCAGCGCTTCGTACAGCGATCCCTGCAGCAGGCCGGCGTCGAGGAAGCCCGGCACACGTGCGGCTGAGAGCTGCGCCGTCTGGATGCCGATCGGTTCGTTGTTGCCGAGCCGCAGCCGCCGGATGCGCACCACCGGGTCACCCTCCTCAATCTCCAGCGCGCCGGCCGCTGCCGCATTGGCGGTGGTGAGGCTGCAATCGAGCAGGCGCGAGCCGGCAACGACGCCGATATTGCCCATCTCCTGAGTGAAGCTCGTCAGTTCGCGGGTGCCGGCGACGAGCGTGGTGGAGCGCACGAAGGTGCCGCGTCCGTGTTCGCGGCGCAGCAATCCGCTTTCCTCCAGATTGCGCAAAGCGTGGCGCAGCGTGATGCGGCTGACCCCGAACAGCGCGCCCAGCCGGTCTTCGGCCGGGATCTGGTCGCCCGTCGCCCATTCGCCGCTCTTGACGATGGCGCGGATGGCCTCCTCGACCTGATACCAGAGCGGCTCGGGCCTTCTGCGATCCGGCTGCTGAAAACTGGCTTCACTCATCGGATCTGTCTCCACCCGCTTCCGGCCTGCCCGGCCACTGCCGCACCGACCAGGCCTGCGCCAGGGCCGAACGCGCCAGCCTTGAGAGAAATGCCGCGCAGATGCGGCGGCAGTTGGCGCCGCAGCGCGGCAAGCAGCGGCGGTCCGATGACGTCAAGCGCATCGGCAAGGCCGCCGGAAACCAGGATCACCTGGGGGTCGAGCAGCGCGACGGCGCCGGCAAGCGCGGTGCCCAGCCGGCGCGCCGGCAGCTCGAGCAAGGTCTGTGCCGCGAGTTCGCCCGCCTGGGCAGCCGCGATCAGCTGGCGGCCGCTGGCAAGGCCGACCTGACCGGCAAGCGCGTCAAGCGCACGGCCCGATGCAACGCGCTCCAGCCAGCCGCTGCGCTCCTCGCCATGGTCCTTGATGTCGGCGCAGGCCCAGCCGAACGAGCAGGCGCCGCCATGCGTGCCGGCGACGATGCGGTGGTTGGCGAGCACCGCCGAGCCTATGCCCGTGCCGATTGCCAGCAGGATCGCATCCGACATGCCCTTCGCGCTGCCTTCAACGGCTTCCGCCAGCAGGGCGATCTGCGCGTCATTGCCAACGGCGACGCGCAACCGCGGGAACAGCGCCGCGATGTCGACACCGTCGAGCCAAGGGAGATTCGGGATCCAGCGGCAGACCGACCCCTCGACGAGACCTGGCACCGCCAGGCCCAACGCCTTGACCGCGCCAGCCTCGGCGCAAAGCGCCGTGATACGGGCGACGAAGGCATCAAGGCTTGCCGGCGCCGGTTCGCGGCTCGGCCTCTCCAGCGCGCTGACATTGCCGGACTGGACGGCAGCGCGCAGATTGGTGCCGCCGAGATCGATGGCCAGAACCCGCGTCATCGACGCCCTCCGGCAGCCGGCGGCGCGAACAGACCGCTGCCGGCGTTCCAGGAATGCGAGGCCGCCGCGAAGGCCTGCGCATGGCGCGTGCCGCGCAGGCAGCCGCGCAGACGGTAGAGCGCGCTGTAGTAATCGACATAGGGGAAGCTGCTCAGGCCCCGCGCCAACTCGTATTCATTCACCGCCTCGCTCCACGCCTCGAAGCCGTCGCTGACGTCGACCAAATGCTCGGGGCGGAAACCGTCATCGTCCTCCCAGTTCTCGCCGAACAGCAGCAAGCCCGGCGTAAAGGCGGCATGGTCGCGCGCAACGGTCGGCAAGGCGGCGAAGAAGATGCCGGTCTGCGTCAGCTTGGCTGCGGCGCGATGGTCCTTGTGCCAGCTGCCGTGCCAATGGGTTATGACCACTTCCGGCTTCAGCTCGCGAATGACATCGCACAGTTTCAGCGCCGTCTCGTCATCGGAAGGCAGGAACGCATCATGCAGGCCAAGATTGCGCATGGCGACGCCGAGGCGCGCGGCCGCCCTGCCCGCTTCGTCTTCCTTCTGCGCGCAATAATGCTCGGGGATCAGGCACGGATGGCCCTGCTCGCCCATGCTCAGGTGCAGGAACGTCACCGTGGTGCCCCTCAGTACGGCGGCCGCCGCCAGCGGTCCGGCGATCACCTCGGCATCGAAGGCATGCGCGCCGACGACCAGGATGGATTTGGCGGCATAAATCCTGTCCTCGATCATTTCATGCCTCCCCCGGCGCCGACGCCCTCGCGAATCTGGCGGGCGAGCAGACAATACATGATCAGGATCGGCGCCATGGAGATTGCCAGCGAGGCGAACACCAGGCCCCAATCGGTGCGGTACTGGCCGACGAAGACGCTGATGGCCAGCGGCACGGTCTTGTAGCGGTCGTCGAAGATGAAGATCAGCGGGAAGAAGAAGTCGTTCCACACGGCGATCGCCGTGAAGATGGCGACGATCGACACCGCCGGCTTCACCATCGGCAGGATGATCTGGAACAGGATGCGGACCTCGCCGGCGCCGTCCATGCGTGCCGCCTCGTCGAGTTCGGAGGGCAGGACGCGCATGAAATTGGCGAAGATGAAGACGGCGAAGGGAATGCGGATCGCCGAATAGACGAGGATCAGTCCGGTCAGGGAATCCAGCAGGCCGAGATTGCGCATCAGCGTGAACAGCTCGACCGAGGCGAGCCTTATCGGCAGCATGATGCCGGACAGGAACAGGCCGAGCATGATGGCGTTCCAGCCCAGCCGATAGCGGCTGAGCGGATAGGCGGCCATGGCCGAGACGACGATGGTGAGGATGACCGCGCCGGCGGTGACGATCAGGCTGTTGATGAAATTGTGGCCGAGGTCGGCGCGCGTCCAGGCGTTGACGAAATTGTCGAAGGCCCAGCTTGCCGGCAGGCCGAGCCGGTTGTCGTAGATTTCGGCCGTCGACTTGAAGCAGGAGACGACGAGGATGTAGAGCGGCAGCAGCACGGCCGCCGTCCACAGGGCAAGCACCGTCCAGCCGGGCAGCCGCGAAAGCCGGCGCGAGATCACGGGATTGCCTGCCATGGTCAGCGCGCTCATAGCTGCACCGTGCGGCGATCGAAGAAACGCAGCATCAACAGCGTGCCGACGCTGAGGATGAGGAACAGCATGGTGCCCAACGCCAGCGCTAGGCCGATGTCGGTGATGCCGACGGCGCCCTCCGCGCCGAAGGCCAGCCTGTAGAAATAGGTCACCAGCGTGTCGGTCGAATAGCTCGGATTGCCCTGCACGCCTTGCATCACATAGACGATGTCGAACTGGTTGAAGGTGTTGATGAAGGACAAAGTCGTCAGCGTGCCCAGCGCCGGCATCAGCAAGGGCAGCGCGACGGAGAACAGCATGCGCGCATTGCCGGCGCCGTCGAGTTTCGCCGCCTCGAAGATCTGGCCCGAAATCTGCCGCAGGCCCGCCGTGTAGATCAGCACCGGCAGGCCCATCCAGTTCCAGGCGTCGACGGCGACCAGCATGGCCAGCGCGGTGTGGCTGTTGCCAAGCACGGTCAGGCTGCCCTGATGCAGGCCAAGCCCGTTCAGCGCCCATTCGACCACGCCGCCCGGCGCCAACAGCAGGCGCCACAGCGCACCGACGATGACCGGGCTCAGCACCGCGGGGAAGAAAAAAACCGACTGGAAGAAGGCAGCACCCCTGTCGCGCAGGAACAGCAGCCAGGCAAACAGCAGCCCGATGCCGTTCTGGAAGACCATGATGCCGAAGAACCAGGCGGTGTTGTGCCAGAGGGCGCCGTAGAGCCTGGCACTACTGGGGAAGACGAACAGGCGCGAAAAATTCGACAGGCCGGCGAACTCGGTGATGCGCAGCCCCTTCCAGATGAAGAAGCTGCCCCACAGCGACATCGCCAGGGGATAGAGGACGAACAGGGCGTAGACGGCCAGCGCCGGCAGGATGAAAAGCACGGCCATGCGCTGCTGCGTTCGCTTCAGGCTGCTTTTGCGGCGACGATCGATCATGCGTGGCTTGCCCGGTGGGAGGCCGGCCGCATTGCGGCCGGCCCGGCTCCTTACTGCTTCGGCTTGAACCAGGTGGCGACGGCGGCCTGCATGTCGGCCGCCAGCTTCTCCGGTGCGATGTTGCCTTCGACCATGTCGATGATCTCCGCTTGCAGGACGGAAGAGGCCGTCGGCGACTGCCAGCGGAAGCCGACCAGCGTCAGGTAGGGCGTCGAGTTCTTCGACATCTCCATCATCTCGGCCAATACCGGGTCCTTCACCGTGACATCGGTGCGGGCCGGCGGCCAGCCGAGTTCGTCTGCGAACATCTGCGCGAATTCGGCCGAGGCCATGAAGTCCAGCACCTTGATCGCGGCTTCCTTGTTCGCGCTTTCGGAGACGAGGCCGTAGGAGCCGTCCGAGAAGGCCGAGGTGTAGAGCTTTGCCCCCGCATCGTCGGCCGGGAACGGGAAGATCGAGAATTTCAGCTTCGGGTTCTGCGATTTGAAGCTGCCATTCTCGAACGAACCGCCAAGAAACATCGCGGCCTTGCCACCAATGAACTGCTGGGTGGCGGTGGTGTAGTCGATCCCGGCGAAGCCGTCGGGGAAATAAGGCTTCAGCTCGGCGAAGCGCTTCAGCGCCGCGACATAGCGCGGATCCTCGAAGGTCGCCTTGCCGGTCATCATCTCGTCGTAAAAGCCGGGGCCGTAGACGGTCGGGCCGATGACGCCGACGCCGATCTCCAGCTCCCACGCCGAGCCGTTGGCGCCGCCGGTGGCGATCGGCGTGATGCCGGCCGCCTTCAGCTTGTCGCAGGCGGCGACGAAATCCTTGTAGGTCTTGGGGACCTCGATGCCCTGCGCGGCAAAGATATCCTTGTTGTAGAAGACGCCCATCATCGGCACCGAATAGGGCACGCCGTAGAGCTTGCCGTCGGAGCGCCCACGCGCGCCGCCAAGGGCTGCGTCCGGCATGCTCTTCAGTTCCGGCACGCTCTCGTCGAGCGCGTCGAGATAGCCCGCCTCGACGAAAGGCTGCAATTCGCCATAGGCCTTGAGCTGGGCGATGTCGGGCCCGCGCCCGCCACGCAACGCCGTGCTCAGGCGGTTCTGGTAGTCGGCATCCGGCGTGAACTGGATGTTGACCTTGATGCCTGGGTTCTTGGCCTCGAAGGCATCGAAGATGCGGCGCATCGCGGCTTCGTCCTCGGTGCGCCAGCTCCACAGCGTCACCGTGCTGTCGGCCCGCGCCGGCAGGCTGGTGAACAGGCCAGCGCAGGCGGCAAGGCCGCCGATCAGGCCAAGGGCTGCGCGTCGGTGAATTGAAAGCATGCTCATTGCCAGTCTCCCATTTTTATCTGTCCTTGGCGTCCCACGGCCCTATCGACGCCGCGGAGAGTCATTCCTCAGGAAAGTCATTATAACGACATAGCAGCATCCGCAAGAGGTCTGACACTCCCTCCGGGAACGGCTGGGCTAAGCCAATCAACCATGATTCCTTCATAGCTAACTGTATTTCAACTGTAAATTCCGTATGTGAACGGACAGCAGAGAAATCAGGGACAGCGCCATGCGCAGCTTTTTCGCAATCGGGCCCTTGCGCCAATGCTTCATGTTGTCATAACGTCATCGTGATCGCTAGCCTGAGGGAGGATGAGGATGTCTCTTGCCTGGACTTCGAAACTGGCTCTGGCCGCGAGCCTGGCCATCCTGCCCGCCAGCGGCTGGGCGCAGTCGGTCAACATCTCCTATCTCACCCATTGGTCGCCGGAGACGGTCGCATTGCTGGAAGCGGCGGCCAAGGACTATGCGAAGACAAATCCAGATGTCAGCGTCACCGTGCGCGCCGTTCCCTTCGGCGATCTCCTGACCACGCTGCGCTCCCAGGGCGGCGGCGCGGACGGTCCCACGATCGGCGGCGTCTACGATCTCTGGTTGCCTGAGCTCGCCCGCGACAAGCTCGTCGCGCCCGCCCCCGACCCCGTCGCCGAAGAGGTCAAGGGAGCATGGCCCGCTGGCGTGGTGAGCGCCGCGTCGGTCGGCGGCAAGCTCTACGGCATTCCCAACGAGATCGACGTCTACGCGCTGAACTACAACAAGGCACTGTTCAAGCAGGCCGGCATTACTGCTGCGCCGAAGACCTGGGACGAGTTCAAGGACGCGGCGAAGAAGCTGACCAACAAGGATGCCGGCCAGCAGGGTTTCGGCATGATCAATTCCTGGGCGGCGGGCGTCGTCCACCCCTTCGCCTCGCTGCTGGTCTCCAATGGCGGCGACCTGGTCAAAGACGGCAAGCCGGCGCTGGACACTCCGCAGGCCGCGCAGACCTTCCAGCTCTATGAGGATCTCATCAAATCGGGCGCCAGCGTGCCGGCCATGGCGACGGCAGACGCCAACACCACCGGCCCCTTCCTCGACAATTTCGTCTCCGGCAAGACCGGCATGATCATCATGGCCAATTGGTGGGAAAGCGCGCTGAAGGCAGGCATGGGCGACAGGTTCGCGGATATCGCCACCGCACCAATCCCCGTCGGCCCGAGCGGCGACAAGCCGCATTCGATCTCCTATTCCTGGATGACCGTGGTCAACGGCAATGCCGGCGAGGCCGAGCAGAAGGCCGCATGGGAATTCCTGGCCTGGCTCAACAATCCGAGATCCGGCAAGAACGGCGCCTCGGCGATGTCCGACATCTTGATGTCGATGGGCATCCTGCCCTCGCGCTCCTCCGATATCGAGGCCCACAAGGACAAGCTCGGCTCGGAATTCCTGTCGGGCTATGTCAGCGTGCTGGCCGACGCCAAGCCCTTCCCGGTCGTGCCGGGCGGACAGGAGTTCTCGGAATCCCTGCAGCAGACGCTGGAGGCGTTGCAGTACGGCCAGGTCTCGGCCAAGGATGCGCAGGCGACGGCGCAAGCGGACGCCGCCTCGATCCTGGAGCGCGCCGCCAAGTAGACCGAACCATGATCAACAGGTACCGTGCCTCGGCGGGCATCATGCTGGCGCCCGCCGTGACGCTGATCGGCATCTTCATCCTGTTGCCGATGCTGCTCACCGTCTGGCTATCCTTCCAGGACTGGTCGACGCAGACGCCTTTTTCCAATGCGGCCTTCATTGGCTTCGACAATTTTCGCGAGATTTTCGGCGCCTCATCGGTCGGACGCGACTTCAAGGGCGCGTTGATCAACACCTCCATCTACACCGCGCTTTCCGTCATCCTCATCCTGCCGCTCTCGGTCGCCTTCGGGCTGATGGTCCACCAGCACGATGTTGGCGGCGGCACGGCGCTGCGGACCGTGCTGTTTTCCACCTATGTGGTACCGATGATCGCGGTGGCGCTGGTGTGGTCGAAACTCTATTCGCCTGGTGAAGGGCCGCTGAACCAGATGCTCGGCCTGATCGGCGTCGGCCCGCAGCCCTTTCTGTCGTCCCCGCGCTCGGCGCTGATCTCGATCGTCCTGCTCAATGTGTGGCAGCAGGTCGGCTATTTCACGGTGCTGGCTATTGCGGGGCTGACCCAGATTTCCGGCAGCCTCTACGAGGCGGCAAAACTCGACGGCGCCAACCGGTTCGAGCAGTTCCGCTTCATCACCTTGCCGTTGCTGCGGCGCACACTCCTGTTCAGCGCGGTGATCGCCATCATCAACGCCGTGCAGGTGTTCGAGCCGGTGGCGCTGATCACGCAGGGCGGGCCGGTCGGCTCGACCAATGTCTTGACCTATCACATACGCCGCGTCGGCATCGAGCGCGCGCAGGGCGGACTGGGTTCGGCCATGGCCGTCATGCTGATGCTGTCGCTGATCGTCGTGGTCTGCGCTCTGTTCGCCTTTGCCAACCGGAAGGATCAGGAATGAGCGCGGGATCGTCGAGCCGGTTGCCGCGCAGACGCCCCGCCGGCCGCAAGGCGCTGCTGGCCACGCTCATGCTGCTCGTGGCCGTGGCGTCGGCCTTTCCGCTGGTTTGGATGGTTCTGTCCAGTCTCAAGACTCCGGCCGAGAGCATGCAGGTGCCGCCGGTGTGGATCCCGCACACGCCGAGCCTCGACGCCTATGAGAAAGTTTCGGGCGTGGTCAATGTCGGCCGTTCTATGTGGAATTCCCTGGTCATCGCCTCGATCACCACAGCCGGTATCCTCATCACCAGCATGATGGCCGGCTACGCCTTCGCCAAATACCACTTCCCCGGCCGCTCGCTTTTGTTCTCGGTGCTGATCGCGACCATGTTCCTGCCGCCGATCGTGACGCTGATCCCGCTCTATCGCCTCGTCGGCTCGATCGGCCTCAATGCCAGCCTCGCCGGCATCATCGTGCCCAACCTCGCCAATGCCTTCGGTATCTTCCTGATGCGCCAGTTCATTGCAAGCGTGCCTGACGATCTGATCGACGCTGCGCGCATGGACGGCGCCTCCGAACTGCTGATCCTGTTCAAGATCGTGGCGCCCAGCGTGGCGCCGGCGATCGCAGCATTGGCGCTGTTTGCCTTCGTCTATCACTGGAACAGCTATCTGTGGCCGCTGACCGTGCTACAAGGCAACGCCGACGCCTATCCGATCGTCATCAGCCTCAGCCGGCTGTTGAGTTACAACAGAGGCGCCGTCAACACCGGGTTGGTGATGGCCGGCGCGACGCTTGCCGTGCTGCCGCCGCTCATCCTCTTCGTCCTGCTGCAGCGCTTTTTCGTCGATTCCATCGTCGGCTCGGCGATCAAGGGGTAGCCGCGCTCAAAGGTTTCTGCCCCGGAGGAGGCGACGCGACAAAATCGCGGATCAGCGCGACCACCGCCTCCGGCTGTTCGATGCAGGGAATATGGCCGGCATTAGGAATGATTTCGAAGCGGGCGCCGGGGATCAGCGCTGCCAGCGAGCGGACGAGATCGGGCGGTGTCGAGCCGTCCTGGTCGCCGACCATGCAAAGTGTCGGCACCGCGATACGCCGCGCGGCCTCGGTGAGGTCGGCGTCGCGGACCGCCATGCATGTCCCGATGTAACCCGGCAGCGCCTGCCTAGTCAGCATATTGCGGCAACCGGCAAGGTCGGCCGCACGCGCGGCATGGAAGCCGGGCGTGAACCATGCTTCCATCACACCGTCGGCTATCGCCTCGATCCCGTCGCGCTCGACGGTGGCGATACGCTTATTCCAGCTCTCGTCCGTGCCGATCTTGTGCGCCGTGTCGGACAGGATCAGAGCCTCAACGCAGCTGGGATGACGGGTATAGAGCCGCTGCGCGATCAAGCCACCGACCGACAGGCCGAACAGCACGACCCTGCCGAGATCGAAATGATCGATGAGGCCCAGGAGATCGTCGACATGATCATCGATCGACCGGATGCCGCTGCCGATATCGGAAAGTCCGTGGCCGCGCTTGTCGTAGACCAGCAGAGGCATGTCACCGCTTAATTGCGAGATGACATCGTCCCAGATGCGCAAATCGGTACCCAGCGAATTGATGAAGATCACCGGCCGCGCGGTGCCAGTCGACTCGATGTAACGATGGTGCAGCGCAAGGCCGCCAATGGTGACGAACGGCACGATTTCGACCCTCCCGGCTCTCACAGTGCATGAGGCATCTGGTTGGGTAAAATGATATTTTGAGGCATCGTTGTAGGACATCGGCCGTTCTGGCACACCGGTCTTGCGCGAACCACAATGACGGACGACCAATGACAGACCGCCGCAACGTCCTTTTCATCATGTGCGACCAGCTGCGCTTCGACTATTTGAGCTGCGCCGGACACCAGACCCTGCACACGCCGAACATCGACCGGCTGGCCAGCCGGGGGGTGCGCTTCACCAACGCCTATGTACAATCGACCGTGTGCGGGCCATCGCGAATGAGCGCCTATACAGGCCGCTATGTCCGGTCGCATGGATCGACGCATAACGGCGTGCCGCTCAGGGTCGGCGAGCCTACGCTCGGCGAGCATCTGCGCGAGATCGGCGTGCGCTGCGCGCTGATCGGCAAGACGCATATGAGGGCCGACGAGGAAGGCATGGAGCGCCTCGGCATCGACAAGGCGTCCATCATCGGCGTGCGCGTCGCCGAATGCGGCTTCGAACCGTTCGAGCGCGACGACGGGTTGCATCCGTCGTCTGCCTACGATCCCGACCCGGCCTACGACCAATATCTGCGCGAGCACGGCTTCGACGCCGCCAATCCGTGGGAGCACTGGGCCAATTCCGGCGAAGGCGAGGATGGCGAAAATTTCAACGGCTGGCTGCTCGTCCATGCCGACAAGCCGGCGCGCATTCCCGAGGAGCATTCGGAAACACCCTACATGACGCGCCGCGCCATGCGTTTCATCGAGGAGGCCGAGGCAAAGGGCGAAGCCTGGTGCGCGCATCTCTCCTACATCAAGCCGCACTGGCCCTACATCGTGCCGGCGCCTTATCACGACATGTACGGCAAGGCCGACATAAAGCCGGTCGTGCGCAGCGAAGCAGAACGCGTCTCGCCCCACCCGATCTTCGAAGCCTTCCAGCAGGAGCGCTATTCCAGGAACTTCTCCCGCGACGAGGTCCGCGAAACGGTCGTTCCCTGCTATATGGGCTTGATCAGACAGATCGACGATCAGTTGGGCGGATTGTTCGGGTTCATGGAGGAGCGCGGCCTGTTCGACAACACGATGATCGTGTTCACCTCCGACCACGGCGATTATCTCGGCGACCATTGGCTGGGCGAAAAATACCTGTTCCACGATGTCGCGGCCAAGGTGCCGATGATCGTCTACGATCCGCGCCGGCAGGCCGACGCGACGCGCGGCACGACGTCCGATGCGCTGGTCGAGATGATCGACCTCGCGCCCACCTTCCTCGACTTCTTCGGCGGCAAGGCGAAGCCGCACGTTCTCGAGGGCCGGTCGCTGGCGCCGCTGCTGGCCGGCCAGGACGTGAACTGGCGGCGCCACGCGGTGAGCGAGTACGACTATGGCGGCGATGCCGCGCGGCTGAAGCTCGTTATGCCGGTCGCCGACTGCAAGCTCTACATGATCACCGACGGCCGCTTCAAACTGGTCCATGGCGAGGGCCTGGCGCCGATGTTCTTCGATCTGAACGGCGATCCGGACGAATTGCGCGACCTCGGCACCGAAGCATCGGCGGCGGCCGACATCGAACGACTGCGGCAGGCGCTGTTCCGCTGGCTGGCGCTGCCCAACAACCGCATCACCGCCGCCGAGGAATGGCTGACGGGAAACGACGACAAGATGCGGCACTTCGATCCGTTGATCGAGCCCGGCGTGCTGATCGGCTACTGGGACGAGGCCGAGCTCGCCGAACAGCGCGAAAGACGCAGGCGCTGGCTGTCACGCAGGTCGGGAGAATGAAACCCGCAGCCATTGTTGTGGACGGCATGTTTTCAGAGCGCAGTGCCGGAGCGGGTTGCGAGCAGTCCGGCATCGAGCGATCGGTGCCGGACTGCCTGATGTGGCGGCCTATTGGAGCTTCGCCTGCAGGGCGTTGACGTCGTCCGTGGTCATTTCACCGTCGGTCGTTACCTTGCCGTCGACGATCTTCCACAGGCGGAACGGACCGGTGATGTCGCCATATTTGTCGAAGGCGACCGGGCCGATTACACCTTCGTAGCGGATCGGCTTGCCGTCCTTGATCAATCCGAGCGCCTTGGCGAATTCTTCCTTGCCAGCAAAGATCGGCGCGCCGGCCGGATCGACCGCCTTGTACATGGCGTCCTTGATCTTGGCCGGATCCTCTGAGCCGGCGATGGCGATTGCCAGGCCGACGATGGCGCCGGCATCATAGGAACGGTCGGCCGCGGGATTGGACGGTTCGATGCCCGAAAACGCCTTGTAGTTCTTGGTGAAGTAGTCGGTGGAGGCGGTCGGGCTGGTGCCGGACGAGGTGCCATAGGCCTCCTTGAGATAGTCGGCGCCGACGGACTCGATGAAGTCCGGGCTGTTCATGCCGTCATTGAGCAGGAATTTCTGCACGCCCCCTTGCGAAATCCAGGTGCGGGCGACGGTGGCGCCGTCAACCGGCGTGCTGACGAGATAAAGCCCGTCAGGCTCGCCGGCCATGGCCGCCGTGACTTCCGAGGCATAGCTCGACTGCTTCTCATTGTAGGGCGTGTCGGAGACGACGGTGCCGCCGAGCGCTTTGTAGGCGCGGGAGAATTCGGCCACCATGTTGACCCCGAAATCATTGTTGACATGGATGATCGACAGCTTCTTGAAGCCCTTGTCGATGGCGTATTTCGCGGCGGCCACGCCTTGCAGCGCATCGGAGGTGATGGTGCGGAAGAAGATGCCGTTGGTCTTGCCGTCGCGCCCGAGTGCGGTCAGCGTCGGCGAGGACGAAGCCGGCGAGACCTGCACGATCTTGGCCGGTGCGGTGACCGAGGTCAGGATCGGGATCGACACAGAGGAGATGATGCCGCCGATGATCACCGGCACCTTCTTGACCTGAACCAACTGGGTCGCCGCATCGACGGCGATGTTGCCCTGGCTCTGGCTGTCGCGCGTGTCGGTCACCAGATCGCAGCCGCGAACGCCGCCAGCGTCGTTGATGTCGCGGAAGGCCATCTCGACCGATTTCGCGCCGGCCTGGCCGTATTCACCGGCCGGTCCGGTCAATTCCATGACGAGGCCGACCGTGATCTTGCAGTCGGCGGCATGGGCCGCGCCGGCAATCATCACGAGAGCGAGCGCGGTGGTGAGTTGGAGTATCGTCTTTCTCATTGTTGTTCCCCTTGAGCTACACGAATTGAGTTACACGAACCAAATTTCACGCCTGGAGCCTGTTCAGCTTTCCGGCATCTGCAGCCAGGTTTCATGCAGATGTCGCCATTCGACGCCGTTGGGCGCCGATGGATTGGTGGTGAAGAGCGCACTCGACTGACGGCGGCTATGCTTGCCGCCTCGCAACTGCGCCTCGACATAGAGCACGACGATCGCGTCGCCGGTTTGCCAGCCCGGCCGGATGTCCTCGATCGAGATGGCGAAGGCTTCGTCGCAGGAAGCGCGGCTTGCGCGGACATGGTCGACCACCGCATCGCGATCGAAGACCGTGCCGTCAGGCGTGACCATGGCCAGGCCTTCGCCCATGACGCGTTCGAAGCGGCTGAAATCGGCCTTGCCGGCGCGCGATGCGACGAACCAGTCGACGAAGAAGCGATGCAACTCGACGATTTCGGTGCTGGCCCGCGAAAACAGCCTTTCGGTGGTGGCGCTCATGGCCGGGCCGCGTTGAGATTGTAGTGCATGATCGAGCCGTGGCGGCCGTGACGATCGCGCTCCAGCGTGTAGACGTCGCCGAGGGGACCGCGGCTCTGGGCGATCACGGCGCCGATCTCTGCCCGATCCTCAGTCCCGAGCGCGACATCCATGACCTTCGCATTGGCCAGCGCATGCGCCTGGTTCCGGGCGCCGACGATGACGGCCGCCACTTGCGGCTGCTCGAGCACCCAGGCGCTGGCGACAGTGGCGATGTCGACGCCGTGGCGGTCGCCGATCCGCTTCAGCACACTGAGCAGGGCCTGGAAGAGCTCCCAGCCGCCGAAATCGTCAATGATCAGCTTGTATTTGACCAGCGAGCGGTTTTCGAGCGGCATGTCCGGCTCGGCGACGCCGAGCCATCTGTCGCCGAGAAAGCCGCCGGCCACCGAACCGTAGCAGAGAAAGCTGACGCCGTTGCGCGCGGCGAGCGCGGCGAGGCTCGCCGCCGGACGCTGGTCGAGGACCGAGTATTGCAGTTGCTGGCTGACGACTGGCACGCCGGCCGACAGGATTTCGCCCAGACGCTGCGTATCGAAATTGGTGGTGCCGACATTGCGCACCTTGCCTTCCAGCCGGAGCTCGTCGAGCCAACCCATCGCGTCGACATAGCGAGGCACTGAATAGTCCCACCAGTGGAACTGCACGAGGTCGAGCCGCTCGGTCTTCAGCCGCCGCAGAGACTGGTCGACTATGCCTCTGATGTAATCGCGGCTGATGCCGGCGAGCCGCTCGAGGTCTGGCACGAGCTTGGTGTGCACCCTCATCCTGGCGGCGGCATCGAGACCACGTTCGTTGGCCAGACGCAGCCGCGCCGCTCCGATCAGCTCCTCGACGCCGGTGTAGATATCGGCGCAGTCATAGGTCCAGATGCCGGCGTCGAACGTGGCGATCAGGTCAGATACTGCCTGCTGACGGTCGACCGCGCCGTGGCCGCCGGCCAACTGCCAGCCACCGCGAATGACGCGCGAGATTGTGTAGCCGGGGCTGAGTTCGAAAGTCTTGGCGGTCATCTCTGCTCACTCTCCTTCGGCAGCGGCACCGCCGTGGTCTCGGCGTGGCTGAACCGCCGTTTGCCGGTCCTGACGATTCTGAGCCTGCTGGCGCAATTGGGATCGGGACAGGCGATCTCGGCATCCGAGGTCATCCAGTCATTGGCATGGGTGGGGCGCTGCTTCGCCGCCAGCAGCGGCAGCACGGCCGCTATGGAATAGATCGAAAATCCCTGGCCCACCGGCATCGACAGCATCTCGCCTTTCAGCTCGAAATAGTCGCCGGGCCTGGCGCCGCAATACACCGGCTTGCCCTCGGGGACGACAGCCTCGACGCGGAGGTCGAAAAGTTCGAAGCTGTCGTCGCGTTCAGCCATTTCAGCTCTCCAGCCGCGCGAAGGTGACGTCGCAGGCGCCATTGCGGCGAATGATGCCGCAGGCAGATGCGAACTGATCGCGTTGCTCAGGCAGCACCTGCGCAACGACGCTCCCCGCCAGCCAGCCGATCGGAAACAGCAGGCGCGCGCCTTGCCCGTAGAACAGGCCGATGTCGAAGATCGCATGCGGGTTGCCGCCCCACATGCGCGGCGGCACATAGGAAAGCACGATGTCGCCGGGCTGCGGCGTCAGCGTCGCGTTCTCCGCCGGCAAGGCCTGGGCAAAGGCCTCGCCGTCCAGATGCGCCGCGGGGATCGGACAGGAGATTTCCGGGCCGGTCCACATGGCATGAATGCCCGCGACGACGCGCGGCTCGGCCAGGTAAGACCACAGGAACGTTGCGTTCTCTGGCGCTTTTTCCGGCAGCAACTGCGCCGTCACCGACAGCTCGGAATGCGGCTCGGTGATCCTGATGATGCGTCTGGTCATATCAGGCATTCACTCCGCTTTTGCCGTCAACTTCAGCTTGTCGCGCAGGAAAGCGAAAGGGCGGCTGATGTCGGCCACCAGCGCCTCGCGTGCGGCCTGGGCATCCTGCGCCGCAAGCGCGGCGACGATGCTGCGATGATAATGGGCGGTGTCGACCTCGCCGGCCTCGGAAAAGGCATAGATTGCAACTCGGATGCATGGTCCCGACTGCAGCCAGAGGCTCTCGATCATCGGGATCAGCACGGCGGAACCGCAGGCGCGATAGATTTCGAAATGAAAGCTCTGATTGAGCGTCACCTCGCGGTCGACATCCTTCTTGTGCTTCAGCGCCCGCATCTCGTCCCATTCACCGAGAATGGTTTCGATGGTGGCGATCTGACGCGGATCCATGCGCGCGGCGGCAAGCGCGATTGCTTCGCCTTCGATCAGGGCACGGGCGCGCAGGAGGTCGTCGATGCGTTCCAGCGTGATCGGCGGCACCCGCACCGAGCGGTTTGGAAGCGCTTCCAGCGCCTTTTCCGTGATCAGCCGCCCAAGCGCCTCGCGCACCGGCATGGTAGACGTGACCAGCGCATCGGCAAGGCCGCGTATGGTCAGAACCTGGCTCGGCTCGAAGAGACCGCCAATCAGCGCCCGGCGCAATTCGGAATAGACGCGGTCCTGCACCGTCTCGCGGCCGACCGGCGCGAGTTGCGCGGCGATGACCTCGTTGGTGCGCTCGACAGCAGCCCTTTGCATGGCGTTCCCGATCTTGGCCTTTTCGGCGGCCTGGCCTGTTTTCGGCTTGCGGAGAAAATTAAAGCTGATTAGCGTGATCAAAGCAAGTGTGATCACAAATCAAAAAATCAGAAAGCGGCAAAGATCGCTTCGGCCAGAGGGCTTGATGAACGACACGGCGAAACGGCATGGGACGGAGACCCAGGCGCCGGTTTTGGCAGCAAAGAACGTCGTGCGGCGTTTCGGCGGCCTTGTCGCCGTCAACGATGTCTCGTTCGAGGTCCGCCCGGGCGAGATCCTCGGCCTGATCGGCCCCAACGGCGCCGGCAAGACGACGATGTTCGACCTGCTCGCCGGCAGCATCCTGCCTACAAGCGGCGAGATACGTCTCAACGGGGCGCTCGTCTCCGGCGAAGCAGCGCACCTGCGCATTGGCCGCGGTCTTGGGCGCACCTTTCAGATTCCCCGGCCCTTGCCCAATCTCACGCTGATCGAAAACGTCATGCTCGCCGCGCAACGTCAGGCAGGGGAGCGGCTGCTCGCCAATTTCCTGATTCCGTGGCGGGTCGCCGCCGAAGAGAAGGCAGCCGCCGAGAAGGCTGCCGAACTGCTTGAACTCGTCTCGCTCACCCGGCTGGCGCACGAACCGGCGCGGGTGCTTTCGGGCGGCCAGCGCAAACTGCTCGAACTTGCCCGTGTGATGATGGCCGACCCGGCGATCATCCTGCTCGACGAGCCCGCGGCCGGCGTCAACGCCACGCTGCTCGAAGTCATCATCGACCGCATCCGCGACATCAACAGAAGCGGCATCACCTTTCTTCTGATCGAGCACAACATCGACATGGTGACGCGGCTTTGCCATCGCGTCCTGGTGATGGCGGGCGGCGAGCTTCTGTGCGAAGGCACGGCCGACGAGGTGGCGCGCGATCCGCGCGTGATAGAGGCTTATCTCGGGGGCGCGGCGTGACCGGCACCGTGCTTGACGTCCGCAACCTCGAAGCCGGCTACGAACCCGGCGTGCCGATCGTGCGCGGTGCCTCGATCACGGTGAGGAAGGGCGAAATCGTCGTCGTTCTCGGCCCCAACGGTGCCGGCAAGTCGAGCCTGATCAAGGCAATTGCCGGTCTCGTCCCGGTCACCGGCGGCACCGTTCTCCTCGACGGCAAGGATATCACCACCGCACCGGCCCACACCATGGTGCGGCTTGGGCTCGCCTTCGTGCCTCAGACCGAGAACGTGTTTCCACTGATGTCGGTCGACGACAATCTCAGGGTTGCCTGCGGCATCATCGAGCGCCGCGGGGTTCCCGCCCGCATCGACGAGATGTACGCGACCTTCCCCGACCTGGCGCGCCAGCGCCGCATCGCCGCCGGCAATCTGTCGGGCGGGCAACGCCAGATGCTGGCCGTGGCGCGGGCGCTGATCGTCCACCCCAAGGTGCTGGTGCTGGACGAGCCGTCGGCCGGCCTGTCGCCGAAATTCGTCTCGATGGTGTTCGAGATGCTGGCCGGCATCCGCAAGTCCGGCGTCACCATCCTTCTCGTCGAACAGAACGCCAAGGCGGCGCTCGCCATCGGCGACCGCGCCTATGTGCTGGTCGAAGGCAAGGACCGGCACGAGGGCATCGCCGCTGAATTGTGGAGCGATCCGGTGGTCGCCGAGCTCTATCTTGGCCAGCGCCCGGACAGTGCCGGCAAGGCCGCGCCTTCAGGCAAGGGAAGTGCGGCATGAACCTGCAATTCATCGTCGACGGATTGCTGACCGGCTCGATGATAGGCCTCGGCGCCATCGGCGTGACGCTGACCTATTCGATCCTGCGCTTCTCGAACTTCGCCCATGGCGACTTCATGGCCTGGGGCACCTATGCGACGCTGGCCGTCGTAGGCGCCATCGGCGCCACGATCGGCAAGGTGGCGCCGATCGCCCCGCTTTCCTTCGGCTGGCCGCTCATCGTCGCATTGGTCATTGGCATGGCATTCACCGCCCTGCTGGCGCTGCTGCTCGACAAGGTGCTGTTCGCGCGGCTGCGCTCTCAGGGCCAGGCCATCATCGTGGTGATGGCAAGTTTCGGCGCCTCGATGGCGCTGCGAAGCCTGCTCGAGTTCACCTTCACCTCACGCCCGACCTATTTCAGCCGCGCCATCCAGATCGCCATGCCGGTCGGCTTCGGCTTCCGCATCACGCCCGACCAGATCGCGCTTTTGCTGCTGACCGCGGTTCTGGTGTTGGGCGTACACCTGTTGATGACGCGCACGCAGACCGGCCGGTCCATGCAGGCCCTGAGCCAGAATGCGGCCCTTGCCCGCGTCGTCGGCATCGACGTCGTCAAGGTGGTGCGCGTCACCTGGGTCCTCGGCGCAGCGCTTGCCTGCGTCGCCGGCGTGATGATCGGCATCCTGGTGCAGATCCGCCCGTTCATGGGCTTCGACATGCTGCTGCCGATGTTCGCCGCCGCCATTCTCGGCGGTATCGGCAGCATCCCGGGCGCCGTGCTCGGCGGGTTGATCATCGGGCTCGCCGAAGCGGGCGCCGTGCAACTGATCGGCGCCGAATGGCGCGCGGCGGTCTCCTTCATCATCCTGATGGCGGTGCTGTTCGTGCGGCCGATCGGCCTTTTTGGTGTGAGGGAACGCTGATGGACCTGCTCGGCTATGGCGCTTTCTTCCTGACCACGGCGCTGATCTTTTCGCTCGTCACGCTGGGGCTCAATCTGCAATGGGGGCTGACCGGGCTCTTCAATGTCGGGCTCGCCGGCTTCGTCGCCATCGGCGCCTATACATCGGCGCTGCTGACGACGCCGGACGATGCCGCGCGTCTGGGCGGTTTTGGGCTACCGATCCTGGCCGGCTGGGTCGGCGCCATGGTCGTCGGCGGCATCGCCGCGGCCCTGACGGGCATCGCCACGTTGCGGCTCAGATCCGACTACCTTGCCATCACCACCTTCGGCGTCGCCGTGGTCGTGCAACTGGTCGCGCTTAATGCGCAGAAACTGACCGGCGGTCCGTTCGGCATCGGCTTCATCCCGCGCCCTTTCGGCAGCCTCGCCGAGACGCCGCTGCTGTTCAACCTGTCGAACCTTGCCGTCGTCTCGGCGGTCACGCTGGTCGCCTATCTGGCGCTGGAGCACCTGTCTCGCAGCCCGTGGGGCCGGGTGCTGAAGGCGCTGCGGGAGGACGAGCGGGCGGCGATCTCGCTCGGCAAGAGCGCGCGCTTCTACCGTGTCCAGGCCTTCGGGGTCGGCGGTGCCATCATGGCCCTAGCGGGCGCCTTGCAGGCGCATTTCACCGGCTTCATTGCGCCGGACAATTACCTGCCGATCCTGACCTTCCAGGTCTGGGTGATGCTGATCGTCGGCGGCTCGGGCAGCAATGCCGGTGCCGTCATCGGCAGCATCCTGGTCTGGGGGATATGGGCCGGGTCGGGCACGCTGACCAGCGCGCTGTTCCCGCCGGAGCAACAGGCCCGCGCCGCATCCCTGCAGATCGTGGCAATCGGCGTCATGCTGTGCATTATCCTCCTGGTCCGCCCCAACGGACTGTTCGGGGAACGGCCGCGGCGGGCACGGCTCGGCAAGCGGGCGAAGGTGGCCGCCAGCGAGAGCGGCTCGTGACCGCAATGGCCCGGCAGGAAGCGCTTTCGCTTTGGCACGCGGTCAGCCGTGAGACCCGCCTCCGCCCGGCGCTGGAAGGCGAGCTCGATGTCGACCTTGCCATCGTCGGCGGCGGCTTCACCGGCCTTTCGACGGCCTTGCATGCCGCGGCCAGAGGTCTTTCGGTCGCCGTTCTCGAGGCCGAAACCATCGCCTGGGGCGCTACCGGCAGGAATGGCGGCTTCATCGTACCGAACTTCGCCAAAATGGATCCGGATGCGATAAAGGCCCATCTAGGCCCCGCGCGCGGCGAGAGGCTGATCGACTTCGCCGCTGGCAGCGCCGACCTGGTCTTCGGCCTGATCAGGCGGCACGACATCAAGTGCGACGCGGTGCAGAACGGTTGGATCCAGCCGGCACATTCCCCTGTCGCGCTCGAAAAGGTCAAATCACGCGCGGGGCAATGGGCGGAGCGCGGCCGACCGGCCGTCGTGTTGGACCGGCAAGAAATCGAGGCGCTGACCGGCGCCCGCGGTTATGTCGGCGGTTGGATGGATCGTTCAGGAGGCGTGCTCAATCCGGTCGCCTATGCGCGCGGCCTGGCCGACGTGGCGGAAAAAGCCGGCGCGCGCCTGTTCGAGCACACGCGCGTCGCCGCGATCGACCGTATCGCGGACGGCTGGTCGCTGAAGACGCAAATGGGTTCGGTGCGCACAGGAAAGGTGCTGATCGCCACCAACGCCTATGGCGGACAGCTCAATCCGGGGCTTCGGAAAACCTATTTCCCGCTGAAAATCTTCCAGATCGCGACGGCGCCGCTGCCGCGCGAGGTGCGCAGCCGCCTGTTGCCCGGCGGGCAAGGCGTCGGCGACACGAGACGCAATCTCTTCACCTACCGCTTCGATGCCGAAAACAGGCTGATCAGCGGCGGCATGCATGTCTTCGGCCCCGGTGCGGACCGACGCCTGCCGCAGACGATCCAGCGGCGGCTGGCCCGGCATCTCGAGCTCCCGGACCTGCCGCCGCTCGCCTATGGCTGGTCGGGGATGGCAGCAGTCGAACCCGATTTCCTGCCCCACCTCATCGATCTCGGACCGGGGCTGATCGCAGGTCGCGCCTGCAACGGTCGCGGCATCGCCATGACCACGGCCATGGGCAAGGTGCTTGCGGACTGGGCTGGTGGAACCGACGCCCGCGATCTGCCGCTGCCCTTCGGGCCACCGTCGCCGATGCCGTTCCACAGCCTGCTGCGCTTCGCGCCGAACGCGCTGCTGCCGTGGAGCATGCTTCGCGACCGGCTGGACAAGACCGGATAGGCCGATCGCCGGGGCGCGACGGGATCGCGTCGTCATTCGGCCGCGCGAAGGTTCCCCGCCAGCACCGCTGCCGCCGTGGCGATGTCCTGTTCTATGGAGGTCCTGACGTCGGCGCCGTTGCGCTGCGCCAATGCCGCGACGATCTTGCGATGCGCCTCGTTCGACTGGGGTTTGTAGCGCTCAGCCTGCATCAGGAGCTTGAGATAGGGCCCAACCCGCCCCCAGAGATCACGGATCATGTTGAGGAGGATCGGCGCGCCGGCATGCCGGTAGATGGCGAAGTGGAAGGCCTCGTTGAGCGCGAGATAGGCCCCGGCGTCGCCCGCCTCGATCGCGCGCTGCATGCCCGCCAGCGTGGCCTGTATGTCGACCAGCCCGTCTTCGGTGATGCGCGAGGCGGCCATCTCGCCCGCCAGCCCCTCCACCGCGACGCGGATGCGGGTCAGTTCCTCGAAGGCCGGCGCAGACAGCAAGGGCACGATGATCGAGCGGTTGTTCTGCAATTCCAGAAGCCGCTCGGCGACGAGCCGTTGCAGCGCCTCGCGGATCGGCGTCGTCGAAATGCCGAACGTCTCGGCAAGCTTGCGGATGACCAATGTCTGGCCCGGGCTGAAGCCGCCCGAAATCAGCTCCTGCTTGAGCGCGCCATAGGCGCGGTCGTTCAGGGTCTGATGTTCGAGCTTCAGCATGTCGATTGCCGCACCCTTTCCTATCCCCTCACCAGCGCGACAGGGTGCGATCGAGCGTTTCGGCAAGTTGCTCGGCATTGTCCCTGGCGAACGGCAATGGCGGCCTGATCTTCAGCACGTTCCCGCGCGGACCGCATGACGAGATCAGCACGCCGTCCTCGCGCATGGCTTCGACGACCGCCGACGTCCTGGTGGCGGCCAGCGCCTCGTCCTCCTCCGCCGTCAACTCGACGCCGAAATAAAGGCCGTTATGCCTGACATCGGCGACCATGGCATGCCGGTTCTGCAGAGCCCGCAGCAGCTCGCCCGTATAGGCCCCAACCGTGCGCGCATTCTCGACCAGTCCCTCGCCTTCGATGACATCGAGCACCGCGATGCCGACGGCGGCGGCGACAGGATTGCCGCCGAATGTGTTGAAGTAGCCGGTGTTGGAACCGAAGGAGGCAACAAGCTGCGGCCGCACGATGACCGCGGCCATCGGATGCCCGTCGCCGATCGGCTTGCCCATGGTGACGATGTCAGGTTCGAGGCCGTAATTGGCGAAACCCCACATGCCCTGGCCGAGCCTGCCGAAGCCGGACTGGACTTCGTCGGCAATGACGATGCCGCCCGCCTTCCTGACGTGATCGGCGGCCTCGCGCATCGCCGACGCATCGGGGAAGAAAATTCCGTCGCTGGAAAATGCCGAGTCGATCAGCAGCGCCGCCGGGCGCACGTTCTGTGCGCGCATGTCCTCAATGGCGGCGGCGACATTCCTGGCGAAATCGCGTGCGGCCCGGCCCTGATCGCGAAACGTATCCGGGGCGGCCACGGTCCTGTGCTGCGCGGGCACGCCCTTCGCCCCGACCGCGGCCGGCGACAGCTGCGCGGTGGCGATGGTGGCGCCATGATAGGCGAAATCGGTGATGATCACGCCGGTATTGCCGCTGGAATGCTGGGCGATGCGGATGGCGAGATCGTTGGCCTCGCTGCCGGTGCAGGTGAACATGGCATGGCCGAGATGAGGCGGAAGCGTGCCGAGAAGTCTTTCCGCGTAGTCGAGGATGATTTCGCTGAGATAACGCGTGTGGGTGTTGAGCGTGGCCGCCTGCCCCGACAGCGCCTCGACGACACGTGGATGGCAATGCCCGACCGAAGCGACGTTGTTGTAGGCATCGAGATACTTGCGACCCTGGGCATCGTAGAGCCAGACGCCGCTGCCACGCACGAGATGGATCGGGTTGCGGTAGAAGGCGCGATAGGTCGGGCCGAGCAGCCTGGCACGGCGCTCGAGCAGCGCGGATGCTGATGCACCGGCATCGGCGGAGGCATTTGCGGGCGAGGATTGGGACACGAGCGTCTACTCCGGATTGGAATGATCGAGGAAATAACGGCGGGCATCGCTGTGTGACAGTCCGTCCAGCCGCTCGAGCGAGGCCCAGACCTCGGTGATGAGGCGCAGCACATAATCGCGCTTGGCCGGGAAGCGCTCCGCCTGCCAGGTGGCAATGTTGGCGATGAGAGCAAGGCGGGCACGGATCAGGTCGAACAGGATGCCGATCTCCTCGGCCTCGAGCGGCTGCACCGACTGATAACCGGCGACGAAGCGCGCGGCGGGCGCCAGCGGGTGACCGTCGGCTGGCCAGCGGTAGACGGCGCCGATGGCGAGATCGCAGATCAGCGGCGAATGGATCATGTCGCCGAAATCGAGGATGCCGCTGACGATCTCCGGCCGCGATGCGTCCATCACCACATTGTACGAGTTCATGTCGTTGTGGACGATCTGGGCGCGCAGGCTGGGGATGACGGGTGCGGCGTGCTCCTCGAAGGCATCGATGACGCGCTCGACCATGGCCCGGCGCCCGGCATCGGCGATATGTGCCAGCATGGGCCGCGTCTTGGCGACCTTGCGGATATCCCACAAAAGATCGCTGCCGGCGGCCGGGTGGAAAAAGCCGCGCAGTGCCCGGCCAAGCCGAGCGAGGAAGATGCCGAGATTGCGATCTTGCACAGGCGATACAGGCGAGCGCGAAAGCAACTGGCCGGGCAAATAGGTGACCAGGCGGATGATGCGCGGCTGCGAATCGCCGATGCTGACGGCGAACTGCGCATCGCCATCGAGGCTTTTGCGCACCGAAGGAATCGGTAAAGCGGGGTCGACCGCAAGGATGTGGTCCAGCGCCCTGTTCTGGAAATCGGTGAAGCCGGCCTCTTCCGCCGGATGCGAGATTTTCAGGACAAACTCGCCATTGCTGTCGGTGCGGATGTGAAAATTGTGGTCGCGCTCCCCGGGCAAGGGCTGAGCGGTGCCGGCAAGGCCGTAGTGCTGGCGCAGGATGGCAAGCGCTTCGGCGATCGAGACATCGGGCGCGTCCTCGGCCAGCGTTTCGCCGAATGCATCCGTCAGGGCGCCGGTCATGGTCTTGCCTCGGGGTCGACAGGCTCCAGCCCACACCAGTCAGCGATGAACAGCGCGATCGTCTGGGTGACCTTGCGTACGGATTCGAGTTCCACCGCCTCGTCATAGCCATGCGGCATGCGGCAGATCGGACCGTAGACGATGGCTGGCGTATCGGCGTAGAGGCCGAAGAAGCGCGCATCGGTGGTTGCCGAGGTGACGTGTTCCTGCAGCGGCTCGCCCCAGACGGCGGTATGGCTGCGGCGCAGCACGGCTTCCATCTCGTCGGCGCCCTCCAGCACATAGCCCTCGGCCATGAAGCCATTGTAGGTGATCCTGGGCGGGCGGTTGGCCATGAACGGATCGGCGCGGGCCGCGTCGGCGATGCAGGCCTCGAGCTCGGCTCTGGCATCCTCCAGCTTCTGGCCGGGATAGGTGGCGACACGCATCTCGAACACGCAGCGCGCGGGGACGCTCGATGTCCATTCGCCGCCTTCGATCTTGCCCAGATTGAAACGGATCGGATGCGGGTGATCGCAGAAATGCCTGTCGTCGACCTTGCGCGCGTTCCAGACGATTTCGAGCTGCTTCAACGCCTGGATGATGAGGAAAGCCTTTTCGATGGCGTTGGCGCCGGCCGAGAAAGCGCCCGACGCATGCTGGGGATCGCCGTCGACCTCGACCCTAAACCAGATCGGGCCGACCTGCGCCCGCATCAGCTTCGGCTCCAGCGGTTCGGGGATGAAGGCTGCGTCGGCGCGGTAACCGCGCTGCAGGCAAGCGAGCGCGCCATTGCCGGTGCACTCTTCCTCGACCACCGATTGCAGGAAGACCTTCGCGGCCGGCTGATAGCCGAGGCGGCGCAGTGCGGCCAGCGCGTAGAGGCAGGCCGAGAGCCCAGCCTTCATGTCGCCGGCGCCGCGACCATGCATCCAGCCGTCCTCGATGACCGGATCATAGGGATCGCGCAGCCAGCGATCGAGCGGGCCCGTCGGCACGACGTCGATGTGGCCGTTGAGGATCAGCGAGCGGCCGGTCGCGTTTCGCGGCATGTGGGTGGCGACGACGTTGAAGGCGTCGTCATAGGAGACGGCCACGGGCGAAAAGCCCGGCAGGTCGCGGATCGCATCGACATCGACACGCCACATGTCCACCGTATAGCCATCTGCTTCATACGCGGCTGCCATGAAGGATTGCGCCGCGTGTTCTTCGCCGCGTTGCGAGGGGAAGCGCACGAGGTTCGCGAGGAATTCCACCTGCCGCGCGAAGCCGTCGTCGACCGCGTTCAAAATGGCCTCGTCGGCAATTCGCTCAGGCATGATATTCCGCTTTCCGTTCGATGGTGTATCATATCTCATATGCCATCTCTGTGAAACGCAAGGGACAGGCGGGCCAAAAATCTTGACCCACCTCGGGAGCCTCTTGGCAGGCGAGCGCAGAGTTGGCATCAGCTTCTTGCGCGCCGGTGGGGAAGGTCGAGGACAGATGTTGGTCACCGAAGGCAGATTGCCTGATGAAATCACCAATCTAACGGTCGGCTATCGGCGGGTGCCGGCCGGCAAGATCGTCAATGCGGTGACATGGATGGAAGCGCGCGCGCCGGTGCCGGGTCTCGCGCGGCCGTTGACCATGACAAGGATCGCGGAACCCGACAGTGCTTCCTACCGTGCAATCTTCCTGGAGATCGGCGCTCCCTGGCTCTGGGATCACGCCGCCGAAATGTCGGATGCCGAGATCGCCGCGCATTTCGCCGATCCGCGCCAGCATCTCTATTACGGCCATGATGAAAGCGGCGCCCATGTCGGCATGGTCGAGTTCTCGGCGGCCGAGGACAACGAGATCGAGATCACCTATTTCGGCCTGTTCCCCTCCCTGACCGGCCGCGGCTTCGGCAAGCGGCTGATGGCCGGCGCGCTCGACCAGGCATGGCGTCTCCGGCCCAGCCACATTTGGCTGCATACCAGCAGCTTCGACCATCACAGTGTCATCGGTTTCTACAGGGCCTGCGGATTTGAGCCCTTTGCGACCGGCTTCGAAATCGCCGACGATCCCAGAATCAAGGGAACGTTGCCGCGTGATGCGGCGCCGCAGATTCCCTTGATCGAAACGGACTGGTCCCCCGACGCCAGATGAAAACGCCTTCGCAACCAGCCAGGCATCTCGGCATCGACGGCCTTGGCGCCGGCCGCCGTCAGGTCGCCTGCACCGCTGGCAGCCGCTCACGCAATTCGTCGACGAGCACCCTGATGTTTTCGGAATAGTCGATGGGCACGACGACGAGATGCACGCCGCCGCCGGCAAAAGCCTGTTCCAGCGCCGGCCGGAATTCGGCGATCGCGCCGACCCTGGTTCCCTTGGCGCCATAGGCCTCGGCGTATTTGACGAAGTCGGGATTGCCGAAGGTCATGCCGAAATCCGGAAACTCGTCGACCGCCTGCTTCCAGCGGATCATGCCATAGGCGTGGTCCTCGAGCAGCAGGACGACAAGATTGAGCTTGAGCCGGACGGCGGTCTCCAGTTCCTGGCTGTTCATCATGAAGCCGCCATCGCCGCAGATGGCCATGACGCGGCGCTGCGGATAGAGCAGTGCCGCCATCATCGCCGACGGCAGCCCCGCGCCCATGGTGGCCAGCGCATTGTCGAGCAGCAGCGTATTCGCCATGCGCGTGCGGTAGTTGCGCGCGAACCAGATCTTGTACATGCCGTTGTCGAGGGCAAGGATTCCGTCGGCCGGCATCACGGCGCGCACGTCATGCACGATGCGTTGCGGCGTGAAGCGGTCTTCCGTGGCGCGCGCGGCGATGCGGCTCAGAATGCCTTCGCGCAACGGCAACAGGGCCTGCGCGTTGGGGATCTTGCCCTCGATGCGATCCGCCAGCAGCGCCAGCGAAGGGCCGAGGTCGCCGACGATCTCGGTCTGTGGGAAATAGACCTGCTCGACATCGGCGGTTTGATAGCCGACATGAATGACCTTCGGCCCCTTGACGCCCATGATGAAGGGCGGCTTCTCGACTGTGTCGTGACCGATGGTGATGATCAGGTCGGCCTGTTCGATGGCCTCGTGCACGTAGTCGCGTTCCGAAAGGGCCGCCGTTCCCATGTAGAGTTCGGTGCCGCCGGGCACGGTGCCCTTGCCCATCTGCGTGGTGAAATAGGGAATTTGGGTGCGCAGCACGAACTGGGCGACATCGGGCGTGACGCGCGGCCGCGACGCCGCGGCGCCGAACATCAGCAGCGGACGTTTGGCCTCGAGGATCATGCGGGCGGCGCGGTCGAGCGCGCCCGCACCGGCCAGCGGCAGTTCGACCGGATGCGTCGGCACCAGCGGGACATCCTCACACTCAGCCGCCGCAATGTCTTCCGGCAGTTCCAGATGCACGGGACCCGGCCGCTCTTCCTGCGCGACGCGGAAGGCTTCGCGCACCAGCGAGGGGATCATTTTGGGCGAGACGATCTGGCGCGACAGCTTGGTCAGCGGTTTCATCGCCGCGACGATGTCGACGATCTGGAACCGCGCCTGCCTGGACGACAGGATCCCCTTCTGGCCGGTGATCATGATCATCGGCATGGCGCCGAGCAGCGCATAGGCCGAGCCGGTCGTCAGATTGAGCGCGCCGGGGCCGAGCGTGGTGATGCACACACCTGGCTTGCCGGTGAGCCGGCCATAGGTGGCGGCCATGAAGGCGGCCGCCTGCTCGTGACGGGTCAGGATGAGCTGGATCGAGGAGCGGCGGATGGATTCGACGATGTCGAGATTCTCCTCGCCCGGAATGCCGAATATCCGGTCGACCCCTTCGTTCTCGAGGGCCGCCACGAACAGATCCGAACCTTTGGTCATCAACCGTCTCTCCTGCAATGCGCCTGCATGCCGCCAGCTTTGCCTCATATGGCACTGGAAAGCGATGCCTCAAAGAGCCGAGGCGCCTCTCCACGGAATGTCCGCGCGATCCCAAACGAGAGTGGCCGCGAGCGCTAGCGATCAAGCCATCCGTTTCGGCAAGGCGGCCGCCAGCGCATCGACGGCCAGCCGAACTTTCAGCGGCAAATGGGGCGTCTGCAGCCAAAGGGCGTGGCAGTCATAGAGATATCGCGGCTGGTCCGGCAAGAGCTCGACCAGCGCCCCGGCCTGGATACGCTCGCGAACCAGCCACCAAGGCAACCAGGCGAGCCCCATGCCCTCGGCCGAAGCATCCGCGATGGCATCGAGATCGTCGAGCCGCAGCCGGCCGCCGGGCATGATCTCCTGTGCTGGTTGTCCTTCGCGCGGGAACAGCCAAGGCTGAACGGCTTGGCCGAGCCGGCGATATACGATGGCATGATGATTGGCGAGATCTTCGATCCGCCGTGGCTCGCCCTGAATTTTCAGGTAGGACGGCGCCGCACAGACAATCATGTCCTGGCTCGCGACGCGGCGCGCGATCACGCCTGCCCTGTCCTCCAGATCGCCGGTTCGGATGGCAAGATCGTAGCCGTCCTCGGCAAGATCGGCGAAGCGGTCGCTGAGCGACAGGTCAAGTTCCAGCATCGGATATTGCCGCGCCAGTTTCAGCAGCACGGGTGTTACGCAGTGCCGGCCGAAATGCGCCGGCATGGTGACGCGCAGCTTGCCACGGGGTTGCGAGAGCTGGTCGGCGGCGAGTTGATCGGCCGCTTCGGCCTCGGCCAGCACCAGCCGACAGCGGTCGTAATAGGCGCGTCCGAACTCGGTGAGGTTCTGCCGGCGCGTGGTGCGGTTGAGCAGGCGCATGCCGAGACGCTCCTCCAGAAACCGGACGTGTTTGCCGACCATCGGTCCGGACAGATCGAGTGCGGCCGCGGCCGCCGCGAACGAGCCGAGGTCGACCGCCCTGACGAACACGGCCATGCTCTCAAGGCGATCCATATTCGAAACTCCTGGTTTCTACTGTTCTGCTCCCATTGCTATTTATCCAACTTCGCCTTGGCGACATAGCTCCTTTCGGTTCAAACAATTTGGAGTAGACCCAATGGCGCGCGTCGTTCGCTTTCATCGGCATGGTGGCCCCGAGGTCCTGCGGATCGAAAATGTGGATCTTCCCCTACCCGGCCCGGGCGAGGTTCAGATCCGCGTCAAGGCGCTCGGCCTCAATCGCGCCGAGGCGCTGCTGCGCGCGGGCACCTATATCGAGACGCCCACCCTGCCCTCCGGGCTTGGCCTGGAGGCCGCAGGCCTCATCGAAACGGTCGGCGGAGCCGTGACGGCTCTGGCGTCGGGTGATGCCGTCAGCGTCATCCCGCCGCAATCGATGATCCGCTGGCCGGCTTATGGAGAGCTTGTTACCTATCCCGCCGGGCTCGTCGTCAAAAACCCGATATCACTCGATTGGCAGACCGCGGCCGCGATGTGGATGCCGTACCTCACCGCCTATGGCGCGCTGATCGACATCGCCAGGCTGCGCAACGAGGACTTCGTCGTCATCACGGCAGCCTCGAGCAGCGTCGGGCTTGCCGCGATCCAGATCGCCAACAGCGTCGGCGCGACGGCGATCGCGGTGACACGGACCTCGACGAAGAAGCAGGCCCTGCTCGACGCCGGCGCGGCTGAAGTCGTGGTCCTGGCCGAGGAGGATCTGGAGGCGCGGCTAGGCCGGATCGCCGGGCCGCGAGGCGTGCGCATCGTGTTTGACGCGATCGGCGGCCCGATTTTCGAGCCGCTCGCGGCGGCGATGTCCCGGGGCGGCATTCTCATTGAATATGGCGGGTTGAGCCCCGAGCCGACGCCGTTTCCCTTGCCCGCCGTGCTTGGCAAGACATTGACGCTGCGCGGCTACCTCGTCCACGAGATCACCGGCGACCCGGCGAAGCTGGAAGCCGCCAAGGCGTTCATCCTCGAAGGGCTGGAGGCCGGCACGCTGAGGCCGATCATCGACAGAACCTTCCCGTTCGAGCAGATCGTCGAGGCGCATCGCTATCTCGAGTCGAACGAGCAGTTCGGCAAGATCGTGGTGACGGTCTGAGCAGGGACGCCGGGGTCGTTGGCGCAGGCGCGGTACCCAGCGCTCGAAGCGCAATGACGTCAGCGATGGGGAACAAATTCGATCCTCGCGGACAATGTCGCTCTTGAAGGCGCCGCTCTGTGTTCCTAACTCTCGCATGCGGGCCGGGCCCCTCTGACTGTCGCACCTCGCGACCGTGATGTCGGACCGCTTTAACGGGCCCGTTTCCATCCTTTCGGTCAAGCGGGCTCATCTCTTTTGGTTTGGAGCCCCATATGACATCGTCTTCCCTTCTTGGATTGGTTTGCCCCTCCTGCCGCGTCGCGCTCGTGATGAGCGAACGCCAGGGTATCGAGATCGATTATTGCCCGCAGTGCCGTGGCGTGTGGCTTGACCGAGGCGAACTCGACAAGATCATCGAGCGATCGGCCAAGGAGGCCTCGCCCGCGCCACAGCCGGCAGCGTTCTCCCAGCCCCAGCATGGCCGGGACCGCGATGACGACTATGCGCGCTCGCAGGGCCACCGCTATCCGAAACGGAAGAAATCGTTCTTCGAAGAGCTGTTCGATTGACCGCACGCCGGTAGCCGGCCCGACGTCTGTCGAAAATTTCCGAAACCCATCGATAAAGGTCCGTCCAGATGATTTCCCGCACAAGCCGATTTGCCGCCCTGTTTGCCGGACTGTTCCTGGCATTCTCCATGGTCGCGGTAGACCATGCCGAGGCCCGTCGCGGCGGCAGTTTCGGCAGCCGCGGCATGCGCACGTTCCAATCAGCGCCGCCGACCAGGACCGCTCCGGCGCCGACCGCTCCGGTCGAGCGTTCGATGACGCCCAATACCGGCGTGAACACCGCGGCCCGGCAGCCGCAGGCCGGCCCGCAGAGGCCCGGCTTCATGAGCGGCTTCGGTGGAACGATGATGCGCGGCCTGCTGATCGGCGGCCTGATCGGGCTGCTCCTGGGCCAGGGCTTCGGCGGGCTGGCAGGCATGTTCGGTTTCCTGCTGCAGGCCGTGCTGATCGGTGGCGCCATCATGCTGGCAATCAGGTTCTTCCGGTCGCAATCCGCGCGTGGCCCCGCCCCTGCGCTCGCGGGCGCTGGCAATGCCTCGCGATTTGAAAACCGCGCAGCCGGACAGAGCGATGCCAACAATGCGCGTTCTTTCGCCATTCCCGGCTTTGGCGGCGGTTCAGGCGGAGGCTCCGCGGCGGCCACCGGTTCCGATGAAATCCGGCTCGCCCAGACCGACCTCGACGCATTCCAGCAGCTGTTGAGCGATGTCCAGGAAGCGTTCGGGCGTGAGGATCATGCCGCGTTGCGCAAGACGACGACTCCCGAAATGGTGTCCTATCTCTCTGAAGAGCTGGCCGACAATGCGAAGAAGGGCCTCAGGAACGAGGTATCCGACGTCACCCTCCTGCAGGCCGACATCGCGGAAAGCTGGCGCGAGGATGACCGCGACTATGCCACGGCGGCCCTGCGTTATGAATCGCGCGACGTGATGCGCGAACGGGCCAGCGGCAAGGTCGTCGAGGGCGACGAGGATCATCCCACGGAGACGACGGAGCTGTGGACCTTCACGCGTCAGAATGGCTCGAGCTGGAAGCTCTCGGCAATCCAACAGGCCTGAGCTCCAGCGTGCGAACTCGCGTTGACAAAGGCGGCCTGACGACGGCCGGTCCGGCTGTGTCAGCAGCCTCCATGGCCGGCAGCTCTCAAAATAGGAATTTTTTCTTGACTGGGTGAAGGCAGCTATGGTAGATATTTATCTATGGTGCTGAGTTGCGCCAGGAACCCGCCGCGCAGGCGGGTTTTTTCGTTCAATGCTCCGTCAACAGCTCCGGCGAAGCCACCCGTCAACCCGGATCGCCCGGCCTGAGCTCCGGCCCGTTTCAGTCCGAAGCTTCGATGCCGATGTCGCGCACGGTTCACCGCACGATCTTGACGCACATCGGCGTGCCGATCTCGATGGCACGGCCGGTGTCGGTCAGCCGGCCGCTCTCGGCGTCGCGCGCGAAGATCGATATGCGGTCGGCATTCTGGTTGGCCGAGAACAGGTGGTCGCCCGACGGCGTCAGCGCCAGGTTGCGCGGCGTGGCGCCGCCGCAAGGGACATGGCCGACAAGGCTCAGCGCGCCACTTTGCTGGTCGACGGCCATAACGACCACACTGTCATGGCCTCGGTTGGAGCCGTAGAGGAAGCGGCCGTCGGGCGAGATCTGGATATCGGCGCAGTGGTTGGCATGGCGCGCCTCGGCCGGCACGGCCGGCCTGGTGTCGATGATCGAGAGCTTGCCGCTCGCCTCGTCCAGCGCCATCGACACGATGGTCGAATCCAGCTCGTTCATGACGAAGACGAAACGGCCGTTCGGATGCAAGGCGAGATGGCGCGGACCGGCGCCCGGCGGCAAAGCGGATTCGGCCAGTTTGGTCAGATTGCCATCATGCTCGATCCGGTAGGACACCAACCGGTCGATGCCGAGATCGGCGACGATGGCCGTTCCGCCGGCGATGGTTTCGGTGACGCTATGGGCATGCGAGCGCTCTTGCCGGGCTGCGTTCGGGCCAGTGCCCTTGTGCGAAACGCTGGCCAGAGGAGCCGACAAGGCGCCATCGCTGTCGAAGCCATAGACCGCGACTGCGCGATCCGGACCGCCCTCGCCCATGCCGTAGTTGGCGACCAGCAGCTTCGTGCCATCATGGGTGATGGTGTTATGCGCGGTGATGCTGCCGAGTGACGGCTGCTTGTTCAGGTAAGTGAGCGTGCCCGAGGCGCGGTCGAAGCCGTAGGCCGAAACCGTTCCTTCGCGCCAGGCGAAGACTTCCGAATTGGCGTAGAGGCGCGAACCGTCCGGCGTCACCGACAGGAAGGTCGGATTGTCGATGTCACTGGTCTCGGCCAGCTTTCGTGTTTCCAGCGTCTCCTCGTCGAAGCTGTAGACGCCGAGGCCGACGCCGCGTGCGCCCTGAAAATAGGGCGCCTCCCGGTTCAGGCTGCCGACAAAGACCAGACAGGCATCGCGCATGTTTTCCTCCCTGTTCCGCCGGGCTCGAGCGCAGCGGAAACAGCCAAAATTTCGCCCGTCCTCGCTTGCAACGCAACCCCATATGTGAAAATAGTATTTACAAAAGAAGATTGACGGGAGGAGACGTCGTGCAATCTGGCGCCTTGACGCGTGTTCCGAAACTTGTGCCGTGCCTCGCGCAGTGCCAGCGGAGCCAGCGATGAACGACTTCGCACCGACCGTCGGCGTCGCCTCGACGCATCCGGCCAACATGCCCGCGGAACATGCCGCCTTGCCGGTTTGGAACGCCGAGAACTGGTTCTACGAGGACTGGCCGGTCGGCCAGAAGATCCGCTCGTTGCGCCGCACCATGGCCGAAGGGGACAGCCACCTGTTCAACACGCTGGTGCTCGACATCCATCCTTACGTGCAGGACCAGATGTTTGCCGAGACGGAGGGCATTTTCGGCAAGCGGCTGGTGGCCGGCGCCTTCGTCTTCTCGGCTGGCCTGGGGCTCGTCGCCACCAATTGCGTCAATGCGTTTTCCTATGGCTACGACAAGCTCCGCTTCATAAAGCCCGTCTTCATCGGCGACACGATCTATTCGATCCGCTCCAACCTCGACAAGACGCCGCGCTACAAGGACATGGGGCTGATCCGCGCCAGCTACGAGGTGTTCAAGGGCGAAGGCGAACTCGTACTCTATTGCGAGCATCTGCAGACGGTGAAGTACCGCAACCCTGCCGATTTCCTCGGCAAGACGGAGAAGTAGAAATGCCGGCAGCAGCCGAATTGCCGCTTGCCGGTCTCGTCGTCGTCGACATGAGCCAGTTCCTGTCCGGGCCCTACTGCTCGCTCAGGCTGCTGGATCTCGGCGCCCGCGTCATCAAGATCGAGCGTCCGGACGGCGGCGACCTGTCGCGCCGGCTCTATCTCAGCGACACCGAGATCGGCGGTGATTCCACCATCTTCCATGCCATCAACCGGGCCAAGGAAAGCCTCGCCATCGACCTGAAGGACGAGGCGGATCTCAAGGCGCTGCGCGGCCTGCTGGCGAAGGCCGACGTGCTGATCCAGAATTTCAGGCCGGGTGTCATCGAACGGCTCGGCCTCGACTACGAGGCGGTCCGCAAGATCAACCCGCGCCTGGTCTATGCCTCGATCAGCGGCTATGGCGAGGACGGCCCATGGGTCAAGCGGCCCGGCCAGGACCTCCTGGCGCAGGCGCGCTCCGGGGTGATGTGGCTGAACGGCGACGAGGACCAGGGGCCGGTGCCGTTCGGGCTTGCTATCGGCGACATGCTGGCGGGCGCGGCATGCGCGCAAGGCATACTGGCCGCCCTTGTGCGGCGCGGCATCACCGGCCAGGGCAGCCATATCGAAACCAGCCTGCTGGAAGCGCTGGTCGACTTCCAGTTCGAGGTACTGACCACGCATCTCAATGACGGCCGCCGTTTGCCGCGCCGCTCCAGCTTCCGCAGCGCGCATGCCTATCTGTCGGCACCTTACGGCGTCTATCCCGCCAAGGACGGCTATCTCGCCATCGCCATGACACCGATCCCGAAACTCGCCGACCTGCTGTCGCTGGAGGAACTGGCGCCCTACCGCGACAAGCCGGCATCCTGGTTCACCGCGCGCGACGACATCAAGGCGATCGTCGCGCAGCGGATCGCGACCAGGACGGTCGACGAGTGGCTTGATGTTCTCGAACCCGCCGACATCTGGTGCGCCAAGGTGCTGACCTGGCCGGAAATGCTGGCAAGCGGGGGCTTCCAGTCGCTCGACATGCTGCAGACGGTGACGCGCGAGGACGATGTCTCGATCCTTACCACCAGTTCGCCGCTCAGGGTCGACGGCATCAGGGCCAAGGTCGACCGGGCAGCACCGCGCATCGGCGAGCATAGCGCCGCGATCCGCGAGGAGTTCGGCCTGTGACCACGCGCTTCCTAAAGCCCACGCTCAGGGGCATGACCTGGAACCATCCGCGCGGCTATGATCCGATGGTCGCCTGCTCGTCGCTGTGGAAGCAGAAAACCGGCATTGCCGTCGAATGGGACAAGCGTTCGCTGCAGGACTTCGAGTCCTTCCCGGTCGAGGAACTGGCGCGCGCCTATGATCTGATCGTCATCGACCATCCGCATGTCGGCCAGATCACCGCCGAACGCTGCCTGGAGCCGCTCGATGTCGCCGGCCGCGAGGCGGAGCGCGCGGCACTTTCCTCCGGCAGCGTCGGCCAGTCCTATCCGAGTTACACATGGCAGGGACGGCAGTGGGCGTTTCCCATCGATGCCGCGACGCAGGTCCAGGCATGGCGGCCCGATGCGCTTGGCGCACCGCCATCGCGATGGAGCGAAGTGCTCGATCTCGCCCGGCAGGCACGCGTGCTGCTGCCGTTGCGGCCACCGCATTCGATGATGGTGTTCTTCACGCTCGCAGGCAATCTCGGGCATGCTTGCGCGACCGACCCATCCAACGATCTCATCGACGGCGAGGCCGGCAGCGAAGTCTTCGAGACAATGCGCGAGATTGCCGCGCTGGTCGACCCGGCCTGCTTCGAGATGGATCCGATCGCCGTTTCAGAGCGGATGGCGCAGGCCGGATCCCCGATCGTCTGCGCACCGCTGATCTACGGCTATGTTTCCTACGCGATGGCCGGGTTTCGCCCACATCGCCTGGCATTTGGCGACATCCCTGTTGTCGGATCCAGCGGCCCGATTGGCACGGCGCTTGGCGGCACAGGCATAGCGGTGTCGGCCTTCTCGAAGGCGAAAGAGGCGGCAACCGATTTCGCCTACTGGCTCGCCAGCGGCGAGGTCCAGCGTGGCCCCTATGCCGCGGCCGGCGGACAGCCCGGCCATGCCGCGGCCTGGGAGGATCAGGCCGTCAATGCGGCGACCGGCAATTTCTATCGCGATACGCGCGCGACCCTGGAGGGCGCATGGGTGCGGCCTCGCCATGATGGTTACATGGCGTTCCAGCAGGCCGCGTCCGACCGCGTCAATTCCGGCATGACCTCAGGGCATCGTTCCAGCCAGGTCATTGCCGATCTCAATCGCCTGTTTCGGCAGAGCGCCCCGGCGCAGGCGACCGGCACTGCCGGTGGAGGAGCCTGAAAAAATTGAACGGAGGAGACAAATGAAAAGCCTGATCCGCGGCCTTGTGGCCGCAACCGCCTTCGCCTCACTCGCAACGACAGCTTTTGCCGAAGACGTACAAGGCGTCATCAGCGGGCTGCCCGATGAACTCAAGGCGCAATATGACGGCGCGCCGCAGACGGTGCTGCCATCGGCCTGGGACAATTTCAACCCGCCGTCCAAGCCATGGAAATGGTGCCATTCGGAATCCTACCAGGGCAACCCCTGGCGGGTCACCGTCACCAAGGAGCTGAAGCGCCTGGTCGACGGGCTGATCGCCGACGGCACCGTCTCCAGCTTCGAAGTGTCGGATTCCAACAACGACGCCAGCCAGCAGATCAACCAGATCCGCGCCTTCATCGACAAGAAGTGCTCGATCATCACCTCGATCCCGGGCTCGGCAACAGCGCTCGATGACGCCATCGATGCGGCCGCCAAGGCAGGCATCCCGTTCATCACCGCCGCCGGTTCGGTGACCAGCCCGAACGCGATCAATGTCGATTCCAACTATGCGCGCTGGGGCTACGACATGATGACGGCGATCGGCAAGGCCAAGCCTGATGGCGCCAGCATCCTGCTGGTCGAGGGCATCGCCGGCCACCCGATCGTGGTTCAGGAGCGCCAGGGCGCCGACAAGGCGCTGGCGGAAAACCCCAAGCTGAAGATCTCGCGCACGGTCAACGGCAATTGGACGGCCAATGTCACCAAGACGGTGGTGCTGCAGGCGATCGCCACCAACCCGGCGCCGATCGATGCGGTGTGGACGACAGGCAGCGAAAGCCGCGTCGTCGCGGAGGCGTTCGCCGAAGCCGGCCGGCCGGCGCCGCTGATCACCGGTTCGATCACCGGCGATGCCCTGGGCTACTGGAAGGCCAATCCCGACAAGTACCGCTTCGAGGGCCATGCCGTGCTGCCGCACTGGACCGCCGAAACGCTGTTTCGCGTCGGCGAACGCATGCTCGACGGCCAGAAGCCGAAGCTGAACACGCTGCTCATTCCGATTCCGCCGGTCCACAATGCCGATCTCGGCGCCTGGTACAAGGACTGCATGACGACGGATGCCGTATCGATCTTCCCGGTGCCGCCCAAGGATCCGATGCCGGAAGAATGGCTCGACGCCTATTTCTCCAACCCGGCGCCGACCAAGGGATGGGACTATTCGAAGGTGCCAGACGCCTGCGCGAAGTGACGCCTGGGCCAGATAAGACCTCGACAAGCCGGCTCCTTTCGGAGGGCCGGCTTGCCAGCTTCGAAACGCGACATGCTTGAAATCAGAAACATATCCAAACGCTATGGCGAGACGGTCGCGCTTGCGGACGCCTCGATCGCGTTCCGGGCAGGAACCATCCACACCATCCTGGGCGAGAATGGTTCGGGCAAGAGCACCATGGTCAAGCTGCTGTCCGGCATCGTTCAGCCCGACAGCGGCACGGTCCTGCTGCAAGGCAGGCCGTTTTCGGGCGGAACCCCCTCGGCTTTCCAGGCGCAAGGCTTCGCCACGGTCTTCCAGGAAGTGCTGATCGCGCCGGACCGCAGCGTGACCGACAATATCCTGCTTGGCCTCGACGGCCTGGTCCGGCGCGCGGTTCCCCGCAACGAGCGGCGCGACAGGGCAGCCGCCGCCCTCAAACGTTTCGCCGTCACCAACGTTCCGCTCGACATGCCCGCCGGGCAGTTGGCGCTCGCAGCACAGCAACTCGTCGTTCTTGCTCGTGCGGTCGTGCGCGATCCAAAGATCCTGATCCTCGACGAAGTGACCGCAGCACTCGACTTCGCCGACCGCGAGTCCGTTTTTTCGCTGATGCGCACGCTTGCCGGCGAAGGCTGCCTGATCCTGTTCATCACCCACCGCATGGATGAGGTGACGTCGCTTTCGGATCGCATCTCGATCCTGCGCGGCGGCAGCGTGGTGCGCACCGAGGAGCGCGGCGCTTCGACGCCGGCGGAGCTTCTCAAGGCGATGGCGCCACGCACCGCCGCGGAGCTGGCGCATGGCTGATCGCGCCGCCCTCACTATCCGCGACCTCATCATCGCACCGGACGCCAGCCCGATCATGCAGGCGGTCGCCGCCGGCGAGATCGTTGGGCTCGCCGGCCTGGATGGCCACGGCCAGGAGCTTTTCCTCGAGATGCTCGCCGGCCTAGTCGCGCCGTTTGGCGGTTCGATAACCCTCGATCTGCCCGGCGCATCCCGCGCCATCACCGGCTTCCGCAAGGCCGTATCGAGCGGCATCGCCTATCTTCCGCGCGGGCGTGCCAAAGGCATTTTCCCGACGCAATCGGTGCTCGACAATTTCGCCGTCTCGACGCTGTCTCGCGATACCCGCCTCGGCCTGATCAGCCCGGCGGCGCGCAAGGCGCGCTACGAGGCCTATCGCGAAAGGCTGTCGATATCGGCGCCTCGGCCCGACGCGCCGATCACCACCCTGTCCGGCGGCAACCAGCAGAAGGTGCTGTTGGCGCGGGCCCTGGCGCTGGACCCCGCAATGTTGCTTCTCAACGACCCGACGCGCGGCGTCGACGTAGCGACCCGGCATGTTCTCTACGACGTCTTTCGCGGGCTGGCTTCCGACGGCATGGGGCTCGTCATCCTGTCCAGCGAGATCGAGGAGATCCTTCTTCTCTGCCATCGCGTGCTGGTGTTCCGCGAAAATGAAGTCGTGGCGGAAATCGCCGGCCAGGCGATGACCACCGGGAACGTGATCGCAGCCATGTTCGGACGCGCGGCATGAGACCCTTCGCACGCATCCTGTCCCTCGGCCGAAGCGTCGGCTTCGCCGTCGTACTGCTGATCGCCCTGCTGGCGATCAATCTGATGCTGAGCCCGGCACGGTTCCAGCCGGGCTCCTGGGGTGCGCTGGTTGGTCTGGCGGCGCCGCTGATCGGTGCGGCCATCGCCTCGACGCCGGTGATCCTCGCCGGGCGCGGCGGCATCGATATTTCGGTCGGGCCGCTGATGGGCTTCGTCAACGCCATCGTGATCCAGGTGCTTTTCCTGCGCGCCGGAATATCCTCGCCGCTGGCGCTTGTTCCGGCGGCGCTGCTCATCGGTGCGCTGGTCGGGGCGGCGAACGGTTTCCTGGCGACCATCGTGCGCATCCAGCCGATCGTGGCCACGCTCGGCACCTATCTGATCCTGACGGGGGTGACGCTGACCATCCTGCCGGCGCCGATCGGCCCGGCGCCGGCCTGGCTGAAAGCCCTGGCGGGCCCACTCTCGCTTCTGCCGCTGGCCTTGATGTTCCTTTTTTGGTGGCTGGTGCGGCGCAGCCCTTATTACGACCAGCTGATGGCGGTCGGCAGCGACGATCGCGCCGCCTATACGGCCGGCGTCGACGTCACGCTCGTGCGCTTCATCGCCTATGTCATGACCGGCATCCTGGGCGGCTGCGCCGGACTGATGCTGACTGCGCTGATCGGGTCGGCCGATCCCAACATCGGCCCGACCTACACGCTGATCGCCATCGCCGCCGTGGCGCTCGGCGGTGTCAGTCTTGCCGGCGGCCGTGGTGGCGTCGCGGGTGCCGCGATCGGCGCTGTCGACATCTTCCTGCTGCAAAGCGTGCTGACGACGTTCAACGTCTCGACCTTCGTGCTGCAGATCGCCTACGGCGCCATACTGGTGCTGGCGGTGATGCTGACCGCGCTGCAGGAACGCTTTGCCATCGGGAGGCGCTGACATGGCTGGCCGAAATCTATTCGCGACAACCAATGCCCGTGTCGTCGGGGCCTTCTGTGTTGCCGCCCTTCTGCATCTTGCCGGCATCATCCTCATTCCGGGCTACTCCAGCCCGTTTGCGGTGCGCGCCATGCTGGTGCTTGCCTCGCTGCTCGCCGTCGCCTCGATCGGGCAGACGCTGGTCGTCATCATGGGCGGCATCGACCTGTCGATCCCGTTCGTCATCGGCTTTGCCAATGTCGTGGCCGCGCAACTCTACGGCGATGGCTGGAATTTTGTCCTGGTCTGCGGCCTCGTCGGCGTGCTGGCGATCCTTATCGGTGGCCTGAACGGGCTCATCGCGCGCAGCCTCGACATCCAGCCGCTTATCGTCACGCTCGGCATCGGCATGGTCGTGCAAGGGCTGGTGCTTTTATGGACCGCGGGCTTCCCTTCAGGCTCCGCGCCGCAAGCGGTTTCGAGCTTCGTGTCGATCGGCGGATCGGCCGGGCCACTGCCGGTTCCATGGCTGGTGCCCTGTCTTGTCGTGCTGGCGGCGCTCGTCGTCCTGGTGCTGGAGCGGACGCCCTATGGGCGCCGGCTCTACGCACTCGGCAGCAATCCGGGTGCCGCGCCTCTGGCGCTGATCGATCCCGTCCGCATGTGGGTGATCACCTATGCGGCAAGCGCCTTCTTCGCCGCGGTGGCGGGCGTTCTGCTGCTCGGCTTCACCGGCTCGGCCTATGGCGATGTCGGGCAGCCCTACCTGTTCCAGACCATCGCGGCCGTGGTCGTCGGCGGCGCGGCGCTGGTCGGCGGGCGCGGCAGCTATCTCGGGACCATTGCCGGCGTGCTGGTGCTGACCGAGATCAACACGCTGCTCATCGGGCTGGGCTTCCAGCCCTCGGCGGTGCAGGCAGCACTCGGCTTCATCATCGTGCTGTTGGTGTCGCTCTACGGCCGCGAACGGCACGTTTCGGCGACGATCTGAAGAGCCCCAAGCAGAGCCGGTTAAAGCCGCCAGAGCTTGCGGGCGTTCACCGAGAGCAGCCTGTCGCGTTCCGCAACACTGCAACCGGCAAGCAGCGCATGGGTCGCCGCCACCCAGGTCGAGAGACCGCCACCCAGCGTGCAGACCGGCCAATCGCTGCCCCAGATAACACGATCCCATCCGAACGAACCGATCGTGTGTTCGACATAGGGCCGCAGCGTCTCGACCGTCCAACTGCCGGGATCCGCATAGGCGACGACGCCGGAAATCTTGGCCACGACGTTGGGACGCCGCGCGATTTCGCTCATGTGTTCGCGCCACGGATGCTCGCCATTGCCCTTGATGTCGGGGACGCCGCAATGGTCGAGCACGAACTGGACGTCGGGCGCCAGATCGGCGAGCGCGATCGCCTTGGGAATCTGATGCGGTAGCACGACGAGATCGAAGGTGAGCCCGGTGCCGCCGAGCCGCCGGATGCTGTCCCGGAATAGCGCGCCTTCCGAGAGTTCATCGGGCATGACGTGGAGGACGCGGCGAAAACCCTTGACGAACGGCTTTGCTCGCTGGCGCTCGAGATAGGCCGCAAAATTGGCCTCTTCCGGACGGCAGGCGGCGATCGCCCCGGCCAGCATGCTGCCGGCCTGTCTCGACAGGCCTTCGACACGTTCGGTCTCGGCCTCGATATCGGCAGGGTCGACATCGACCTCCATATGCAGCACACGCTCGACGCCGACACGTTGAGCTTCCACGCCGTACTCCTCATAGGAGAAGTCGCGGTTGAGAGCGGGCACGCCGGCAAGCCACGGGTAGCGCAAGGCCGAGCGGTCGATGAGGTGCAGGTGGGTGTCGATGATCATGGCAGGGCTCCTCCCGTATCTTTCACATCATCTCACGGAGGAATTCTTCATTCAAATAAGAATTACACCGATGAACCGACGGCCGACCCGGCCAGACGCGACAGCTTTTCACATGTGGCCAGCAGCAGTTCGATGGTGCGGGTCATGTCCGGCGCGGACGGTGCGTTGACGACGGTGATGTAAGGAATCGAAAGCGCCGCGATCGCCTTGCCGTCGGAGCCGCGCACCGGTGCCGACAGATTGTAGACGCCGGCAGTCTGCATCGAGGCCATCATCTCATATCCCCGTTCCCTGATCTGGTCGAGACGGGCAAAGAACTCGGGCGGCTGCGCCGTATTGTCGGTGCTGCGGACATGTTCGGAGATCATCATCTGGCGCTCCTCCTGCGAACGGAAAGCGAGCAGCACATGTCCCGAACCGGTGTCGAACAGGCTGATGTGGGCGCCGACCCGGATCGAGATGCCCCAGTAGTTCGGCGCCTCCTGCTGGCCGATGACCACGGCGGAACCGCGATCAAAAACAACGAGTTGGTTGGCCTGCTGCGACGTCTCCGCCAGCTCCCGCATCAACGGCGTCGCATAGGAAACCAGCCGCCGCACCGGCGCGTGCAGTTGCGCCAGGCCGAACAGCTTGAGCGTCAGTGAATAGCGGTCACCGTCGAGCCGCGTGACATAACCGCGTCGCACCAGCCGGTCCAGCATGCGGTAGAACTCGTTGGGGCTGCGGTCGAGCTTCTTGGCGATTTCCGCCTGCGTCAGGCCGCCGTCGACGCCGGCCAGCAGTTCCAGGATGTCGAGCCCCTTGTCGAGCGCAGGCGCGCGATACCGCTCGTCTTCGCTATCATCCATGGGCTTTCCCTCCAGTGAAATCGATTCTTCATATACGCAGGAATGCTGCCGGCGGAAACAAATTTCGCCTTGACGTATCCATGAATGTTTTGTTTGTATATGAATGTAACACTTCTTGTCATCAGACGAGTTGCGGTCGCCGCCAAGGCGCACCCAGGGAGGATACCAATGAACAGACTGCTTTCCGGCGTGTGCGCCGGCGCATTGTTGCTTGCGTCAGGCGCAGGCGCGGCCCTTGCCGGCGACCTGCCCGGCAAGTTCGAAGGCGTTACCGTCGACGTGAAGCTGATCGGCGGCCAGCAATACGAAAAGCTCTACGAGCGCATCCCCGAATGGGAGAAGGCGACCGGCGCCAAGGTCAACATCCTGACCAAGAAGAACGGCTTCGACATCGACAAGGAGTTGAAGTCCGACATCGCCTCGGGCAGCACCAACTGGTGCGTCGGCTGGAATCATTCCTCCTTCGCGCCGCAGTATACCGGCCTTTATACCGACCTCAGCAAATTGCTGCCCAAGGAAGAGATCGATGCCTTCGTGCCATCGACGATCAAGGCGGCGACCATCGATGGCAAGCTGGAGATGCTGCCGCGCGCGCAGTTCGACGTCTCTGCCCTCTACTACCAGAAGAGCCTCTACGAGAACGCCGACAACAAGGCCAAGTTCAAGACGAAATACGGCTATGATCTGGTGCCGCCGGACACCTGGAAAGAGGTCACCGACCAGGCCGAGTTCTTCGCCAATCCGCCCAATTTCTACGGTACGCAGTTCGCCGGCAAGGAAGAGGCGATCAACGGTCGCTTCTACGAGATGGTGGTGGCCGAGGGCGGCGAGTATCTCGACAAGGACGGCAAGCCAGTCTTCAACTCCGAAGCCGGCGTGCGTGCGCTCGACTGGTTCGTCAACCTCTACAAGGCCAAGGCCGTGCCGGCCGGAACCACCAATTATCTCTGGGACGATCTCGGCCAGGGTTTTGCCTCCGGCACCGTCGCCATCAACTTGGACTGGCCGGGCTGGGCCGGCTTCTTCAACGATCCGAAGTCGTCGAAGGTCGCCGGCAATGTCGGCGTCAAGGTCGCGCCGAAAGGCTCGTCCGGCAAGCGCACCGGCTGGTCCGGTTTCCATGGCTTCTCGGTGACCGAGAACTGCCCGAACAAGGAGGCCGCGGCATCGCTGGTGTGGTGGCTGACCAACGAGGACAGCCAGAAGCTGGAAGCCGCCGCGGGCCCGCTGCCGACCCGCACCGCGGTCTGGGACTGGGACCTGAAGCAGGCCGAAAACGATCCTTACAAGAAGGAGGTCCTCTCCGCCTTCCAGGAAGAAGCCAAGCACGCCTTCGCGGTGCCGCAGACGCCTGAATGGATCGAGATCTCGAACGCCGTCTATCCCGAATTGCAGGCGGCGATCCTCGGCGACAAGACGTCCAAGCAGGCGCTCGACGAAGCCGCCGCCAAGGCGACGCAAATCCTCGAAGACGCCGGCAAGCTGTAGAACCGCTCCCAAGGCCGCCTCCCCCATCAGTCATGGGGGAGGCGCTCGCGTCTTAAGGCGCGCACTGCCTCGGGTGTTCCACGATGACGATGCCTGCCCCGCCCGGCTCGACAGGCGGCAATCGAATGCAACTCACAGGGTCCCAATGAAGGGCTTCAAGCCATCCGCGCCATTCCTGCTGCTGCTTCCGGCGATGATCGTGCTGGCGGCGGTCGTCGTGGTGCCGTTGCTTTTGTCGCTCTATTCCAGCTTCACGCCGTTCCGCCTGACCAAGCCCGAAACGTTCTTCGTCTTTGTCGGCTTCCGCAATTATCTCTCGATCCTGGCGAACGCCGATTTCTGGTGGGCGTTCGGCCGCACGGTTCTGTTGCTGACCATCGCGCTCAATCTCGAAATGCTGCTGGGCCTCGGCCTCGCCATGCTGGTCGAAAAGGCGACGCGCGGCCAGCGCATCCTGCGCACGCTGATGATGTTTCCGATGATGTTCTCGCCGATCCTCGTCGGCTTCCAGTTCAAGTTCATGTTCAACGACAATATCGGCCTGGTGAACAACGCCCTGCAATCGCTCGGCATCACCAGGGATGCCATTGCATGGCTGATCGAAGGCCATCTCGCCTTCATCGCCATCTCGATCGCCGAGATCTGGTCGTCGACGGCGATCTTCGCCATCCTGATCCTCGCCGGGCTGCTCGCCATGCCCAAGGAGCCAATCGAGGCGGCGCGCGTCGACGGCTGCACGCCGTGGCAGACATTCCGTTATGTGACCTGGCCGTTCGTCATGCCTTTCGCCTACATCGCCATGACCATCCGTTCGCTCGACGTCGCGCGCGCCTATGACATCGTCAAGATCATGACCGATGGCGGGCCGGCGGGCCGCACCGAGCTTTTGTGGACGCTGGTGGCGCGCACCGCCTACAGCGACGGGCGCATGGGCATGGCCAACGCCATGGCCTATTTCTCGATCCTGCTGTCGATCGCCTTCACCGTCTATTTCTTCAACAAGCTCGCCGCGGCGCGCACGCAGATCGGTGCGGAGTGGTGATGGACGAGAATTCTTCCGCCCGCCTCAAGCGCCGGCTGCTGGGCATCGCCTATCTCATCGGCCTGTTCCTGGCGATGCTGACCATCTGCCTGCCCGGCCTGTGGATCGTGCTTTCGTCGCTGCGGCCGACGGTGGAGATCATGGCCAAGCCGCCGGTGTGGATCCCGCAGCAGATCTCGTTCGACGCCTATGTCGCGATGTTCTCAGGCATCGGCAAGGGCGGCATCCCGGTCATAGAGTATTTCCGCAACTCGCTGATCATCTCGGTGACCTCGACGATGATCGCGGTGGCCATCGGCATGGCCGGCGGCTATGCCTTCGCGCGCTACCGTTTCCGCGGCAAGTCGGGCGTCTTCCTCGGCCTGATGCTGACGCGCACGGTGCCGGGTATCGCGCTCTCGCTGCCGCTGTTCTTCCTTTATGTCAGGCTCGGCATCATCGACACGCATTTCGGACTGATCCTGGCCTATGTCGCGCTCAACGTGCCGTTCACCATCTGGCTGATCGACGGCTTCTTCCGCCAGGTGCCGAAGGACCTCGCGGAAGCCGCCCAGATCGACGGCTGCACCCGCTGGCAGGCCTTCTGGCAGGTCGAGTTCCCGCTTGCCGGGCCCGGCATCGCCTCCGCCGCGATCTTTGCTTTCCTGACCTGCTGGAACGAGTTCGCGCTGGCCTCGCAGCTTACCCGCTCGGTCAGCGCCAAGACGCTGCCGGTCGGCCTGCTCGACTACACGGCCGAATTCACCATCGACTGGCGCGGCATGTGCGCGCTCGCCGTGGTGATGATCATCCCGGCGCTCACCCTCACCTATATCGTCCAGAAACACCTCGTCGGCGGCTTGACCTCCGGCGCGGTGAAAGGCTGATCCCATGGCAACGGTTTCCCTCCAAAAGCTGACCAAGCGCTACGGCAATGTCGGGATCGTGCACGGCATCGACCTCGACATCGCGGACCGCGAATTCATCGCGCTGGTCGGTCCGTCCGGCTGCGGCAAGTCGACGACGCTCAGGATGATCGCAGGGCTCGAAGAGATCAGCGCCGGCTCGATCGAGATCGGCGGCCGCGTCGTCAACGATTTGCCGCCGCGTTCGCGCAACATCTCGATGGTGTTCCAGTCCTACGCGCTTTATCCCCACATGACGGTGCGCGAGAACCTCGGCTTCTCCCTGAAGATTGCCGGGGCCGCCAAGGAGGATATGGAGCGCCGCGTCGCCGAAGCCTCGGCCATCCTCGGCCTCGACACGCTGCTCGACCGTCGCCCGTCGCAACTTTCCGGCGGCCAGCGCCAGCGCGTCGCCATGGGCCGCGCCATCGTACGCGATCCCGACGTGTTCCTGTTCGACGAGCCGCTTTCAAATCTCGACGCCAAACTGCGCACGCAGATGCGGACCGAAATCAAGAAGCTGCACGCCAAGGTGCGGTCGACGGTGATCTATGTCACCCATGACCAGGTCGAGGCGATGACGCTTGCCGACCGCATCGTCATCATGCGCGACGGCCATATCGAACAGGTCGGCACCCCAGACGAGGTGTTCCGACGGCCGGCGACGCGGTTCGTCGCGGGCTTCATCGGCTCGCCGCCGATGAACCTGCACGAGGCGACGATCGATGACGGCCACTTGGTTTTCGCCAGCGGCGAAAAGCTGCCATTGCCTAGCCAATTCAAAGCCAATGTCGCCAGGGGTAACAAGGTGGTGTTCGGGTTGCGGCCCGACGACATCTACCCGACCGGCCATGGTATCAGTTCCGGTGGTGCGGCCGACGTCCACCAGATCGAATTGCCGATCACGGTCACCGAACCACTCGGCAACGAGACGCTGGTGTTCGTCGAGTTCAATGGCGCAGACTGGGTTTCGCGCATGCTGAACCCAAGAGCTTTGAGATCGGGCGAGCGGGTGGCCATGAGCCTCGACCTGTCGCAGGCGCATCTGTTTGCCGCCGACACCGGAAAGTCATTGCGGAGCTGACGACATGGCCAAGATCGAGAAGATAGAACTGCGGATGGTGGACCTTGTGCCCAAGGTCAAGCGCACCGACGCGATCCAGAGTTTCGTCAGCCAGGAAACGCCTCTCGTCACGATCACCGATTCCGACGGCGCCGTCGGCACCGGCTACAGCTACACGATCGGCACCGGCGGCTCGTCTGTGATGCGGCTCTTGTCCGACCATCTGGCGCCGCGCCTGATCGGCCGCGACCCCGACATGATCGAGGCGATCTGGCACGATCTCGAATTCGCCACGCACGCCACCACGATCGGCGCGATCACGGCCATCGCGATCGCGGCGATCGACACCGCGCTTTGGGACCTGCGGGCGAAGAAGCAAGGCCTGCCGCTGTGGAAGCTGGCGGGCGGCGCCAAGGACCGCTGCCCGCTCTACACGACGGAGGGCGGCTGGCTGCACATCGAGACGCAGGCGCTGGTCGATGACGCGCTGGCCGCGAAGGCCAAGGGATTTCGCGGCTCGAAGGTGAAGATCGGCAAACCGCACGGATCGGAAGATCTGGCGCGGCTGGCGGCGGTGCGCAAGGCGGTGGGCGACGGCTACGAGATCATGACCGACGCCAATCAGGGATTCTCCGTCGACGAAGCGATCCGCCGCGCAGCGAGGCTCAGTGAACTCGACCTCGCCTGGATCGAGGAGCCGCTGCCGGCCGACGACATCGATGGGCATGTCAGGCTGTCGAACTCGACGCAGACGCCGCTTGCCATCGGCGAGTCGCTCTATTCCATCAGGCATTTCCGCGAATACATGCAGAAAGGCGCCTGTTCGATCGTGCAGGTCGATGTCGGCCGCATTGGCGGTATCACACCCTGGCTAAAGGTGGCGCATGCGGCGGAGGCCTTCGACATTCCGGTCTGCCCGCATTTCCTGATGGAATTGCATGTCAGCCTCACCTGCGCTGTTCAGAACGGCCGGTATGTCGAGTACATTCCGCAGCTTGACCAGTTGACCGGCAAGCGCATGCGCATCGAGGATGGGCACGCGCTGGCACCCGACGAGCCCGGCATCGGCATCGATTGGGACTGGGACGCGGTCAAGGCCATGAGCATCGCCGAATTCACCACGGCGATCACGAAATAGGGGAACGAACATGCAGCGGATGGGAATGGTTCTGGGACTGAAGCCGGAAAAGGTCGAGGAGTATGTGCGCCTCCATGCCGCCGTCTGGCCCGACGTGCTGACCATGATCTCGGCCTGCAACATCAAGAACTATTCGATCTACCTGAAACGGCCGGAGAACCTGCTGTTTGCCTATTTCGAATACCACGGCACCGACTATGCCGCCGACATGGCCAAGATGGCGGCAGACCCGAAAACACAGGAATGGTGGGCCCTCTGCATGCCTTGCCAGGAGCCGCTGGCGACCCGCAAGGAGAGCGAATGGTGGGCTTCGATGGACGAGGTCTTCCATCATGACTGAAGGCGGTTTCGACCCTGCCTCACTCATCCAGTCCTGGCCTAAGCCTACAAAGCCCCGGCCGATCGTCACCTTCGGCGCAGGTTCGATTGTCGGCGATGCCCATTTTCCCGCCTACCGGAAGGCCGAGTTTCCGGTTGCCGGCCTCTATGATCCGGACCAGGCCAAGGCGCGGACGTTGGCCGAGAAATGGGGTGTCACCGCATTCCGCTCCGTGGAAGAAGCCGCCGGAATCAACGATGCGATCTTTGATCTCGCGACACCGCCCGGTCGGCATGCCGAGATCCTGAAGGCGCTTCCCGAGGGGGCGGTCGCACTGATTCAGAAGCCGATGGGCAACTATCTCGGCGAGGCAACCGAAATCCTCGAAATCTGCCGCGCCAGGAAGCTCAAGGCCGCGGTGAATTTCCAATTGCGTTTCGCGCCGATGATGCTGGCGCTCAAGGATGCCATCGCCAAGGGATGGCTCGGCGAGGTCGTCGACTTCGACGCCTGGCTGGCGCTGGCGACACCTTGGGAGTTGTGGGAATTCCTGCTCAAGGCGCCGCGTGTCGAGATCGCGATGCATTCGATCCACTATCTGGACCTCGTCAGACAATTGCTGGGCGACCCCAAAGGGGTGCACGCCAAGACGCTCGGCCATCCCAACCATACGGTGGCACAGACGCGCACCAGCGCCATCCTCGACTATGGCGACACCGTGCGCTGCGCGCTGTCGATCAACCATGACCACAAGTTCGGGCGCCGGCACCAGGCCTGCGAATTCCGCATCTGCGGCACCGAGGGCGCGGCCTATCTCAAACTCGGCCTCAACCTCGACTATCCCCGCGGCGAACCGGACGTCCTGGAAATATACCCGAAAGGCGGGACGGATTGGATTGCCGTGCCACTCGCCGGCGAATGGTTCCCCGATGCCTTTGTCGGGCGTATGGCCAATGTCCAGCGCTTTGCTTGCGGAGAAGACGACGAGCTGGTCAGCTCGGTCGAGGACGCCTGGAACACGATGGCGCTGGTGGAAGCCGCCTATAAATCGAGCGCGGCGCCGGCGACGCCGCTGGCCGAAAGGCCGTGAGGCAGGACATGGAACAGATCATTTATTTCGAAGACTACGAGATCGGCTCCTCGCGGCTGACCAGCGGCCGCACCATTACCGAGACCGATTTCGTCGTCCATGCCGGCCACACCGGCGATTTCTTTCCGCACCACATGGACGCCGAGTTCATGAAGACGACGCCGTTCGGCCAGCGCATCGCGCACGGCACGCTGGTGTTCTCGGTCGGCATCGGACTGACGGCAAGCGTCGTCAATCCCGTTGCCTTCTCCTATGGCTATGATCGGCTGCGTTTCATCAAGCCGGTGTTCATCGGCGACACGATCCGCACGCGCACCACCATCGCGGCCAAGGAGGACGATCCGAAGCGGCCGGCCGCGGGCCGGGTCATCGAACGCTGCGAGGTGATCAACCAGCGCGACGAAGTGGTGTTGGCCGCGGATCACATCTACATCGTCGAACGCAAACCCGGCTGAGGCAGCGCTACGATCCGGTGGCGCGCGCGGTGATGCGCTCCAGACCGAGCAGCAGCGCCAGGGTCGCCACCACCAGGATCATGGTGAGCGCTGCTCCCGCAAAGATGTCGCCTCGGTCGGTGAGGCTGAAGATCGACACCGGCAGCGTCACCCAACCCGGCGGATAGACCATCACGGTGGCGCCGAGTTCACCCATCGACAGTGCGAAGCTGAGCCCGAAACCTGCGACCAGATAGGGTGCGAGCAGAGGCAAGGTGACGTGCCAGAGGCGGTAGGCCGGCCGCGCGCCGAGGCTCGATGCCACCTGTTCGAAGTCGGGCGAGAGCCGCGCCAGGCCGGCCGACACATTGCCGAAGGTGAAGGCCGATATCAGCACGAAATGCGCGATCATGACGATCGCGATCGTACCGTTGAGCAGCAGCGGCGGATGGCTGAAGGCGACCAGCAGGCCAAGGCCGACGGAGACCGAAGGCACGGCGCTGGGGATGAAGAACAACAGGCCGAGCAGGCGCCGCAGCGCATGCCCCTGGACCCGCAGCGACAGCGCCGCCCAGGTGCCGCTGACCAGCGCCAGCGCGCTGGCTGCAAAACCGGTGAGAAGGCTCGCCTTGACCGCATCGCCGGCCGCGCCATGCAGGACGTCGCTGTAGTGTTCCGTCGTCAGGCTGCTCGGCAGCACCCCGTTCCACTGGCCGGCAAGGCTGGACAGGAGAATGACCGCAAGCGGCGCCAGGAACAGCACACCGAAGATCAGTGCGAAGAGGAGCCACAGAACGAGGCGACCGGAGCGGGACCAGACCAGCATGGCTAGACCCCCAGCCGGCCGGCTGCGAAACGATAAAGCCCGAACAGGCCGAGCGAGAGCGCGATGTTGATCAGGGCGATGATGCAGGCGACCTGATAGGCCGATTCCTGGATCGCCTTGCCATAGATCAGCAGCGGCAGCGTGATGACCCCCTTGGCGCCGATGAACAGCACGATGCCGAACTCGTTGACGGTGAGCAGCAGGCAGAGGCTGCCGCCGGCAATGAGCGCCGGGATGGCGGCCGGCAGGATGATTTGGCGCACGATGCGGAACGACCGCGCGCCGAGCACGCTTGCCGCTTCGATCTGGCCGCGGTCCACCAGCGAGAAGGCGGCAAGCAGCGGCCGCAGGATGAACGGCGTGTAGACAGTGACCTCGGCCAGCACCACGCCCCAGCTCGAATAGAGGAAATCGACGGGCGGCGACGGCAGTGAAAAGGTCTCCATCAGCCCTGCGTTGTGCATGCCTGCGGAGCCGTAGAGAAAGGTGAAGGCGAGCGTCACCAGGAAGGTCGGCAATGCGATGAAGGTGTCGATCAGCCTGGCGATGAAGCCGCTGCCGGGGAACGGAACGAAGGCCAGGATCAGTGCCAGCACGAGACCGACGATCAGGCACCCGGCAGTCGCGGCAACCGAAATCGTCACCGTGTTGATCAGCGCGTTGAGGAAGAAGCGCGAATGCAGGACGCGGATCACTTCGGCGACATTGGCAACGCCGCTATCGTCCAGGAAGGCCTGCCGGGCGATGAGCGCCAGCGGATAGAAGAACAGCAGGGCCAAGAGTGCGGCCGGCGGCACGATCCAGAATCTGCCAGGCTCTCTCCTGACCGCTGGCGAGGCCATAGCGACAGCCTCAGACACCGGCGTCTTCCGGAACGAGCGAGGTGTCGGTGGGCGCGAAGAACAGCGGCACCTTGGCGCCGGGTTCCGGCAGGGCCATCGGCAGTCTCGTCGCCGAGACGCGCACCGTCGTGCCGTCGACATCGAGCACGAGATGGGTGAGTTCGCCTTGCCAGTGCACCTCCAGGAGCGTGCCGACAATGCGGTTGGTATGGTCGCCATCGGCCGTCAGGCTGAGGTGCTGGGGCCTGATACAAAGCAGGCTCTTGTCGCCGACCTTCTCGTCACGGCCGGTGCCCATCAGCACCGCGTCGCCATGCCTTGCCGCGGCAAAACCCTTGGAGCCGGCAGCCTCGGCAATGGTGACCGGCAGTAGATTGGCGCGGCCGAGGAACTCGGCGGTGAAGCGGTTGGGCGGGCGGCGGTAGAGCTCGGTCGTCGGTCCATGCGAACAGACCGAGCCGTCGCGCATGATGGCGATCTTGTCGGCGAGGGTGAGCGCCTCTGTCTGGTCGTGAGTGACATAGAGGATCGTCAGGCCCGGCAGGCTGCGGTGCAGCCTGGCGATCTCCTCGACCATATTGCGGCGGATCTGTGCGTCCAGCGCCGAAAGCGGCTCGTCAAGCAGCAGCACGCGGGGCCGCACGGCAAGAGCGCGCGCAATCGCGACACGCTGCTGCTGGCCGCCGGAAAGCTCGCGCGGATAACGTGCTGCATAGGCAGCCATGCCGACGGTGCCGAGCGCATCCTTGACCCGCTCGGCGATCAGCGCCTTGTCGGCGCCCTGAGCCCTGAGGCCGAAGGCGACGTTGTCCTCGACCCGCATATGCGGAAACAGCGCGTAGTTCTGGACCACCATGCCGAGCCCGCGCTCATAAGGCGGCAGATCGGTCACATCCGTCGCGCCAATGCGGATTCGTCCGCTTCTCGGCCGCACGAAGCCGGCCACCGCCCGCAAGGCGGTGGTCTTGCCGGAGCCGGACGGGCCGATCATCGCCAGGATCTCGCCGGGAGCAATATCCAGGGTCAGCGGATGCAAGACGACGTGAGCGCCATAGGCGACAACAACCTTGTCGAAATGGACGTTGGAGCCGGCGCCGCGAACCTTCGCGGCGTCGATGTCCATGACACTGGTCCCAGTAAAAGCGGCGGCCGACATGGCATGGTCCTCCGGATTGGCAGGGATCAACTTCCGGTCGCTTCGTTCCACCGCTTGACGTAGTCAGGCAGCTTGGCCAGAGCGTCATCCCAGTTCGGCGACCAGATGGTCAGGCCCTTCATCGCCTCTTGCGCCTTCGCGAAATTGGCGTCGTTCGGCGTCACATCCTTGCGGGCCGGCAGGCCAAGAGCCACGGAACTGACCTTCGACTGAGCTTCCTTTGAGAGCAGGAAGTCGATCAGCTTCTTGCCGTTGTCGGCATTGGGCGCGCCGGTTACCAGGCCGATCTCATAGGGCAGCGCAAAGGTGGAGCGCACGCCGTCAGGCCCCGCCGGCCAGAACACCTTGATGTTGGGATTGTCGGCCATTTGCGACATGTTCATCTGCAAATCGCCGTTGGCGACATGCAGCTCGCCCTTGTTGACCAGCGCCGTCAGCTTGCCGGTCGAAGCGGAGGGGCCGACATTGTTGTCCTGCAATTTCTTCATGAACTCGAAACCTGCATCCTCGCCGCCGAAGGCATGGATGATCTGCAGCATGACAGCGGTGCCGTCGCCGGCCTGGCCGGGCGTCGAGTATTGGATCTTGCCCTTGAATTTCGGGTCCAGCAGGTCGTCGTAGCTCTTCGGCGCTTCCGAAAGCACGGCGCTGTTGTAGATGAAGTTCATGTAGTTGTTGACCAGCGGCCGGTATTTGTCGGTGCCGCCGTCGATCTGGTCCGCCCCTTCGGGCTTGTAATCCTGCAGCAGGCCGCCGGCGGCGGCGCGCTGCACGAAGGGCGGCAATGTCACCAGCACGTCCGCTTGCGGGTTCGACTTCTCCTTGGCGACACGCTCGACGACACCGCCCGAACCAGCCTCGATATACTGCACCTTGATGCCGGTGGCCTTGGTGAAGGCGGCGAACTCGGTTTCGAACCAGCTGCCGTTGCCGTCATGCAGGCCATCGGCGGAGTAGATGGTGACGACGCCATCTGCCATCGCCGGTCCGACGAGGGCAGCCGACGCCAGCAACGCGGCGAAAGCCGCGACCATGGTTGCGTTGCGTGATTTCATGTCCAGTTCCCCTTTTTTGATTGATGGCACATTCTGCGATGCACTGTGGCGACCGCGCCGGCTGCTTCTGCTTCGATGGGTGCCGGCAGCGTCGTCGTTATGGACAACTCTGGGGATTGGGAATCGATAAGTAAAATCTATTTATTTTATGACAGGCAAACTTCATCTGATAGTTGTCATGGAACCGTCGCAGTCATGTCGCGAACATATTTCGGCCTGCTCAGGGCAGGCCGTCGAAGCGTTTGAGCAGGTGATGATCAGACGAATGAAACGCCAGAAGTCTGCGCCCGCAACCGCGGGTCGGACGAGCGCACGATCACCGGCCGGCCGTCGAGAATCTCAAAGCAGCGCGCGAGCGTGTCGTCCTCGAGCCGGCGCATCGCCTGATGCGTAAAGAAGGTGAGGTGCGGGAACAGGATGACGTCGTCGCGGCCGAAAAGCGCGCCCATCGGATTGCCCGACTTGGCCAGCGGCTCGACCGAATAGACGTCGAGCCCGGCGCCGCCGATGCGCTCGGAAACGATCGCCTCGACAAGGGCCGCCTCGTCGATGAGCGCGCCGCGCGAGACGTTGACGATGATGGCGGAAGGCTTGAGGCAGGCGAGTTCAGCCTTGCCGATCAGGCCGCGCGTGCTGTCGTTCAGCACGCAATGGATTGAGACGAAGTCGCAGGCGCGAAGCATTGCCTGGAGGTCGTCGGCTTTTTCGATGCCGGCGGCGCGCATCGTTTCGGCGTCGACACCGGGATCGAAGCCAAGAAGCCGCGCATGAAATCCCTGGCCGGCCATGCGCGCCATGCTGCGGCCAATTTTGCCACAACCGACGATCCCAAGCGTGGCGCCTGAAATGTCGCGTCCCAGCCAGCGCGGCTCGGGCCAGATCCAGCCATCGCGCGATACCGCCGCGGTGATGGCGGGCAGCCGCTTGGCCAGCGCGACCATCATGGCGAAAGCACCTTCGGCGACGGTTTCCTCGGCATATTCGGGCACGTTGACGACGGGGATACCGCGCCGCATGGCAGCGGGGATATCGATGGCGTCGATACCGACGCCATATTTGATGATGCCCTTCAACCTCGGCGCCGCGTCGATCACCTCCGCAGTGACTGGCGTGTAGCACATCAAGAGCAGATCGGCGTCGGCGACCGCGGCTTTGAGCTCCGCCTCGGAAATGCCGTCCGGCAGCGTCACCAGCTCGACACCCCTTGCCCGCAAGCCGGCATCGATGCCTGGGCATTCGAGCTCGCGGTCGGTGCGGACGGCCTTCACGGTCAGGCTGTCAGCACAGCGCGTTCGACGATGTCGAGCGCACGGTCGAGATCGGCTTTCGAAATCACCAGCGGCGGTGACAGCGTCAGCACGTTGCCGTGGCTGACCTTGAAGCTCAGCCCCCGTTCGAGGCAGGCATAGAAGACGCGTTCGGCAAGATCGCGCGCGGGCTGGCGCGAGGTACGGTCCTCGACAAGTTCGACGCCGACCATCAGTCCCCTGCCCCTGACATCGCCGACATGGGGCGAACGCCCCATCAGATCCTGCATGCGTCCCAGCATATGCCGGCCAAGCTCGGCCGCACGCTCGACCAGTCCTTCTTCCAGGATGATATCGATCGTCGTCAGCGCCGCGCGCGTCGTCACCGGGTTCTTCTCGTGGGTGTAGTGACCGATGGCAAAACCGCCGGTGACGTCGAGATCGCGGCGGGCGATGACAGCGGCGATCGGCAGGATGCCGCCGCCGAGCGACTTGCCGAGAACGACTATGTCCGGCGTCACGCCGTCATGCTCATGGGCGAAGAATTTTCCGGTCTTGCCCAGGCCGGTCGGGATCTCGTCGAAGATCAGCAGCGTGCCGTGCCGGTCGCAGGCCTCGCGCACCCGATTCCAGAAACCGGGCGGCGGCGGGTTGGGCGTTGCCCGCATCGGCTCGGCGACGACCGCGGCCACATCCTGTTCGCGACCGAGCACATAGGCGATCATGTTGGCGCAGGCGAGCCCGGAGGCTTCCAGGGTGCCGTGGCCGTAAGGACAGCGGTAGCCGTCCCAGGGCGCGACATGTTCGGTGCCGGTCATCATCGGGCCGGCGATATGGGAACGGAAGGTCGCTTCGCCGCCGACGCTTGCGGCACCGAAGCCAGCGCCATGAAAGGCATCCCAGAACGAAACCGTCTTGAAGCGGCCGGTCGCGGCGCGCGCGATCTTCAGCGCCACCTCGATGGCGTCGGAACCGCCTGTCGTGAACAGCACCTTGCCGAGATCGCCGGGCGCCAACTCGGCCAATTTCTCGGCCAGTTCGACAGCGGGTTCGCAGGTGAAGCGGCGCGGCGCAAAACAGAGATCGTCGAGCTGTTTCTTGATCGCGGCGACCAGCTTCGGATGGCCATAGCCGAGATGGTGCACGCTGTTGCCGTGGAAATCCATGAAACGGCGGCCGGCGGTGTCCTCGATCCAGATGCCTTCGGCCTTGGCGATCGTCGAAAGACAGGGGCTGGACAGGCTCTGGTGCATGAAGGCCGAAGCGTCGCGGTCAAGCAGTCCGCGGATGCGCGGATCGTCCTGGCCGGAATCCCAGCGGCTGCGGGCCGCCGTGGTGTTGGAATCACCCTCGGTATGCACAAGCTCTTTGATCGCGACCATAACCTCTCCGAAACGCGAATGAGGGAGCGTGGAACGCTCCCTCGGTTGTTCTGTCAGCCGAGTCGTCCGGTCAGGACCAGGGCAGCGAAAACGTCTTCACATTGGTATAGCTCTTCATTGCCTCGATGACGCCTTCCTTGTAGCCATTGCCACTGTCCTTGATGCCGCCGAACGGCGACATCTCGATGCGGTAGCCCGGCACTTCCCAGATGTTGACGGTGCCGACCTCAAGGCCGGTGATGTATTTCTGCATGCGCGGAAACGAGTTGGTGCAGACGCCCGACGACAGGCCGAAGGCGGTCGAGTTGGAGAGCCTGATCAGCGCCTCGTCATCGTCCGGTGCGCGCACGATCGGGATGATCGGGCCGAAGGTCTCTTCCATCACCAGTTCGGATGTATGCGGCACGCGATCGACGACGATCGGCGGCAGCAGCGCGCCTTGCCGGCCCGGATTGTAGAGGATTTCGGCGCCCTGCCCGGCGGCCATGTGGACCCGGGCTTCGAAGAGTGCCGCCGCCTTCTCGTGCACGACGGTGCCAAGATCTGTCGTGCGGTCCATGGGGTCGCCGAAGCGGATCTTCCTGGCCCGCTCCAGCACCAGCGGCACGAAGCGGTCGGCGACGCTTTCCTGGACAAGGATGCGCTTGACCGCCGTGCAGCGCTGGCCGGAGTTCTTCGTGGCGCCGGCGACGGCGAGATCCGCGGCCCTGGCCAGATCGTCGTCCGAGAGATCGTTGAGGACGATCAGCGGATCGTTGCCGCCGAGCTCCAGCACCTGGCGCTTGTAGCCGGCGGTGCGGGCGATCATCTTGCCGACCGGCACGCCGCCGGTAAAGGTGATCAGGTCGATATTGTCGTTGGTGATCATCTCGTTGCCAATGTCGGCCGGCCAGCCGGTCACCACCGAGAGCATTTCCGGCGGCAGGCCGGCTTCGTAGAGGATGTCGGCCAAAAGCAGCGCCGTCATCGGCGTCAGTTCGGTCGGCTTGACCACCACGCAATTGTTGGTGGCGATCGCCGGCGCCACCTTGTGCGAGACCATGTTGAGCGGATGGTTGAACGGGGTGATCGCCGAGATCGCCTTCAGCGGCTCGCGCGTGGTGAAGATCTTGCGCGCCTTGCCGTGCGGGGTGAGATCGCAGGAGAAGATCTGGCCGTCATCCTGGATGCACATCTGCGCCGACAATGTGAACACGTCATAGGCGCGGCCGACCTCATAGAGCGAATCCGTCTTGGAGATGCCGAGCTCGAGCGTAATGAGATCAGATATTTCTTCCCGGCGCGACGCCAGTTTTTCCGCCGTGCGGAACAGGATCTGCTGGCGCTCGTAGCGCGTCAGCTTCGACCTGTAGCCGGCGGCGATCTCGAAGGCCTGGCGGGCATGCTCGGCGCGGCCGGCGGGCACGGTGCCGATAACCGCATTGGTATAGGGGTAGTGGACAGGAACGACGCCGTCGGCGTCGACCTTGCGACCAGCTATGCGCATCGGTTCGTGGCGGACTTTGATCGAAGTATCGAGCTTGGTCATCGGTTCCGTTCCAGCAATTCGAAGGAGAAAGTGGTGCAACGGATTGTCGACCCCCACTCCGGCCCTTCGGGCCACCTCTCCCCCGATCGACGGGGGAGAGGAAATCAGGTGAGGTCGGCGCCACCACGTTTCCGGGCTAAGCCGCCGCTAGCCCTGGCGCCTTTCCTCTCCCCCGTCGATCGGGGGAGAGGTGCCGAGCGAAGCTCGGCGGAGTGGGGGTCGACAATCACGCTCGAGATCAAGCCTGCGCGGCCGCCATCGTCGCGTAGTAGAACGCGTCGAAGTTCCTCAGCACGGGCTCATCAGGCAAATCGGCCAGCACGCGGTTGACGATGAACGGCACCTCCTGCTCGGTCAGCCCGCCATGCGAGCGCAGCGGCTCGTTGAGGGCTGCCAGGTCGTGGCGGTGTTCCGAGGTGCCGATCGTCTTGTTCTGCGTCGAGATCAGCACGATGTCGCCGATGCGGTCGGCCGGCAGTTCGAAACGCTCGCAGGCGGTCGGGCTGTCGACAACCAGCATGATGCCGTCGATCTTCGCCAGCCGCGCCATGATGTCGGCCTGATCGGCGCCGTCAGGAAGGTAGGCGGTGGCGAACGAGCCGAGCGCGCCGTGATGCACGACATAGGGATCTGTGATCGGCAGAATGACGCGCGCGGCATCCTTGCCCAGCCATTCGTCGAGCAGGTCCTGGACATAGACGACGTCAGGCGAACCATCCTGCTTGTGCTTGGGCTTCATGCCATGGTCGGCGGTCACCACGATTGCCGCGCCCAGCGCATCAAGCTCGGCCAGGTACTTGTCGAACATCTCGTAGAAGGCGTTGGCCTGGGGCACGCCGGGCGCGTATTTGTGCTGCACATAGTCGGTGGTGGTCAGATACATGATGTCGGGGCGGAATTCCTTCAGCAGCTGGACGCCGGCGGCGAAGACGAATTCCGACAGTTCGGCCGAATAGACTTCCGGTACCGGCAGTCCAAAATGCTTCGAGGCATTGTTGATGCCGTGCTCGGCCTTGGTGGTGGTGTCGGATTTTTCGGCCGAGAAGCACAGCGCGCGGCCGTCGTCGAAGGCGAGGCCCTTGCCGAGCAGCGCACGCAATTTGTCCTTGGCGGTGACCACCGCGACCTTGGCGCCGGCATCGTAGAAGGCCTGGAAGATGGTGGGCGCGCGCAGGAAGCGCGGGTCGTTCATCATCACTTCCTTGCCGGTTTCGCGCTCGTAGAGGTAGTTGCCGCAAATGCCGTGCACCGAGGGCGGGCGGCCTGTGGCTATCGACAGATTGTTGGGGTTGGTGAAGCTCGGAATGACAGAATGCGCAAAACGCACCGTGCCTTTCTGCTTGATCCTGACCAGCGCCGGCATCAGCCCGGCCTTGATGGCTTCGTCGAGATAGGCCGGCTCGCAGCCGTCGAGGCAGATGGCGATGGCCGGCACACGTGGCCAGGCGTAGGTGCGGCCGTTGACCGCGACGTTGATGGGAGACATCTGGTTCATCGAAATCCTCAAAAATTCTGCCGCTTCAGGCGGCGAGTTTGGCGCGCTCGGCGATTGCCGCGGCGGGAGGAGCGGCGGTGTCGACGTTCATCTCCTTCAGCGACTGCGCCGCCGCCTCTACGACGCGGCGCATGACATGTTCGTCCATCTGGCCGATGCAGCCGATACGGAAGCTATCGACGACGGTCAGCTTGCCCGGATAGATGATGAAGCCCTTGCGCTTCATCAGCTCGTAGAAGCGGTCGAAGGCGAAGTTGGCGTGGGCCGGGTTGAAGAAGGTGACGATGATCGGCGACAGCCAGCGATCCCTGAGCAAAGTCTCGAAGCCGAGCTCGCGCATGCCGGCCACCATCACGTCGCGGTTCCTGGTGTAGCGGGCGCCGCGGCCGGCAACGCCGCCCTCGGCCTCGTGCTGGCGAAGCGCTTCGAGGAAGGCGGCGACGACATGGGTCGGCGGCGTGTAGCGCCACTGCCCGGTCTTGTTCATATGCGCCCACTGCGCATGGACGTCGAGCGACAGCGAATGGCTGCGGCCCTTGGCGGCTTCCAATTCGCTCTTGCGGGCGATGATGAAGCCGAAGCCCGGCGCGCCCTCGATGCACTTGTTGGCGGACGAGACCATCGCCTCGTAGCGGATCTCGTTCACGTCGAGCGCGATGGCGCCGAAGGCGCTCATGGAATCGACCAGCAGCTTGCGGCCCTTGGCATGGACGGCCTCGGCAATCTCGGCGACGGGGTTGAGGATGCCGGAACTGGTCTCGCAATGGATGGCGATCACATGCGTGATGGCAGGATCGGCCTCGAGGGCGGCGGCCACCTCGTCGCCGCGCGGCGGCAGGTAGTCGCCCTTGTCGATCAGCGTATAGGCGCGGCCGAGATATTGCATGGTCTGGGCCGCGCGCAGGCCGTAGGCGCCATTGGCCAGGACCAGAACCTTGCCGTCCTTCGGCACGAACGAACCCAGCATCGCCTCGACGCAGAAGGAGCCGCTGCCTTGCATCGGCACACAGTCGAATTCGCCTTTCGCATCGCCGGTCAGCGCCAGCAAGCGGCGGCGCATGTCTGACGTCATGGCGCGGAAATCGCCGTCCCAGGATCCCCAGTCGCGCAGCATCGCCTGCTTGACCGGATAGGAGGTGGTGAGCGGCCCCGGCGTCAGCAGGTACGGCTCGCCCAGCGCCGGACCGGCCAATGGCTCCGCGGCAAGTTTCGTCTCGGCGAGCATAGTGTCCTCCGCTGCTTTTTATGTGGAGACATTCTTGGCTGGAACGACGTATTTGTAAAATCGTTATTTTGTATTGATGTATAAGCTCACCCGATGATCTGGCTTGCAGTCGAATTATTGCCCGGCGGGATAATCGCGCCTCCAGCCGAGCGCAGCCTGCGTGGTGTCCATGACATGTGCGTGACCGTGGGCGATCATCCCCAGATATAAGAAGAATCGTTCCTTCATGCCTTTTTGCCTGCGAGGCTTATGATAGGGTGGCGGCCGGAACTCGGATCTAGAAAGCTGAGAACATGCGCTACGTTCAATTGCGAGCCTTTCACCAGGTGGCGATATCAGGCGGGTTTTCACGTGCCGCGGAAGCGCTGTTCCTGACGCAGCCGGCAATTTCGGACCAGGTGCGCAAGCTCGAGGAAGAATATGACGTGCTGCTGTTCAACCGGAACAAGAAGCAGGTCACGCTGACCCATTCGGGCCAGAAGCTGCTCGAAATAACCCACCGCATGTTCGAAACCGAGCAGCAGGCGCTCGAGCTTCTGACGGAATCGCGCGCCCTGCGCTCCGGCACGCTGCGCATCGTCGCCGACGCCGCGCATCATCTGCTTCACATCCTCGGCAGTTTTCGCGCGCGCTATCCCGGCGTCCAGGTTTCGCTGCGCGCCGGCAACACCGAGACGGTAATCAGCAGCCTCTACAGCTATGATGCCGACATCGGCGTGCTGGGCGAGGTGCCGACCGGACGCGACTTCGAGGTGCTGAAACTCAATTCGACGCCGATCATCGCTTTTGCGTCGGTCGATCATCCGCTGTCGGGCAAGAAATCATTGAGTCTCAAGCAACTCGCGCAGGAATCGCTGGTCATGCGGGAGCGCGGCTCCAAGACGCGCCAGAAGCTCGAGGATCTGGCCGCGGCATCGAAGGTCGAACTCAGGCCGGTGATCGAGGCCGAAGGCCGTGAAGCCGTCCGCGAGATCGTCGCCTCGGGTGCCGGCATCGGCTTTGTCTCGGCGGCCGAATTCGGCCAGGATTCGCGGCTGGTAGCGATCGCGCTCGACGCGCCTGAGACGTTGATGGACGAAGCGCTGATCTGCCTGCGCGAACGCAGCGGCGGCAAGCTGGTGCGCGCCTTCCTCGACATGGCGCGTTCGATGTCGGCGGATTAGGCGGCGGCCCTGATCTCCTCCACATCCGCTTTCACCCGTTCCGACTTCGGATCGTAAGGGGTGCGCAAATGTGCCGTGGCCGCGTGGCGAACGCCGGCAAGATCGATCTCGAAACGGCCGCTAGCCAGAAACGCAGCGTCGACGCCCGTCTCGTTCTCGATCAGCCCGAGCGCCACCGAGCGGCCAAGCGTGTGACCGTAGGCGGCCGAGCGGACCTCGCCGACGGGCTTGCCGTCGCGCAGGATCAGCTCGCCGCCCCACAGCATCGGCTCGGCATGGTCGAGCGTGAACAGTACGATGCGTTTTGCTGGCGCCGTCGACGGCTTGGCCTCGACCAGCGCGTCACGGCCGATGAAGCCACCCGATTTGTCCATGGCGACGGCGAAGCCAAGCCCCGCCTGCCAGGGGGTAATGTCAGGCGTCAACTCATGGCCCCAGGCGCGAAAACCCTTTTCGATGCGCAAGGCATCAAGCGCGTAGTAGCCGGCGTCCAGGAGGCCGAATTCGCCGCCAGCCTCGTGCAGCGCCTCGTAGACGCCGACGGCGAATTCCGTCGGCACGATCAGCTCCCAGCCGAGCTCGCCGACATAGGTCATGCGGTTGGCGTAGGCGGTAGCGTAGCCGATATCGATCTCGCGGATGGTGGCGAAGGGGAAGCCGGCGTTGGAAAGATCGGCCGACGACAATTTGCCCAGGAGATCGCGCGAGCGCGGCCCCATCAGCGCCAGCACCGCGTAGGACGAGGTGACGTCGGTCACGATGGCATGTGCGTCCGGTGGGATGTTCCTGGCGATCCAGTCGGCGTCGTGGACCGCTTGCGCCGAACCGGTGACGATGAGGAATTTTTGCGCACCAAGTCGCATTACGGTCAGATCGCTTTCGTACCCGCCGCGCGCGTTGAGCACGCCCGTGTAAACGGATGTACCGACCGGTACATCGACATTGCCGGCGCAGATGCGGTTGAGCAGGGCACAGGCGTCGCGGCCCTGCACGAGAAGCTTGGCGAAAGAGGTCTGGTCGAATACGGCAACAGCCTCGCGCGTCGCCTTCATTTCGCGCTTGACTGCCTCATGCCAGTTCTGGCGGCCGAAGGCATAATCGTTCCCGGCCCTCTCTCCCGGGGCCGCGAACCAGTTGGCGCGCTCCCAGCCCATCTTGGAACCGAAGCAGGCGCCCCTGGCGGCCAGCCGGTCGTAGAGCGGCGAGCGGCGGAAGGGTCGGGCGGTGTCCAGCTCGCGGTTCGGCCACGGCATGGCGTAATGCAAACCGAGCGTCTCCTTGACGCGATCATGCAGCCAGCGCGGATTGTTGTTGAAGGCGGCGAAGCGCCTGATATCGACAGGCCACAAATCCATGGTCGGCGCGCCGTTGACGATCCACTCGGCCAGCGCCTTGCCGGCACCGCCGGCGCTGGCGATGCCCATCGAGTTAAAGCCGGCGCCAACATAGAAATTCTTCAGCTCCGGCGCCTCGCCGAGGAGAAAATTGTTGTCGGGCGTAAAGCTTTCGGGACCGTTGTAGAACTTCTTGACCTCGGCTTGCGCCAGTTGCGGCACGCGCACCAGCGCGTTTTCCATCAGAATCTCGAACTGATCCCAATCGTCCGGCAGCAGCGCGAACTCGAAATTCTCGGGGATGCCGTTCATGCCCCACGGCTTGGCATGCGGTTCGAAGCCGCCCATGACCAGCCCGCCGACCTCTTCCTTGAAATAGATGAAGCCGTCCGGATCGCGCATGACGGGCAGGTCCGGATGCACACCCTCGATCCGGCCCGTGACGATGTACATGTGCTCGGCCGAATGCAGCGGCACCGAGACGCCGCACATCAGCCCGACCTTACGCGCCCACTGGCCGGCGCAGTTAACGACGATCTCGGCGACGATGTCGCCACGGTCGGTCTCGACACCGCAGGCGACGCCGTTTCTCACCGTGATGCCGGTGACCTTGACCCGCTCGAATATCCTCGCGCCGCGATTGCGCGCGCCCTTGGCGAGCGATTGCGTGAGATCGGTCGGATTGGCCTTGCCGTCGCCAGGCAGCCAGACCGCGCCGACCAGATCGTCCGTCGCCATGACCGGCCACAGATCGCCGGCTTCGCTCGGCGAGATGACATCGATCTCAACCCCTTGCGCACGCGCCGACGCAGCCGTGCGCTTCAGCACCGTCATGCGGTCGGCGGTGCGCGCCACCGACAGCGAGCCGCAATTCTTCCAGCCGGTCGCGAGACCGGTCTCGGCCTCCAGTTCGCCATAGAGTTGAGTGGAGTATCTGATCAGGCTGGTCATGTTGGAATGGCTGCGCAATTGCCCGACCAGGCCCGCGGCATGCCAGGTGGTGCCGCCGCTGAGCTGCCCCTGTTCAAGCAGGACGACGTCGGCCCAGCCGAGCTTCGTCAGGTGATAGGCGACGGAGCAGCCGATGATGCCGCCGCCGACGATCACGACGCGTGCCTGCGTGGGAAATTCATGAGCCATGAGCGTTCCGCCATCTTGAGGGTGGCCGGCAAGCTAACACAGGAAAGCCAAATATCAAGTCAAAAACTCACAAAATATCACATCAAGATGCGACGATCAGCTCCGGCCCTTTTTGCAAAAGGGCGTCGGCAAGCGCAGGCTGCGGCCGGGCGTCGACGACAACGCCGGCGGCGCGGTCGAAATTCGGAATCCTGAGCGGCGTCAGCTTGCCGAACTTGCTGCTGTCGAGGACGAAATAGGTCTTGCCGGCGAGCGCGATCATGCGGCCGCGCTGCTCGGCGCCGGCCCTGGTGAAATCGGTCACTTCGCCATCCGGCGATAGCGCGCCGCCGCCGAGAAAGGCGATGTCGACGCGAAAGCGCGCCATTGCATCCAGCGCATCGATGCCGGAAGCGGCCTCCTCGCCCGGGTCGACTTCACCGCCCAGTATGTGCACACGCATGCCGGGCACATGGCACAGATGCAGTGCAATCTTCAGGCTGGCCGTGCATATGGTGAGATCGCGCAGATCATTCATGGCCTGCGCGACGGCCAAGGTGGTGGTGCCGGAATCGAGGAAGACCACCATACCGCTGCTAACGAGGCCGGCCGCCGCCCTGCCGATGGCCGCCTTGCCAGGCGCATTCTCCCGGCTGCGCAGGCCCATTGCCGGCTCGCTCGGCTCGAAGCGAGCGGCGCCGCCGTGCACGATGCCGAGCCGTCCCTGGTCAGAAAGCAGCTTCAGGTCGCGGCGGATGGTCTCGCGCGAGACGTCGAAGAAACCGGCCAGTTCGGCGACGCTGACGGAGCCCTGGACGCTCAGGCGCCTCAGGATCTCGTCATGGCGGCGAGGAGCAAGGGCACGTGCCGGCAGACGGCTGTCGGGGGACATGAAGAACCTCATATCGAACGAATGATGTTGCAATATGTGGCAGTGAACCGGCCGGGAGGCAACCGCGAGGACGGCGTGGCCATAGTCGATCGATAAGGTCTGGCCCTGTTCGGGTGCTGACCCGGCGTCAGCGTCCGCGCAGGCTTTGCAGATTGTGCACGTGGACGTGGTCGCCGGCCGCCACGGCAGCCGTCAGGCGGCCGATCGCCTCGCCGTATTTGCGTATGGTGGAGCCGGCGGCCAGGTCGTGCAACGCCAGCTTATGACCGGCTTGCAACGCGGCGCCGGCCTTGAGGACAACCCCCTCGCGGGCGCCTCGCGTCGTCACTTCGGCGCCTGCCTCGACCGGTTCCACGAGGACAGCCACGTCGTCGTCAGCGTGCAGCACTATGGCTCCAGGCTTGGTCATGCGCCGGCAAGCCGGACCTGGACGCCGGTCGCGTCTTCGCGCAGCTTCAGCACGGCGCCGACATCCTTGCCCGCCATGCCAGCATCCATCGCCTCCCTGAGCACGGCGAGCGTGGCGCCCCCGACCGGCGTCTCGACGCCGAGCGCGTCGTTCATCGCCAGGGCAAGCCGGCAATCCTTGTGGGCAAGCTTGACCATGAAGCCTGGCTCGAAGTCGCCCTTGAGCGCGCGATTGTGCATCGCCACCGCCAATTGCTGGTTCCAGGCCATCGTCGTCTTCAGCACGTTGATCATGGTGTCGAGCGTCAGGCCCGCCTTGGCGCCGGCGACCAGCGCCTCGGAGCTGGCCGTTATCAGCACGCTGGCCAGCAGGTTGTTGGTGAGCTTCATTGCCTGCCCCATGCCGAGCCCGCCGCAATGGATGAGGTCGGCCCCCATGCTCGACAGGATCGGGCGCGCGCGCTCCAGCACGGCGGCATCGCCGCCGATCATCAGCGTCGAGGTTCCGGCGATGGCGTGCTCCACCGTCTTGCCAACAGGGCTGTCGATCATGTCGACGCCGCGTTGCGCCAGCCATGCGCCGATACGCTGGGTGGTCTGCGGGTCGATCGTGCTCATGTCGATATAGAGGCTGCCGGCCCTGAGGCCATGACCGATGCCGTCGGCACCGAGCACGGCGGCCTCCACATCAGGCGCATCCGGCAGCATGGTGATGACGATTTCCGATTGCTGTGCAACCTCGCGCGGCGACGCCGCCGCCCGAGCGCCGGCCTCGACGAGTTTTTTCACCGCCACGGGATTGAGGTCGAAGACCGTCAGCGCGTGTCCCGCCTTGAGCACGTTGCGGGCCATGGGTGCGCCCATGGTTCCAAGCCCGACAAAACCGACTGACGTCATGGATCAACTTCCTTCCCTGAATTACTCTGAATGCGCGTGCCGCCCGAACTCCTCAGGACGGCACTTTCCACTGGTCGAGCTGCCATGCCGGCAGGCCACGCAGATCCTTGGCATTCTTGTCGGTGAAGCCGCTTTCGTCCGGCACCTTGCCCGTGCCCTCATAGGCTTTCTGAAGCAGCGGCGCCGCCTTGCCGAAGGCGGCCTTGACCTGGTCCCAGCTCAGCGCCTCAGGAATCATCTTGCCGGCAACCATGAACTGGGAGATTTGGCTGATTGCCGCCGCATCGCCTTCGGTCGGCCAGATCCAGCCGCGCTGGAAAAGCACCTCGTCGCCGATGACCTTGGCGCCCAGCGCAGGATCGAGCCCCCAATATTTGACAACCGACTGCGAGATCTCCCGCGGGTCGATCTTCTGGAGATCGGCAAGCGCGCGTTGCGCGGCCGTCAGGAAGGCCTGGCCGAGCGCGGCATCGTCGCCGACGATGCGGTCGCTGCAGATCCAGAAGGAACGGTGCAAATAGTAGCCGTCGGGGTAGAATTTCGACTTCTTGACGCCGGGCAGCATGTGGCCTTCGCCCTCGCCCGCGGGTCCGCTGTAGCCGGCCTCGGTATAGCCGAACGAATTCATGATCCCGGTGAGGCCGATTTCGGCATTCGCCTTGAGGAAGGCCGGGTAGATCACCACCGACGCGTCCATGCCCTCCGGGAGGGACGCGGCAACGGCCTGGGTCGGCGTGTTGACGATGTTGATGCCGAAGGCGCGCGGGTCGGCGTCGCCCAGTTCCTGCAGCAGCATTTGCGAGAGCGCGTTGTAGGGGTCGCCGCCGACAAGCGCGCCGACGGTCTTGCCCTTGAGGTCGCCGATGTTCTTGATGGCGGAGCCCTTGCGGGTCGCCAGCACCATGCGCATGTGGCCCTCACCGACGGTGAGAATGTTGATCGGCTGCGCCTGCGAAAGCAGCCGCACGATCGGGGTGTTGCCCCACATGCCGATGTCGAGATCGCCGGAGACGAAAGCCTCCACCATCGGCAGCGCGGAAGGATAGTCGCGCCAGTCGACTGTCAGGTCGTAGCCGAGTTCGGCGGCCGCCTTCTCGAGCAGCTTTTCGTTGATCATGCGTTGCGTCAGCGGCGAGTTGCCAGCCGCGTAGGGCTGGCGGCCGATTGAGACCTTGGCCGGCTTGCGGTCCTGCGCCCGCACGATCGATGGCATGGCCAGCGCGGCAGCCGCGGCACCACTCAGGACTGCGCGTCGGTTGAATGCGGTTTCCAGAAGTTTCCTCATGACAATCCTCTCCCTGTTGTCGTTTCAGTTCATCGTTGCGCGGTAAGCCTCTTCGCGGATCAGTTCCCAGATCGATTGGCTGAGCCTGGCGAAATCGCCGGAGCGCCGCGTCTCGTCGCCGCGTGGCCTGGGCAGGTCGATGTCGATGACCTGCTTCAGGCGGCCCGGATGGCTGCTTAGCACCGCGACCCGGTCGGCCAGGAACACCGCCTCGTCTATGGCGTGCGTGATGAAGACGACCGTCCGCCGCTCGGCAGCGGGGCGGTCCTGCCCCCAGATGCGCAGCAATTCGTCTTGCAGGATGACGCGGGTCTGCGCGTCCAGCGCCGCTAGCGGTTCGTCCATCAGCAGGATTTCCGGCTCGTTCGCCATCAGGCGCGCCAGTGCCACGCGCTGGCGCATGCCGCCCGATAGCTGGTGCGGGTACTTGTCCTCGGAGCCGGTCAGGCCGACCATTTCGACGGTGCGGTTGACGCGGTCGGCGCGCTGCGCGGGCGAAAGCCCTCGCCCGGCCGGCCCATAGATCAATCCGAACTCGACATTGCCGCGCACGGTGCGCCAGGGAAACAGGGCATAGTCCTGGAACATCACGCCGCGTTCGGCCCCCGGTCCTTCGATCGGCCTGCCGTTCAGGCTCATCGTACCCGACGTCGGCCTGTCGAGGCCGGCGAGCATGTTGAGAACGGTCGTCTTGCCGCATCCGGATGGGCCGACGATAGCCATGAACTCGCCGGCCTTGATGTCCAGCGACAGGCTGTCGACCGCCACCACGGAGGCAGATTCCCCGAAGGATTTGCTGACGCCGTCGAGGCGGATCTTGGCATCGCTCATGGCTGGCTCCACGGCACGGCGAAGGCGAGTGCGGCACGCAGGATGCGGTCGAGCGCGAAGGCCACGATGCCGACCGCGATCATGCAGACCACCATGCCGTTGAGGTTGATCGAATAGGCGTAGAAGACGAACATCATCTGGCCGATGCCGCCGCTGCTGCCGGACTTGGCGCCGACCGCAAGTTCGGCGGCAATGATCGCCGTCCAGGCGATGCCGAGGCCGATGCGCATGCCGACCAGAATGGATGGCAAGGCGGCCGGCAGCAGCACCACCCGCATCCGCGTCAGCGGCGCCAGCCCCATGGTCAGCGCGGCGCGCATCAGACTGGGCTCGATACGCTTCACGCCCGAGATGGTGTTGATCAGGATCGGGAAGAAGGCGGCATAGGCAACGATGGCGACAGCTGCCCCGGAGCCCGAGCCCAACCAGAGGATAACCAGGGGCAGGATGGCAAGTGCCGCTATCGGCCGGAAGGTCTCGACCAGCGGATCGAGATTGCGCTCGACGGCCGGCATGCTGCCCATGGCGATGCCAAGCGGGATCGCCAACAGGGCCGCCGCCGCGAAGCCGGCGAAGACCCGTCCGAGGCTGGTGGCGAGACCGGCCACGAGATCGCCGTCGCGCAGCATGGAAATGGCCGTTTCGGCCACCGTGCTGGGGCGTGGCGCCTGGGCGGAGCCGGACGCGAGAGCTTCCCAGACGACCAGCAGCAGCACCGGAACGATGAGGCGAAGCGCAAACCTGTTCATCGCGCCACCTCCGTCCGCGCCCACGGTGTCAAGACATCAGAGAGCCAGCGCAACCCCTTGTCCGTCAGGAAGCCGAGCAGGCCGATGGCGACGATGAAAGCCATCACCGTCGGCGTCGACAGCATGCTGCGGTAGTATTCGATGGCGTAGCCGAGGCCGTTCGGCGCTCCTACCAGTTCGGCAGCGACGACGGCGGTCCACGAGGCCGCCACCGCAAGCCGTGCCGAGACCAGGATCGCCGGCAGCGCCGCCGGAACGATGACGCGCCGCATGATCGCCCGCCCAGACAGGCCCATCGTGCTGGCCGCCGCGACGAGCCGCCTGTCGACGGCGGCGGCGCCCGCGGCGGTGCCGATCAGCAGCGGGAAGAAGGCGGTATAGAACATGATGAACAGCGGCAGCCGATGGCCGATGCCGAACATGTAGAGCGCAAGCGGTATCCATGCGATGCCGGCTATCGGCCGCAGGATCTCCACCGGCAGTTCGAGCAGATCGTTCCAGAGCCGGCTGCGGCCCATCAGCAGCCCGAGCGGCACCGCCACCGCCGCGGCAGCCGCAACGCTTGCCAGCAGACGGGCCAGACTGATCCCTGCATTGCCGAGCAGTTCGCCGTTGAGGGCCGTATCGCGCAGCGCAAGCGCAACCGCGACCGGCGACGGCAAGAGCAGCTTCGAAGGCACGAAGAACGAGCCGACATACCAGGCAAGGACGAACAGGCCCATCGTGCGCAAATACACGAACAGGCTGGTCAGGCGCGCAAAGCGCATTGTCCTTTGGCCGGCATCGTTCGAGGAGATAGCCGTCACAACGAGCCCCGCACGCGGGTCGGAACTTCGAGCCCTTCCCCCAAAATCTCGCCGAAGGTGAGGGTGCCGCCGGCGACATCGAGGATGGTCGCCAGCAGCCGGTTCGCCGCTTCGGCGACGGTTTCGATCCCCTCCGAAACCGGGCTGGCGTCGAAATCGATCTGCTCAGGCAGCCGGCGAGCCGTCTCGCGCCGCGCCGTGATCTTGATCGTCGGCGCGAGCGCGCTCGCGGTGCTGTTGCCTGGCCCGGTTGTGAACAGCATGATCTGGGCACCGGCCGCGGCGAAGCCTGTCATCGATTCCGGCGAGAAGGACGGGCCGTCCATGAGGTAAAGGCCGCCGGCGGTGACCGGCTCGGCCATGCCGAGCACGCCGTCGATGCGGCAAGTTCCCGTCTTGGCCAGGGCACCGAGGGACTTCTCCTCGATCGTGCTCAACCCGCCGCGTATATTCTCCTCGCCCGGATTGTTGCCGGTCAGGCTGTGGCCGGAAGCGGCGGCGAAGCGTTCCTTGCGCTCCACGGCCTGCAGGATCTGTCGTGCCACCGTTGCATCGCGAGCGCGCGCCGCGAGTATATGTTCTGCCCCCAGCCACTCGACGGTCTCACCGACAATGACGGTGCCGCCATGCGAAACCAGAAGATCGACCGCGGCCCCCACGACCGGATTGCTGACCAGACCCGACGTCGCGTCGGAATGGCCGCATTCGATGCCGACCACCAGCTGCGCGCCGGGCAAGTTCTCGCGCCGGATCCGCGAAGCCTCGCGCAGCAACGCCGCGCCGCGCCTGATGCCCTCGCCCATGACCGACAGCATGTCCTCATGCTGCTCGGCGAAGGAAACGCTGGCGACCGGCTTGCCGCAAGCCGAAATGCGGGCCGCGACCATCTCGGTCGTCGCCGAATCCACTCCGACCACCAGAACGGCGGCGGCGTTCGGATTGCGGCCGAGACCGACAAGTTGATCAAGGTGCAGGCCGAGGTCCGGCTCGATGTGCCCCCTGCCCGCGCTCGTCGCGGCCAGAAGCGCGCCTTCGAGGCCCGCCGCGATCCGCTCGCTGACGCGCAGCGCCAAACCATTGATGCACAGGATCAGCACATAATTGCGGATTCCGGCGCGGCCATCGATCCGCCTGTAGCCACTGAATGGCGGCAGGCCGTCGATTTTGTCGGCACCGGAGGCAGGCAGTGGCATTGGCGTTTCCAAACCGTCGCGAGCGAGGCAATCTCTTCAAATCTCAATATTTGATCAAATGTTGCCTTGGCAAGGGCAAAATTGACTTCTTTCGATCGCCGTGCGAGCAATATTTGCTCAAATCAGGGTAGGCTTGGATGCATGGCGCGTATTCCCGACGTTCAGAAGCTTCTTCGTGACGACATCGTTTCCGGAGCCATTCCATTCGGGGCAAGGCTGAGGATCGACGATCTCGCCGGTCGTTATGGCGTAAGCCATATGCCGGTCCGCGAGGCCTTGCGCGCCTTGAGCGGCACGGGATTGGTCGTGCTGGAACCCAATCGCGGCGCCAGCGTCAGGACGGTCCACATGTCGTTTGTGATCGACCTGTTCGATATCCGCAGCGCCGTCGAAACGATGCTGGCGCGGCGTGCCAGCGAGCGGCGTACCGCCGAGCATCTGCGCGATCTGAAGGCCGCGCAGGACATGCTTGAGCAAAGAGTGGCCAGCGACGACTTCCTTGCCGTCCCACATGCCAACAACATCTTTCACGGCGTCATCAACGAGGCGGCCGGCAATCCGGGCGCGCTGTCGATGGTGGATCGCAACTGGCTGCTGGTGGCGGCGATCTGGCAACGCTACGGCTATGACGAGGGGCGCTTCCATGGCGTCATCGACGATCATCGCCACATCATCCGGGCCATAGAGCGCCAGGATGCCGGCTCGGCGGCGACCTTGATGGGCGCGCATATCGAAAAGGCCAAACACGACCTCCTGGCGCGCATCGCCGTCGATCCCAAACCCGATATCGGCCGGCAATGACGGCCGGGTTCGAGGTCGCGGCGTCGACGGGCGATACGCTGGGCGAATCGCCGACATGGCTGGCGCGGGGCGGAGAGCTGTTCTGGGTCGATCTGCGGCGTCCTTGCCTGCACAGGCTGCGGCCCGAGACAGGAGCGGTGACATCGTGGCCGATGCCTGAGGTCATCGGCTCGGTGGTTCCACGAGCATCGGGCGGTGTCGTCGTGGCCTTGCGGCAAGGTCTCCACGCATTTGATCCCGCCAGCGGCGCACTGAGCCTGCTGGCGCGCGTGGAGGATGGGCCGCCCGAGCATCGGCTGAACGACATGAAGTGCGATCCCGGCGGCGGCATAATCTGCGGCAGCATGTGGGACTATGGGCTGCATGCGTCCGGGGCGCTTTACCGGATCGACGCCGCCGGAAGTTCGAGCCGGATCCGCGACGGGATCGCCGTGCCCAATGCGATCGCCTTTGCCCCGGATGGCCGTACCGTCTACTTCACGGATACGCGGCAAGGCGATATAGAGCAGGCGGATTTCGACCCGGCGAGCGGATTTGTGGGGCCGTGGTCTCTGTTCGCCGACCGGCACGCGGCGCCTGGAAAGCCCGACGGCGCCACCGTCGATGCGGACGGCTTCCTCTGGAATGCGCGCTACCAAGGCGGCTCGCTGGCGCGGTTCGCGCCCGATGGCCGGCTCGACAGGCTGGTCCCTCTGCCAGTCACTCAGCCGACCTCCTGCGCCTTCGGCGGTCCAGGCCTGAAGACACTGTACGTGACGACCGCAACGCAGAAGCTGACGGAGGATCAACTGGCCAACGAGCCCCTGGCGGGTTGCCTGCTTGCACTCGACGTCGGCGTGGCGGGACTGCCGGAGCCGGCTTTTGCCGGTTAATCTCGGCTATTGCCAGCCGAGATGGCGGCCACCCGTCGCCTGCAGGTCCGCCCCGGTGATGAAGCTGCCGGCGTCGGAGCAAAGCAGCAACGCCGCTCCCGCCATCTCGCGCGCCTCGCCGGCCCGCTGCATCGGCGCGGACCCCTTCTGGATCTCCGCCCATTTGGCCGCGTCCTCGCGGCGCCAGCGATTGCGCTCGGTAACGACAAGCCCGGGCGACAGGTTGTTGATCGTCACCCCGTGTGGCGCATAATCCTTGGCAAGGTTGAATGACAGATTGTGCTGCGCGCTCTTCAGCGCGGCATAGACGGCGAGATCGGATTCGGGCCGCGTCTGGTTGATGCTGCCGATCGTCAGCACACGGCCCCAGCCATTGTCCTTCATGCCGGGCAAGGCGGCCTGCAGCAATTCGATCGTCGCCTTGAAGTTGATCTGGATCTGGTGCTCGATCTGCTCGGCGGGTAGATCGAGGAAACGCGTGCGGTACTGGATCGAGGCGCAGACGACAAGCACGTCGACACCACCCAACGCCTCGATCGCCGCCTGGACACAGCGAGCCGCCTCTCCGGCCCGAGCGAAATCAGCATCGATGGCGACGCCGCGCCTGCCCTTCCCGCGAATTTCACGGACAGCTTCGGCGGCCGCATCCGGCTGCCCGAATGCCACGTCGGCGTCGCGAGCGAAATGGACGGCCACATCGGCGCCCGCCTCGGCAAAAACCCGCACGATCTCACGGCCGATGCTGACGCTGCCGCCGGTCACCAAGGCGCGCCGGCCAGCCATCGTGAAGCGCTCGGCAAGAGCCAGCGCATTCTGGATGTCGATCTCTTCCTTTTGCACCGTCAATAGCCCAGCCTTTCCAATTTGATCACACTTTTATTTGGAGTGCTCTTCAAAACGCATTTTCAGGGAGAAATCCAGAACCAATTCTTCCATTTGATCAAATCAGGCAGACTGAAAAGCAGCGTCCCTGGCGGCAGCGGCTAGACGAAGGCGTACAGCCCGTCACGCGCGCCCATCGGAATTGGACAAAGATTCTAAGATTTTCGCGACAGACCGTCGCCTTCTATGGCGTTGACCAGTGTCTCGCTGCCTTGGCGCAGATGCTGCGTCAAAACGCTGACGGCCTTGCCGGCGTCGCGTCGCCGGCAAGCGGCCAAGAGGTCGCGATGCTCCGTCTGCGAGCGGGCGCGGTAGTCGAGGTTCGACAACAGGATACGGACGTAGCGGTCGGCCGCATTATGGTGCGCGTCGATCAGGCCGAGCAACCGGCGATTGCCGCAGGCGTCATAAAGCGTCAGATGAAAGGCCCGGTTCAGCACGCCCCACCTGCCGACATTGCGCTCGGCATCGATCTGATCGAGCACCTGTTCGGCCTCGTCCAGCTTGCCGCCGGGCAGGCCGGGAATGGAGAGCCGCAGTGCCTCGCACTCGAGCAGTTCGCGCACGGCATAGATCTCTCGGATCTCGTCGCCGTCCATTCTGGCGACGTGCGCACCCTTTGTCGGGTGGATGGACACGATGCCTTCGGCCTCGAGCTGACGAAGCGCGTCCCGGATCGGCATCCGGCTGAAGCCAAACTGCTCGGCCAGATCATCCTGGCGCAACGTCGTGCCGGCCTTCAGGGTCCCGCTGGCAATGGCCTCGCGCAAGACATTGGCGACCTGCTCGGCGACCGTTTGCGGCCTCTCGATCAAGCCTTCGCCAAATCCGCGCAATCCATGCTCCCATTTCACGTATCGTCAGCTTAGGGGAAAGCTTCATTCTCGGATATAGGTATCCATGTGTACGAGAAGAGTTGCAAGCCGGCGGCGATGCGCCCGGCATGGACGCGAGATCGCCGCGGCGAAACCTTCGGAACGGGAATGGCTTGCAGTTTGGCCCGCGGAAACAGCAAAACCGGCAGCCGCCAGCCGCATGCGGTGAGGCCCGCGCGGCATTGGCGGCAGCGATCATGGGGGCAGGATATGACACTCAGAATGGTAGTGCTTGACGGCAAGCCGCTCAGTGCGGGTGATGTGGCCGAGGTCGCACGGCGCAACGCCCGCCTCGAGTTGGGCGGTCAGGCGATGCGCCGCATCCGCGAGAGCCGTGCGCTCATCGAGCATCTCACGCAACTTGGCAAGCCCATGTATGGCGTCACCACCGGTCTCGGTGCGTGCGTGGATACGCCGCTTGCGCAGGCCGACCTGATCGCGTTCCAGCATAGCGTACCGCTCAGCCACAGTATGGGCATCGGCCCCGCCCTTCCGACGGAGGCCGTGCGGGCGCTTATGGCCGCAAGGATTTCAGGCATGGCGGCCGGCGGCACCGGCACCTCCGAACATGTGGTCATGGGCCTTGTGGCGGCACTTAACGCCGGGGTTCATCCGGTGATCCCCAGTTGGGGATCGATCGGGGCGGCGGACCTTGCCGCCCTCGGGCATATGGCAAGGGCGCTGCGCGGCGACGGCGAAGCGGAGTTCCAGGGCAAGATCATGCCGTCCGCCGATGCGCTGGCCCTCGCCGGGCTCGAACCACTCAACCTGCGCGAAAAGGACGGCCACGCCATCATCGTCGCGAACAGCCTTTCGACCGGAACGGCATGCCTGTGCCTCGAAGACGTCGCCCATCTCATCGACTGGTCGCTGGCTGCCGTGGCCCTCAATTATGAGGCATTCCGCTCATCCGTCAGCGCAATCAGCGAGGAGGCGCTGTCAGCCCGCCCGGCATTCGGCCAGCGCGAGATCGGCGCGCGTCTGCGGGGGGAACTGGCGGGAAGCGGTCTATGGGAGGACAACGCCGCACGGCGTCTCCAGGACCCGCTCAGCTATCGCTGCGTGCCGCAAGTGTGGGGCGGCCTGCTGCATGCGTTCGAACAGGCGAAGCTGGCGACGGAGATCGAACTGGCCCATTCGGGCGACAACCCGGTTATCCTGCCGGAGATCGAGCGGGTCGTCTCGAACGGCAACTTCGACCTGACGGCGATGACGCTGGCCTGGGAACAACTCGGCCAGGCGCTTGCGCATTGCGCGGTCGGCACCGCCAACCGTTGCATGAAGCTGATGTCGCCGATAACGGCGGAGCTGCCGCGCTTCCTGTCGGCCAGGGGTGGGAGCCGCCAGGGCTATGCGGAGCTGCAGAAACCGCTTGCCGCGCTGGAAGTCGAGATCCGGCACCTCGCCAACCCGATGTCGCTCAGCTCGCTTGCCGTTTCGGACGGCATCGAGGATCAGTCGTCGATGGCCCCGCGCGTGGTGGCCAAGACAGCCGAGATCGTCGAGCGGCTGCGTTATCTCGTTGCGATGGAACTGATCTTTGCGGCTACGGGGGTAGAATTGCGCGGTGTCGTCGACGGCATGGGCGACGGACCGCAGCGCACCTTCGCCGCCGTGCGCTCCCTTGTCAGCCCGCTTGACGATGACCGTGAAATGAGCACGGACATGACACGGATCGCACGGATGGTGGCGGGCCCACGCGACTGACGCGCCAAGGCGCTCGGCGAGCCCATGGCCCGCGAGCCTCTCCTCACGCAGAAAAGGACACGCCTCTGCGGCGCATGCCTGCCTGCACGCCGTGGACGATCAGCCGTGACAGGATTTCCATGTCGGGCGGCATTCGTGGACGCCAGATATCCAAAAGCAGGGCCACGCGAGGCTTGTCGGCGTTGTTTGTCACTTCATGAGGGAACGTGTCGTCCCACAACAGACACTCGCCGTCGGCGATCCGCCTCTCCTGATGATTGATCATCATGACCGTCGCCGGACGACCATCTGCCTGTCGAGGGATCACCAAGCCGACATGGAACCTCATTATGCCCCTGAAAGGGCCGCGGTGGCTGGGAATGTGCTTGCCCGGAGCCAGGAAAGAGATCGCCGCCGACTTCACCTCAGGGCATTCTGCAAGCAGTCGGTCGAGGACCGGCATTCGCGCGAGGTTTTGCGGAACCGCGACATCGTAAGCCTTGAGCACGAACATACGCCAGTCGCGACCGTCATTGGCCGAGATGTCGGCCTGTTCAGGCATGATGTCGTGGAAGCGGGGCGCCTTGCCCACGGCAAGCGCTTCGTCGCGGATGGCCTGCCAGGCGGCCGTGAACTTGGTGGCGTTTGGAAATTCGCCGGCGGTATCGAGGATCGCCGGCGCGTCGATGCGCTTTTCGTAGATCCGCCGCACCAGACCGGATGCAAGATCGTAAACTTGAGACATTTCATGGCCTCGAGGACATCATGAAACGAATATCCGGCAATTAAGTTGCTGATCTTGTTCGGCGTATGCCTGTCAGCACGAATTCGTGACCGACGAACAGTCCCGCGATCCCGCGCTTTGTTGCTGGCGTTCGTCAGCGTTCAGGGGCGCGTTCGACCAGACGAAACCTGTAGCGATCCCGTATGAATTCATTGAAGAAGCGTCCCTTGGAAGAGGCGGCTTTGAAGGCAGCGTATGTCTCGGGCTCCACGTCTTCGTAGTCATAGCGGTTTCCGCTCGGCACAAACCAGACCGAGAGCACCCTGGTGGCGAAATGGTACTGTGTGCTGCGGATGGCCGTAGAAGGCATTGGCGTTCTCCCGGATGGATAATCCGGGGCGCAAACGGAAGTTCCAACTGTGCCGCGCAGCCTTGGCTGGCAGGCCTTCCTATAGTGAGCAGCGCAGCCGGATCGTCCGTCCGCGCCAGAAGACGAAGGAGCCGGCCCGGTTCTGCCGAGCCGGCCCCAAGGGATCAGAACGCCGGCTCGACCGCGTTGACATTGTCCTTGGTGACGACCGTCAGCGGGATCGGCAAACGGTCCTTGACCTCCTTGCCGTCCATGATCTCCGCCATGGTGTTGATCGCCAGGCGGCCGTCCTCAACCGGCGACTGCACGATGGTGGAGTACATTTCGTTGGTGCGGATCGATTCGAACGCATCCTTCTGACCATTGATGCCGACGATCGGCGGTGCCGCCTTGGACGGATTGGCCTCCTTCCAGGCGTCGATGAAGCCGCGCGCCATGGTGTCGTCATTGGCGTAGACGCCGCTGATCTCGTCGCCGAAGCGGGTGATCAGGTCGCGGCTGACCACCAGCGCCTTCTGCTGGTCGAAATCGGCATTGACCGTGTCGAGCACCTTGATGTCGGCGTTGGTTTCCTTGAGACGATCGGTGAAGCCGCCGACGCGGCCGATCGTCGTGCCGTTGCCGGCCTGGCCGGCGATGATGACGACGGAACCCTTGCCACCCAACGCCTTGCTGAGCGAGTCGGCCGCAAGCTTGCCTTCCTCGTAGACGTCGGGCCCGGTGAACGACTTGATGAACGGCTTGGCATCGTCGCTCATCGGCGAGTTGATGAGGATCGCGGGAATGTTCGCCTGTTGTGCGCGGGCCAGGCCCGGTATGTAGGCCTGCGGGTCGAGCGGCCACAGGATGATGCCGTCAACCTTGCGCGCGACGCAGGTGTTGAGCTGCTCGGTGCCCTTCTGGACGTCGAAATCCTGGCTGAGGCTCAGGATCTCGATGCCGAGCTCGCCGGCGCGCGCCTGGAGCGCCTTGTTGGCCGGCGTCGCATAGGCATGCGAATCCGCGGCCGTGACGTAGCAGACCGTCTTTGCACTGGCCCAGCCCGTCGAGGCCAATATTACCGCCATGGCGGTAATGTGGAGCATGCTTTTCTTGCCAACCATAGGTTTCCTCCCGATCATGTATTTCCTCCTTGAGTGATTGGATTGTCGCGAATGAGCGCGGGGCCTGTGCCCGGCGCCCTCCCCTTGGTAGTCACGGCCCGATCGAGCACGACGAGCAGGATCAGGATAAGCCCCGACACGACCTGCTGGACGTATGCGGGAACGGATTGGAACTCCATCGCGATGGTCAGCGAGCCGATCGTCAGCACGCCGCCAAGCGTGCCGAGCGCGGATCCCTTGCCGCCTTCGAGGCGGGTTCCGCCGACCACGACCGCGGCAATGACGGCGACCGTCAGTTCCGAGCCGAAGACGGGCGAACCGGTGTTGGTGACGAGGCTCTGGAGAACGCCTGCGAGACCGGCGAGCGTCCCGGCGAAGACGAAGCCCAGAAAAACGATGCGATCGGAAGCGATGCCGCTCTCCTTGGCTGCCGCCGGATTGGACCCCACCGCAAAGACATTTCGGCCCGGTATTGTACGCGTCAGCCAGACATGCAGCAGCACGATCAGAACGATGAACAGCGCACTGCGGATGGTGAAGATTTCGAGATGGATCTTGGCGAACGCCAGTGAAAGCATGATGTCGGTGCCGGTCACCGGCTGGCTGTTGGTGATCCAATGCGCGAGCGAGCGGAAGATCAGCATCGTCGCCAGCGTCAGCACCAGCGAGTTCACCTTCAGCCCGACGACCAGCGCGCCGTTGATGGCGCCTGCCAGCATGCCGACCAGGATACCGACAAGTGCGGCAGGCAGGATGCCGATCTCGCGCTGCAGGATGACCGACATGATCCCCGCCAGCGCGAACACCGCGCCGCCGGAGAGGTCGATCTGGCCGGCGACCAGAAGCACCGTAAGTCCAATGGCGATCAGGCCGATCGTCGCCGCCCGGTCGAGGCCGAGTCCGAGGGTCGATGCGGAGAAATAACCCGGAACCGCCAAGGCGGAAATGATCAGCGTCAGGCCGAGGATGATCACCACCCTGTGCCGCGAGGCAAGCGCCAGGAACCTCATCACGCCACCCCCCTCTTGCGCAATGCCGCGTCCATGCCGACGGCGCCGACGATCAGGATGCCGAGGACAAAACCCTGGATCGTGCGCACGCCGTCGAGCACCATGACGTTGGTCAGAAGCTGCACGAAGATCAGGCCCGCGATCGCCCTCGGCACCGAGCCGAAACCGCCGATAATCGACACGCCGCCGACCACGACCGCGGTGATGGCGCTGAACTCGTAGCCGGCGCCGATCAGCGGCCGCGCGCTTTGCAAGGTCAGGCCTAGCAGGCCGCCGCTGACGCCCGAAGCCAACGCCGTGATCACGAACGCACCGGCCTTCACCGCTCGCACGGGCACCGCGCTCGCCTCGGCGGCGCTGTAATTGCCGCCCGTGGCGAGCGTCCACCTGCCCCAGAAGGAGCGCGAGAGGACGAAATGCCCTATGAGAGCGATCAGCAGGAAAATCAGCACCACGACCGGGACGCCGAAGAGCCGGCCCTTGGCGAATTCGGCCGAAGCGGGATTGTTGCCATAGACGATGACGCCGCCGACAGTGGCCTGCACGATGCCCAGCCCGATGGTGCCGATGCCGAGCGTGGCGATGATGGGATTGATACCGACATAGCCGACCAGCACGCCGTTGAGCAGGCCGATAAGGCCCGCAAGCGCCACCGCCAGGACGAAGGCAGGAACCGGCCCGATCATTGGCTGCAGCCCGAGCGAGAGGATGGCCCCGCAGGCGATGGTGGCCGGCACCGACAGGTCGGCCAAGCCGCCTGCCACAAGCACGAAAGTCATGCCGACAACGACGATGCCGACAATGGACATCGAGGTCAGGACGTTGAGCAGATTGCCTGTGGTGAAGAAGGCGGGGCTGACGAATGAGCCGTAGAGCACCACTGCAAGGATAGCGAAGCCAAGCCCCGCCTTGGACAGGACATCGGCAAGCCTGCTGCCGCGCGTGAAGCGGTCATTGCGGTTCGCCCCGCTGGTCTCCATGGCCGCATCAGTCATGCAGCCTCCCCCGTCGCCAGCGCCATGATGCGCTCCTCGCTCAGTTCGGCGCGGGCGAGCGCCTCCGATGCGCGGCCGTCGCGCATCACAACGACGCGATCGCAGACGCCGAGGATTTCGGGCAGTTCCGACGAGATCATCACCACCGCCATGCCGTCGGCGACAAGCCGGCCGATGATGCTGTGGATCTCGGCCTTGGCGCCGACGTCGACGCCGCGCGTCGGCTCGTCGAGAATGAGCACGGAGGGCTTGGCCGCGAGCCATTTGGCGATGACCGCCTTCTGCTGGTTGCCTCCCGACAACAGGTTGATGCGCCGCTCCCCGTCGGGCGGCGAAATGGAAAACTGCTTCACATAGGTCGTCGCCAGCGAACGGTCGGCGCTGCGCCTGATACGGCCGAAGCTGGTCAGACGCCGCAATATCGACAGGCTGATGTTCTCGCGGACCGACATGCCCGGAATGATGCCGTCGCCCTTGCGGTCCTCGGGGACGTAGGCGATCCCGGCTCGCACCGCCTCGGAAGGAGAGTTGATGGCGACCTTGCGCCCGTAGACGCTGACCGTTCCCTCCACCAGCCGCGACAGGCCGAAGATGGCGCGTGCTACCTCGGTGCGACCCGCCCCGACCAGTCCGGTCAAGCCCAGTATCTCCCCAGCGCGCACATCGAAGCTGACATCACTGAAATGCGCCCCGTCGCCGATGCGTTCGACACGCAGCACGGACTTGCCGATCGCGGCCGGGCTTTTCGGGAACACGTTGGCGACCTCGCGGCCAACCATCAGCCTGATCATCTCGGCCGCGGTTATGCCGTCGATCGGACGGGTCTCGATCATTGAGCCGTCGCGCAGCACGGTCACCTCGTCGGCGATCTCGAGAACCTCCCTCAGCCTATGGCTGATGTAGACGATGGCGATGCCGTCATCGCGCATCTTGCGAAGGATCCGGAACAGCGCCGCGGTTTCGTGCTCGCTCAGGCTCGATGTCGGCTCGTCCAGCACGATGATCCTGGGCTGCGCCGCATAGGCCTTGGCGATCTCGACCAGTTGCTGCTGGCTGATCGACAGGTCGCCGAGCCGCGCGCGCGGGTTGATGGCCGCGCCCAGCTCGTCGAGGACGGCGGCGGCCTTCCTGACCATTTCGCCCTTGTGCAGCCAGCTCCATTTGCCGGGCATGCGGCCGAGATAGACGTTCTCCGCGACGGTCAGGTCGGGAACAAGATTGATCTCCTGGTGCACCATGCGGATGCCGAGCGCCTGGGCGTCGGCGGGACGCCGCATGCGCACTTCGGCGCCGCCGACGAGGATCGTGCCGGCGGTCGGAGCGTAGGATCCGTTGAGCACCTTCATCAGCGTCGACTTGCCGGCGCCATTCTCGCCAACGACCGCATGGACGGTGCCGAACCGGACGGCGAAATTGACGTTCGACAGGGCCTTCACGCCGGGAAAAGTCTTGGAGATGCCTCTCATGTCCAGGGCACAATCGGCGGCGGCACTCATCTAGGCTTGGTCCTCCCTGGTAGCACGCGGCTGGCAGCGTTATGTTAGTATAATGCATTTCCAGGCACGGTTCGGCCCACCTCGAGCCGGCCCGAAGGCCCCTTTCAGCGCATCCGCACCAGGCACTTCACCATAGGCTGAAAATCACGCAACGGGCGGCACTATTGCACTAATATAATAGTTCTGGCAAGCTGGATCTGACCGCTCCCGTCACTGGCGTCGGATCGCAACGAACCCCGCGTCGCAAGCAGGTGCATTCCGTTTGACATTCGAATAATTTTGCCATTTCAGGTGGACGAACGATGGGATTTTCCATGGATCTAGATCCTTCGACCCTCAATCGAGCCCTCCCGCTGCGCGACCAGATCTACAACAAGATCCGCAACATGATCGTCGTCGGACGGCTGAAACCGGGTGAGGTCATCAATGAGATCGCAATTGCCGAAGCGCTGGGCGTCTCGCGCACGCCCGTGCGCGAAGCGGTCAAACGCATCAGCGACGAAGGGCTCGTCAAGATCCTGGCGCAGACCGGCACCTACGTTGCTCCCATCAGCCGGGCCGACCTCGAGGAAGCCTATGTCATCCGGCGTGCATTGGAGATGGAGAGCGCCAGGCGCGCCGCCGCCAAGCTGACGCCGGCTGCCTGTGAATTGCTGGAAGACAACATGGCCGCGCATAAGCTCGCCATTGCGCGCGGCAGGTACGCCACAGCGATTCAGCTCGACGACGTCTTTCACCGCACCATTGCTGAAATATGCGGCTTGCCGATGATCTGGCGCGCCGTCGACATCTCAAAGGCGCAGATGGATCGCGGCCGCTATCTCGCCATTCCGAAGCCCGGCTATGGCGAGCAGACGATCGAGCAGCACGAGGCCATTCTGGACGCGCTGAAGCGTCACGACGCCGAGGGCGCCGCACAGGCAATGGAGCATCACCTCGAGACGTCATTTCGCAACACGCTCGAAGTCGCCGCCGAGCTTCTCGACTGACGACCTCGACTGAGCGCTGAGACGGGCGGCGCAGGTTTGAGGTCCCGAACCTGGCATCCGACCGGCTTGCCGATGCCCGGCGAGCAATGTTCGCAGCTTGACCGTTGACGTTCTATTATATTAGTATTCCGATCCATTCGGCGGCATTGTGCCGGCGGGGCTTTTTCAGAGTTCGTAATGGCGCGGTTCATCCAGCTTTCGCATGCCGACAACATCCTTCTGGCGGTCGATCCGTTGATGATCGGCGACAAGGCAGGCGACATCCCCGCGAAGGCGCGCATACCGCGCGGCCACAAGATGGCGATCCGCGACATCGCTTCGGACGAGCCGGTCGTGAAATACGGACAGACCATCGGATTCGCCCGCGGGCCGATCGCCGCCGGCGATTGGGTTCACGAGCACAATGTATATCTGCGCAATTTCGAACGCGACTATCTGTTCGGCACCAACGCCAGCCAAACGCCTGTCGTCTCTGAAGCCGAGCGCGCGACCTTCATGGGTTACCGCAGGCCGAGCGGCAAGGTCGGGACGCGCAACTTCATCGCTGTCCTGACCTCGGTGAATTGTTCGGCCAGTGTCGCCCGCTTCATCGTGGAAGAGGTCAACCGCTGCGGCATCCTGCGCGACTATCCCAATGTCGACGGCGTGATCTCACTCGTCCATGGCACTGGCTGCGGCATCGGCACCAAAGGCCTCGCTTACGACCTCTTGAAGCGCACGCAGTGGGGTTTTGCCACGAACCCCAATGTCGGCGGCGTGCTGATGGTTGGGCTCGGCTGCGAGGCGTTCCAGATTCCGCGCTGGATGCAGTCCTACAATATCGAGGAGAGCACGACCTTCCGCACGATGACGATCCAGGAGACTGGCGGCACACGCAAGACGGTCGAGGCCGGGGTCAAGGCGATCGTCGATATGCTGCCCATGGTCAACGCCGCGCAAAGGACGCCACAACCGGCCTCCGAACTGGTGCTCGCGCTGCAATGCGGCGGGTCGGACGGCTATTCCGGCATCAGCGCCAATCCGGCGCTTGGCGCCGCCGTGGACCTGCTTGTCGCGCAAGGCGGCACGGCGGTGCTGTCCGAGACGCCGGAGATCTACGGCGCCGAACATCTGCTGACCATGCGCGCGGAAAACCGCGCGGTCGGCGAGAAGCTGATCGAGCGCATCCGCTGGTGGGAGGACTACACAGCCAAGCACGACATGGAGATGAACAACAACCCGTCTCCCGGCAACAAGCTCGGCGGGTTGACGACGATCCTGGAGAAGTCGCTCGGCGCGTCCGCCAAGGGCGGGACGACCAATCTGCGCGCGGTGCTGGAATATGCCGAACCGATCAACGAACGCGGCCTCGTCTTCATGGACACGCCCGGCTACGATCCGGTTTCGGCAACCGGCCAGGTCGCCGGCGGCGCGAACATATTGTGCTTCACCACCGGGCGCGGTTCGGCCTTCGGCTGCAAGCCGACGCCCTCGATCAAGCTTGCCTCCAATTCCTTCATTTTCGAGCAGATGCGCGAGGACATGGACATCAATTGCGGGGACATCCTCGACGGCGTCACGCTGGACGACAAAGGCCAGGAGATCTTCGCAGAGATCCTGCGCGTGGCATCGGGCGCGCGTACCAAATCGGAATCGCTGGGCTACGGCGACAATGAGTTCGTGCCCTGGAACCTCGGCGCTACCATGTAGCGACATCGCCCGCCCGCAACGGGCAACGTCAATTCACCCAACCAGAAAGAACGCTCGGCATGAACAGGATCGATCTTGACGGCCAACACGCCGTGGTCACCGGAGGCGCGCAAGGCCTCGGCTTCGCGATGGCCAAACGTTTCGTCGCCTCCGGCGCGACGGTCACCTTATGGGACGTCGACGAGGCGCGCCTCGAAGCGGCCAAGCGCGACCTTGGCAAGGCCGCCAAGACCCTGGTCGTCGACATTGCGGATTGGGAGACGGTGGACGCCGCGCGGGCAAAAACCGAGGAGAGCGCCGGCAAAATCTCCATCCTGGTCAATTCCGCCGGCATTGCCGGTCCCGCCGCCCCGCTTGACAGCTACGATGTAGAGACGTGGAAGAAGATCATCGACATCAACGTCAACGGCACCTTCTACGTCAACCGCGCCGTCGTGCCCGGGATGAAAGCGCGCAATTACGGGCGCATCGTCAACATCGCTTCCGTCGCCGGCAAGGAAGGCAATCCCAACGCCGCCGCCTATTCCGCTTCGAAGGCGGCGGTCATCGGCATGACCAAGTCGCTCGGCAAGGAACTCGCGCAGTATGACATTGCGGTCAACTGCATCTCGCCGGCCACCGCGCAGACCCGAATCCTCGAACAGCTCACGCCCGAGCACATCGAATACATGCGCTCGCGCATTCCACGCGGCCGTCTGCTGGAGGTCGACGAGGCCGCCGCCATGGTCGCCTGGCTCGTCTCAAAGGAAAACAGCTTCACCACCGCCTCGACCTTCGACCTGTCGGGCGGGCGCACGACCTATTAGTCGAATACCGGCGCGCCGCGAAGCGTCTGCGCCGCGGCGCGCCGGTACACCGGCACTTGCTGCCTCACGGAGATGCGGCCGCGTCGCCTGCGAAGACTCGAGCTGCCTGGATCTGGGGGCGCACCATCAGGTAGAACGCGACGACGTGCGTGATCATCAGCAGTGGGACATAGATTACGGGGATCGCGTATGCAGCGCCCAACTGCCCCGCCAGCTCAGGAAGACCGGCTTGGCTGCCGTGATAGTAGTCGACGGCGATATCGATCGTCCCCACGAGATTGAACGCGACGACGGACAACCAGAACAGCGGACGTATCCTCGTCGTCAAAAGCGCCAGCATGGCCAACACTCCGGTTGCGAAGTCGCCATAGGCGGCGAAGGTGGCGAAATCAGCCGGCAAATCGCGCCCGACGACGCCTGGAACGATGAAGACAAGCCCGAAGAAGCGGAAGCTGTGCAGCGTGGCGATGGCACGTTGCGCCTCGACCAGGTTGACGGATCTGAGCCGGGGCAAGACATACACGCCGACGCAGAGCAGCCAAGGCACGTAGCCTAGAGCGAGATGTAACAGGAAAATGGTTGCAGGCGACATATGGCCTCCCAAGAGATGTAAGGCGCAATTTACGCCCGCTTCCAGCGGTCGACTATTCGCGATAATGTTGACGGGGCATGAAGCAGAACTTCACAATCCGGAAAGGCGCGCTCGACGGCGTGGAGGCGTTCCTCGGCGTCGCGCAACACCGCAGCTTCCGAAAAGCGGCCGCGGAGCTCGGCGTCACGCCATCGGCGATCAGCCAGGCGGTGCGCGCGCTCGAGGTGCGCGTCGGTGCGGCGCTCTTCATGCGCACGACGCGCAGCGTCGGCCTGACCGAAGCCGGCGAACGGTTCCTTTCGCGCGCAAAGCCCGCTTTCGAGGAGCTGGTCGCAGCAAGCGAAGTCGCACGTGAACTTGGGCAGCGGCCGACCGGGCTGTTGCGCCTCTCTGTGCCGCGCGCCGTGGTGCCGATCCTGCTGGAGCCGCTGGTGGCATCCTTTTGCCAGGCCTATCCCGAAGTAGAGGTGGAGATCGCCGCAAGCGGTGAGCTGGTCGACCTGGCGGCCGAGGGGTTCGACGCCGGCATCCGGCTCGGCCAGTTCATCGCCGCCGACATGGTCGCGGTTCGGCTGACGCCGCCGTTCCCGCTCGTGGTCGTCGGCAGCCCTGGCTATCTGCGCCGGCAGAAACGGCCGGAGCGCCTCGACGATCTGCGCGGCCATGCCTGCCTGCGCATGCGCCGCTCCAACGGATCGATCGCGCCCTGGCCCTTCATCGACGGCAACAAGACCGTCGAGGCAATCGTCTCCGGGCCGCTGGTCGCGCATGATTACCCGACACTGCTTGGCGCGGCGATCCAAGGTGTCGGACTTGCACAGGTGCCCGGCCCTCTCACCGAAGCCCCGATTGCCGATGGCCGGTTGCAAGCGTTGCTCACGCCCTTCGCCGTCACGACGCCGGGCGTTTTTCTGTATTATCCCGACAGACGCCAGGTCCTGCCCAAGCTGCGCGCGTTCATAGAGCATGTTAAATATCGGGGAACGGACGCCGAAGGCGCGCGAACTTCCTGAGGCCACGCCCTCGATGACATGCTTGCCTGTTCGTGCCGCGCTAATTGGCGCGAAGGGCCGCGATCACCGCGGCGGTAACCTCGGCGGTGCTCGCGGTGCCGCCGAGATCGGGGCTGAGATATTCCGCCCGGTCCGTGACAAGCTCGATCGCAACCATGAGGCGCCGCGCGGCGGCCTGCTCGCCGAGATGCTCAAGCATCAGGCTCGCCGTCCAGAACGATCCGAGCGGATTGGCGACGCCCTTGCCGGTGATGTCGAAGGCCGAACCATGGATGGGTTCGAACATGGACGGCCGGCTGCGCGAGGGATCGATGTTCGACGTCGAGCCTATGCCGAGCGATCCGCCCAGCGCGGCGGCCAGGTCGGAGAGGATGTCGGCATGCAAATTGGTCGCCAAAACCGTGTCGATGCTGCCGGGCTTGTTGACCATGCGCTGGGTCATGGCGTCCACCAGCATCCAGTCGACGGTGAGACCGGGGTAGTCGCGAAGCAGGCCGCGCACGACTTCGTCCCACAGCACCATGCCATGACGCTGCGCATTCGACTTGGTGACAACCGTCAGAAGCTTGCGGGGGCGCGACAGCGCAAGCTCGCAGGCGAAACGTGCGATGCGTTCTATCCCGGCGCGGGTAAAGACGGCGACATCCATGCCGACCTCGATAGGCAGTCCGCGATGGGCGCGACCACCGACGCCGGCATATTCGCCTTCGCTGTTTTCGCGCACGATCACCCAGTCAATCTGCTTGCCGAGATCGGGCCGCAACGGGCCGGTCAGCCCGGGCAAGAGGCGCGTCGGCCGCACGTTGGCGTATTGGTCGAACCCCTGGCAGATGGCCAGGCGCAGCCCCCAGAGGGTGACGTCGTCGGGAAGGTTCGGATCGCCGACCGAGCCGAAATAGATCGCATCGAAGCCCTCCAATTGCCCGAGGCCGTCCTGCGGCATCATGCGGCCGTTGCGGCGGTAATAGTCGGAGCCCCAGTCGAAGCGCTTGAAGTCGAAGGCCAGACCCGGCTCGACAGCGGTCAGGGCTTCCAGCACCTTCACGCCGGCTTCGACGACCTCCGGCCCGATACCGTCACCGCCGATGACAGCGATCCTATGCGAGGACATTTTCAGTTTCCTTCTCGATGGCAGCGACGATGGCGCCGCGGTTGTGGCCAAGTCATTGCAGCAGCATGCGGGTGGATTCGATCATCGCATAGGGATTGACGATGCCCTCGCCCGCGATATCGGGCGCGGACCCGTGCGCCGCTTGCGCCATGGCTATGTCGCCTTCGCCGATGCACAGGCCCTACCGCTGATAATGCCGGCGGTTCTTCAGCCTAGCCGAGCGGCGTGCCACTTCAGGTGATCGTCCATGAAGGTCGAGATGAAGTTGTAGGAATGATCGTAGCCTTCCTGCATGCGCAAGGTGAGGTCGATGCCGGCCTTCTTGCAGGCTTCATCGAGCAGCCACGGACGAAGGCCTTCGTCAAGGAACCCATCGGCCGTGCCCTGATCAACCAGGAACTCGCCAAAACGGCGGCCGTCCTCGATAAGCAGCGTGGCGTCATAGGCGCGCCAGTCCCTGTCGTCGGCGCCGAGATATTTCTCGAGCGCAGGCCGCGACCAGCCAGCGGTCGTCGGCTGAACGATCGGCGCGAAGGCCGAGCAACTCCTGAAGCGGTCGGGGTTCTTCAGCGCGATCGTCAAAGCGCCGTGTCCGCCCATCGAATGACCCGATATGCCCTGGCGCGCCATGTCGGCAGGGAAGTTCGCGGCGATCAATCCCGGCAGCTCATCGAGGACGTAGGAATACATACGGTAGTTCCTGGCGTAAGGCTGCTGCGTCGCATCGACATAGAAACCGGCGCCGCAGCCGAACTGCCAATTATCCTTCTCGTCCGGCACATCGGCACCGCGCGGGCTGGTGTCGGGGCAGACCACGATGAGACCAAGCTCGGCCGCCAGGCGCCGGTACTCGCCCTTGTCCATGACATTGGCATGGGTGCAGGTGAGACCCGAAAGATACCACAGCACCGGCACCGGCCCATCCTTGGCCTGCGGCGGCACGAAGACGGCAAAGGTCATGTCGCAGGCGCAGACCTCTGAAGCGTGCGAGTAAACACCCTGGACGCCGCCATGCGACTTGGACGTGGAAACGACTTTCATCAACTCTGCCTTTTCGTCATGACCTTTCGGTCCGACATAGCTGCCGGCCACCGCACCCGCAACCTTCAGCCCTGCAAACAGCACCGGCGGCGTAACCGAGGTGCACCTTGGTCACGCCGCCGGTCGACGCCGGACTTTGGGAACACGCCGACCTGGCCGGGAGGCTGGAGGTAGCGAAAAGTCCGGGCATTTCTGTGGCCCGCCTTCTCAAGCCGACAGGGCTCCTGTCGGTCCAAGCGGGGATGTCCTCGGGCCCGCGGCGTGTGGCCGCCCTCAGTAAACCACGACACTCCTGATCGACTTGCCCTCATGCATGAGGTCGAAACCCTTGTTGATGTCCTCGAGCTTCAGCGTGTGGGTGATCATCGGATCGATCTCGATCTTGCCGTCCATGTACCAGTCGACGATCCTGGGCACGTCGGTGCGGCCGCGCGCGCCGCCGAAGGCGGTGCCCATCCAGGTCCGCCCGGTGACCAGCTGGAAGGGCCGCGTCGATATCTCCTGGCCGGCGCCGGCGACGCCGATGACCACCGACTTGCCCCAGCCGCGATGCGAAGCCTCCAGCGCCTGGCGCATCACCTTGGTGTTGCCGGTGCAGTCGAACGTGTAGTCGGCGCCGCCGATCTGGTCGGCGCCGCGCTTGGTCATGTTGACGAGATGGGGAACGATGTCGCCGTCGATCTCCTTCGGATTGACGAAATGCGTCATGCCGAAGCGCTCGCCCCAGGCTCGTCTGTCGTTGTTGAGATCGACGCCGATGATCATGTCGGCGCCGGCAAGTTTCAGGCCCTGGATGACGTTGAGGCCGATGCCGCCGAGGCCGAAGACCACCGCGGTCGCGCCTTGCTCGACCTTGGCGGTGTTGATGACCGCGCCTACGCCGGTGGTCACCCCGCAGCCGATGTAGCAGATCTTGTCGAAGGGCGCGTCGGGATTGACCTTGGCCACGGCGATCTCCGGCAGCACCGTAAAGTTGGAGAAGGTCGAGCAGCCCATATAGTGAAACAATTTTTCGCCCCCGATCGAGAAGCGCGAGGTGCCGTCCGGCATCAGGCCCTGGCCCTGCGTGGCGCGGATGGCGGTGCACAGATTGGTCTTGCGCGACAAACACGACGGGCACTGCCGGCATTCGGGCGTATAGAGCGGGATCACATGGTCGCCCTTTTTGACCGAGGTGACGCCCTTGCCGACATCGACCACCACGCCGGCGCCCTCATGGCCGAGAATGGCGGGAAACAGGCCCTCGGGATCGGCACCCGACAGCGTGAACTCGTCGGTGTGGCAGATGCCGGTCGCCTTGATCTCGACCAGCACCTCGCCCTCGCGCGGGCCGTCGAGGTCGACCTCCATGATCTCAAGCGGCTTTCCGGCAGCAACGGCAACAGCGGCGCGGGTTTTCATTTCTTTCTCCCAAACTTGCTTGCCGGGACGACCGATCGCCCGGCGTTGCGATAGAAATCATGCGGCCTTGGCCGGCCCCGCCGGGAACACGCCCGACATCACGGTAAAGCCTTTGATGCGTTTGACACGATCGCACCAACGCCGGATGGCGGGATAGTCCTGGCGCGTAATGCCGCCCTCCTCCGACAGCATGATGTAGGGAAAGCAGGCAATATCGGCGATGGTCGGATGATCGGCCGAGCAGATCCAGCCGCGGCCCTGCTGCTCGCCGAACCACAGATGCTCGTCGAGGATACGGAACAGCCGGTGCGCGCCGGCGCGTGCGGCATCGATGTCGAAATCGTAGAACAGCGCGTCGTGCAGGCGGGCGGCCGACGCCGTCGAAGTGATGCCGTCGGCGAAGGCCAGCCACTGGCTGATCTCGCCGAGCAGGGCCGGTCTGTTCCGGGGATACCATGTGCTCGACGGATCGTATTTCGACGCGAGGTAGACCAGGATCGCCTGGGCGTCGCGCAGGATCAGCCCTTCATCCTCGATAACCGGCAGTTGGCCGAGCGGATTGAGCTTCAGGAACCATTCCGACTTGTGTTCGCGGCCGGGGTAGAAGTCGACCGGCACTGTCTTGTAGTCGATGCCGAGAAAACTCATCAGCAGCCGCAGCTTGTAGCAATTGCCCGAAAGTTCGTAATCGTAAAGCGTGATCATCGGGAGTTCCTAAACGTCGAGCACGAGGCGTGCCGATTTGGCGCGCGAGACGCAGGTCATGATCCTGGTTCCGGCCTTGCGCTCGGCATCGTTGAGGTAGACGTCCTGATGGTCCGGCTCGCCTTCGATCACGGTGGCGACGCAGGTGCCGCATGCGCCCTGCTCGCAGGACGACGGAACATCGATGCCATTCTCGCGCATCACCTGCATGATCGTCTTGCCGGCCGGCACTTGCAGCGTGACGCAGGAGCGCGCCAGCGCTACTTCGAAGCTCGAACTGTCGTCGATCTTGTTGGTGTTCTTGAAATATTCGAAATGGATGGCGGTATCCGGCCAGCCCTGCTCGGCGGCGATCTTGCGCGCGGCTTCCAGCATCGGTCCGGGACCGCAGATATAGAGATGCATGCCGTCCCGGTAACCGGCGAGAATCCCTCGAAGCTCGGCGCCGGTCGCGTCCGGCGACAGCCCGAGATGCGGCTTCAGCGCATCGCCGAGATGCTTCAGCCGATCGGCGAAAGCGAGGTGTTCCTGCCCTTGCGCAAAATAGTGCAGCTCGTGCGCCAGTTCCTGGTTCTTCAGCGCCTGCGCCATTGCGAGCAGCGGCGTGATGCCGATGCCGCCGGCGACGAACAGCGTCTTGATCGCGTCACGGCGCAGCGGGAAATTGTTACGCGGCTCGGAAATCGCCAGCACGTCCCCCTCGCGCACGGTCTCGTGCATGCATTTCGAACCGCCCTTGGAATCGCGTTCCAGCTTGACGCCGATGATGAAGCTGTCGGTTTCACCAGGGCCGTTGGTGATCGAATACTGCCTGATCTCGCTATTGGGCATATGGACGTCGATATGGGCTCCAGGCTGGAACGTCGGCAGGATGCCCTTGATCGGGCGGAGCTCGAAACCGGCAACGCCGTCGGCCGCCTGCCATTTCCTGGCCACGCTGACGCGCAGCGCCGCCTTGCGGCCATGCGCGGTCACCTCGGGCATTTCGGCGAGTTCGGCCGACACCCTTTCGTAGATCGGCTCGATCGGCGCGGGCGCCGGTGCGTTCGCGACGTCGCGCTCGACCTCGTCGCGCAGCTTGGAAAGCCGCTCATTGTGGTGGCGCAGGATGGCGATGCGGGCGGCTGCTTCGACCTCCTGATCGAGCACGCCACGGATCACCGAACGGTTTGAATCAACCGGCTGCACGAAGAACACGCCGCGCGTCTCGGCACCACCATCGCGCGAATGCAGCGCCACGGCAAAATCCCGCGCGGCCTCGATGATGGTTTCCGCGCCCTCGCCTTCGATCGCTGCGTTGGGCTGAAAGCGATAGGCCTTCAGCCTTTCGACGACCTTGTCGGCCGGCGCGTTGACCGCGATGCCGCGCAAGGCGAGCAGCTTGCCTTCGGTCAGCGCGGCAACATCCGGCACCTCGCCGCGAGGCTCCTCGGAGGACCAGACCAAGCCGTAGCGCTCGACCCCGGGGAAGGTGCGGTTGGTGATGGTGCGGGCCGGTGCGTCGGCAGGATGCGCGGGAATGTAGGTGCAGCCGGCGGTGCGGTTCGAATAACGCCAGCCGTGATATTGGCACTTCAGCTCGCGCCCGTCATTGATGCCTATCGACAGCCTGACGCCGCGATGCAGGCAGCGGTTTTCCCAGATGTTGATGTAGCCGTCATCGGCCCGCCAGACGGCGAATTCCCGGCCGAGCAATTGACTATGGAAAACGTGGCGGTACGGCAAATCATGGGAAGCGGCGATCGGATGCCACTGGCTTCTGGCTTCTTCCAACATCAATCGTCTCCAAGAATCTCGTCAGGCCGCAACCGGAATGACACCGTAGGTCACGCCCTTCTGGCTGAGCCAGCGCCGGTAGGCGATGGCCGACTTGTCGGCCCGGATGGGCGTTTCGGCGCGCGGATCGAGCGGCAGGCGTTTGGGCACCTGGTTTTCCAGGATCGGCTTGTCCTGGCCGAAGATCGTCTGCTGGAAGCGCTTGATCACCTTGTCTTCATTGTCTTCGTCGAGCACGCAAAGCAGCATGTGAGCGCGCACGTGCTCCTGGTCGACCGGCTGCAGGAAGATGGCGATGACGTCGCGCCGTGCCTCGTCGACCGGGCTCGATTTATAGAGCACGGAGCAATAGGGGTGCGGCACGCGATAGACATAGTCCACGTCGGCGCCGCCACCGGAAGCGGTCGAAGCCATCGGCTGGAAGAAGCGGCAGCGCGTGGCCAGGATCTCGTCACGGTCGACGGATATCTCGACGTCGTATTCCTTGACTTCGGTATGCGGCTCGACGCCGAGTATGTCGGTATGCACATAGGGAAAGTGGCCCATGTCGAGAAAGTTCTCGATGGCGCGCGGTGCCGAGACGTTGACGCCAAACGTGGCCGCGTTGAGCTTGCGGCGGTCCGGCTCTTCATATTCCGGGATCGGGAACAGCTCGGCCGGTGGCGAGCCGAGCGAAGTCCAGACATAGCCGTAGGCGCTTCTTGCCGGCAGTCTGTCGGCGCCTGGAACACGATCCACCCGTTCTACATCGGGACGTGAGCGCCAGACGACGGGCTCACCATCCATATCGACCGCAAAACTGAGGCGCTCCTCGAGCAGAACGGTGTCCTGGACAGCGCCGGGAATGGTCTCGGCGATCGCCCCTACGGGATGCCAGAGATTGAGGATCACAGGATCCGAGCATTTTGTCATCGTTTTATCCTCTGGAAGCCCTCAGACGTCATCAGGCTTGTGCCGGTATCGCGCCATAGGTGACGGCCCGATCACGCAACCAGCGCCGGTAGGAAACCGACACGGCATCGGCACGGATCGGGGTCTCGGCACGTGGATCGAGCGGCAGGCGCTTGGGTACCTGGTTCTCCAGGATCGGTTTGTCCTGGGCGAAGATCAATTGCATGAAGCTGCGCACCGTTGCCGCCTCCATGCCTTCCTTAAGATAGCAGAGGTAAGGATGCGCGATGCAGTTTTCCTCGTCCACCGGCTGCACGAACAGGGTAATGACGTCGAGCCGGTCCTTCTGGATCGGGTTGCTCTTGTAGAGAGCCACCGTGTAGGGCCGAATCACCCTGTAGATGTAGTCGACGACAAAGCCTTCCTTGGCGGTCGGCGAAGCCACCGGCTGATAGAATTTGCATTCGGTCGCCAGCACCTCGTCCTGCGCTGTGATCTCAACCTTGTAGGGCGCGACCTCGGTATGCGGCTCCTCGCCGAGCCAGCCGGTATGAATGAAGGGGAAATGCCCCATATCGAGAAAATTCTCGACCGCGCGGAGGCCCGACACCTTGACCGCGATCGAACCGCCGCTGACCAGATGCCGGTCTGCCTCATTGGCCTCAGGGATATAGATGATGTCGCGCCAGGGCTTGTCCAGGCAGGTCCAGATGAAGCCATAACGCTGGGCGCTTTTCAGCGTGGCGCCCGTATCGCTGCGAACGACTTCGATCTTGTTTGAACACTTGTGAACGGAGAGAGCGACCCCAAGCAGGCATGTGGCAAACCGCGTATCCTGGCTTAGCGATTCCTGATCCGCGACGATGTGCCAGTCGTTCAAAAGCTCGCGGTCAACGCAACGGGTTGCCATCGGCTTCCCTCCCAACTCGGCTAGCCCTTCACCATGAACCTAGCCCGACGTTTCGGGACGACGAAACCACAAGATTGGATACCAATCAACATTTTTTTGTCGTCCAAAATCCTTTTTTGTGTTGACAGATTATGATGATTGAATTCCGATATGAGAAAGCTGAACCTGGGATATGTCATGTCCTGACGAGGCATGTCGCCATCACGAAAGCCCGCTGATCATGTCGTCGAAATGGCGGAGAACCATGCCTTGAGCAGCCGTTCCCAGACCATCGCGGATACGCTGACCCGCGCCATCATCGACCATCGCCTCGTGCCCGGCTGCAAGCTCGGCGAACGCGAACTCTCCGAAATATTCAACGTGAGCCGCATCGTGGTGCGCCAGGCCCTGATCCGGCTCGCCGATGACGGGCTGGCCCAGATCGAACGCAACCGCGGTGCCTTCGTCGCCAAGCCGAGCATGCAGGAGGCGATGGAGATCTACGACGCGTTGACGCTCGTCGAACAGGGCGTCGCAGCACAGCTCAGCGATCGCCTTGGGCCGGCCGGCTGGGCCGAACTGCGCCAGCATGTCGAGCGCCAGCGCCAAGCTGTTGCCGCCGGCAACGATGCGCTGGCCGACGTGCTGGGCCAAGAGTTCCATACCGTGTTCGTACGCCTCAGCCGCAACAAGGTCATGCAGGAAATCCACGCGCAGCTGGTGCGCCGCACGACGCTGCTGCGCTCCCTCATTTCAGCCGATTTCGACTATTGCAATCTGCTGGACGACCACTCGCGGGTCGTCGACCTGCTGGAGAAGGGCCGGCTGAAACCGGCCATGGACCTGATCGACACCCACCACCGCGCGGTGGTGCGCGGCTACATCATGGATCGCGCAGTGTTTCCAGAGATGACGCCTGCCGAAGCGCTAGCGCCCTATCTCGACGGCAAGGCCGACGGCGCGACTGTGCCGCTGCGAAGATTGTCGAATGCATCCGGCGGCGGCGACGCGGCAACGCATCTCCACCTCCATATCCCCAGAACAGACCGGGCACCGACAAGCCGGGCATCAACAAAAAAGACCAACAGAGGGCTACCATCATGAAGAAACTGACGAGACGTGAATTCCTGAAACACAGCGGCGCGGCCGGCGCGGCTCTTGGCGCGGGAGCGCTGAGCACCATCGCACAGGCGCAGGAGGTGCTGAAGATCGGTGCCGTCTACGTCTCGCCGGTCGCCGAGATCGGCTGGACCAAGCAGCACAGCCTCGGCGTCGAGGCCATCAAGGCCGAATTCGGCGACAAGGTCGAGCTCACCGTCATCGACAACATCTTCATGCCGCAGGACGCCGAGCGTGTCTTCCGCGAACTGGCCAGCGCCGGCAACAGGCTGATCTTCGGCACAAGCTTTTCGCATGGAACGCCGATGCAGAAGGTGGCGCCGCGCTTTCCCAAGGTGGCGTTCGAACACTGCTCAGGCATCGTCCACCTAGCCAATCTGGGAACCTTCGAAGCGAAATATTACGAAGGCACCTTCGTCGCCGGCGCGGCGGGCGGCTACATGTCCAAATCGGGCAAGATCGGTTTCATCGGCGGCTTTCCGATCCCCGACATCGTCGGTCCGGCAAATGCGCTGCTGCTTGGCGCGCAGAGCGTCAATCCAAACGCGACCTGCAACACCATCTTCCTGAATTCCTGGTTCGACCCGGGCAAGGAGAAGGAGGCGGCCAAGACGCTGATCTCTCAAGGCTGCGACGTGGTCTGCTCGATGACGGACACCGCGACCGGCGTACAGGTCGCCGGCGAAGGTGGCGCCTGGTCGATCGGCTATGCCAGCGACATGTCGAAATTCGCCTCGGGCAAGCAGCTGACCTCTTTCGTTCTCGATTGGACCAGCGACTATGTCGGCGCAGCCAAGGCCGTGGCCGCCGGTACCTGGAAGCCGGAAGTCCGCTGGGACGGATTGGCGGCCGGGGTGGTGAAAATGGCCCCCTACAATGAGGGTATCCCCGCCGATGCGCGCGCCAAGCTCAAGCAGCTCGAGGCCGACATCGGCAGCGGCAAGCTTCATCCGTACGCCGGGGAGCTGAAGGATCAGGACGGCAACGTCAAGGTTGCCGCCGGTTCGGTTCTGGCCGATGACGACATTCGCGGCATGAACTGGTTTGTGAAGGGGATGATCGGCAGGCTGAGCTGATCACCGTAAAAGTGCCGGGAGACGCCCAAGTCCATACCTTCGGCGTCTCCTTGCCTGGTTCCCGTCCAACCTCGCTTCACGCCACGGCAGGACCCGCCATGCATCCGCGACTAGAACTGCGCAACATCTGCAAGCGCTATCCCGGCGTCGTCGCCAATGACGATGTGTCGCTGTCGATTCAACCCGGCGAGATCCATGCCGTGCTGGGCGAAAACGGCGCCGGCAAATCCACCCTGATGAAAATCATCTATGGGGCGACGCAAGCCGATTCCGGCGAGATCTTTTGCGACGGCAATCCGATCGCCACGCACACCCCGGCGATGTCGCGCGCACTCGGCATCGAAATGGTCTATCAGCATTTCGCGCTGTTCGAATCCGTTTCGGTGGTCGAGAACATAGCGCTCTCGGCAAGCAGCGCATACGACCTGCCTTCGCTCGCCGACAAGATCCGCGATCTGTCGCGCCGCTACGGCATGCCCATCGACCCGCATCGCCAGGTGCACGACCTGTCGGTCGGCGAGCGCCAGCGCGTCGAGATCGTGCGCTGCCTGCTGCAGGGGCCGAAACTGCTGATCCTCGACGAGCCGACCTCGGTACTGACGCCGCAGGCGGTGGTGAAGCTGTTCGAGACGCTCCGCCAACTTGCCGCCGAGGGCTGCAGCATCGTCTATATCAGCCACAAGCTCGACGAGGTCCAGGAGCTCTGCGACACCGCCACCGTGCTGCGCAACGGCAAGGTCACCGGTACCGCGCGTCCGAAGGAGACGACGTCGCTGGAGCTTGCCCGCATGATGGTGGGTTCGAAGCTGCCTGAAATGCATGTCGGCCCGCCGACGCCAAGCGACAGACCGGTGCTCGAGGTCAACAGACTTACGGTGAAGTCCCGGGATCATTTCGGCGTCGACCTGAAGGACATTTCTTTCAAGGTGCATGGCGGCGAGATTGTCGGCCTGGCCGGGGTTTCCGGCAATGGCCAGGCCGAGCTGATCGCCTTGCTCAGCGGCGAGCGCACGCATGAGCGCAGCGACGCCATCCGGATTTGCGGAACCGGCGCAGCCCGCCTTCGCCCGCACGAGCGCCGCAAGCTCGGCGTCGCCTTCGTTCCCGAAGAGCGGCTCGGGCGCGGCGCCGTGCCCTCGCACACGCTGTGGGAGAATGCGGTGCTGACCGCGCACCGCTTCGGCACGGTGCGCAACGGGCTGGTCGACCGGCGCCGGGCCAAGGCGTTCGCCGCCGGCATAATCGATAGGTTCAAGGTCAAGGCCAACGGGCCGCAGGCGACCGCGCAAAGCCTGTCCGGCGGCAATCTGCAGAAATTCATCGTCGGGCGTGAGATCGCGCTCCAGCCGAAGCTCCTCCTGGTGTCTCAGCCGACCTGGGGGGTAGACGTCGGCGCGAGCGCCTTCATCCGGCAGACCATCGTCGATCTCAGCCGCGCCGGCGCGGCGGTGCTCGTCGTCTCCGAGGAACTCGACGAGTTGTTCGAGATCTGCGACCGGCTGCTGGTCATTTGCCAAGGGAAGGTTTCCCCACCGCTGGCGCGCAAGACGACCGATCGCGAGGAGATCGGACTTCTGATGACGGGCCGCGGCATGAGCGACGGCGCATTGGCAAATGGGGGTGGCAACAATGCGCTTCAGGATTGAACAAAGGCCGGAGCCCTCCTCGCTGATGCGCGTCGCCGCGCCGGCACTGGCGACCCTGTTGACCGTCGTCGTCGGATCGATTTTCTTCGCCTCCCTCGGACATGATCCGCTGGCGACCCTCCATGCCTTCTTCATCGAGCCGCTCTCTTCCATGAACGGCCTGTCCGAATGGCTGCTCAAGGCCTCGCCGCTGATCCTCATCGCTTGCGGGCTGGCGGTCGGCTTCCGCGCCAATGTCTGGAATATCGGCGCCGAGGGCCAGTTCACCATGGGGGCAATCGCGGCCAGCGGCGTGGGGCTTTTCTGGCCGAACCCCGAAAGCGTGCTGCTGTTGCCGCTGATGTTCATCGCCGGCATGGGCGCCGGCATGGCCTGGGCGGCAATCCCCGCCTTTCTGCGCGCCCGCATGAACACCAACGAGATCCTGGTCACGCTGATGATGACCTATATCGCGACGCTGTTCCTGTCCTATCTCGTGCACGGACCGTGGCGCGATCCGGCCGGCTTCAACTATCCGCAGACGGCACTTCTGCCGACGGCGGCCCTGTTCGAATCCTTTGACCCCGCCTATCGGCTCAACCCGTCGATCTTCATCACGGTCGTCGCCGTGCTCCTGATGTGGCTGTTCACCGACCGCAGCTTCCTCGGCTACAAGATGTCGGTGAGCGGGGCTGCACCGCTTGCCGCCCGCTATGCCGGCTTTCGCGAATCGGCTGCGGTCTGGATCGGACTGCTGGCGGGAGGTGCCGCGGCCGGCATCGCCGGCATGGCGGAAGCCGCCGGGCCGCTAGGGCAGCTCTCACCTCAGATTTCACCAGGCTACGGCTTCGCGGCCATCATCGTTGCCTTCGTCGGACGGCTGAACGCCTTCGGCATCGTGCTTGGCGGGCTGTTGATGTCGCTGCTTTTCCTCGGCGGCGAAGGTGTGCAGATGACTCTCGGCCTGCCTTCGGCCCTGACGCGGATCTTCCAGGGCATCCTGCTGTTCTTCCTGCTCGCCGCCGACTTCTTCATCTTCTATCGCGTTCGACTGGTGCGACCCGTCCGGGACACGCATGCGCTGGAGACGGCACGATGAGCGGATTTCGGGTCGTGCGGGAGACAGCCTGATGGATCTGTTCATCGCCATCTTCACCGGCACCGTCATTGCCGCCACACCGCTGATATTCGCCGCGCTCGGCGAGCTCGTGGTGGAGAAGTCGGGTGTCCTCAATCTCGGCATCGAAGGCATGATGCTGATGGGCGCCGCATTGGCATTCTGGGCCGTCACCGCGGGCTATCCGATGCCTGTGGCGATCCTCGCCGGCGCGTTGGCGGGTGCGGCCGCCTCGCTGCTGTTCGGCGTTCTGGCGCTGACGTTCCTGACCAACCAATATGCAGCCGGCCTGGCGCTGGCGATCTTCGGTTCGGGCGTCTCTGCCTTCCTCGGGCGCGGCTTCGGCAGCGAGCCGATCGAGGCACTGCGCCGCCTCGACATCCCCGTTCTGTCCGATCTGCCGCTGATCGGTCCGCTACTGTTCCGCTTCGATCCGATGGTCTATCTGGCCCTGCTGATGTTCGTCGCCATCAGTTGGTTTCTCTACCGCACGAAAGCTGGCCTGGTGCTGCGCACGATCGGCGAGTCGCCGCAGACGTCGCATGCGATCGGCTATCCCGTGATCAGGATCCGCTACATGGCCGTGCTGTTCGGCGGGCTGATGGCAGGCCTGGCAGGCGCCTATTTGTCGGTCGCCTACACGCCGCTCTGGGTCGAGAACATGACTGCCGGCAAGGGTTGGATCGCGCTTGCGCTGGTGGTCTTCGCCACCTGGCGGCCGCTGCGCATCCTGCTTGGCGCGTGGCTGTTCGGCGGGATGACGATCCTTCAGTTGCAAGGTCAGGCGCTGGGGCTGGACGTGCCATCCGAACTGCTCTCGGCCTTGCCTTATCTCGCCACCATCATCGTTCTGGTGCTGATCTCACGAAACCGTCAGATGCTGGCCCTGCACTTCCCGGCCTCGCTGGCAAAACCCTTTCGCCCGACGAGTTGACCTTCTGCGAAATGCTACTTCCCTTGCTGGAGAAGGCTCAAGTCGATCTCGGTAATATGCCAGCGACCCAGATTGGCGGTATAGAGCTTGTCGCCCTTGAAGGCGATGTTGGTGGGGTGCGCCAGCGTGGTTGCGGCGGAATCCTCGATCAGCACTTCGAGACCTTTGTCCTTTTGCCAGCGATAAATACGGCTGGGCTCATAACATGAGATGAACAATGAGCCGTCAGGCGCAAAGGCCACTCCGTCCGGAACATTGTGCACGCCCTCGACGACGATCTCACGAGCCCCCGCCGATCCGTCAGCAAGGATCGGCACATAGCTGATGCAGGGTGCGTCGCTTTCCACGACATAGAGGCCGTTGCCGTCCGGCGCCATCGCCATGCCGTTGGCGAACGACATCGCCTCCCGGCACCACAGGCCGCCCTCGCCCGTCTTGAGATCGTAGCGGAAGATGCCCGAGCGATTGTCCTGGCCAACGCTGTCCGAAACGAAGAGCCAACCCCTCGCCTCGTCGACGATCGGGTAGTTCGGCACGCGAATGCCGGCCGACGCGAAGCGCTCCATGCGCGCTGTCGCGGCATCCCAGCGGAAAATCGCGGCATGCCTGAGGTCGCAGGCAAAGCAGTTTCCCGCGCTGTCGAAAGCGATGCCGAGCAGAAAACCGTCGGTGCCGCCCATGCGCCCGACCGAGCCGCCATCGGCGGCCAGCCGCAGCAGGTCGCCGGTTTCGGTGCCACACCAGATCGAGCCATCGCGGTGAACGGCCACGCCCTCCGGATGCGCGACGCGCGGGCTGGTGAAGATGCCGTCGAAGAAAACGCGCGCGGCTGACATGTCGAGCAACGGCTTGGCCATGGGATCTCAGCTTTCGACAAGCGCCGTCTGCGCGGCGATGCAGCGTTCGACCATCGCGCGGTCGGCTTCAAGAATCTCGGCGATCAGCGCGCCGCGCTCCTTGGCGCTGACGAACTCCAGACGGCGCAGACCGAGCGGGTCGATGCGGTTTCGCAAGATGGCGAGCGTGCTGTCGGAAGGCAGCGAGACCTCGCGGCAACAGGCGTCGAACGACACCGCAAATCCGGTGGCGTCACGGATTTGCTGCTGCGTAACGCCCGGCATGGTTTCGATGACGATCAATTCCCTCGAAGTCTCGTCGAGCCGGAAGACGCAGAGATCAGTGAAGACCAGCGCCCTGCCGGTGCGATAGCCCATCGGCTCGCGTTCGGCCGCCGTCAGCAACCCCCGGGCGGAACTGACGATCTCGACCTCGTCCACCAGCGACTGGATCGAGTGGCGGGGGATGTAGAGCAGGTAATCGCGGTGCATGTTGGCGACATCGGCCATGCCGCCTTGCCCCGGCAACCGGATGAGGCCGCCGCTTGGTTTGCGCAGTGCGATCGTGTTGACGCGGCCGCGCCGGTCGACCTGTGCCGCGCCGACGATCTCGTGCGTCACCGCGCCGGCCTGGTAATAGGTCGAGTAGGTATCGTCGCCGCCGGCATGCGCGACGGCCGTTTCGCAATCGAGGCTTTCGATCAGCGACAGGATCATCGGGCTCGGCGCGATGTCGAGATGGCCGCAGCTCATCGTCGCGATGATCATATCCGGCGCGTGCGTCGCCTTGGCCAGGCGATAGGCGACATTGGCCAGCGGCGAGACGGCACCCGCGCTGGCGAAGCTCTCATTGGTGAGTTCGGCGGCGATGCGGGCGGCGATGATCTCGTCGACGGATGCTTTCTCTTCGGCGCGCGCAAGCGCCGGCATGGCAAGCACTGTGTCAGCTCGAAGCTTCGCGGCTCTTTGCAGCGACTTCGGCACGCCCTCGGAAGGCGGGCGCAGATTGTCCGCCAAAGGCCTTTGCCGGTCGGCGAACGCCTCCGACAATCGCTGATAATCCGTGACGTAAAACGGCAGGCACGAGGCCGGATAGGCGCCGGCCGGCGCCAGCGCAATCGCCGAAACCTGGTTGCGGGTCAGCACGCTCTGGCGGCCGTCCTGGCGCAGCGTCCCGCCCGGCACGATTTCCTCGACCGTGACCAGCACCTTGCGCGCCGCACCCGCCATGGCGAAGTCCAGCGCGCGGGGCCCGATGATCTGCACATTGCCGCTTTCATCGGCGCGCTGGGCATGGACGACGAATGTGTCGAGCCGCAGCGGCGGGATGAATCCGTTTTCGGTACCGGCAATCGGATCAGGTCTGGCGCTCGCACCCGGCACGCGCGCCAGCATGCCCGATCCCAGCGGAAGCTGGAACGGCATCGAGGGCAGGTTCTGCTGCGCCGCCCGCAGCGCCTGGATCATGGCCAGCGCCGTCCAATCGCGAACCGGTATCGCGCCGCTTTCGGCGGCTGCGCGAAATTTTGGCGGCAAGCCGAAAATGTCGAGGCTGGAGAAACAGAGGTCGATCTCAGCCACGGCATGCGCTTCGAGCAGCAGTTCGAGGGGCAAGCCGCCGGCCCAGCAGATGTAATGCAGATCCTTGACGCCCGACCGGGCTATCGCACGCAGCAATGCGATCGGCAGCCGGGCGAAATGGTGGCCGCCGACACCAAACGATTCGCCATGGCCGACCATCGCGGCCAGTCCTTCGACATCCGTGAAGCGCGGCCGGTTCGGCTTGACCAGGGACATTGCGGCACGGTTCGTCACAGCGCGGATGCCTCGATGCGATAGCGGGTCACGAACTGTTTTTCAGGCGAGAATTCCTGCGCCGTCGCAATGCCGGATTGCGCGATCGGATTGTCGGCCAACGCTGTCGCCGGGCCGAGCCCGAAGGGCGAGCAGATCGGCTCGATGCCGATGGCGACATGGCGCCCGTTCCAGGGTGCTGCTTTGCGGCCACGATTGGAGTACCAGAGCAAAAGGCTCGGGAAATGCTCCTTCTGCCAGGAAAGTTTCACGCGGTACCCGTCCGCATGATTGGCGAGCGCCACCGTGCCATCCAGGCCCTCGATCTGCAACAATTCCTCCGTGTCGGCCACCAGCGGCGGTCGCGAAGCATCAGCCATGCCGCCCGCGCGGGCCGGTACGCTCGACAAGTCAGTGAAGGACGCGTTCCGGGCGAACAGTTCAGCGCTAGTTTCGACATCGTGTGGATAGGTGCGACCGTGATCGAAGGAACCAAGTTCCAGCGCGGCGGCGCCGATCTCCGCTGGCAGCCGGAACACCGGATGCAAGCCGATCGGCAATCGGCAGGCATGGCGAACGACGATCTTGAATTCAACGTCGACGGCTGGCATCGACGGATCGGGCGTCACCGTCCGCTCGACACGCCCGACCGGGCTTCCGGCTGGATAGGCGAGTGTCAGTGACAACGATCCTTTGGCGCTCTCGCGCCATTGCCAGTCATGGTTGGAGCTATGGCCATGGGCTTCCTCGCCCTCCTCCGGCGAGCCCATCACCCGAGCCCAGTCCTCGGGCCATCCATCGGCCGGCACCGAATAGCCGAAGGGCACGCAGGGCCATTCGCCGCGCAACTTGCGCAGGATGCCTGGCAGCGCTTGCGCCTGCGGCTCGTTCGACCACGGCGCAATGTGCATCGGCGAAACCTGCCGACCGTCCTCCAGAATGAACGTAACCGGCGCCAGCATCGCGCCAAGCCGCTGGACAGTCAGCGCGCCACGCGCCCAGCCCAATCCGCGATAATCGTCGCCCGCGTTCACGGCCCGCCCTTCTTTGCCTTTGTCGTGCTCCGCTCGGCGAACTCCTTGACGCGCTGCTGGCCGATCTCGCTGCGATAGAGCTCACCCAATATGTCGCGCTCCATGGTGAGCCCATCGTCCAGATCACCGGACACGGCATGCGCCGTCAGCGCCTTCAGTCCCTCGATTGCGGCAGCAGGCTCGGCGGCGATCATTTCTGCCAGTTCCAGCGCGCGCGGCATCAGCCGGTCGACCTCGACGATCTCGTTGACCAGACCGGCAGCGACGAATTCCGAGGCCGGGACGATGGCGCCGGTCATCAGCAGGAAATTGGCGCGGTTGCGGCCGAGCTTGGCCACGCTGCGTTGCGTGCCGCCGCCGCCGGGGATCAGCCCGAGCTTGATTTCCGGCAGGCCGAGCTTGGCGAATTGGTTGGCGATGACGAGGTCGCAGCACAGCACCAGCTCCATGCCGCCGCCCAGCGCGAAGCCGTTGACCGCCGCGATCACCGGTTTGCGGTTGTTCTCGATGGCCGCGTACATGCGCATGCCGGCAGCTTGGAAAATGTCGAATTCCGGTCCGGTCTGGGCGGCGTATTCCTTGATGTCGGCGCCGGCCATGAAGCCGCGCCCTTCCCCTGTCACCACGATCGCCCCGATGCTTGCATCGCCGGATAGCGACTCGAAGGTTTCAGTGATCTCGCCTTGCATCAGCCGGTTCATGGCGTTGAGCTGATCGGCGCGGCGGAAGGTGACGATCGCGACGCGGCCCGCGGTTTCGACCGTGAGTGTCTGGTAGGCGCGCATCGTCAGGCGGCGTCCACGGTCATGTCACCGGACGCCTCCAATGCGGCGATCTCGTCCTCGGAGAGGCCGAACTCGGCCAGGATCTCGCGGCCGTGCTGGCCGACCAGCGGCGCCGGCCGTTCTATGGTCGCGGGCGTCTCGCTCATCTTGACCGCCGGGGCGACCACCTGCACCTTACCGCCGCGCGGATGGTCGTAGCTGGTGATCATGCTCATGTGCTTGACCTGCGGGTCCTCAGCGGCGCGGCGGATATCCTTCACCTCGGCGCACCAGATGTCGGCTGCCAGCAGCCGCGCCAACAAATCCTGCGTGGCGAATTTCCTGGTCTCGGCATTCACCTTCTCGAAGACTTCATCGCGCTTGTCGAACAAAGTCTTGAGATCGTCGTAGACGGCAAGCTGCGGCGCCTCCAGCACCTCGTAGAGCGTCTTGAACGGGCTCATGGCGATCGACACGTAGCCGCCGTCGCTGGTCTCGTAGATGCCAAACGGCGCCTGCATGCCGGGATGGCCGATCCCGGAATTCGGCCGCACGAAGTCCTCACCAAGGTTGAGCACCGCGACATATTCCTGGTTGAGGTGCGCCAAGAGGCCGGCCAGCAGGTTGACCTCGATCTTCTGGCCCTTGCCGGTCTTCTCGCGATAATAGAGCGCCGACAGGATGCCGTAGACCATGTTCATGGCGCCGATCTGGTCGGCGAGGCCGGCGCCGGCGGGAACCGGGGCTTGATCGCCGCGGCCGGTGTTGGCGATCAGCCCTGCGAGCCCCTGGATCAGCATGTCCTGGCCGGGGCGCTCGACATAAGGCCCTTCCTCGCCATAGCCCGAGCCCGAGCAATAGATGATGCGCGGATTGACAGTCTTGAAATCCTCATAACCATAGCCGAGCTTGGCCAGCACGCCTGGGCGGAAGTTCTGCACCACCACGTCGGCGCTTTTCGCCATTTCCATGATGATGGCATGCACCTTGCGGCTCTTCAGATTGAGCGCGATCGAACGCTTGTTGCGGTTCCAGGCGAGGAAGTTCGGGCTCTCCGAGCCGCCGACCCATTTGGCGAAGAAGGTCATGCCACGGAACATGTCGCCGGCGCCGGCGCGCTCGATCTTGATGACATCGGCGCCCATGTCGCCGAGCAGCTGGGTAGCGAACGGCCCCTGCAGCAGATGGCTGAAATCGAGGATGCGGACGCCTTCGAGGGCCTTGTTCATGTCATGTCTCGTTTCAAAATTTTCAAAGCAGTTCGGGAACGTAGCGCGGCGCCGCCGTCAGCCCGCCATCGACGCGCAGGTCGGTGCCGGTGGTGAAGCCGGCGGCATCGGAGGCAAGATAGACGGCGGCCTCGGCCACTTCCGAAGGCTCGCCGATACGGCCGAGCGGATGCATCTTGACCCAGGCCTTGGCAAGATTGCCGCCGATCTCCTTGATGAGTTTGTCGTTCATCGGCGTGTTGATGGTGCCCGGCGAGATCGAATTGACGCGGATGTTCAGCGGCCCGAATTCAACCGCCATCTGGCGTGTCATCGCCATGACCGCGCCCTTGGCACCGGCATAGGCGGTCCAGCCATCAAGCCCGATGTGGCCTTGCGCGGAGGCCATGTTGATGATCGAGCCCGATTTCTGCGCGATCATGTGCGGCAGCGCGTATTTACAGGCGCGAAACACGCTGGTCAGGTTGACTGCTATCAGCCGGTGCCACTGCTCGTCGGTCATCTCGTGCACCGGCATGCCGCCAATGGCAATGGCCGCGTTGTTGACGAGGATGTCGAGGCGTCCCGTCTTTTTGACGGCACTGTCGATGAGGCCTGAAATGTCGGCCTCCTGCGAAACGTCGCAATGCAGATAGTCGGCGCGGTGGCCGGCGGCGCGAAGTGCGGCCGCGAAATCCTCACCAGCGCTGTCGGCGATGTCGCCCAGGAAGACATGCGCCCCTTCGCGCGCCATCGCTTGCGTGATCGCGTGGCCGATCCCGTCGGCCGCACCAGTGATGACGGCGATTTTTGCTTCAAGACGAGCCATCTTCAGCCTCCATTCGCACGCCGGCGTTTCGCTTCATCAAGGGCGACCGCGGCAATGATGATCATGCCGGTGATGACCAGCTGCCACTCGGTCGGCAGGCCAAGCCCGCGCAGGCCGTTGGACAGGAATTGCAGGATCAGCACGCCCAGCGCCATGCCGGTCAGGCTGCCGATGCCCCCCGCAAGGCTGACCCCGCCGAGCACGGTGGCGGCAACCACCTGGAATTCGAAATTGAGCCCCGCCGTATGCTGTGCCGAGCCGACCCGCGCGGCCAGGATGATGCCGGCGACCGTCGCCAGCAGCGCGCTGATGATGAAGCAGATGAACTTGACCCGCCGCACGTCGTAGCCTGCAAGACGGGCCACTTCCTGATTGCCGCCGACGGCATAGATTTGCCGTCCGAACGGCCGGTGCTGCATCATGTAGGCGAAGGCGGCGAGCAGGACGATGGCGATGACGGCCGAATAGGGGATGACGTTGAACAGGCGGCCATCCGACAGCGCGATGAAGCTGTCGAGGCTGGCATCGTCAGGGATCGCCCGCTGACCAGTGTAGAGATAGACGCCGCCGCGCATGATGAACATCGTGCCCAGCGTCACGATCAGCGAGTTGATGCCGGCATAGGCGGTGAGATAGCCGTTGACGACACCGATGATCAGCCCGAACAACAGCGCGCCGCCGACGCCGAGCAGCAGCGAATTGGTGTCGTTCATGATGATGATCAGCGGCAGTGCAATGGTCGCCAGCAGCGATCCGATCGAAATATCGACCTCGCCGGAAATGAAGACGATGGCGCAGCCAATGCCGGCGGTGAGCGCGAGCGAGGCCTGGCCGAGCACATTGGTCATGTTGCGCACGGAGAAGAAATTCTCGACGGTAACGGAGAAGAAAGCCAGCACCAGCACGAGGCAGACCAGCAGCGCCAATTCCTGCCGGGCAAAGAGCCGCGCCAGCATGGACGGCCGGGCTTTCGCGGAGACTGTATTCACAACGCTCATGTCTTATCCGATCGCCGCATTGAGGATCTTCTCCTGCGTGGCTTCGTCGCGCGGCATGATCGCGGTCAGGCGGCCTTCGCACATCACCGCGACCCGGTCGGCAAGACCGAGCAGTTCCGGCATCTCCGACGTCATCATGACGACAGCCAAGCCTTCGCCGGCGAGCCGGTCGATCAGGGCGAATATCTCCGACTTGGCGCCGACATCGATGCCGCGGGTCGGCTCGTCGACGACGATGACCTTGAGGCCGCGCATCAGCCAGCGCGAGATCAGCACCTTCTGCTGGTTGCCGCCAGACAGGTTCTTCACCTCTTGGAACAGGCTGGGCGTCTTGATGCGGAAGCGGTCGACGTAATCCTGCACCGCTTTGTGTTCCCTGGCCTTATCGACGAAGCCCATGCGGGCGAAGGCGCCGAGCGAGGCGAGGCTGGCATTCTGGTAGACAGGCAGCTCGCCCATCAGCCCTTCGCTCTTGCGATCCTCGGTGAGCAGACCGATACCTAACCTGACGCCGGTGCGCGTATCGTGCGGCGAGAGGCGCTGGCCGTCGACGGTGATCGTGCCCGAAGTGATCGGATCGTAACCGACGATCGCCTTGGCGAGTTCGGTGCGACCGGCGCCCATCAGCCCGAAGAAGCCGAGCACCTCGCCGGCGCGCGCCTCGAAGGACACGCCGTTGAGCTTCTTCGCCGTGCTGAGCTTGTCCACTGACAGGGCTACCTTGCTAGCCGGTGCGCCACGCTTGCGGGGAAACAGATTTTCGATGCGCCGGCCGATCATGTCCTGGATCAGCGTGTCGTTGGTGTGCTCGCGGATCGGCTTGGTCGAGATGTGGCGCCCGTCGCGCAGCACCGTCACCGTGTCGGCGATCTCGAACACTTCGTCGAGCTTATGGCTGACATAGACCACCGCGATGCCGAGGTCGGCAAGCCGGCGGATGACGGTGAACAGCAGCGAAACCTCGTTCGGCGTCAGCGAGGATGTCGGCTCGTCCATCACCACCACGCGGGCTTCATGAGCGAGCGCGCGGGCGATCTCGACCATTTGCTGCTGGCTGACCGGCAACGAGCCGGTTCGCGCCGCCGGATCGACGTTGAAGCCGATGCGGTCGAAGAGCGCGGCTGAATCGGCGCGGATCTTCTTCCAGTCGATGGAGCCGCTTCTGCCGGTCGGATAGCCTTCCAGGAAGATGTTCTCGGCAACGGTGAATTCGGAGATCAGCGCGATCTCCTGGAACACGACCTTGATGCCTTGCTTCAAGCTGTCGCGCGGCGACTTGATGTCGACCTCGCGTCCGTGCATGCGGATGGAGCCGGCATCCTTGCCGTAGACGCCGGCCATGATCTTGATCAGCGTCGACTTGCCGGCGCCGTTCTCGCCCATCAGCGCATGGATCTTGCCGGGCTCCAGGGTGAAGTCGACATTGTCGAGCGCCACGACGCCGGGAAAGCGCTTGCCGATGCCGCGCAATTCCAGCGCCGGCACATCGGTATCGATGGCCGCGCCTTCGCCAGGATGCAGGAAATCAACGGACATTGGCTCTGTTCCGGATGATGTCGAGATAGGTTGCCAGGATGATGACGATGCCCGGCACCACCATCTGCAAATCCTGGTTCCAGCCGAGGATGATGATGCCGTTGTCGATCACCTTCAGCACCAGAACGCCAAGCAAGGTACCGAACAGCGAACCGCGGCCACCAAGCAGGCTGGTGCCGCCGAGGATGACGGCGGCAATCACCGTCAGCTCGAAGCCACGGCCGGCGGTCGGCTGGCCGGCATTCATCAGCGACGACAGGATCATGCCGGCAACACCGACGCACAGGCCGGTGACGACGAAGGCCAACAGCTTGAGCCGTTCCGAGCGAATGCCTGACAGGCGCACCGCCTTTTCATTGGCGCCGACTGCGTAGAGGTAGCGGCCGAGCGTGGTGAAGCGCAGCGTCACATAGGCAACCACGAAGATCAGCGCCGCCAGGATGACGGGAACCGGCACGGGGCCGACATAACCGGCGCCGAGATCGGTGAAGCTTGCCAATTGGTTGTGGTTCTGCACCGCCTCGCGCGTGAACAGATAGACGCCGCCCTGCAGTATCATCATCGTGCCGATGGTGGCGATCAGCGAATTCACCCTGAGCCTGGTGACGACCAGCCCGTTGAACAGGCCGACCCCGCCGGCAAAGGCGAGCGCCGCCAGCATGCCGAGCGTAAGACTATGGGTGGAATTGAGCACCGCCATGCCGATGCAGCCGACGAAGGCGAGCGACGCGCCGACCGACAGGTCGACCTCGGCGGTGATGATGAGCATGGTCATGCCCGAGGCGACGATCAGCACCAGAGCGCATTGGCGCAGGATGGCGATGATGTTGGCCTCCGAATAGAATTGCGGCGCCGCGATAGAGATGGCGATGCACAGCACGGCCAGGATTGCGCCCAGCACGAGTTGGCTGCTGCCCAGAAGGTTGCCGCCGATGAAACGCTTCGACGCGGAGGCCTGTGTAAGCTCGCTCATTTCAGTCCATTCCCGGCCGTTTGCCTGGTCCCTCTGGAACCTGCCGTGTCGAACCCGGCATTTGTCTTGGCCACCGAAAGGTCCTGGCCGCCTGCCCTTCCCGCAACACGGGAAGGGCGATATCGGCCGGCCTTATTTCTTCAGGTCGGCGGAGGTCTTCATGCACTTTGCCGGCGGCTGCAGCGCGTTGACGGCATCCCATTTGATGGTGCGGGTGGTGCCGTCATAGTCATAGAACTTCTTCCAATCGTCGCCGTTCATCGGCGCGGTCGGGCTGACGATGTGCTCCGGCACTTCCTCATTGTTGAAAAGCTTCACCGCGGCATCGATGGCGGTAAAGCCTTCCTTCTCGGGGAACATCGCGGCTTCGATGCGGTAGGAAGGCTCGTTCTGCATCGCGTTGATGAAGGCAAGCCCTTCGCCGCCCGTGCCGACCGTCAACAGGCCATCCTGCGACTTGCCCGCCGCTTTCCAGGCCTGCAGGCCACCCAACGAAGACGAATCGTTGATGCCGTAGATGATGTTGATATCGGCGTTCTTGGCCAGTGCCGCGGAGGACACTTCGAGAGCGCGGTCCGGATTGCCGCCGCCGTCGAGATCGTGGACCATGACCGCATCGGGGATGATGGTCTTCAGCCCGTCCATGAAGCCGTGCGAGCGCAGCACGGTGGCGGAAAGCAGCGGCAGGCCGACATTCATCACCTTGGCAACGCCGCCGAGCTTTTCCTTGGCGTATTTGCCGGCCTCGACGCCGGAGAAATAGCCGGTGTCGTAGTCGCAGATGGCGACCATGGTGGTCATGCCCTTGACCGGATTGCCTTCCAGCACGACCGGCACGTTGGCGGCCTTGGCCTGGCGCAGCAGCGGCACCACGCCTTCTTCGTTCACCGGGGTGATGATCAGCACGTCGACGCCCTTGGCGATGAAGTCTTCGGCCGCGGCGACCTGCTTGGCTATGTCGAGATTGGCATCCTGCACCTCGACCTCGATGCCGAGTTCCTTGCCGTGAGCCTTCATGCCCTTGATGACGTTCTGATACCACTCATGGGTGGCGTAGTTGGTGACGTAGCCGATGCGCTTGGGCATGTTCTCGGCATGCGCGGCGGCGGCGCCGAGCGCCAGCACGGCGGCGGACGCAAACAGGATTGACTTGGACCAGAGCATTTTCTTCTCCCAGATTTATCGCTTTTGTTAGTCGCTGAACGGATAGTCCCGCCGTTCCGGGTCGGCACGTAAGGAGTTGGTGGCTTCGCCCCAGCCGAGTGCCGCCGATATCTTCTCGGCGGCGGCGCGGGCGCGTTCGAAGACGGTTTCGCTGTCGAACCGCGCCGCCTTCTGCGGCAGCAGCGGCACGGTTAGCGCGGCGATGACGGCACCGGTGTGATCGTGCACAGGCATGGAGATGTTGGTGCAGGCCGCAACGGCCAAGGAAGCGCGCATCTCGTAGCCGAGCCTGGCGACCTCGTTCAGCCGCGCCTCGATTTCGGCCCGCGTGCCCTGACCCTCACCGGCGGCCACGATGCGCTCGACGATGCGGTCGCGCTCGGCCCGGTTCGAATGGGCGAGCAGCACGGCACCCGAACTTGTTTCGAGGATCGGGAAATGCGACCCAAGTGCTACCGAGTAGCGCATCGGCAGCGGCGAATCGATCTGCAAAACCACCAGTGCGTTCTGGCCCTCGCGCACCACGAGATGGCAGCTCTGGTCGGCATTGGCGGTCAATTCGCGCATCACCGGCAGAGCGCATTCCACCAGCCGGTTTACCGGCGGATGCATGTGCGCCAGTTCGAACAGCTTCAGCGACAGCCGGAAACGGTCCGATTGCGTGCGAAAGATATAGCCCCGTTTCTCCAGCAGAAGCAGGATGCGGTAGATCTCGTGAATGGAGCGGCCGAGGCCGGTCGCGATCTCGGTCTGGGTCAGCGTTTCGGCGCTGGAGGCCATGAATTCCAGAACGTCGAGCGCCTTCTCCACCGCCGGCACGCGATAGCCGTTGCGGCCGCTTTCGCCCTCATCGAGCGTCTCGGCAACGCTGGCGGCCATCAGGCGACGCTCCGTTCCGGCTGCACTTGCCTGGTTTCGCGGTAGAGGCTGTTGACGTGGCCTGCGAGTTCGGTCGCCGACATGTCACCGGCTATGGCTGCGGCGGCATGCGGCGCGCATTCGCGGAAGAAGGCGATGAAGCCCGGATGGGTCGGACGCAGATAGGACGAGGCGATCGTCCGCAGCGTCGAGCCGAAGAAATCGCCGGAAAGACCATTGACCCCGCCATCCTTCCAGGCAGCCAGCGAACCCGGTTGTCCGCCAGATTTCACATAGTCGCCGCGCTGGTATTCGGGCGAGCACAGGAACAGTGCATAGTCGATCGCGGCCTGCTTGTGCTTCGATTGGGCGCTGACGCCGATGCCGGCACCGCCGAGCAAGGCGCCGGCGGCTTGCGGGGTGGGCACGTCGGCGAAGCGCAGATGGGGCCTGTCGGGTTTCGAGGCGTAATTCACATAGCCGAAGGCGAACGGCACGTAGACAACGTCGTCATGCGCGATCATGTGGTCGTAGCAGCGGATCGGATTCCACTTCGACGAGTCCGGGTGCGAAAGCGCGACAAGCTCGCGCAATTGCGCAATCGCCTGCTCGACCATTTCCTTCGCGATGAATTGCTCGCCATCTTCCTGGGGACGGCCAAGCGTCAGAAGCAGACACATGGCGTCGGTCGGCACGAAGGGCAGGCCGAGCCACTTGCCGTCGCTGCGCGCGCGCCGGCCAAGCTCCAGCACGTCCTGGTGCGTGCTGGGCACCGGCCCGTAGCGCTCCAGCAAATCCGGCCGATAGGAGGCGACCTGGCAGGCGGCATCGATCGGCAGCGCCCACTGACGGCTGTTCTTCTGGTAGGAGCGCCAGGACGCCCCGACTGAGTCACGTTCGAAGAAATGGATCTGTTCGGCCGACAGATAAGCGTCGAACGGGACCATCAGTTCATCCTGGGCGATATCGCCGATGAAGGGATGGTCGAACACGACCAGATCGTAAGTGCCGAGCACCGGACCGAGGGCGCCCTCACCGAATTCATAGAGGCTGCGGCGGTCCCATTGGATCTCCAGGCCGGGATGCGCGGCGCAATAGGACTCGATGCTGGCGTCCAGCGGACCCCAGCATCGTCTATGATCCCACGCCAGTCCGCGCAGCTTCGTCATGCCACTCAAATCCTCCCGGCACCGGCAATAGCCGGCTCGCCATCGACACTAGCACCATTTTTCATATGCGCAACTTGTTTTCATTCGCGCAAGCGCACACATCCTCCCGACTGGCCGATGCAGGGTTCAAGCCAGATCGAAACGCTCCACGGCGCGCATGATGCCGCGCAGTTCAGCCAACCCCTTGAGCCGTCCGATAAGCGAATAGCCGGGGTTGATCTTTTTCTTGCCGATGTCGTCGGCAAGCAGATGCCCATGGTCCGGCCGCATCGGGATTTGCCAGTCGGCCCGGCCTTGCTCGCGACGGCGCTTTTCTTCCTGCATCAGAGCGAGGATGACGTTCGCCATGTCGGTGCCGCCTTCGAGATGCTCGGCTTCATAGAACGAGCCGTCCTCCTCGATGGTGATGTTGCGCAGGTGGACGAAATGGATGCGGTCGGCGAATTCCTTGACCATGGCGACGATGTCGTTGTCGGCGCGCGTGCCATAGGAGCCGGTGCAGAAGGTCAGTCCATTGGCGGGACTGTCGACGGCGTTGAGGATGAAACGCGCGTCCTGTGCCGTCGAAACCACGCGCGGCAGGCCGTAGAGCGAGAATGGCGGGTCGTCGGGATGGATGCACATGCGCACCCCCTCCTCTTCGGCCGCCGGAATGATCTCGCGCAGGAACCAGGCGAGGTTGTCGCGCAACTCCTTCGGCCCGATCGAATCGTATTCAGCCAGGGCTTCGCGAAAACTGTCCCTGTTATAGCTGCGTTCGGTCGCCGGTAGGCCGGCAATGAGGTTGCGCTCGATCCGGTCGATCTGCTCTGGCGTCAGCATCTTCAGCCGCTTCTCGGCCTCGGCGATACGCGCCGGCGTATAGCTTGCCGCACCGTTCTTGCGCTGCAGCACGAAAAGATCGTAGGCCGCGAAATCGATCGCATCGAAGCGCAGCGCATAGCCGGTTGTCGGCAGGCGATACGTTAGGTCGGTGCGGGTCCAGTCCACCACAGGCATGAAATTGTAGCAGATCGTCTCGATGCCGGCCTTGGCGAGCGCCCGGATGCTGTCGCGGTAGTAGCCGGCATAGCGCTCGCGCTCGGGCGCGCCGATCTTGAAGGAATTGTGCACCGGAATACTCTCGACGACCGACCATTTCAGGCCAGCCGCCTCGATGATCCGCTTGCGCTCGAGCACATCGGCCTCAGGCCAGGCGCGGCCGTCATAGATCTGGTGCAACGCGGAGACAACGCCGGTGGCGCCGGCCTGCCTGACATGTTCAAGCGTCACCGGATCATCGGGACCATACCAGCGCCAGCACTGTTCCATGAAGCCTCCTCAGGGTTGGCGGCGACCATATTGTCGGACCACAAGCCTGTCAACAGAACCTTTCCGTCGCCATACAGTTGATTTCCTGTGGATCGAGCCCTAGGGTGGTCCAACAAATAGCAAGGAGTTCTGCGGTGGAACAGGCGAGCCACGATTCGATGGAGGCGGCAGACGAAGCCGGGATCAGCAGTTCCGCCGTCGACCAGACCGTGCGGCAGATCCTCGACCTCATCCGCAATCGCGCCATGTCCATCGGCGATGTGCTGCCCACCGAACGGGAGCTTGGCGAACTGTTCGGCGCCAGCCGCAACACGATACGCGAGGCGCTGCGCACCATCCGAACCTATGGGCTGATCGATCCCAAGCCGCGCGTCGGCGCGGTGCTCGCCGATCGCCAGAATGTCGCGATCCAGAATTTTTTCGCCGCGCAAATGGACATATCGAAAACGTCCTTTCACGACATACAAGGATTTCGCCGCATCATCGAAGTGAGCGTCGGCGACCACATCATCCTCAATGCCAGCGCCGCCGAACTTGAAGCCCTGGACGAGGTCAATGGCCTGATCGAGACCAGCAAGGATGTCCAGGAAGCCGCGCAACGCGATTTCGATTTCCATCTGGCGCTGATGAAGCTCGCCGGCAACCGCATGCTGGTGCAGACTTATCAGTTCCTGTCGCCGGTCATCCTGCACATCATGACCGTCGGCAAATCCATCCGGCCGGTGCTGAGCGAAACACGCCACGCGCATGGCGAGATCATCGCGGCGCTGCGCGCGCGCGACCGCATTGCCTACTGCTACCTGATGAGCCGGCATCTCGATTTCGGCTTGCGCTTCGTTCCCGACGACCTCGAAAACGCCCGTATGTCGGCGGCAAACCCGGTGCATCCGGGTCCGGCATCTTCCAAGGATTTGCATCATGTCTGATTTTGAGAACAAGGTGGCGCTGATCACCGGCACGACCGGCATCGCGCTCGCCACTGCGAGTCGCCTGGCGCGAGGCGGCGCTGCGATCATCGCCTGCGGCATCGACCGGGCGGCCAATGCCGCCATGCAGGAGAGCCTCGCCAAGGCCGGAGCGAATGCGCTGGTGCAAACGGTGGATGTCTCCGTTTCCGACCAGGTGCGCGACGCGGTCGCAGCGGGCGTCGCGAGGTTCGGCGGCATCGACATCATCGTCAATTCGGCGGCGGTCCACCCCTACGGCACGGCGACCACCACCGACTGGGAAACCTGGAACCGGGCGATGACGGTCAATGTCGGGTCGATCTACCTGACCGCGCATTTCGGCATTCCCGAAATGATCCGCCGAGGCGGCGGTGCCATCGTCAATGTCGCCTCGGTGCAGGGGTTCGCCTGCCAGCAGAACGTCGCAGCCTATGCCACGACCAAGGGCGCCATCCACACGTTGACGCGTTCGCTGGCGCTCGACTATGCCGCGGCCGGCATCCGAGTCAATTCGGTCAGCCCGGGCTCGATCCGCACGCCAATCCTCGAGAAGGCAGCGCGTGGCGACAATGGCAGCGACGCCGATGTCGAAGAAGCCTACAGGCGCTTCGGCGCCGCCCATCCGCTCGGCCGTATCGGCGAGCCGGAGGAAGTGGCGGAACTCATCGCTTTCCTGTGTTCATCGAAAGCCGGCTTCTGCACCGGCGCTGATTACAAGATCGATGGCGGCCTCACCGCCGGCATCGGCGTCAAGTAGGGCGACGCGGATGAAGATCGGACTTGGCCTCTATCGCGATTCGCTGACGCCGGAGAATTTCCGTTTTGCCCGGCAGGCCGGCGCAACGCATGTCGTTGCGCATCTCACCAACTATTTTCGCGGCCGCGATCCCTCGCTGTCGGCCGGCACCGAAACGGATGGCTGGGGCGATTGTTCGACGGATGGATTGTGGAGCTACGAGGATTTCACCGGACTGGTGAAAACCGTACGCGACAACGGCCTGGAGATCGCCGGCATCGAAAACCTGTCGCCGCGCTTCTGGTCCGACGTGCTGCTCGGCGGCCCCGATCGGTCGAGGCAGCTCGACGGCCTCAAGCGCCTGGTGCGTGACGCCGGCCGGGCCGGCATTCCCTGCATAGGCTACAACTTCTCGATCGCGGGCGTGTGGGGCTGGCAGCGCGGGCCATTCGCGCGCGGCGACGCCATGTCCGTGGGGCTCGATTTGTCCAATATCGATCCCGACCTGCCGCTGCCCGACGGAGTGGTCTGGAATATGCGCTACCGGCCGGGCCGAGCCGGCGCCGCGCCTGTCAGGGTCTCGCAAGAAGAACTGTGGGAACGGCTTGGCGTCTTTCTGCGCGAAATCGTACCGGTGGCCGAAGAGGCCGGCGTCGTGATGGCTGCGCATCCGGACGATCCACCCGCCGAGGCGCTGCGCGGCACGGCGCGCCTCGTCAACCGGCCGCAGAAATATGATCGGCTGATGGATATCGTCGACTCGCCCGCCAACGGGCTGGAGCTCTGCCTCGGCTCGCTGCAGGAGATGCCGCAGACCGAGGAGATCTACAGCCATGTGCGCCGTTTCGCGCGGCGTGGCCGCATCGGCTATATCCATTTCCGCAATGTGCGGGGCAAAGTGCCGAAATATCACGAAACCTTCGTCGACGACGGCGACATCGACATGGCCGAGATCGTGCGCATTCTGCGCGACGAGAATTATCAAGGCGTCATGATACCCGATCACACGCCTGAGATGGCCTGCGACGCGCCATGGCACGCCGGCAAGGCCTTCGCATTGGGCTACATGCGCGCACTGGTGCAGAACGCCAACGCGCTAGGCCCGGTACGAAGCCGGGCACCCGACATGGCAGCGGAGTGAATAGGGGACGCACGACTGACATTTTTCGAGCCCGAAGGCGCCGCAAAAGCCCGCTTTCGATGGAGAGCGGGCTTTTGTTAGTCGGCTCGGTTCCTAACTCAGGATAGCGACGATCTCATATGAGTTCGGATCGACAATAACAATCCTGCCATCGGCCAGGAGGAAATATTCATAGCTCTCATAGGCAGGAACGATTTCGACGATCCGGTGCGGAAGTCGATGCAGCCGCACCTTCTGCTTCGGCACTTTCACGCCGACCGAAATGTCCACGTCGAGGTTCGAGACCGGTTCCACCTTCGTCTCGCGGATGACGTTGGTGATTTCGGTCTTCTGCTCGACGGATATATTGTTGATTGAAGCGGTTGAACTCTGGTCGGTAGTCGTACCGGCCTTGCCCTGCGCTTGCTGATCGGTAGTCGTACCGGCCTTGCCCTGCGCCTGCTGGTCGGTCGTCATACCGGCCTTGCCCTGCGCTTGCTGATCGGTAGTCGTACCGGCCTTGCCCTGCGCCTGCTCGTCGGTCTTCATGCGGGGCTTGCCTTGCGCCTGCTGATCGGTCTTCACGCCCGCCTTGCCTTGCGCCTGCTCGTCGGTCTTCGCTCCGGCTTTGCCTTGCGCCTGCTCGTCGGTCTTCATGCCGGCCTTGCCTTGCGCCTGTTCATCGGTCTTCATGCCGGCCTTACCTTGCGCCTGCTCGTCGGTCTTTACGCCCGCCTTGCCCTGCGCCTGCTCATCGGTCTTCGCTCCGGCTTTGCCTTGCGCCTGCTCGTCGGTCTTCATGCCGGCCTTGCCTTGCGTCTGCTGCTCGGTGCTGCCGCCCTTCTGGCAATTGGCCGAGCCGGCTGCGCAAGTGTCTGCCCCACCCGATTGGGCCGCTTCGCCCGACTGCTGGTGGGTCTGCGCGATTGCCGCCCCACATCCGAGGGTAAGCGCTAACATGCTGGTGATCAGAGTGGTTCTCATGGGAAATCTCCTAGGATGGCAGTCCCTTCGCGGCAAAACTTTGCCACCCCGTGATTGTTCCACCGAAGGCTAATATATTCCGGAGCGGATGGAACTGCCGGCATTTTGCGAAGTTCGGCGCATGGGGCGCACCTGCCGAAACGCCGGTGGCGTCGTCGGCTTGGCGCCCTGCCCAACATCTGATGGAGACAGAAGTGGAAAAATATCTACTGGGAACGGCAGTGGGCATCCTGTTTCTTGCGGGGGCCGGAGCGGCCGCGGCGCAAGATGTGGTCATCCAGCCGGAGCAAGAAACCGTTATCAAGGAGTATGTGAAGAAGCAGCCGCTGGCCTCGGTCCAACTGCCCGGCGTGGAACTCAATGTCGGATCCACCGTGCCTGATACGGTCGAACTTCATGAAGTTCCCGATGTGAAATACCGCTACGTCGTGGTCGACAATCGAACAGTTCTGGTCGACCCGGAAACCCGGAAAATCGTCCAGGTCCTTCAATGACCGCATGTTCCAAAGCGCCCGCCCCGGCATGCGTCGAGGCGGGCGACCTGTGTCAGGTTTCTGTTTTCATGCATGTCTTTGTTCCAAACCGAGGCGTTTTGGGCGACATGCATGAGCATGGCTACGACTGCAGGTCAAATGCGATGTTGCGATGCTTTTGAATTGCTGAGCTGGCAACAATGTCCGCCAGTTCTTTGTCGGAGAGAGTGCATTCTGGCAGTTCGTAACGGATGGCTGACACCGCCTGCGCCGTGGAAATTGGCCATTCGAGATTTCTGCGGGAATTGATGTAGTGATCGATGGCCCGGATCAGTTCCTTCGAGGTCATATCGATCACAGGCATCGGTTCCTCCTCCTTATTTCCCCGTTTTTCTCACTGTGTTGACGGACACCGAAACCTGCCATCACAATTGTTAAAACGGCAGACGAAAAAGATGTCGATTCAGGAAAATAGGGGCTGGCGGTGGCTTTGGAGTTCACCTCCGCTGCATCGGTGGAAATATAACTGGGAGTGCAGCGGGTTGCGGTGTAGTGTCCCAAGTGATGGCCGCTGCAAAGGGAGAGCTCTTGCACCATGGACGGGGAAGCGGCGAAATCAGCCTTTCTGGGCGGGATTCGCGTTTTGATCGTGGAAGACGAATATTTTCTCGCCGATGACCTGCGTAAGGCTCTCGTCACACAAGGGGCGATAGTGCTCGGCCCGGTCGCCACGGTCGAGCCCGCAATCGAATTGCTGAACAGCGGTCAATGCGATTTTGCGATTCTCGATATCAACTTGCGCGGCGAGCAGACATTCGAGATTGCCCGCGAGTCGTTGGCGAAAGGCGTTCCGATCGCCTTCGCCACCGGCTATGATCAGACGGCCATACCAGCAGAGCTCGGCGGGATCAGGCGATTTGAAAAGCCTCTGGAATTCGGCAGCATTGTCGAGTTCGTTGCCGCGACGGCACATGACACGCGATGAACGAGAGAAGCGAGCCGGCGGTTGGCCTGAGAGCGAAGACCGCGCGGCACCCGCTTATCCGCAAGCTGTCCAATTTCACGGTCCTGTCCGTGGAAGAATGCGACGCCATCGAGAGCGCGACAACAAAGGTCGCCGAATTCGCCGCCGGCGATGACGTCATCCAAAGGGGCGACCGGACAGGCGGGGTCAACCTGCTGCTCGAAGGATTTGCCTGCCGCTACAAGATTCTCGAAGACGGTCGGCGACAGATCCTTGCCTATTTGGTGCCGGGCGACCTTTGCGATCTTCACGTGTTCCTGCTGCGGCGCATGGACCACTCGATCGGTGCTCTCAGCCGCTCCAAGGTTGCGGCGATCCCGCAGAGCGCCATCCTCGGCTTCACCAACAGCTATCCCAATCTTACGCGTGCGCTCTGGTGGACCACGCTGCTCGACGAGGCGATCACCCGCGAATGGGTCGTCAACATCGGCCAGCGGACTGCTTATGAGCGGATGGCTCACCTTTTTTGCGAGCTGTTCCACAGGCTTCACGCAATTGGTGAAACGGCCGGCAAGAGCTATCCCCTACCGGTAACCCAGGCGACCCTGGGCGATACGCTCGGTCTTTCGAACGTGCACATCAACCGTACGCTTCAGGATCTCAGGCGCGATGGCCTCATTTCGTTCAACAACGGCACTGTAACGATCAAGAACCTGGCGAAACTGGAGGCGGCGGCCTTTTTCAATCCTGATTACCTTCATCTGTTGGACGTCAGGGAGCCTTTTGCATGATCAGGCACGGCCTCATCGAGTGGAGCGCAAAAATGAAACATCATAGGGAACCTGGCCTGCTTCTGCCGGTTCGGCGTGACCGGAGGCGGTAGCGAGCGATGGCCAAGCGCGATTTGATCGGCGGATCGGCAGGTACGATCGATCCGCTGGGCCGCTGCGATCGCCCTCCATATTTCCGCCGACAGCGGCGGCATTAATGCTCCTGCCGGCTCGACGGTATCATTTTCGCCGGCTGAAAACCGCGCGCGGCGGCACGAAAGCCAATCCTGGGCGCGTGAACGCGAGCCAAAGGCCGACGAGACGATGCGCTTGGCACCGCGCATGATCGATGAACGGTTGAAAGACTGACAGGTGGCTGGAAAAAGACCTCCCAAGAAAGACGTCACGGGTACATTCTCCCGTCCGCAAAGTGTGTCCGCCGAAGAACGCGATGCTTCCGCGTCGATGCGGCTCAGCCATGTCGATGAACAGATGGACGAACGTGACGATCATATCGCCCGGCTCGAAGCCGAACTCCAGGTCACACGCGACCGCCTCCAGGCGACGAAGGCATTTGCCGCCGAATTGCAGCACCGCGTTCGCAACACGTTGAGCATTGTCCGTTCGATCGCTCGCCGGTCGGTTGAAAACAGCAACAATGTCGAGGACTATGCCTTTCACCTCGAGGGCCGCATCAATGCGCTTGCACGCACGCACAATGTGCTGATGCGATCGGCCTCGGCCACCGTGCAGCTTGACATGCTTGTCCTTGACGAGCTTGCGTCCCAAGGCGGCCGGACGGAAGATCAGTTCACCATAGATGGCCCGGATATTTCCTTGTCCGGAAAGACGGCGGAGACCTTGGGCCTGGCGTTCCACGAACTCGCCACCAACTCGATGAAATATGGCGCGCTGTCGGCAGCCGACAAATCAATCAGCGTAAGCTGGAAAGTGGGTGGCACGCCCGCCAGACAGGAGCTGAAGATCCGCTGGATCGAGGACCTGCATGGTCCGGCAGCAATACCTGCGCGACGCGGCTTCGGATCCGAGCTGATCGAAAAGGTGGTGCCCTATGAGATCGGCGGAGCTGGCTCGCTGCGCTTCACCGATGCCGAGGTGATCTGCACGATGGATATCCCCCTCTCGAACGAAATTCACCCCAGCAGGAGCCTGGAGGACCCGCCCGACGATCTCCAGCATTGAACACCGACACTCCTGCGCCGAAAGGCGGCCGGGGCCAGGAGCGTGGAGTTGGAAGGGGCTGACCCAGCACCGACCGAGGTGGCGCAACGGCCCTGGGGTTTGCCGAGTTGCCGCCGCACCAGCCTTCAAATTCTCAAAATGATGGAACTTCAGCGACAACAAAGAGTTCGGAGCGCGGCGACGGCGAGCGCGCTGTCGTGATCTCGCGACTCACCTTGAAGCGGGAGGAACCTGGATCAACAGGAGCTGACCATGAAGTCCCATACACTCGAACAACTACACGCAATCGCGGAAGTTGATACGGTGTGCCCGACAATGACGCGGAACCAACGCCTGGAGCGCTGGGCAAGTCTTCTTGAGCGTCATCCTGAACGGCGCCTCGGAGCGCTTCCGGGCACCGAATATATGAGCCCCGACATGCGCGAAAACGCCTACTGCGTGCAATCCCCCATCAGCGTCGCGTTCGAAGATCCGATACTGCGGGCGCAGGGTCTGGAAGGCGACACCTATGGCGAGGCAAAGCGCTTTTTCGAACTGTCCAACTGGCAGTTGCACAACATCGTCTGCGATTGCCACGTCGGTGCGACCATGAAAGCCGGGTGGGTCGCCGTTCGCGTGCGCGCCGCCATGGGCGAAGGTTTCAATATCTTCGCCAGGCTCAGGGCGCTGCTCGGACGTTGACCGAGACGCCATCTCGAATGCGTCGACGGAATGAACAGTCGGTCGACGCATTTTTCCTCCTTGGCGGCAAGTGACGTCGCTTCAGGAGCTTCGAGGCTCCGACCCGCTGCCGATGGTCGGATCGGGCACCACCGGACCGCGCTCGGCTTCCGATCCTTCCGCCTCTATTTCCTGCACGGCCTGGTCCCAATGCTCCTGCTCTCGGCCCGGCGGGCGGCCTTCGCGCTCCCAGATCTCGTAGGCTCGTCGCTTTATGAGTTCTTCCTTGTCCATTGGAAACTCCTCCTGCGTGCCCCAATCTCCGGCAGGCCGCTTTGTTCCCTCCGGAAACAAAGGCAACGCTTTTGGAGCGATCCGGACTAGCCGCACCGGAGCGACACGGAACGCTTGGGGGATTAGGCCGTTTCCGAGCATCGGCGCAGTGGGGGATGGCTTGGGAATGCCCGCCGCTCGAACTCTTGGCGACGAACACGCCAATGATGTGCCTGCGCCACGCCTTGCCGCCCCGTGTGGCCTCGGCCAATCAAAGCCTTGCAGCGGGACTCCAAAGGGTGGGCGCGACGCAAATATTGGGCTTGAGATCATGACTATTGTCTTTTCGGATCGTCGCGAGGCAGGACGCGTTCTCGCTGATAAGCTCGGCCACTTCGCAGCGCGCGATGATGTCACCGTGCTGGCGCTGCCGCGCGGCGGCGTGCCTGTCGCCTACGAAGTCGCACAGGCATTGAAGGCACCGCTCGACGTTTTCGTCGTACGCAAGCTCGGCGTTCCCGGTTACGAAGAGTTGGCCATGGGCGCAATCGCGACCTCCGGCGTACGCGTCCTGAACGACGAGATCGTGGAAGGCCTCGCTGTGCCGGCCCACGTCATCGATGCGGTCACTGCCAGCGAGGAGAGGGAGCTTTTACGCCGCGAGCACCTCTATCGCGGCGAGCGGGTACCGCTCCTTGTGGAGGATCGAATCGTCATTCTCGTGGACGATGGGCTCGCCACTGGGTCGACCATGCGCGCGGCGGTCAGGGCGCTGCGCGGAAAGCGGCCTGCCCGTATCGTTGCGGCCGTTCCGGTCGGCAGTCCCGACACCTGCGAGGCGATGGAGAGCGAGGCCGACGAGGTCGTCTGTGCGACGACGCCGCAGCCGCTCATCGGCGTCGGGCGCTGGTATGAAGATTTCTCCCAAACCAGCGACGACGAGGTCCGCGCCCTTCTCGCCAAGGCGGGGCGACCAACCGCACCGTCCGGCCGCGATGCGCCGCAGAATACGGCAAACCGATTGCACAAGCACGTCGTTCGGCTCTCCGGAGACGCGCGAGACTACGACGAGCTCTTGGCGGCGATCGGCGAGGCGCGCTTCGTGTTGCTCGGTGAAGCTTCGCACGGCACACACGAATTCTATCAGGAGCGCGCGCGGATCACGCGGCGGCTGATCGAGGAGCAGGGTTTTGCCGCCGTCGCTGTCGAAGCCGACTGGCCCGACACATACCGGGTCAACCGCTATGTTCAGGGAACAGGCGAGGATATCGACGCCGAAGAGGCGCTCGCCGATTTCCGGCGCTTCCCGATCTGGATGTGGCGGAACAGGGTCGTCGTCGATTTTGTCGAATGGCTGCGCCGGCACAATGAAGCGCCCGGCAAGGGCAATCCGAAAGCCGGGTTCTACGGCCTCGACCTCTATGCCCTGCATGGCGCGATGAAGGCTGTGCTGCGCTATCTCGAAAAGGCCGACCCGGCCGCGGCGGAGATCGCGCGTCGCCGCTATGCCTGTTTCGACCATTTCGGCCCTGACCCGCAGGCTTATGGCTTCATAGCCGGCAATGAGGTCGATAAATCTTGCCAGGAGGCTGTGGTCGCACAGCTGGTCGAGATGCTGAAGCGGCGCCCGGCGAAGGCCGAGCCGCGCGAAGGCGCCATCGCGGACGAACTCTTCGCGGCGCAGCAAAACGCCCGCCTGGTGAAGAATGCGGAGGCCTATTATCGCGCCATGTTCCTGGCGCCCGAATCGACCTGGAACCTGCGTGACCGGCACATGGCCGAGACGTTCGAAGCTCTCACCGCTCATCTCGGCCGGCTCGGGCGATCGCCGAAGATCGTGGTTTGGGCGCATAACTCCCATCTCGGCGACGCCAGGGCGACGGACAGGAGCCTGCATGGCGAGATCAACCTCGGACAGCTTATCCGCGAAAAGCATCAGCGCGACGCCTTCCTCGTCGGCTTCACGACGTATCAAGGAACGGTGACGGCGGCATCGAACTGGGACGGCCCGGCGGAGCGCAAGGTTGTCCGGCCTGCCCTAGCGCGCAGCTATGAGGCGCTGCTGCATGCAGTCCCGGCTGATCGCTTCCAGCTGGATCTGCGCGGCGACGGCGAAGCCCTGCCGCGACGGCTCCTGGAGCGCGCGATCGGCGTCATCTACCGGCCTGAGACCGAACGGGCCAGCCACTACTTCCATGCCGACCTTGCCGCGCAATTCGACATGCTGCTGCATTTCGACGAGACGCGGGCGGTTGAGCCGCTGGAGCGCAGCTCGCAATGGGACGCCGGTGAGCTCGCGGAGACCTATCCGTTCGGGGTTTAGGGACCGATCCAGTTGAGATGGAGATCGCCATGGTCTCAGTCCTGAAGACAAACGAGAAGGCCGTGCAGGTTCCCGCCGGCGGCGCAATGCTCGCGGGCAACCTGTCGCTGCCGCAGGAAGCCCGTGGGCTCGTCCTCTTCGCTCACGGCAGCGGCAGCAGCCGGCACAGCCCGCGCAACCGCTATGTGGCCGGACGGTTGAACGAGGCGGAACTCGCCACGTTGCTCATCGACCTGTTGACGACCGAAGAGGAGCGTATCGACCAGATTACCGCCGAGTTGCGGTTCGACATCCGCTTGCTCGCCGATCGACTGGTTCAGGTTACCGACTGGCTGCACATGTCCGAGGAAACGTCGGCGCCGCGCGTCGGTTATTTCGGCGCGAGCACAGGGGCTGCCGCGGCGCTGATGGCTGCGGCAGAGCGCCCGGATCGAGCGGCCGCCGTCGTCTCGCGCGGCGGGCGTCCGGATCTTGCGGCACCTGCCCTGCCCCGCGTCCGGGCACCAACGCTGCTCGTGGTCGGCGGCGCAGACACGCAGGTGATTGCGCTCAACCGTTCGGCGTTCGCGGCGCTGCGGTGTGAAAAGGAGCTGGCCATCGTTCCGGCTGCGACGCACCTGTTCGAGGAGCCCGGCGCGATGGAAGAAGTGGCGGACCTCGCGATCCAATGGTTCCTGCGCCAACTGCCCGCGTGACGCCGGCGCCAACGCCTCATCAGAGAGCCAGATCGATTGGGTCGTCGGCGCGTCAAAAATCATTCCGCGGAGGAGTTCCATGACAGTCAGGGTTCTGCAATTTCTCGCCATTGTCATTTCGGCCCTCGCGCTCATCCCGGCAGGGGCCCATCTCGCCGCTCTTCCCAACAAGATATCTCTGCCGCAGCCGGAATATTTCACCGTCCAAGGCATCTATTACGGATGGGCGATCCTTGGATTGCTCTGGCCTGCCGCGCTGATCGTGAACGCATTGTTGGCGATCTCCGTGCGCTCACAGGCTTGGCCCTTTTGGCTCGCCCTGCTTGCGGCGCTGTGTTTCGCGATCATGCTCGCGATCTTCGTTGTCTGGACGCTCCCTGCCAACCAGGCGACGCAGAACTGGACGACAGTTCCCGCAAACTGGGAAGCGCTCAGGCAGCAATGGGAATATTCTCATGCGGTAAATACCGCGATTGTATTTGCCGCGCTCTGTCTCGCGACGCTGTCGGCGCTCTCGTGGCGTCCGGCCGATCTGTAGATTGTCGCCGGAGAAAGTCTCTTTTCCTCCGGATCATTCGCGCCATCGATGCGTTAGGTTTTCTGGAGGTCGCGACGTCGCACCGCCATCTGTCCCGCTGTATCCAACGAGGAGAAAGCGATGCCGGATAAGAAAACCATCGAGAAAGCGAAAAAAGACAAGCGCGAAGGTAAATCGCCCACCACGCAGGCCGGCGAATTCGTGCATGACGAGATCGAGAAGGTCCGTCGCGGCAAGCACGGTGCGCGCTCGACCAAGCAGGCGATCGCCATCGGCCTTTCGGAGGCGCGCCGCGCAGGCGTCGACCTGCCTCCGCCCAAGAAACGAAGCGTCAAGGAGAGCACCCGCAAGAGCGCCGAATACGCCTATGAAGTTGGCCAGGGCGAACGCAAGCCAAAACGCCGCCCCAAGGTCTCGAAGGCCGTTTCCGAGGTTCTCAAGCACGAACCCAAGAGCACGGCATCCCATGAGGCGCTCTCAAGACAGACCAAACAGGCGGCGTCGCGCCGGACGGATGAGGAGCGCTCGGCCGCAGCCAAGAAAGCGTCGGAGACGAAGGGCGCTGCCGGCCGGTCCGCCGCCGCACGCAAGGCGGTCCACACCAAGGGTGCTGCCGGAAGAAAGAAAGCAGCGCAGAAGGCCGCCAGCACGCGTGCGGGCCAAAGCTAGAAGATCGAAAACCCGCTGCGCGCTCTCTCCAGCCGGCTGGTGACAGGTAGCTGGACCGCAGCCAGCCTCAAGCGATGCGCACTATGGCGGCTGGGACAGTGCGATCGTGTGAGATACGGCCGTCCTTGTCTTTGTCTCGATCCGGCGGGAACAACGGCCCGTGTTCAAGGTTATGGAAAGCTACACCGGTGGTGGAGCTTTCATGACAACCTTAGGGAGACGAAAACATGGCGACTGCGAAGAAGGCGGCGACGAAAGGGCTGGAAGCCCTGTTCCTCGACGGGCTGAAGGATATTTATTACGCCGAAAAGAAAATACTAAAGGCGCTGCCCAAGATGGCCAAGGGTGCCGAGTCCGAGGAGGTCGCGGCGGCGTTCGAGAAACATCGCGTGGAAACCGAAGGCCAGGTCGACCGCCTCGAACAGGTGTTCGACCTGATGGACAAGCCAGCCCGCGGCAAGACCTGTCCGGCAATCGACGGCATTCTCGAAGAGGGGTCGGAGATTCTCGACGACTATAAGGGCGACCCAGCATTGGATGCAGGACTGGTCGGAGCGGCACAGGCGGTCGAGCACTATGAAATCGCACGCTACGGCACGTTGATCGCGTGGGCTGAACAGCTTGGCAAGAGCGACGCGGTCAAGCTCCTCAACGAGACGCTCAAAGAGGAAGTGGCAACCGATGAAGCGCTTACAGGCTTAGGCGAAGGCGGGGTCAATGAGCGCGCTCTTGAGAAAGCCGCTTAGCCGCGGGGCAGCCCGGCGCTAAGCGCCCGGCAGCCTTCCTGTCCAGAGCGGGGTGTGTTCGAGTTGAACTGCGGGTCCTGCTCTGGATTTGGCTGCCGGGACCTCGACAAAACAGGTTGTTAAAATCATCGAACCTTACAGGAGGATCCGCGCAATGCCGGAAGACCTGTCTCGCGAGGAAGAGCAACGCGGTACCGGAAAGCTCATCACCTGGGGTGTCGTGATCGCCGCCGTGTTTTTTATTGGCCTCTTGGCCATATTCGTCCTCAAGCCGCTTATGACGGGATCTTAGAATCCTTTCGAGCCGCAGCGCGCTTAGCCGCGCCGGAACGTGCTCGCAAGCAATTCGATGACCGCAAACAATTCCGGCACGCTTTGCGAGGCGGCGGTGATGCGATCGAATGTTCCCCAAAGGAGTGCGAACCATGCCCCTGACGCTCAGCAGCCCCGCCTTTGCCGACGGCGGAGAGATCCCCGAAGCCTATACTCGTGACGGCAAGAACGTATCTCCGCCTCTGAAGTGGGCCGGGGTACCGGACGGCACAAAGAGCCTCGTCCTTGTCGTCCAGGATCCCGACGCGCCGAGCGGAATGTTCGGCCATTGGGGGGTGTTCAACATTTCGCCGGAGGTGCAGGAGTTGCCCGAAGCGGAAAGCGGCAGACCGGGTCCACAGGCCCTCAGGCAAGCGCGGAACGATTTCGGCAACGCCTATTACGACGGCCCTGAACCGCCTGCGGGCCACGGTGTCCATCACTACCACTTCCGGCTGGCGGCGCTCGACACGCCGAACCTTGCTATCCCCGCAAGCACGGGCGTGGAGCGTATCTGGCAGGAGGCGCAAAAACATTTGCTGGAGCAGGCAGAACTCGTTGGAACCTACGAACGTGGCCGGTAATTGAAGGCAGTTGATCCGGGCGCCGTCGTCCACGCGCGGAACGGTTCTTCTCCTTGCCGGTTGTGAGGGAAAGGAGACGTCCCATGTTTGAAAGCGTCATGTGGTTGATCGTCGTCGCCGGCGGGCCATTGTTGCTGCTCGTATTGCTGGCCTACGTCATTGTCACCCGACGTCGCCGCGGTCCCGCAGAACGCAGAGAAAGCGATCGAGCCACCGATCGGCTCTATCATCAGGACAAGGATTGATTGTAGCTACCGTGGCCCACAGCAAACTCGATCAGCGGACCAAACATCCCTCGTACATGTCCCGAAGATCAAATTTCGGGCGAGGCACCCACGCCGGCCTGGCTACAAAGTGCCCCGCCACCCTGGCAGGCTTGTTCTTCAGGGCCGGTTTATTGCCCTGCCGCCGTCGCGCTCAGGGGCATAGTCGCCCGCGTTGACGTCAAAGCCAGTCCAGCCATCCGCCTCGTATGCCCTGCGGCGTTCCATCACGTCAACCGAGCTGGACTGACCCAGAATGTCCTCGGCTTCCGGAACAAGCTCATCGTCCACCTTGGCCGTCACCAGCGTACCGCCACGACGTACGCCCTCCGCATAGACATTTGCATCGTTTTCGGAAACGCCCGAATCCGTCAGAGCGCCAATGATACCGCCCGCCGCACCACCAGCCACCGCGCCGGCAACCGCTCCGGTGGCGGTAGCGGCAAGCCATCCGGCCGCAACCACAGGTCCGACGCCCGGAACGGCCATGACGCCCAACCCTGTCAGCAAACCGCCGGCGCCACCGACCACGGCCCCTATCCCTGCACCGCTCGCGGCATCTTCAGCGGCTTCGGAACGATCTCTCTCGTACCAGCCATCCGAGTTGTTGGCGATGATGCTGATATTGGAATGTGGCACTCCGGACGCTTCCAGTTCGCCGACCGCGTCGGCTGCGTCATCATAGTTGTCGAACAGTGCAGTTACGGTTTTCATTTTGATATCTCCTGATCGTGCTCAATTGCTGTCGGCGACGACGTTGCCCTGATAGTCGAGCCCGACGGCGACACTTTGGCCTGACTTGGTCGCCTGGCCGCGCCAGATGCCTTGATCGTCCTTGGCAAGCTTCGACACATTGGAATAGCCGGCATCCTCGATGCGGCTCTTTGCCTGGGTCTCGGTGAAACTGTTTGCGCCGGGCACCAGGGCCGCGGCATTGGGCGTGTTCGTGGTTTTCACAGCGGGCGTTGTCGCTCCCGTGATGGAGTCCTGGGCGGCGGCGATCTTTTCGATCATCTGCCGATGCATCTTCAACGTATCGACCGTCTGCTGGGCGAACGTCTTGAGGGCCGCGTTGTCGCCGTCGCGGGCGTAGCTTTCAAACAGATTGACGGCATCGGCGTGCGCCTTTCGCTGCATGTCCACATAGGCCGGATCGATTGGCGGCTGTGCGTTCTGGAGCTTATCCAGATCCGCCTGATGCTGCGCATCGAGCGCCGTCGGCATCTTCAACTTCTGTTCGCCGGCAATAGTTTCCAGCTTGGCGTTGGCCGCGCCATGGTCCCGGATCATCGTCTGCGCGAAATTCTTGATGCTTTGATCCTGGGCCTTGTCCTGGGCAATCTTGCTCGAGTCGACTTCGAACTTGCCGCCGACGGCGGCCTTGTCGACGAAATCCTGGGCACTGTCGGAAGCAGCCAAAGCAGGCATTGCGATAAGCACGGAAGCAGCGGCGAGCGAGGCAAGAAGGTGTCGCGTTTTCATTGGCTTTGTCCTTGTCGATGCGCGAACTTACGATGCGCCCTAACAAGCCAGGATGGGCTTTGTTCCGGCGCCGCTCGATGCGCTGCAAGCGCCTTGGGACGGGCCCCACGACCGGCCAGGAGACCTTCAACATCGGGACCGGGGCGCGGAACAAATCGGCGGCTGCGAGATTTGATTTTAAATGCGACCCATGAGCGTCAATCTGTCGACCGAGCGAACTTGCCGAATTGGGTTCCGAGGAGAGAGTTCATGGCCAAGATTTCAAATTCCACGCCCGCCGCAGCCAGGGGAGAAGTTCAGGCCGGAGCCACACGGGACAAAACGCCCGGATTCGATCCTGCAGTTGCCCCGTTCGAGACCGACGCCGAGGCGGCGGACACGCAGAACCCGGTCACTGAAGCAGGTCCGCAGCGTTCTCTCCGGCCAAAATTCGAAAACGATGCCAGCTTCGCCAACGCGATGCGGCCGGTGGAGAACGAGCCCGAACTGCAGCCCCGCAGCAACTGGCCGCTAATGGTGATTGCGGCCGTCGTACTGATAGCGGCCGCGGTGTTCCTGGCAGCCAGCCTGCTGCGGTAAGGCGCATCATCCTGAGTGCAGACAGCATCAGACAACCCTTGGCTGAGTTCGAGCACTTTCGCGCGGCCGTCCGCCTGGGTCGTCATCGATCCTGCCTCCCTCGTGGATGAAATTCGGGGGCGCCCTTCATGCCGGAAAGTTCCGTTGTCGAACACAGCAGCCGCGGCCGTGCAGGATCGGAGATGTCGAGCTTGTCCCAGGGAATACGGTACAGGCCGTCGCGACGGCGCAGCCGGAAGAAATCCAGCACCGCCGTGCCGATGGTCGAGGCCGAGAGACGCTCGAAAGCGGCGTAGATACCGACATGGAATTCGGTAACGACGAAGTCGTCGCCGGCCGGTTCGGCTCGTATCTCCTCGATATAGCCGATGCTTTCGCCTTGCCGCGAGAGAACGCGTCGTCCGGCCAGATGCTCGAGGTTGACGGTGGACATCATCAAGCTCCCGGAATGCGTCCGATGACATGGTCGCGCAGCCAGTCCTGCCAGGCGAAGATCGAGGTTTCGCGCACATCGATATCGAACTGGATGTCGACGCCTATGTCCTGGACCTTCTTCCAGGCGATCCGGTGCGGCTTGCGATGGCGTTTGCCGCCCCACGCTGCCGCGAGTTGCGTCATCCAACGCCCTGGCCGTACGCCCAGGCGACGCGCCAAGGTGACGGAGCCGAGCTCGACCGCGATGATCCTCGGCGGCTTGCCCGGCCGCAACTCCGCCACCAGCCCGTCGATCTTGCCGATCTTGACCTGTTCGCGGTCGACGATCTGCTTGTCGAGGATGTCGCGCAGCAAATCCATCACGTGCCTCCGAATATCTGCAGGGGAATGGTCACCACGGCGAGCACGAAACCAAGCCCGATGATGAAGATCACCGCGGCATTCGAGACAATGCCGTTGCGGTGCTCGCCGACATAGCGCTTGTCGTTCAGCAGGAAAAGGAAAGGAATTACCGTCAGCGGCAGGCTGGCGGCGGTCAGCGCCATGGAAAAAATGGTGAGCTTCAGCGGATCGAGCCCAAGCATGATGGGGATGGCGGCCAGAAACAATGATACCGTGTAGACGGCACTGAAGCCAGGATCGTCGCGTGGCTTGAGGTTTTCGCCCCAGTTCCATCCAAACCCTTGCGCCACCAGATAAGCCTGTTGCAGCCCAACCTCGAGTGCGGCGCCGAAGCAAGCGATGGCGAGCGAGGCAACGAACAGGACGAACCCCCAGAAGCCGAATATCGGGATCAGCATCAACGGTAATTGATGATAGTCGTCGACCTGATCGATGCCGTGCGTTGCAAGCACGAGCGCGGCCACCATCAAGACGCCGATCGAAATGGTGCCGCCAAAGGCCATGCCCAGTCCGGCGATGGCCCGATTGGTTCCGAGATAGCTTCTGTCCCACTGGTCCTCGATCGCCCCCGAGGAATAGAACATGAACAGGTAAGGCGATATCGAAGCGCCAAGGATGCTGACCGCCATGAACCAGTAACTCGCCGCATCATGGGTCGGCAGTGTAGGCACCGCGCCGGACGCGACAGCTGTCCAATCGGGCTTCAGCATCACCGCTGCGACCACGAAGCACAGCGTCACGAGGCCGAGTATCGACACGCCTTTCTCGATCAGCCCGAACGTGCCTTTCCACAGCAACAGCCATGCCATCAAAGTCACGGGTAAAGCCCACCATTGGAAGCCAATGCCGGTGGCAAGTTCGAGCGCGATGGCAACACCACCGATCTCGGCGGACAGCACCATGAAATTGACCAGCAGGGCGGCAAGCAATGGCCATAGCGAAACGTTGAAGCCAAATCGTTCCCGGATCCCGTCAGAGATCGTGTGATGGCTCACGGCGGCAAACCGGCCGGCCATCTCGACCAGAAAAATGATGCAGATGGTGCCGAGAACCACCGCCCAGATCAGCTGAAACCCGAAGGTCGCACCTGCCTGGGCTGCCGTCGCCATCGATCCGACTTCCAGGAAGCCGCCAACACTGGTGACGATGCCCAGCGATATTTCCAGGAGCTTCTTCATGGCTTCGGCGCGAAATATCTGAAGTAAGCGGCGGCCAGGGAGCGCGTGGCCGTCCGAATATCTTCTTGAGCCTCCTGCACTTGCGGGCGGCGGTCCGCTTGCACTCCCGCCTGGGCGCGGTTCACCGCGATCGACAGGTCCTTGACCGCCTCCGCCAACGCAGCCTGCTCGGCAGGTTCAGCCGTAGTGGCCGATCGGATCTTCGCGTCGATATCGGCCAGTGTCGTGCCGGCCGATTGCAGCGTGCCCGAAGCATATTTGGAAGGGGCAGCTCCCGCCGCCCAGGCATCAAGCGTCATTGATACGGTCTGCGCCGTCGAGGCGGCAGTTCGGGATTGCTGTTCGATCTGGTCCGAGGACGAGCACGCGGTCGACATGGCCATGAGCAACAGCAGGCATGCGCTGTTGCGGCTAAGGCGACGACCGCTAAGAATTAGATCCGGCGTTGGATCCGCCACACGAATGACCTCCCCCACCAACGAGAACCATGTTCGGCGCAAGTTTTGATCTAGCGCGCCCGCCCTCCCCGTCAACCGAGGCAGGGACCAGCGCGAGCGGAACAAAGGATCGGTAGCCGGATTAACGAGGAGGCGGCGGGGCGGTTCGATTTCCATCCTGATCGTCGCGCCCCCAAATGATCGACTGGCAGGGAAGGATCCCTCAATGCCCCGTCTCATTGCCTGGATAGCCATCGTGGTGTTTGTGCTTGTCGCGGCTTGGATATGGTTCGGTCGCGATACATCGGGCAGCGGGGGCGGCAGCCAGCCGGCGCCTCACGCGATAGACCAGAACGGGTAGTTCAGTCTGGATGATCCTGCTCGGCGGCGCTCCGGGTGCGCTCGGCTTTGTACTCGTGGATCAGGCCCAGAATCTGAGCCTTGACCGTCTCGCGCGCCTCAGGTTGGACGAAAGGCATCAGCCGTTCGACAATTTCGCCGACCGTCTGCGGGAGATCCGCGGCGGAATCGGTGAGCTGGCTGCCATGTTCGTAGACATTGTCCGTCAGTTTCTTGTCGAGGTCGGATAGAAATCCCATCATCGCACTCCCCATCGCTGCCATGCCCGCTCGCTCAATGGCCAGCCCGGCAGAAATGTTCCGCACAAGGATGCTGGCATTGCGGACCGGCGGGATATCCGACGCCGGCGGCTGGAGGGGTGCTGCCGCGCGATCCGTGTCAACGCAATGTCGTCTGGCCCGGATCCCCTCGCCTGGCCTTCGACGGGATCAGTTTCCCGGCATTGGCCCGCAATCCCCTGACGAGCTCTTCCAGATAGGGAAGCAGTTCGAAAAGCAGGATCACGGCCATCACGCAGGCAATGTAGGTCACCGGCAGCTGCTGCGATTTCCAGACAAGTTCGAAGCGCGCGGTTTCCGTCCCCGCCCCGAACAAGGCGAGGAACTGTCCCCAGTGGAGGGAAATGACGCTGACCAGCCCCATCAGCGGGATCATCTCGAGGAAGCTGTGAACGTGCTGCTCGATCGGCGTGACGGTGCGGGCGGTGGTGGCGTAGCTGACGTCCCACATCGCTGTCGCCTCGTGGACGAAGAAGGTGACGATCATGATGAGAATGATGAGAGCATTCACGTCAAGAAACATGGCGGCCAGCAAAGGTATTCCGACCTCGGCGAACATCAGAAGGTGGATCAACGACTCCTTGGCGCCTGTCGTCGATTCGATGTGAGACGCGCGATGGCAGAGCCAGTCGGCAAATCCGGCGGCCAACCAGATTGGCAGCAGGAAATACATCAAGATCAGCACGGTAGGATCTGACAGCATGACATCCTTTCGCGCGGAATCCCGTTCGAGGTCGCTACTGCTGCCCCGGCATTTCGGTGTTTTCCTGGGGACTTTTCCGGACGCCCGCGGCTGGCGAAGTATCCGTCGGCGCGTTACCGCCCCGGTTCTGTTCAGGCGCCCGCTTCAGTGGCGAGGTATGCCAGCCCATGTCGGCATAGAGAAAGCCTATGAGGAAGCCGATGATGATGATGGCGGCTATCACGAGCGAAAGCACTGCATTGCGTCGCACCATTGCCAGGCTCCCTTCCCAAGCCGAACAGCCGATCACGAAAATAGTTCCACGACCGGCCGCGACCGCTCCTCGGCCGCGTCGGCTTCGACACGCAAGATTCGACGCCAACTCTGCACGGAGCCGCGGGAACAATCGGTGACGGGCGAGGTTCGGTATCGGTTCTTCAAGGACGATCTCGATGAAACCTGCCGTAACCGACCGTATTGAAACAAAAAAATACAACCATCCCACAGGCGGATGGGGATCCCTGAGGTCATTGGTCCGCAAGGCATACGGCGAAGGCCTGCTGATGTCGGGCATATGGAGCACGCTGCTCAAGCAGAACAAAGCCGATGGCTACATGTGCGTTTCCTGTTCATGGGCCAAGCCGGCCGATCCGCGGCCCTTCGAGTTCTGCGAAAATGGCGCGAAGGCGACCATGTGGGATCAGACGAAGCTGCGTTGCGGCCCCGATTTCTTCGCGCGACATACGGTCACCGAACTGCTCGACTGGCCGGATCGTGACCTCGAAAAACAAGGCAGGCTTACGGATCCCCTGCGCTACAATGCCGTCACTGACCGCTATGAACCGGTTTCCTGGGATGACGCATTCCTCGAGATCGGCATGGAGCTCCGGCGGCTCGATCCGAAATCGGTCGTCTTCTACACATCCGGCCGGGCCTCGCTGGAGGCTTCGTTCATGTATCAGCTCTTTGCGCGTATCTATGGCTCATCGAACCTGCCCGATTCTTCCAACATGTGCCACGAATCGACATCGGTCGGGCTGCCCGAATCGATCGGCTCGCCGGTTGGAACCGTGCAGCTCGAGGACTTCTCCCAGTGCGACATGATGTTCTTTTTTGGCCACAACACCGGGGTGACGGCGCCGCGGCTGCTGCATCCGCTGCAAGAGGCTCGTCAACGTGGGGTGCCGGTATTCACCTTCAATCCCTTGCCGGAAAGGGGGCTGAAGCGCTTCAAGAATCCGCAAGATCCCCTTGAGATGCTGTCGCCGGGCCCCGGCACGAAGATGTCCAGCGACTTCTTCCAGGTCCGCAGCGGCGGCGATATCGCCGCCATGACCGGCATCGCCAAGGCGGTGCTGGCGCTCGACGACGCGGCACGGGAACACGGGGATCCGCGTGTCCTCGACGGCGATTTCATTGCCGAGCACACGGATGGTTTTGCCGAATTCGAGGCTTACCTGCGGGCCGCCAGGTGGGAGGACATCGTCAGGCGCTCGGGAATTGCGCAGGCGGATCTCGAACATGTTGCCGAGGTCTACAGCCGCTCCAACGCGGTGATCGGCAATTACGGCATGGGTTTGACACAGCACCGGCACGGTACCGAGAACGTCCAGATGCTATGCAATCTGCTGCTCATGCGCGGCAACATGGGAAAGCCCGGCGCCGGCATTTCACCGCTGCGCGGCCATTCCAATGTACAGGGCCAGCGCACTGTCGGCATATCCGAAAAACCCGAGCTCGTTCCGCTCGACAAGTTCGCCCGGTTCTATGATTTCGAGCCGCCACGCGAGAAGGGTCTCGACACGGTCGAGGCCTGCGAGGGCGTCATCGCCGGCTCGGTGAAAGGCTTCATCGGACTCGGCGGCAATTTCGTTCGCGCCGTGCCCGAAACCGGCCTGATCGAGAAAGCATGGCGTCGGCTTGGGCTGCATGTCGAAGTCGCCACCAAGCTCAACCGCAGTCATCTCCTGCCGGGGGCGGTGACCTATCTGCTGCCCTGCCTGTCGCGGCTGGAAAGGGACCATCAGGCGAGCGGCGACCAGACCGTTTCGATGGAGGACTCCACCGCCTGTATCCACGGCTCCTTCGGTTCGCGTCCGCCGGCTTCACCGCATCTGCTTTCCGAACCGAAGATCGTGGCGGAACTGGCCAAGGCCACCGTATCGGGGGTGAGTTCGATCCCGTGGGATAAATGGGTCGCCGATTATTCCCTTATCCGCGATGAGATCGAGCGTTGTTACCCGCAGCATTTTCGTGAGTTCAACAAGCGGTTCCTGACGCCGGGAGGCTTTCACCGCGATATCAAGGCCTCGAAACGGGTCTGGGAGACGCCGAACAAGAAAGCCAATTTCAAGCTGCCGACGACGCTTGAAACAGACCCGGACATCGATGTTTCGGGTCACAATGTGCTGACGCTCATAACGGTGCGCTCCAATGACCAGTTCAATACCACCGTCTATGGGTACAATGACAGACTGCGCGGCATACACGGCACACGCATGGTCCTGTTGATGAACGAGGCCGACATTCAGCGGTTCGGATTGAGCGCCGGGCAGGAAATCGATCTGGAAACCCATGCCGACGATGGCGTGGAGCGGCGGGTTCGAGGTTTGCGCATCACCCCCTACTCCGTGCCCGAAGGCAACTGCGCCGGTTATTATCCGGAACTCAATCCCCTGGTTCCTCTGTGGCACCGGGCCAAGAAGGCTCACGTCCCCGCCGTAAAGTCGGTTCCCGTCAGAATTGTTGCCAGGGAACCCAAAACGAGAAGCTCGGCGCGCCACTAAAGCAATCCAGGAAAAGTGTGTACGGCTTTCCAGGGAAAAGCGCGGTGCGCTTTCCCTTAGGAATTGCGCAAAAACAACAACACAGAGTGGTTAGCCGTTTCCGCAGACGATGAACTGCTCTATGGCGGTCCCAGTCTGGTGGGCCAGGCCGTAGCTAGCCGCCAGCCGGCTTAGGGGATGCCGGCTGGGCCGGTTGGGTGCCTTGCTGATCTCCGCCGGTGGTGGTTTGTGGGGTGGGGTTCGTGTCGGTTGTGGGGTTTTTGTCGACCGGCTGACTGTTCGTATCCGCTTTGGATTTGTCGGGATCGGGATTGTTGCACCCGGCCAGACAAACCAGTGCCAGCATCAGCAACACGGCTCTCATATCGATACTCCTTCGGTGGGAGATGGCGAAGCAGCCTGCCAAGCTTCCATCCGGTCGAATCGCACCGAAAGCCCCTGCCTGGCCGCGCTTCTGGCCAACATGCGATCCAGTTCGGCATCTTCGATGGGGCTGCGCATCACCTCACGAATGGCCCTGCAAGCCAGCTCCGTCGACACGAAATCATATCGCCTGCTCCTGGTCAGCACATATTGCTCGACCAGCATTTTCACACGCCGGAGCGCGATCTTATCAGCATGTTGCATCATGTTCCTCCTGCACGCGCCGAACTGCGGGACCAACCCGTTGTTCCCGCCCGAACTCCGAAAATCCATCGCCCGGCCAAGAGCAGAAGTCAGACTCCCGGCGGGCGCCGACCGGACGATACCGATCCACGGAACAATCATCTCCTCTGCTGGTTCGGCCGGCACGACGGAGGAAATCATGACGGATGCAAAACTCGCAGTGGTCACCGGCGCCTCGAGCGGCATAGGCAAGGAACTTGCGAAACTCTGCGCGAAGGACGGCTACGATCTCGTCGTTGCGGCTGATGAACCGGCAATCCAGCAGGCCGCCGAGGCACTCGGCTCACATAATATCGCAGTCGAAGCCGTCGAGGCCGATCTCGCGACCGTCGAAGGCGTGGATCGGCTGATCTCCCGAATTGGCGAGCGTGACATCGACCTGCTGTTTCTCAACGCTGGACGCGGGCTCGGCAATGGCTTCGTCGACCAGGACTGGGGGAAGATCCGGCGCATCATCGACACCAATATCACCGGAACGGTGTATCTCGCGCATGAACTCGGCGCCAAGATGGCTCGCCGCGGGCGCGGGCGCATTCTTGTCACCGGGTCGATCGCCGGTTTCATGCCCGGGACTTTCCAAGCCGTCTACAACGGCACCAAGGCATTCATCGATTCCTTCGCGATCGCCTTGCGTCACGAATTGCAGGACACCGGCGTCACGGTGACCGTGTTGATGCCCGGCGCCACGCAGACACGCTTCTTCGAACGCGCCGAGATGATGGACACCAAGGTCGGCACCGACGAGAAGGACAATCCGGCCGACGTTGCCAAGGCCGGCTACGAAGCGATGATGACTGGCGAAGAACAGGTGGTCAGCGGCTGGAAGAACAAGCTGCAGGTCGCCGCTGCGCATGTCACGCCAGCGGGTACGCTGGCCGAACAGCACCGCGAGATGGCGGCCCCGGGCTCGGCGTCCCAGGACTGACCGGCGGCATCTCCGGCGCCACGCACGAGAAACGCGCGTTGAAACGCGCCCTCGAAACTCAGGAGCAACATCGTGAAAGCCCTTACATGGCACGGCAAAGGCGACATACGCTGCGACCAAGTGGCCGATCCCGTCATCGAGGATGACCGCGACGTGATCATCAAGGTTACGTGCTGCGCCATATGCGGCTCCGACCTCCACCTGATGAACGGTTACATGCCGACGATGAAATCGGGCGACGTGCTTGGCCACGAGACGATGGGCGAAGTGGTGGAGGTTGGTCAGGGCCATTCGAAGTTCAAGAAGGGTGACCGGGTGGTGGTGCCGTTCAACATTTCCTGCGGCGAGTGCTGGTTTTGCCAGAACGGGCTGTTTTCGCTTTGCGACCGCTCGAATCCCAACGCAAAACAGGCCGCCGAAGCGATGGGGCAATCGCCGGCCGGCCTTTTCGGATATTCGCATCTTGTCGGCGGCTATTGGGGCGGACAAGCGGAATATCTGCGGGTTCCGTTCGCCGATGTCGGTCCGATCAAGGTGCCGGAGGGAATGGAAGATGAACAGGTGCTGTTTCTCTCCGACATCTTCCCGACCGGCTACATGGCGGCAGAGAACGCCGGCATCGAGCCGGGCGATACGGTCGCGATATGGGGTTGCGGCCCGGTTGGCCAATTCGCCATCCAGAGCGCGTGGATGCTCGGCGCCGGCCGCGTCATCGCCATCGACAAGGTGCCGGAGCGGCTGGCCATGGCGCGTGAACACGGCAAAGCCGAGACGCTCGACTTCAGCAATTCCAATATCTACGACGCACTGATGGCGATGACCGACGGCCGCGGCCCGGATCGCTGCATCGACTGCGTCGGCACTGAATCCGACCCCGGCGCCAGCGCCGACGCCATGCTCGACAAGGTGAAGGCCGCCGTCTATCTCGGCACCGATCGGCCGCATGTGCTGCGAGAGGCGATCTATTGCTGCCGCAAGGGCGGCACCATCTCGGTTCCCGGCGTCTATATCGGCCTGGTCGATCACATCCCGTTCGGCGCCGCGATGAACAAGGGGCTGACCTTCCGAATGGGCCAAACCCATACCCAGCGCTATCTCGAACCACTTCTGGCCAAGGTCCAGAATGGCGAGATCGACCCGTCTTTCGTCATCACCCACAGAGCCGAGCTCGAAGCCGGGCCGGACCTCTACAAGACCTTCCGAGACAAGCAGGATGGTTGCATCAAGGTGGTTATGCGGCCGCATGGCTGAGATGTCGCAATTCCAGAGGCAAGAGCTGTCTCATTCCCGGCATCCGTTGGACGCCCGCCCGATCGGCATTGGCAGTTCGGAACCTTCTGCTGTGTCGGCGATTGACCCGCTGAGTTCGGTTCAGAAGAAGGGTGCCGCCATGGCCAACGAGAATTCTCGCTCGAAACCCGTTATTCGGTCTCCGAACACCGATGGTTTGCCACACCCGAGGCGAGACGCCGGTGCTACGGACGCAGGGGCGAAATCGCCGACGCCGAAGACTGCCGGAGGATCTCACCCTTCAGCCCCTCCCCTGGACAATCCCACAGCCAATCGAAATGCCGGTCGTCCCCGTCAGCCCAGCACGACTCCGCGACCGACGGACAAGCCCTTGGACTGATCCTATGGCGCCCTTCGAGTGCCCGTCAACGCGAAACGTCGCGCAGCGACCCCAGGTCGGCCAACGCAGCCAGGATAGCTGCTTCAGTCGCCGGCTTGGGCACGAATTTGCAGTCGCGAAAGGATGCCGGTAGGTCGCGCGCGCCAAATCCCGTCATGAGGGCGAAGGGAACACCCTGCGCCTGCAATGTCTCCGCGAGGGGCAGGCTCGTTTCACCGTTCAACTGAATGTCCAGCAACGCCATGTCGATCTTGTCCGAGCCGACGAGACGAAGCGCCGCGGCTACCGAAGGCGCGGGACCGACCACCTGGTAACCGGCGCTACGCAGGACCAACGCGGTGTCTTCCGCGATCAGCCATTCATCCTCGACAACCAGGACGCGCGGTCCGTCGTTCACGACCCCTCCTTCCGGTTAACGGGAAATGCGATCTGAACGTTGAGGCCTTCCTTGCGAAAAGCGGTTTCGACATGACCGCCAAGCCTGTAGCCGATCTCTCCCTGCAGCAGCGTGAGGCCGAAGCCGCTGCCGACGGGTTCATTGACAGGGGGACCGTCCTTCTCGCGCCAGGTAAGCGTAAACATGTCGTCAGCGATCGACCACATCACCACCACCTTGCCACGAGGTTTGGAAAGACCGCCATATTTGGCCGCGTTGGTGGCCAGTTCGTGGACGGCCATGCTAAGGGAAAGGCCCTGTTGCGGTCCAAGTTCTATCTCCTGGCCGTTCAGTTCGAACCGTTCAATGCCAAACGGCTCGAGCTCCTGGTGAAGCAGCTCGCTGACCGAAGCTTCCTTCCAGCTTTTCCGGCTCAACAATCCATAGGCCCGCGACATCGCATGCAAGCGTCCGATCAAGGCTTCCGCGAATTCATCCTTCGACACGGATTTCTCCCGCGTGCGGCTCGCAATGCTGACGATCACCGCCAACATGTTCTTGACCCGGTGGTTGAGCTCAGAGATGAGAACCTGCTGATGTTCTTCCGCCTGAGCCAGAGTGGTGACGTCGACCAGTGTCACGACCACACCCTGAACGCGGTTGCTCTTGTCCCGATAGGGATTGATATGGACCATGTGAAACCGCCCGGCGCTGTCGCGCGCAAGGTGGTGGTTCAGGGTCTCGCCTGTCTCGAACACCTCGGCGATATGCTGCTTCAACTCGGGATACTCCAACTGGCTCGACAGGTCCGTCAGCGGCCGGCCGACGTCGGAGGGTCGCAGACTGAAGAACGACGAAGCCGCGGGCGTGAAGGTCCGCACCACTAGATTGCGATCGAGGAAAATGGTCGCGATCTCCGTGCTTTCGAACAGGTTGCGCAGATCGCTGTTGGCGTGATCGAGTTCCTCGATCTTGTTCGTCAACTCGGCATTGATAGTGTTCAGTTCCTCATTGAGCGACTGCATTTCCTCCTTCGAGGCCTCAAGTTCCTCATTGGTCGACTGGGCCTCCTCGTTGACAGAGACGAGTTCCTCGTTGGACGATTTCACCTCTTCCAGTGCGGTCTCATATTCCTCGATCGTCGATTGCAGGCGCTCCCTCGCATCGCGCAGTTCTCGCTCCAGATCGGCGGTGCTGTCGATGTCATGGCTGCCGCCTTCGTCTGTGCGGATCTGCGTAGGTCCCGACGGTTCGAACAGGACGAGATAGAGCGGCTCGCCATTGTCGCGTTCCGCCAGCGGCTCAATGGTGAGCTTGATCGGCTGGATCCGCTCATCATCCTCCTCGACCGTGAGATTTTCCCGTATGACGGTCCGGCGCGTCGACGTCGCTTCCCGCAGCGCGGCGCGCAGGTCGAGTCGCAGCCCACGGCGCGCCATTGTCAACAGTTGCCGGCTGGGAATGCCTTGCGGCGCTTCGAGATATTTGCCGGTGCGAGCTGAGTAGTAGACGACATCGCCCTCGGCGTTGACCAGCACATGCGGGGGGGCGAAGCGCTCCAGCACCTGCGCCTCGACCGCCTGGCGTAGGGGATAACCGGCGGCTCCCTTCCTCAAGCCAGTGCTCTCGGACGGGAATGCGCCTGAACGGCCATCGCCGATCAGGGCCGGCAGCCTGACATGCGGCGAGGCATGCTCCCGCGCCTGGAAGATGCGATGTTTCTTGTCGACGGTAGCGAACAGATCGTCGTTCTGTCCGACGCTCTCCGAGGTGCCGAGGAAAAGATAACCGCCGGGCTTCAGGGCGTAATGGAAAATAGGAATGACCCGGTTTTGAATGGCGGGGCCGAAATAGATCAGCAGGTTACGGCACGACACCAGGTCCATGCGTGAGAAAGGCGGGTCGCGAACGACGCTGTGCGGCGAAAAGATGCACAGCTCCCGTATCTCGTTGCTGATGACATAGGTGTCCCCGTCGCCATTGAAAAACCGCTGGCGGCGTTCGGGGGAAAGTCCCTGCAGCAGGGCTTCAGGATAGCGCCCTGCCCGCGCCACCGCCAGCGCCGGTTCGTCGATATCGGTCGCGAATATCTGGATTCGCGGAACGACCGGGAGCTTTTCCACATGTTCGCGCAGCAGGATGCCGATGGAGAACACCTCTTCGCCTGTGGCGCAGCCGGGAATCCACACCCTGATGATGTCGTTGGCGGTCTTGCCTTCGAAGAGTTGCGGTACGATCTTTCGCTCGAGCAGTTCGAAGGCCTCGGGATCGCGAAAGAAGTTGGTGACGTTGATCAGCAGGTCGCGAAAAAGGTTCATCACCTCGCGAGGGTCCTTCTGCAGCCATTCCACGTATGCGCCAATGGATTGCATCTGCGCGATCTGCATGCGCCGCTTGATGCGTCGCAGGAACGTCTTGGTCTTGTAGCCCGAGAAATCATGGCCTGAGTGGCTGCGCAGGATGCCGTAGATCTGGGACAGGACCTTTTCCATACCCGCCGTGCGGACGCTATCCTCCTCCGCCAACCCATTCAACGCGTCGAAGCCGCGCGTGAAGGCTTCCAGTTTCGTGCCGATCTCCTCGGCGGGCGCGGCTATATCGATAAGTCCGCTGGTGATGGCGCTCTGCGGCATATCGGGGTTGCGCGGGCCGTAGCCGTCGGAGATCTGCGCAACGGTGAGCCCGCCATGCTCCTTGATCGCCTTGGCGCCCAAGGTTCCATCGGAATCTCCGCCCGACAGGATGACGCCGACGGCATGTTCGCCCTGGTCTTCGGCCAGTGCGCTGAAGAAGATGTCTATGGGTTTGCGCTCCTGGCTGAACCCATTGGGCCGGCGCAGGCGCAGCATTCCCTTGTCGATGGTCATGGTCACGTTCTGCGGCATGACATAGACGTGGTTCGGTTGAACGACCATGCCGTCCGCCGCGATTTCGACCGCCATTTCGGTGTAGCGGCCGACGACCTCGTGCAACAGGCTCTCTCGCTTAGGGCTGAGATGAGTAATGACGACGAACGCCATGCCGGGCTGATCGGTCATCCCCTTGAACAGCCCTTCCATCGCCGGAATCCCGCCGGCGGACGCGCCGACGCCCACGATGGGAAATCTTTTCGCCTGGGCTGTCACTGGAAGTTCCCCTTTCGGCACCTGTGTGCGAAATCACTTATGAAGCAGGCTGGACAGCAGGTAAGCATAGGCGCGGCGGAGATACGGAACAAGTCGCGACGGATGGCGTTAAATTTGGAGTTCACGTGTTCAATGACCAAACGTCCATCTGAAACAAAGCTCCCGACGCACATGGAGTCAGCGGCGTGGAATTGCCGGGCTCGTGCCGAAACGCCAGCAGGCTCGGCGAGGGACACTGTTTCCACCAGATACTGCTCGAGAAAGGATGACCGGGTGCGCGATCTGCAAGGGGTGCATCTTCTGATCGTCGAAGACGAATGGATGGTAGCCGGAGATCTCGCCCGCTATTTCAGCAATATGGGTGCGATCATCCTGGGACCGGCAGCGACGGTCGAACAAGCATCATTGCACACTGAATCGGCCGAGGCTGCCATCCTCGACGTCAACCTCAACGGGCGACGTGTCTTTCCGATCGCGGACGAACTGATGCGCCGCGGCGTCCCGTTCGTGTTTTTCAGCGGTGACAGCGATATCGCCATTCCCGAACATCTCCGGCATGCCAGCAACCTGCGAAAATCCTCGGGCAGCGGGGCTGTATTCAACGCCCTTTTCCCGCCGCAAGGCCCGGCTGAGGCGAGCGGCTTTGTGCCAAGTTCGCCGGATGACGTGTTTTCGCTCCTGCCCAAGCTCAGGCTTGCGGCACGTCTGTTGCTGGGGGATGTGGAAGCCTCCGACCGGCTTGTCGAAAGGACGCTCGAGCGAGCGATCCGTGACATCGACCAAAGGCGGATCGGCCAGTCCACCGAAGACTGGCTTAACGCCATCATGCGCGATTTGGCAAAGTCCGGCGGCGCAAGGCTTCTGAACTGAGCCGAACCAGGTTTCCGATTGATCGCCAGCCGGCCCTCGGTCAGCCCTTTTGGTCACGCTCGACGAACTTGTTGAAACGGCTGGTTTGCCCGCCGCCGGTGTTGGCCTGGTAAAGAAAAGCCAGACGGTTCTCATCGAATATCCGAAAGAACTCATCCCATTCGACTGGTTCGAATGCCTCCTCGGGCTCGCCGAAATCGATCCGCAGGATGCCGCCCTCGCCCTTGGTTCGCACCACTGCCGGCCGGCCGTTCCGCTCCTCGGCCCATTTGCGAATCTCCTCGTGATTGGTGGTCGTCTGCGATTGCGACATTGAAATCTCCTTTCAGCCAGCTCTCTCGCCGCGCACGCACCGCGGCAACTGTTGAGCGTCCTAACAGCACACGGCAGGCAATGTTCCAGCACCCGTCGCGTGGTGCGATGCGCCTGCTGTCGAATGAAACCGCCAGGAGAACTTTGTTGATGCGCAGGGAACAAAGCTTTTGCCGAGAAGTTGGGGGCGCCGAGGTCACCAGTCCGAGGAGTTGTCGTGAAACGTATACTGGTCACAGGGGGCTGTGGTTTCATTGGTCGCCACGTCGCACAAGAATTCGCCGATCACGGTTATTCGGTTTGCATCCTAGATGCATTGCTGGATCAGGTGCATGGCGGCGAAGCGGTCAACCTTCCCGCTGGAGCCGAACTGATCAAGGGCGACGTGCGCGATCGCGAAGCCGTCACCAAGGCGCTGAAGGGCGTCGACGGGGTGGTTCACCTGGCTGCGGAAGTCGGCGTCGGCCAATCCATGTACGAGATCGCCCGCTATGTCGGCGCCAACGATCTCGGCACTGCAACACTGCTCGAGGTGTTGATCAAGCACCCGGTCGAGCGGATCGTCGTCGCGTCTTCGATGAGCGTCTACGGCGAAGGTCTGTATGCCACGCCCGACGGCCGGCGCGTCGGCAACGCCCGGCGCAAGGCCAACGACCTCAAAGGCGGACAGTGGGATCCCTTGTCGGCGGACGGTGAACCTCTCTCGCCGTTGCCGACAGACGAAGAAAAGCCGATCGATCTCGCCTCCATCTATGCATTGACGAAATATGCCCAGGAACGCGCCGTGCTGATCTTCGGCGAAGCCTATGGCGTCGATGCGGTGGCGCTGCGCCTGTTCAACGTTTTCGGCGCCGGACAGGCGCTTTCAAACCCCTATACCGGCGTGCTGGCCAACTTCGCCTCGCGTCTGGCCAACGGTAAGCGGCCGATGATCTTCGAAGATGGCCAGCAGAAGCGCGATTTCGTTCATGTACGTGACGTCGCCCGCGCCTTTCGCCTGGCACTGGAGCAACGCCAGGCAAAAGGCCACGTCATCAACATCGGAAGCGGCCGGGCTTATGCGATCCGCGATGTCGCGCGGCTGCTGGCTGAGGCCATGGGAACGCCGGACCGCTCGCCCGAGCTGCTCGGCAAAGCGCGTTCCGGTGACATTCGCAACTGCTTCGCCGACATTTCCAAGGCGCGCGAACTGCTGGGTTTCGAACCAGGGCGGCAGTTGGAGAATTCCCTCGGCGACTTCGTTTCCTGGGTGCGCAACACGATTGCCATCGATCGCGGCGCCGACATGAAACGCGAGCTCGAAGAACGCGGGCTGGTGTCATGAAGCCGGGTAGACGCAATCGTCGCGAAGCACCTGTCGCCATCGTCGGCGGCAGCGGCTTCATCGGGTCCAATCTCGCCGACAGCCTGTTGTCGGACGGCGAGCCGGTGCTGGTGATCGACAATCTCAGTCGCCCCGGTGTCGAACAGAACCTTGAATGGTTGTCGCACAAGCATGGAAGCCGCCTCACCGTGGAAACTGTCGATGTGCGCGACGCCAACGCCTTGGCTTCGGCCCTCACGGGGTCGAAAGCCATATTCCACCTGGCCGCGCAGACCGCCGTTACCACCAGCCTGGTTCGGCCGGGCGAGGATTTCGACATTAACCTTAGGGGAACTTTCAACGTCCTGGAGGCGGCGCGACAGAGCGGCGAACGCATCCCGGTGATCTTCGCCAGCACCAACAAGGTGTACGGCAGCCTCCCCGACATCGCAGTTCGCCCGGAGGGCGAGCGCTATGTGCCCTGCCACCCTGCGATCCGCACCGAGGGTATCGGCGAGGGCCGCAGCCTGGACTTTTGCACACCCTATGGCTGCTCCAAAGGCGCGGCCGACCAGTACGTGCTCGACTACGCCAAGTCCTATGGCTTGCCGACGGCGGTCCTGCGGATGAGCTGCATCTACGGTCCGCGCCAGTTCGGAACGGAGGACCAGGGCTGGGTTGCGCACTTCCTGCTTTGCGCGCTTTCGGGGCGGCCGATAACCATTTACGGCGACGGCAGGCAGGTGCGCGACATCCTGCACGTCTCCGATGCGGTTGCAGCCTACAGGGCCGTGCTCGACCGGATCGAGACGATCACGGGCCAGGCGTTCAATCTCGGCGGCGGACCGAAAAATGCGCTCAGCCTGCGCATGCTGTTGAGCGAGATCGGTACCCTGACGGATCGAGCACTGTCGATCCGTTATGAGGCAGAGCGGACGGGCGACCAGCCCTTCTTCGTCGCCGATACCAGGAAGATGCAAACCACGCTTGGCTGGACGGCGCATGTTTCGTGGCGCGAAGGCATCCGCGACCTCGCCGAATGGTTGCAGCGTCACCGGCTCGAACCCCACGCCGAAGCCGAGAGGTACGTCGCATGAAAATCGCGTTGGTCAACCCATTCTGGACCTACGACGACAGCATCTATTTCGGCTGCCGCCAACCGCATCTACCCCTGGAACTCGGCTACTCGAAAGCCTTGCTCGAACGGGCTGGCCATGAGGTTCTGATGCTGGACGGACAGCTTCAGAAGCTTGACAATTCCAGCCTTTCCGAACGGGTGGCCGAGTTCGCGCCGGCAATGACGGTCGTCACCACCGCGCCGACCTATCTGTTCTGGCGCTGCGCGCCGCCGGAATTGCGCGTGCCGGCCGATTTTCTCAACCGCCTTGCCGGGCGGGGCGGGCGCACCGTCGCGGTCGGGCCGCATGGCTCGGCGACACCGGCGCCAACGCTGCGCAAGCTCGGCGTCGACATCATCGTGCGCGGCGAATGCGAGGAGGTCGTGGCCGACCTTGCACGGCGCGATGATTGGAGTGCGGTGTCGTCAACCGCCTACTTTAGCGAAGCAAGGCTGATCTCGAACGGCGGCGTCCACGCCAGTTCGTTCATCGACCATCCGCCGCTCGAATGGCCATCGGACTGGATCGCCGCGCACGCGCACCACCATCACAGGTTCGACGACCACCAGGTGGGGTTCGGCGCGGAAGTCGAGGCGTCGCGCGGCTGCCCTTACAATTGCAGCTTCTGCGCCAAGATGGATTTCCGCGATGCCTATCGCCGCCGAAATCACGAGGCGGTCGTGACGGAAATAGACCGGCTGATCGCCCAAGGTGTCGGCTATATCTACTTCATCGACGAGATTTTCCTGCCGCAGAAAGCCTTGCTGGAGGCACTGGTCGACCGTGACGTGAAATTCGGCGTACAGACCCGCATCGACCTGTGGAAGCCCGAACTGCTGGAATTGCTTGGCGCGGCCGGTTGCGTGTCAATCGAAGCGGGCCTCGAAAGCCTGACAGTGGAGGGCCGGGCCATGCTGGCCAAGCGCTGCCGCCTGGGCACGGAGGAACTCGCCGCGCTGCTCGTCGATGCAAGACGCCATGTTCCGTTCGTCCAGGCCAATCTGATCGGCGTGGTCGAAGATGACCCTGCCCTGGTCGACTACTGGCGAAACCACCTGATCGACAACGGGGTATGGGCCAATGAGCCGGTACCGCTCTATCCCTACCCGAGTTCGCCCAGCTATCGCGAGCTTTGGGGCGAGCCCGATGACATCGCGTGGGAGCGCGCGCATGAACACTATCTCGCCTCGTTCCAAAAATTCAGCGACATCCAGGAGAAGCGCCCGCGTCCGCTGGCGGAACTGGAGGCGACATGTTGCGGACACTGACCCCGCGTTCGCGGCGCATCTTGATGACGGTCGATGCCGTGGGCGGCGTGTGGCGGTACGCGCTTGATCTGGCGCGGGAATTCGTGGATGGCGGGGACAGCGTTTTGCTCGCCGGTCTCGGTCCGGAACCATCCACGCAACAGGCCGAAGAAGCACAGTCCTTGGCGACACTGAGCTGGCTGAACACGCCGCCGGACTGGATGACCCGCAATGCCAGCGACCTCGATGCGTTGCCGGGGGAGCTGCATGCGCCCATTCGTGACCACGCCATCGACCTTGTTCATCTCAATGCGCCGACGCAGGCAGTGGGGCTCGATGCGCCCTGCCCTGTCGTGGTGGTCTCGCATTCCTGCGTGGTCACATGGTTCCATGCCGTCAAGGGACAGGCGGTGGACAGAGCATGGGACTGGCAGAGGCAGCGCAACAGGCGCGGCTTCGACAGGGCCGACGCCGTCATCGCGCCGAGCCACAGCCACGCCGGCATGCTCGAAACCTGCTATGGACAAATCGCGCATCTTAATGTCGTCGCCAACGGCGCCCGCCCGGTAGCGAAAGCCGAAAAGCGTCAACCGCTCGTCTTCGCCGCCGCTCGCTGGTGGGATGAAGCCAAGAACGCCGCGGTGATCGACCAGGCCGCGTCGATAACGCAATGGCCCGTCTTTGCAGCCGGTTCCACGCTAGGTCCGGACGGCCAGCGCGCCGGCTTCAGCCATGCCGTCGCTCTCGGAGCGCTACCGCATGATGAGATGCGCTCCCTGATGGCACGCGCCGGAATCTTCGTGTCGCCATCGCTCTACGAGCCGTTCGGCCTGGCGACGCTGGAAGCGGCCATGTCGGCGACGCCGCTGGTTCTATCCGACATCGCCACCTACCGCGAGTTATGGGACGGGGCCGCGTTATTCTACGACGCGCGCGACCCGCACGACCTCGCCGCCTGCATCAACCGTCTCTCCGCGGATGCGCAGCACAGGCGGGAGCTCGGACGGGCAGCCCTGCGCCGGAGCCGCAGGTTTTCGCTGGCGAGGCAGGCAACGGCCATGCGCGACGTCTACGACAAAGCGGCCCTAGCGATGGCGGAGCGCTGATCATGCGCTTTCTGTTCTATACCCATTCGGTCGTTTCCGACTGGAACCACGGCAACGCACATTTCCTGCGCGGCGTCATGCGGGAGCTGGTCGCACGCCAGCATCAGGCGATCGCGCTGGAGCCGGCGGACGGCTGGAGCCGCTCGAATCTGCTGGCCGAGAAGGGCTCCTTCGCCATCGAGCGCTTCAGGAACGATTTCCCCGAGCTGATGCCGGTGACTTACGATGCCGGCTTTGACCACGAGGCCTGGATCACCGATGCGGACGTGGTGGTCGTCCATGAATGGACCGAGCCGGACCTCGTGGCGCGCATTGGTCGCGCCAGGGCCAGCGGCGGCAATTTCATCCTCCTGTTTCACGACACCCACCACCGCGCCGTGTCGGCGACCGAGGCGATCTCGGCGCTCCAGCTGGAGCATTACGACGGCGTTCTGGCCTTTGGCGAAGCGTTGCGCGAGAGCTACCTGCGCGCCGGGTGGGGCAAACGCGTCTTCACCTGGCACGAGGCGGCTGACGACCGCCTGTTCAGACCGCATCCTGAGATCCGCCCGACCTCCGATCTGATCTGGATTGGAAACTGGGGCGACGACGAGCGTACCGCGGAGCTCACGGAATTTCTGATCGAGCCGGTGCACGAACTCGGCCTCGATGCCACCGTTCATGGCGTGCGCTACCCCAGGCAGGCGCTCGCCGATCTCGCAGCCGCCGGCCTGCGCCATGAAGGCTGGATCGCCAATGCCGACGTGCCGAAAGCGTTCGCAGCGCATCGTGTCACGGTGCATGTTCCGCGCCGCCCCTATCGGGAAGGCCTGCCCGGCATTCCGACCATCCGCGTGTTCGAGGCGCTCGCCTGCGGCATTCCGCTGATTTCCGCCCCGTGGTCCGACACCGAGCAACTGTTCAGACCAGGCGTCGATTTCCTGTTTGCGGACAATGGCTCCCAGATGCGGCGACACCTCCGGGCCGTACTCGGCGACGCGGATTTCGCTGCCTCCCTGGCGGCGTCTGGTCTCGAGACCATCCGCCTGCGGCACACATGCCGGCACCGCGTGGACGAGTTGTTCGGCGTGCTCGCCGAATGCGGACCTCAACACATCACCAATCCGACCGCCGCAAAGGAAGCTGCTGAATGAAGATCGCTTTTTATGGATCGAGCCTGTTGTCGTCCTACTGGAACGGCGCCGCTACCTATTACCGTGGGTTGCTCAAGGCGCTTTCCCAACTCGGCTACGAAATCACCTTCTATGAACCTGACGTCTATGACCGCCGGAACAACCGCGACATCGAGGCGCCGGAGTGGTGCGCCGTCGTCGTGTACGAGGCGACCCGGCACGCGCTGATGCAGGTGGCGGCGCACGCCGCCGAGGCGGATATCGTCGTCAAGGCGAGCGGCGTCGGTTTTGAGGATGAGGCGCTGCTGCGCGCCGTGCTCGATCACGCGCGTCGTGACGCGCTCGTGGTGTTCTGGGACGTGGACGCTCCGGCGACGCTCGGCCAATTGCGCGATGAACCGGACCATCCGCTGCATGCCGCGCTGCGGCAAATCGATCTTGTGTTGACCTATGGCGGCGGCGACCCCGTGGTCTGGGCCTATCGCGCCATGGGAGCGAAGGAATGCGTGCCGATCTACAATGCGCTCGATCCTGAAACGCATCATCCAGTCGCCAGTCAGGCGCGTTTTGCTTGCGACCTCGCCTTCCTCGGAAACCGGCTGCCGGACCGTGAGGCGCGCGTCGAGGCGTTTTTTCTCGATCCGGCCAGCCGTTTGCAGGAGCAGCGTTTCCTGCTTGGCGGATCGGGCTGGGGCGACAAGCCGCTTCCCGGCAATGTCAGTTGGCTCGGCCACGTCGGCACCCGCGACCACAACGCCTTCAATGTCACGCCCAAGGCGGTGTTGAACATCAGCCGCGACAGCATGGCCGCAAACGGCTTTTCGCCCGCCACCCGCGTTTTCGAGGCGGCGGGCGCTGGTGCCTGCCTCATCACGGATGCGTGGCTGGGCGTCGAACTGTTCCTGAAACCCGGCGAGGAGATCCTGGTCGCACGCGACGGCGGCGATGTCGCCGAAATCATGCGCACCTTGACCCCCAATCGGGCAAAGGCGATCGGCGCGTCCGCGCTGCGCCGCGTCCGCGGTGAACATACCTACGCCATGAGAGCGGCCGTGACCGATACGGTCTTGAGGCGGCACTTCGAGCGCGGGACCGTGGAGGCGGCGTAATGACCAAGCGGCTCAACATCGTCTTTCTCGGCCTGTCCCTCTCCTCGTCCTGGGGAAACGGCCACGCCACGACATTTCGAGGCCTGCTGAAAGGCCTGCATGAACTCGGTCACCGCGTGACCTTCCTGGAGCGCAACGTGCCGTGGTATGCCAATCACCGCGACTTGCGCGATCCCGATTTCTGCACTCTGCGCTACTACGAAACGACGCAGGAGTTGCAACAGGACTGGGCACGATGCTTGCAACAGGCCGATGTCGTGGTCGTCGGGTCCTTCGTTCCGGAGGGGCGCGCGGTCATCGACATTGCCGTGGCGCTCTGCAAAGGGGCGCTCTGCTTTTATGACATCGACACGCCGGTGACCCTGGCAAAGCTTTCGACGGATGAATGCGACTATCTTAGTCGGCGGCAGATTCCGTATTTCGATGTCTATTTCTCCTTCACCGGCGGGCCGACGCTTGGCCGACTGGCGCAGGATTTCGGTGCGCGCCGTGCCGAACCGCTCTACTGTTCGGTCGATCCGCAACGGCATCACCGAACCGCCGACCCAGTCGGCTGGGACCTCGGTTATCTCGGCACCTACAGCACCGACCGGCAGGCAACGCTCAACGCGCTGTTGCTCGAGCCCGCACGGCGCATGCCGGAGCGCCGTTTCGTCGTCGCCGGCTCGCAATATCCGTCCGACATCGTCTGGCCTGAGAATGTCGAACGAATCGAACATTTGCCGCCGGCCGACCATGCCGCATTCTATAGCCGCCAGCGCTACACGCTGAACGTCACGCGCAGATCGATGATCGCCGCCGGATGGTCGCCCAGCGTACGGCTTTTCGAGGCTGCCGCTTGCGGCACGCCGATTATCAGCGATCGCTGGCCGGGTCTCGACAGCTTCTTTCCTGCTTCGGCGATCCGCACGGCCGACAAGGCGGATGACATCGTCGATATCCTGCTCAGGGAATCCGAGCGCGCCCGGCTCGCCATGGCCGGCCGGGCGCGCGAACTCGTCCTGGCAGCACATACCGGTGCGGCCAGGGCCCGCGAATTCGTGTCGCTGCTGACACGACCGAGAGCGGCGATGATCGATCTCGATATCGGAACCGCAGCATGACTGAAAGACAGGAGAAAACAGCGATGCGGCAAACAAGAAAAGCGCGAAGGGCGAAGACAGTGCTTGTCGCCGGTGGCGCGGGTTTCCTCGGCTCGCATCTTTGCGAAACGTTGTTCCGCAACGGCTGGCGTGTGATCTGCGTCGACAATTTCCTTACCGGCCGCATGGACAACATCGTCTCGATCATGGACCAGCCGCGCTTCCGGCTGATCGAGCAGGATATCTGCCGGCCGCTGAACCTCGGCGAGCCGGTCGATCGCGTTTTCAACCTGGCATGCGCTGCTTCGCCGCCGCGCTACCAGGCCGATCCGATACACACGACACGCACCTGCGTCATCGGAACGCTCAACCTGCTCGAACTCGCCGCCCGCAACAATGCGCGATTCCTGCAGGCGTCGACAAGTGAAGTTTATGGCGACCCGGAACAACATCCGCAACGGGAAGACTATGTTGGCCATGTGAACTTCACCGGCCCGCGCGCCTGCTACGACGAAGGCAAGCGCACCGCCGAAACGCTTTGCTTCGATTATCTGAGAGCGGCAAAAGCCGATATTCGCGTGGCTCGCATCTTCAATACCTACGGTCCCAGGATGGACCCCGCCGACGGCCGCATCGTCTCGAACCTGATCATGCAGGCGCTTGAGAAGCGCTCGATGACGATATTCGGTGATGGGTTGCAGACAAGGTCCTTCTGCTACGTCTCCGATCTGATCGAAGGTATGATGCGCCTGATGGATCTCGATCTCAATCCCGGAAAACCCGTCAACCTTGGCAATCCCGGAGAATTCACCATCATGCGACTGGCATCCATGGTGAGGGACATGACCGGAACCAAGTCGGATCTGAAATTCCTGCCCTTGCCGCAAGACGATCCCCGCCGGAGGCAGCCCGACATCTCGCGTGCGAAGGCGCTGCTCGGCTGGACGCCGAAAGTGCCGCTCAGGCAAGGGCTGATGCAGACGATCGGATACTTCTCCAATCTCGAAACCAGCGGGATCGACGGCCGGATGACAGCTATTGCGACAAACGCAAGATCGGGCAGGTTGCAGAACCTTCCGGCCTGAGGCCAGGCCGCCGCAGCCACGTGTTCCGGCATGACCGCTCAAGCACGGTCATGCCTCCTGCCGCACTTTTGCGGATTGCGCGGAACATCCTGGCAAGCTCGGGGTTTGACGATGAGATCCCGCTATGGAGAACGGACCTGTGCAACCCAAACGATCCGCAAAGGATATCGAGCAGATTGCGGAAAGAGAGACGGCTGCCTTTCTGCGACGGGCCTCCATCACCTATCTCGAGTGCTGCGTCAGCCTAATGATGACGCATCTGCAGCGCGAGGAAGTGGCCACCATTCTCGAACGCGAAGCGGACATGCTGCGGAGACTGGACTGATCGTCACGGCCCGGACCTCTCCAGGAAGCGTAGCAGCCCTTTCTTGTACCGCGTTGCCGCAGCTACCAGCCTTGGCTTCTCCGGGCCATGCTCGGATCGGGCAGCAACGTCCCAGAGTCCCAGTTGAAACGCCAGGTAGCAAGGTTCGAGACAGTCAATGAGGCCGGTATCGATATTGAGCCGCTCCCCGGCTTCCATGCGGTGGACCAACGTCGCTAGCTCGCTGTCGGAAAATCCATATTCGACGCGAGCGCCGGCAATATCCCACTCTATGGGCTGGCAGCCGATCAAATCATGTCCCCGGCAGTGATCGACGGCATCCGTCTTGATCAACGTCCCGTCGGCACAAACGAGAAACTCCCACGGGTGAAGCCTTCCGTCGATCTCGACCCGTGGCAGCGCTTGCGCAGGGGCACGCTTCGAGAACCAGTTCCGCAGCTCCGCCGCGCGCCGCTCACCCAGGGCTTCGGCGCCATTGTGGACGGCCATCTCAGCGAGTTCCGGCAATCCAGCACCCAGTTCCGGAGTTCTGAGATTGGCCGCACGCCAAGCGAGATAGTGCGCGAGCTCCGCGACAAGCCTGTCTCTGGACAGGTTTGCCTGATCCATTGTCTTTCCCTCGATCCACCGTTCAACCAGAAAACCGTGACAAAGCCCGACGATCTGCGGTCCGAAGCCGGCTTCGTGCAGCATCTCCGCGGTTTGCATCTTGCGCTGCCCGGTTTGACCGAGGCCGGCAAATTTGACGAGCCACCGATCGCGTCCCGCGGACGCCAGGAATTTTCGCCGCTCGATGCCGCGTTGACTCGGCGGCCAGAGCCTCTCCTCGGCGTAGTGGAGGTTTCGCCACTCTCCAGCGGATATTTCGGTCAGGGCCAATTGCGGGCTGCCGGCAGCCTCCGCCACCCAATCGCGTAGCGTCGGCATTTGCGCGCCGCCCGGGAAGGTGCGTTCGAAGGCCCGCGCCACATGTTTTCGGCAACCCGACCATGTCTCACGAACCTCCTTAGAGGCTTCGGCACCCGGGCCGCCGGAATGGCTGGGGAACAGGTGAATGCGATCCCTATCGATGCCCAGCCGCCGCAGCCATGCGACGACGGAGTGCATCGAACTGCCCGACAGGCCGGGGCCCTCGTCGACGACAGCGAAGCAAGCCGACGGCTTGCCCCTCCAGGCGCCGATCAATTCCGGGTCGGCGTTGACATACCTGCGGAAAGGATGGCCGATCGGGCGCACGCTGATGGGTGCCGGCGCGTCGATCGCCGCGGCGACCAAGGCGGCAAGCCCGAGGCCAATGCTGCGGATGCCGATGACGCATGTATTCGCGTCGAGGCCTGATGCCCGCCCCGCGCCGAGGTAGCTTTCAGGATAGAGCGCATAATGGGCGTATCCCTCGGCCGTGCCGGTAAGAACCTTGCCCCGGCAGTCGAGCGCGGCCAGCATATGCCTCAGCACGGGATCGACGGCGCCAGTCACTGTGAAGCCGCTTCGCCAGGACCTCGCCACTTCCGCCGCAAGGCCGACCAGCAGCTTGGCACCTTGCCGCTGCCTCGGCGAAGGGGTGTCCCCGCCGCGGGCCTCGAACTCGACATCGGCCTGTGCCTGGACCAGTTCCGAGACCTTGACGAACAACCCTACCAGCGCAGCGTGGCGTTGAATGCCGCAGGGCCTGCAATCGAGGCTTTCAGCCATTTCGCTTGCAGCCTCGCGAAGCTGTCGCGCGTCTTCCGTTCGTTTGTGGTCGCCGTAGACGATCATCCACCGATTCCAAGCTCGCCGTGCGCCAACGCGGCATGCGCGGCTTTGATCCATCCTGCCGCGCGCAATTTTTCCACATGCCAAGGAACATTCCGGCAAGCTGACGGTTCGGGCCCAGGAACTTACCTTGGACAGCACAGGACGGCAGTTTCGTGGGATCGAAGAAAGTTCGTGTCGGTATCGTCGGTGTAGGCAATTGCGCATCCTCCCTGGTGCAAGGCCTTTCCTATTACCGAGACGCAAAAGGCAATGAGCCGATCCCCGGGCTGATGCATACCGATCTCGGCGGCTACCACGTCGACGACATCGAGGTCGTCTGTGCGTTCGATGTCGCCAAGGGCAAGGTCGGGTGCGACGTGGCCGATGCGATCTACAGCGCCCCGAACAACACGTTCCGTTTTGCCGATGCGGTTGCAACCGGGGTTCGCGTGGAGCGTGGCCCCACGTTGGACGGCATCGGCAAATATCTGCGCACGGAAATCGAGGAAGCGCCGGAGCCGGTTGCCAATGTCAGCGAAATCCTGCGGAACAGCGGTGCCGATGTGCTGGTCTCGTACCTGCCGGTGGGGTCGGAGGAAGCGACGCGCTTTTATGCCGAATGCGCCCTCGAGGCCGGCTGCGCCTTCGTCAACTGCATACCGGTTTTCATCGCGTCACGGCCCGAATGGCGCCTGCGTTTCGAGGAACGCGGGCTGCCGCTGGTCGGCGACGATATCAAGAGCCAGGTCGGCGCGACAATCGTGCATCGGTTGCTGGCCAATCTCTTCCGCGAGCGCGGCGTCCGCATCGACCGCACTTATCAGTTGAACTTCGGCGGCAACACCGATTTCCTCAACATGCTGGAACGCGAGCGGCTGGAATCGAAGAAGATCTCGAAGACGCAGTCCGTGACCAGCCAGTTCGATGTTCCCCTGGAGCCGGGCAACATTCATGTCGGCCCCAGTGACCATGTGCCATGGCTCACCGATCGCAAATGGGCCTACATCCGGGTTGAAGGCACGACCTTCGGTGGAGTGCCGCTCAACGCCGAACTCAAGCTGGAAGTCTGGGATTCGCCCAATTCGGCCGGCGTGGTCATCGACGCCGTGCGCTGCGCCAAGCTGGCGCTTGACCGCGGCATCGCCGGCGCGCTGACCGGTCCGTGCAGCTATTTCATGAAGTCTCCGCCTGAGCAGTTCACCGATGCCGAAGCTCGGCAGCGCACGCTCGCATTCATCACAGGCAGGGACGAGCCTATGCTCGATGCCGCGGAATGACGACGACCTTCTTCCTGATCCGGCACGCGGCACACGACAATGTCGGCTCCTATCTGGCCGGACGGATGGGCGGAGTTCGCCTTGGCGAATCCGGCAGGGCTCAGGCGGCGCATCTTGGCCGCCGCATGGCCCGCGAGCCGATTGCCGCTATCTGGTGCAGCCCACGCGAGCGCACGCAGGAAACCGCCAAGCCGATCGCGACTGCCTGTAATGTCGGCGAAATCGCGATCTGCGCCGAACTCGACGAGATCGACTTCGGCATCTGGTCGGGAAAGACGTTCGAGGAGCTGAACGGCGATGCCGGCTGGCAGGCGTGGAACAGCCGGCGGCAGGAAGCAAGCACCCCAAGCGGCGAAACCATGCTGGATGTCCAACAGCGTATCGTCTCGCTGATGGATCAGGCTCGCGAGCGGCATCAGAATCAATGCGTCGCGCTGATCAGCCATGCCGACGTGATCAAGGCAGCCATCTGCCATGTGCTTGGTCTGCCCGTCGGCGACAGCTTTCGCTTCGATATCGACCCCGCTTCCGTCACGACGATCGTGTCTGGAGACTGGGGAGCAAAGCTCATCCGCCTGAACGAACTTGCCTGACGAGGACTTGCCGGATGCAGATGGTCATTTTCGGTCTCACCGTCACGTCCTCATGGGGAAACGGCCACGCCACCCTGTGGCGCGGGCTGATCCGGGCGCTGGCCCGGTACGGCTGGTCCATCACCTTTTTCGAGCGCAACACCCCCTACTATGCCGGTGCACGGGACCTCGACCAGCTGGACGGCGGCAACATCGTGCTCTACCCGGACTGGGAGGACATCCGGAGGGTCGCGGAGCAGACGATCAAGCAATCGGACGTCGTCATCGTTACCTCCTACTGCCCCGACGCCGTGGACGCTTCGCGCCTGGCGCAGCAGGCATGCCGCGGGCTGCGCGTCTTTTACGACTTGGACACTCCGATCACGCTGGCGCGCCTCGATCAAGGTGAACGCCCGCCCTATTTCGGGCCCGAGGGGCTTGCCGATTTCGATCTCGTCCTGAGTTACACGGGCGGCTCGGCAATCGATGCACTCAAGTCGGTTCTCGGTGCACGCCACGTGGTGCCGCTCTATGGCCATGTCGATCCCGACCAACACCGGCCGGCAGTACCTAGGCCGGAATTTGCGGGCGATCTGTCCTATCTCGGGACCTATGCGGCAGATCGCCAGGCCGGCGTCGAGAAACTGCTGGTCCGTCCGGCCGCACTCCTGCCTGACCACCGCTTCATCATCGGCGGTGCACAATATCCACAGGAATTCCCGTGGAGCGACAACATCTTCTTCGTCAGGCATCTTCCGCCGGCAGATCATCCAGCCTTCTTTTCGTCGTCCCGCCTGACGCTGAATGTGACGCGCGAGGCGATGGCGCAAAAGGGGTGGTGCCCTTCGGGCCGGCTGTTCGAAGCAGCGGCATGCGGCGTGCCGATCGTCACCGACACCTGGCCGGGCCTCAGCAGTTTCTTCGAACCCGGTAGCGAGATCCTGCTGGCGTACGACACAGACGACGTGATCGCGGCGCTCAAACTGCCATCGCACGAGCTCGATGCAATTCGAAGCCGTGCGCGTGAACGGGTTCTGGACGAACACACATCCACGCGGCGCGCGGCGGAACTGGATCGCATCCTGAACGAAGCCTTGCAGAGGTCGGCCGGCGAACCGATGAAGGAAGCAGTCTGATGTTGGGCATCGTGCCCGCTGCCGGACGCGGCAGCCGCATTCAACCGCTCGGCTTCTCGAAAGAGCTGCTGCCGGTCGGGAGCCGGATCGATGGACAGACAGAGCGCCCATGTGCCGTAAGCGAGTACCTGGTGCGGCGGATGGTGCGCGCCGGCGTCGACAAGGTCTGTTTCATCATCGGATCGGGTAAATCCGACATTCTCGAATACTATGCCGCGGGCTACGGAGCGGCGACCGCTCTGTTCGTGGTACAACCCAACCCTGTTGGCCTTTGCGACGCCATCTTCCGGGCAGCACCCCTCGTCGCACCGGACGAGACGGTGTTGATCGGGCTTCCCGATACGATCTGGTTTCCCGAAGACGGCTTCTGCCGTCTGCCGGACGACCGGCTGTCATTCCTGCTCTTCCCGGTGGATCGGCCGGAATTCTTCGATGCTGTGGTTCTCGACGAGGAGGGCCGGGTGCGGGAAATCCAGGTCAAGCGGCAGGACGCGGCGACGAACTGGATATGGGGCGCGTTCAAGATGCCGGGCCATGTCCTGCACCAGCTCGCGGCACTCTGGCGCGAGCGGGATTGCTATGACGAATATATCGGCACGTTGATCAACGCCTACCTGACGGCGGGCGGTCAGGCGTATGGGGTGAAGGCAGGGGCCGCCTACGTCGATGTCGGCACTTTCAACGGTTATCGCGCGGCCCTTCGGCTGCTCGACGACGATGCTGCGTCCAAACAGCACCGGCCCACGATGATCGCGCCTACGGCACATTCGCATGCCGTTCCGGGCGAAGGAGCTTAGCCATGCTGCATTCCCATGCTGAAATCCAACGCCGTATCGATGCCCTCGGCCCATGGTTCCACAACATGGAACTGGCCGGCGTCGAAACTGCTCCGGACCATTTTCTCGGTAACTACCCGCTGGTCAAATGGCGCAAGTTCGCCTATGCCATTCCAGCCGACCTGTCCGGCAAGTCCGTGCTCGATATCGGCTGCAATGCCGGTTTCTATTCCATCGAAATGAAACGGCGCGGCGCCGGTCGCGTCCTCGGCATCGATTTCGACGAGGCCTATCTGGCACAGGCGCGCTTTGCCGCCGAGATCGCGGACTGCGACATCGAGTTCCAGAAGCTTTCGGTTTATGACGTCGGCGCCCTGCGCGAGACATTCGACATCGTGCTGTTCATGGGGGTTCTTTACCACCTGCGCCATCCCCTGCTCGCGCTCGACCTGATCCGCGGGCATGTCGCCGGCGACCTGATGATCTTCCAGTCCATGCAACGCGGCAGCGCCGATCTGCCTGCGCTTGAGCAGAATTATCATTTCTGGACGCACGACCTGTTCGAGCGGCCGGAATTTCCGAAACTGCATTTCATCGAACATCGATATGCCGACGATCCGACCAATTGGTGGATTCCCAACCGCGCCTGCACCGAAGCGATGTTGCGCAGCGCCGGCTTCGAGATTTTTTTGCACCCCGAGCAGGAGGTTTATTTTTGCCGTTCCGCCGGCGATCCGGCCGGCGGCGGCGCCGTCTACCCGTCGAAAGGACAGATCCATGATTGAAGCCGCGATGATCTGGAACGAGCCCAACAACAAATCGCATTGGGATCCCGAGCTCGACCCCGATTGGAGCCGCTTCGCCGCCATGGCAATGTTGTCGGCGGATGCGATAGCGTCCGAGAACCCGGCCCTGACCAAGGTGCTCGGCGGCATCTCTCCGATCGACCCCGGCTTCGTCACGCGCATGAAGGAACTCAGATTGCTGGACCACGTCGATGCCGTCGCGGTGCATGGCTTTCCGCTCGACTGGAACCTGTGGCAGATCCAGGAATGGCCACAGAAGATCGGTGAGATCGCGGCCGTCACCGATCTCCCGATCTGGGTCAGCGAAGTTGGCGTATCGACCTTCGGCGCCGACGAGATCCAGGTCTGGGGCCTCAGGCGCACCGCTGAATTGCTGCTCGGCAACGCTCCGCGCATCCAGTGGTACAGCCTTTATGATCTTCCGCGCGAATGGGAAGCAACAACGCGCCATCGCGAAGCGGAAGGCTCCTCCTACTATCGTCACTTCCATATGGGGCTGCTGCGCCAGGACGGCACGCCAAAACCGGCACTGGAGGAATTCCTGCGCCATACGCCCGAGATGGGGCTGGTGCAGTGGTTTCATTTCGAGGACCCGCGGCTGGACGACGCCGTCGCCTGGATGAAGCGGCTCGGGGTCACCAATATGCGGACCGGACTTTCCTGGGCCGACAGTTTCAGGCCGAATGCATTGAACTGGTTCGACCGACAGATGGAAGCGCTCGCCGATTTCGACGTGACCGTCACCTTCTGCTTCACGCCAGAGCATCGCGGGATGATGCCTCACCACACCAGTCCGCCGCTGGTGCCGGAGGAATTCGCCGAATTCTGTGCAACCATGATCCGCCGCTACGCGCCCGGCGTGGCTTCCACGTCGAAGCGGCGAGCCTCGGCAGCGTGAGGCTCCCATGCATCAACCGTCGGCAACCCTGGGCGAATTCGCGGCGCTGTTGACGGGCAGTGACGCAGCTCATGGCTCCGCCCTCATGGTCGTCGTCGCGCATCCGGACGACGAGACAATCGGCATCGGCGGGCATCTTGCCGGACTGCGGTCATGCCGCATCGTCCATGTCACGGACGGAGCACCACGCGATCTTGCCGACGCGCAAGCGCATGGTTTCGAGACATGGCAGGACTATGCCGATGCCCGCCGTGCGGAACTGACGGAAGCCTTGGCCGCGGCCGGCATATCGCCATCGGGCCTGACCGCTCTTGGCTATCCCGACAAGGAGGCTGCGGCGAATCTCGTGGCGCTCGCGCAGGAACTCGCCTGCCTTGTTTGCGAACCCGACATCCGCTTCGTCTGCACACATCCTTTCGAGGGAGGCCATCCCGACCACGACGCGACCGCTTTTGCCGTTCACGCGGCCTGCCATCTTCTGCGCCGTGACCGCCGGCCCGTGCCCACCATCATCGAAATGGCCTTTTATTCGGCTGGCCCGGACGGCCCGGTATTTCAGGATTTCGCCAGCGGCACCGGCAGTGATCGCATAGAGGTCTGCCTGACCGAAGCGGCCTTTCAGCAAAAGCAGCGCATGCTGGCCAGCCACCTGACGCAGCAGCGGACGCTGGCGCCGTTCTCGACCCGCACCGAGCGTTTCCGGCTGGCGCCGACCTATGATTTCCTGAAGCTGCCCAACGAGGGCAGGCTCTACTATGAATCGCTGCCGCTGGGTTTCGAGCCCGGCACCTGGCTGCATGCAAGCGCCCGTGCTCACGAGGCGCTCCGGCTCGACCAGCCATGACGCTCACAGTGCTCAATGTTGCCTATCCTCTCGCGCCGGTGGGACCGAACGCCGTTGGCGGCGCCGAGCAGGTGCTGTCAATGCTCGATCAGGCCCTGACCCGCGCCGGTCACCGGTCCATCGTCATCGGCTGCCAGGGTTCCAGTGCAAGCGGCATTCTGGTGGAAACGCCCGCCGAAGCCGGCGTGCTCGACCAGTCAGCAAAAAACCGGGCACAGGAGTCCCATCGCGCCGCGATCGCCGCTGCCCGCGCCCAATGGCCGATCGACGTGGTTCACCTGCATGGCATCGACTTCGACGCCTACCTGCCTGCCGACGGTCCGACCCTGGTGACGCTTCACCTGCCGCTCGACTGGTATCCGGCCGGGGCGCTGCGCCCAGGGCGCGACGATCTCTGGCTTCACGCCGTCTCGTCAGCCCAGCAAAGAACCGCACCGCCGGACGCAAGCTTGGTTGCCCCGATCCCGAATGGTGTCGATATCGACGCGCTGAACCAGCCGCGGCCCAGGGGCGACTTCGCCGTCGTGCTCAGCCGCATCTGCCCGGAAAAGGGCATACACCTGGCATTGGATGCCGCCAGGCAGGCTGATGTGCCGCTGGTCATCGGCGGGCGGGTCTATCCTTACGAGACGCATACCCAGTACTTTCGCGATGAGGTCGAACCTCGCCTCGATCGTCGGCGCCGCTTCCTCGGTCCGCTCGGCTTCATCGCCAAGCGGCGCTTGCTCAATGCAGCACGCTGCCTGGTCGTTCCGAGCCTCGCCGCCGAGACCAGTTCGCTGGTCGCGATGGAAGCACTCGCCTGCGGCACACCGGTGATCGCCTTTCCAAATGGTGCGCTTCCCGAAGTGGTCGAGCACGGCAAGACCGGCTTTATCGTCAACAATGTCGACGAGATGGCGCAAGCAATTGTCGCGGCACCCAGCCTTGATGCCGAGACGTGCCGAAGCGAGGCGCGCCGGCGGTTTTCGCTCGAGCGCATGGTCTCGTTCTACATGAGCGCCTATCTGGCGCTGGCCCGGCTCGGCGCCGACCGCAGGCGTCTCGCCGCGGTGCGGTGAAAGAGCAGATGCTGCGCAGCGAGATCATCGGCGATCCAGAGCAATTGCATGCACTGGCGCCGCACTGGTGGAACCTGTGGGAGCAGAGTTCGTCGGCGACGCCCTTTCAATGTCCCGCTTGGCTGCTGCCGTGGTGGCGCACATTCGCTCCGGGGGAGCTGGCGACGGTCGCCATCTGGCGCGGCAACGATCTGGTGGGCCTGGCGCCGCTCTATCTCGAACATGGCACGGAAGGCTCGAAACTGCTTCCGATCGGCATTTCCCTCAGCGACTATCTGGACGTGCTGTGTGTGCCCGGCAGCGAGGCCCAGGTCGCCACTGCCCTTGCAGAGAAGATACTCTCGATCGAGTGGTCGCAGTGGATCCTGCCGGATCTGCCGCAAGGCAGTGCCGGTCTGGCGATCGAACATCCCGAATTGAAAGCCGATGGACTGGTCGGCCACGCCGTTTGTCCCGTGCTTGCCACCGACGGCGATGAAACGCTGGCGGGCTGCGTCCCTGCCCGGCGCAGACGCCAGTTGCGCCGGGCGCGCCGCGCCGCATCCAGACGCGGCCGGGTCGAGTTGTCGCCGGTACGAGGCGATCCTCAACTGTTCCTCGACCACCTGATAGGCCTGCACGGCGCGCGCTGGGCCGGAAACGGAGGCGGCGTGCTGGCCGACCTCGCCGTCGAGCAATTCCACAGGTGCTCGCTTCCCCTGCTCGACGCTCGAGATCTGACCCGACGCTGGGTGCTCGCCATCGACGGCAAGCCAATCGGCGTCTACTACGGATTTCACCATCGCGGCCGTGCCTATGCCTATCTTGGCGGTTTCGATCCTGCCTATGCCGAGGAAAGTCCAGGCGCGATCCTGGTCGGCCACGCAATCGCCGAATCGATCCGCGAAGGTGCGCGCGAGTTCGACTTCCTGCGCGGCCAGGAGCCGTACAAATATGGCTGGGGCGCTGGCGACAGGTGGACGATGCGAAGGACTTGGACGCGGAAATGAGACCATGGTTTCGATGGAACCAACATCCGTGCGCCGCCGGATAGCGGTCAGGCTGGCGGTCGAGGACTGTATGGCGGACGCTGTCAGTGCCGAGGCCGTCATCGCCAGGCTGGCGCTGCATCTCCACCCAGGCATCGGGGCAGTCGAATTGGCGAAGATCGTGGCGGAGATCGATCCGGTCGATACTCGAGACAGGGAAAGGCTCCAGCAGATAGCCGGGCTGCTTCGCCGCGGATCGGAGGTTTTTGCCACGTTGCAGAAAACGGGTTCTGCCGTTCGTCACGAACGCGACGACGACGAGACGGATGCAGATGTCGTGACGCGGCTGGCCTCGGGCTTTGATGCCGCGGCAGCGATTTCCCGGGTGGCGAGTGTCCAGTTGGCTTCCCTTGGCGATGAGGAAAGGCTGGCAGCCACGACCGACGAAATCGTTGCATGGCTGACAGCGCAAGACTTCACCGGCGCTGGACGCAGCATTCTGGACATCGGTTGCGGCATCGGGCGTTTCGAACGCGCGCTGTCGGCGTCCTGTGGGCGGGTCGTCGGTATCGACATATCGTCGAGGATGATATCGATCGCCCGTGAGCAATGCGCAGCGCTTGGCAATGTAGAGTTGCGGCGGACCTCAGGCCTGGATCTGGCGGAGTTCGGCGACGCGAGTTTCGACTGCGTTCTGGCGGTCGACAGTTTCCCCTATTTGGTGCTAGCCGGCGTGGCGGAGCGGCATTTCGGCGAAATTGCGCGCGTCCTCAAAAGGCCGGGCAGGCTGGCCTTGCTGAACTACTCATATCGCGAATCACTGTTTTTGGACCGCTCCGATATATGTCGCCTGGCGCAACGTCACGGATTGCAGGTCCTCGTCGATGGCGAAAAGCCGTTTCGGCTGTGGGACGGCGACGCCTTCCTGCTTGCCGGCGTGACGGAACATTACCAGCCAATGCCAGTTCGGGCGTCGAACACAGCGACGCTGAAGAGCGGCGCCAATTCGAAGGAGGACAGCATGGCATCCGGCAGCAAGAAACATATCGGCCGTGGCAGCCACGGCAAAGGGGCCGGCGCCGGAGCAATGACCGAACTGGCCAAGGACAAGATCGAAGAGAATGCCGTTTTATCCAACAGGGACAAGAAGCAGCACAGCGAGGAACGCGGCCTGGACGGCAATCAGATCAAGTCCGATCAATATCAGGATCATGCCGCAAATCGATTGCCGAAGGACTGAAAGCGCCGCAGTGGATCTGTGACCTCGGCAATCGAGAGTGGAAGAAAAACCTGTGCAACGGCTGCCGGCAAGGGTTTCGGCACCGGGCATCTCCTTGTAATGGCGGTTGCTTGTCATCACAATAGGATGACGGACTGCCATCCATCCAGCCAGGGAATACGATGTCTCGTTCGAGCGATGATAGAATGGACCCGCGCGCAGGAATGGCGATGGATCAGGAGATTGCCTCTCTGCTGATCGCGATCGAGCAGGAAAAGGTTCCTGATCGCTTGACCAGACTGGCGATCGAACTGCAAAACGCGCTCCTTGCGAAACGCCGGCGCGACATAAAGAACTGACTATCTGCGGCTGTCGGCATCGATATCGATCTGCCCGTCCGACAGATGATTTCGTCTTTCCATCAGCGTCTGCAGCGAACTCTCCCCCAGGAACTCAAGAACGGCGGCGCGGGCACGGTTGAGCCGGCTTTTGACCGTTCCCACCGCACAGCCACATATCTCGGCCGTCTCCTCATAGCTGACACCTAGGACGCCGATCAGCATCAGCACCTCGCGCTGGTGTTCAGGGAGCCTCTGGATGGCGCCGTGAACTTCCTTGCTCTGAACGGTCCATTCCTGTGTGGCTTCCGAAATCGGCCTCGAGGACGCGCAGTCGAGCAGGCCAGGCGCTTCCCTGGCCGCGACCTTGACCCGGGTGTAGTAGGTGTTGCGCATGATCGTGAAGAGCCACGACTTCATGCGCGTGCCGGGTTCGAACTTGTCGATGTTGGCAAGGCCCTTCGTCAACGTTTCCTGCACCAGATCGTCGGCATCGTCGGGGATACGGCAGAAGGTGCGCGCGAAAGCCCGTAGCGCGGGTATCAGGTCAACGATGGAAACTTCATGGGTTTCCTGGTCGGCCAAAAGATAGCCTTCGCCTGACAATGGTCCAGCTCCCAGAAAGAAGTATGAATGCAGACCCCAGCTAAATGCATGGACGTTTGTATCGTTCCGGGCGTTGAAGACAACTCTCCAGAAAATTCTGATGCGGCCGAACGATCCTGCTGCGGCCGCGCCCCCCTTGCGCGCCGTCCACCAGCGTGTTCGCGCTGGCTTAGGATAGCGCGACGCGCCGTTGTGCGGGAACAAAGCCATGCACCGGCAGTTCGGCGCCTTGAGCCAAGTCAGCCCACGGGCGTCAATCGAGGAAAAAATCATGGCCAAATCCGCACACCGTTCAGTTCCCAAATCGGCGCGTATGCACGATCAGAATGCCGCGCGCGCAAATGGCGGCGAATTGCACCAGATCGCGGAAGCCGACACGCCTGTTCTCACGACTGCCCTGGGAACGCCTGTCTCCGACGACCAGAACACATTGCGGATTGGCGAGCGCGGACCGTCTCTGATCGAGGACTCCCACTTTCGCGACAAGATCTTCCACTTCGATCACGAACGCATCCCGGAAAGGATGGTGCATGCCCGCGGTTACGGCGCTCATGGCTATTTCGAGACTTATGAATCGCTGGCCAAATACACGCGTGCCGACATTTTCCAGCGCGCCGGCGAAAAGACGCCTGCCTTCGTGCGGTTCTCGACCGTTGCCGGCAACAAGGGCTCGTTCGATCTCGCCCGAGACGTGCGCGGTTTTGCCGTCAAGCTCTACACCAAGGAAGGCAATTGGGACCTCGTCGGCAACAACATTCCCGTGTTCTTCATCCAGGACGCCATCAAATTTCCGGACCTCATCCATGCTGCCAAGCAGGAGCCAGACCGGGCTTTCCCGCAGGCCCAGACCGCACATGACAATTTCTGGGATTTCATCAGCCTGATGCCGGAATCGATGCACATGGTCATGTGGATCATGTCGGATCGAGCGATACCGCGCTCCTTCCGTTTCATGCAAGGCTTTGGCGTCCACACGTTCCGCCTCGTCAATGCCGACGACGAATCCACATTCGTCAAATTCATCTGGAAGCCGAAACTCGGCATGCAGTCGGTGATCTGGAACGAAGCGGTCAAGATCAATGGCGCCGATCCCGACTTCCACCGCCGCGACCTGTGGGAAGCGATCCAGTCAGGAAACTTCCCGGAATGGGAGCTGACGGTGCAATTGTTCGACCAGGATTTTGCCGACAGCTTCGACTTCGACATCTTGGACGCTACGAAGATCATCCCTGAAGAGATCATTGAGCCAATCCCGGTCGGGCGGCTGGTGCTCGACCGTATGCCGGACAATTTCTTCGCCGAGACCGAGCAGGTTGCATTCATGACCCAGAACGTGCCGCCCGGGATCGACTTCTCCAACGACCCGCTTCTGCAGGGCCGCAACTTCTCCTATCTCGACACCCAGTTGAAGCGGCTGGGCAGCCCGAACTTCACCCATATTCCAATCAACGCTCCGAAATGCCCCTTCGCACATTTTCAGCAGGACGGGCACATGGCCATGCACAACCCGGTCGGCCGCGCCAACTATGAGCCGAATTCGTGGGGATCGGGTCCCCGCGAGGATCCGCAACGCGGCTTCCGCTCTTTCGCCGACGCCGAAGAGGGGCAGAAGGTGCGTCTGCGGGCGGAGAGCTTCGCCGACCACTACAGCCAAGCGCGGCAATTCTTCAACAGCCAGACAGCGCCGGAGCAACGCCATATCGCCATGGCGCTGACATTCGAATTGAGCAAGGTGCAGGCACCGGCGATCCGCGAACGCATGGTGGCGCATCTGCTGAACATAGACGAAACGCTGGCGACTCAAGTCGCCTACAAGCTTGGCATTCGAAACATGCCCGACCCTGCCGAGGCCGCCGTCCCGCCGCGCGACGACCTGCCGCCGTCTCCGGCTCTCAGCATTATCGAGAACGGCCCCGACAGTTTCAAAGGCCGCAAGGTCGGCGTCTTGCTGAGCGACGGGGCCGACACGGCCCTTTTCGAACAACTTCGCTCGGCCATCGAAACGGAAGGCGCGGTCATGGAGGTGATAGCGCCCAAGGTGGGCGGCGTCGAGGCCGCAGACGGCACCCACATCGAAGCCAGACACATGATCGACGGCGGTCCGTCGGTCCTGTTCGACGCCGTGGTACTGCTCCTGTCCGAGCCGGGCGCCGAGTTGTTGGTCAAGGAGGCAGCCGCGAAGGACTTCGTGTCGGATGCCTTTGCGCATTGCAAATTCATCGGCTTCACACCGGGAGCCGCGCCTCTGCTGGCCAAGGCAGGCGTCGCAGCCGATGCCGATGAGGGATTGATGCGGCTGGACTCCGCAGCCTCCGCCAACACATTCGTGCAGGCTTGCCGCAAGCTGCGGCTGTGGGCCCGGGAAGCGGCCGTCAAGCTGTGACGCTATCGACCGGCACGGATTCCCGTCCGTGAGCGGCGGTTCGGCCAGCGGGATTCCAGTCGGTGCGGGCTAGGGGCGGTCTTGCTCCTTGGCCTCCCGCTGTTTTCTCAGCACTTCGTCGGTTCCGACCAGCTTCTTGGCTCCGCCTGGAATGGAGGTGGACACCACCGCTGGCGGGTCGCTTGCGGGAAAGGAATCTTCCAGACCGGCCTGCAGCTGATCCTCCAGCGTTTGCGGCTCTTCCGAGCGGCCGGGGGTTCTGCGGTCCTCTATCTTTTCCAGCGGTTGCTTCTTATCCGGCGATTCGTTCGCGTTCCTGATCCAGGCATAAAGCTGTTCGATCGCGAATTCCTTGATTGCCTCGAAATCGGCTCGATCGTCCTTGGTCGCCTCGATCTGATCGACCATGGCTTTCTCGAACCGGGCAAGGCTATCACCCCCGCAGGCCCGGGAAAGACGCAACAATGCCTCATGCAGCATCATCGGGGCGAAACGAGCCGAAGCCTCGAGTCTCAGTTGCTCTAAATGCTCTTGAGTGGCGGCTTGGAGCTTTGACATGGACAGCCCTTTCTCTCACACGCATTTCAACGAGAGTTGACCGTGGATGTTCCACTGCGCCTGAACGTCCTTTCCGCGCCGGCGAACTACATGAACCAGGTCGCCACCAGTCCCGCGGACGCCGCAAAGACCGCTATGGTCGTCACGCCACCCAGAATGTTGGTGGCCCTGCTGTTGACCTTGTCGCCCATGATCTTGCGATTGTTGGTCATGATGAGCATGAGAAACAGCAGAGGTGGCGTTGAAAAACCCTGCACGATGCCGGACCAGACCAAGGCTTTCATCGGGTTGAAGCCAAAGAAATTGAGAACGACCGCCACCAAGGTGATCACTCCCGTCGCGATGTAGAATTTGGGCGCGTGCCGGGGCTTGGCGTTCAGGCCATTCTTCCACCCCATGGCCTGGGCGAAATCGAAAGCGGCGCCGGCCGTCATGACCGGCACCGCCAGGAAACCGACGCCGATCACCCCGGCCGCAAAGAGAATTCCCGCCGCGTCGCCCGCAAGCGGCCGCAGCACTTCGGCCGCCTGCGCTGCCGTTTCGATCTGGGTATGCCCCGCCTCGTAGAGCGTCGATCCGGTCGAAAGGATGATGAAATACATGATCAGGTTGGAAAAGATCATGCCGATCAGGATATCGCGCCGGGACCGGCGGAGTTCACCCTCGGTGGCTCCCTTGCGCTCTTCGAGGCTCGTCCTGCCCTTGGCGATCTCCTCCTCCACCTCCTGATTGGACTGCCAGGTGTAGAGATAGGCGGACAGCGTCGTGCCGATGATGGCGACGATGATGGACAGATATTCGCGGCTGAACTCGATTTTCGGCAGCAAGGTGCCGCGCAGCACCGAGACCACATCCGGCTTGGCGAGCACAGCGGAGACCACATAGGCGAGCAGGGCCAGTGCCAACCATCGGAATATGTTGCGGATTAGCTTGTAGGATCCGAACATCTGCAAGGCAAAAATAATCATCGCGACACCGATGACGACCGAGTTTGAAGGCAGCGGAACGAACAGCACGACAGCCGCCGACATCGCGCCAAGGTCGGCGGCTGCCTCGATCGTGTTGCCGATCAGCACGCCCACCAGCACGGACCACAGCAGCCAACGCGGATAGAAATCGGAAATGACCTTGAAAAGACCACGGCCCGACACCTGGCCAAGTTTGGACGAGAGATAGACGACGATGTACATCATCGGGAGAGTGACAGGAGCCGTCCACAAAAGGTCGGGCCCGAACCGGGCTCCGGCACTCGCATAGGTGCCAATGGCCGAGCAATCGTCGTCAGCCGCCCCAGTGATCAGTCCGAGCCCGAGAGCGCGTGTGATGCCGCCGTCTTTTCGCTCTCCCTCGCTTCGGCCGGCATCGTCAGCTGCTCCACTCATGGGAGATGCGTGTCCAATGAGACCACACGGGAAAAAATCATGTCGATTGTTCCGACCAAGTGCCGATGCCGAGATTGAGGTTCGAACCTCCGGTCAAGCTTTTTGTTCCTGTGGAAGCCAACCGCCAATGAAACGCAGCGCCCGCCTTGGCCGTTGATGCGGCTGGAGCCGCATCGCCTTGAAGATCGACATGGATATGCCTGGGACCGACGGTCGAAAAGAGTGCGGTGAGGCTCTTCACCCGCACCTTCCCCTCGCCGGCCTGATCTATGGCGGGGCGGCGCTGCTCATGGCGACCCTCTGGATCCGGGAAAGCGGAAGACGGCAGGCCCGACACGACCTGCGTGCCGTCTGACACCGAAGAATCGAAACAAAAAGCCAACCGCGGGGCGATCCACAGCCGCTGTCAGGCGGAACCTCGTCCCGGTAATTGCGTCTCTTCGCTGACCTGCTTCCGCAGCTCCTCACGCGCGCGTTCCACTTGGCCCTCGCCCGCGGATTGCGAGGCGCTGCGCCCCGACCGATCCAGCCTGTCCAACTCGTGCTCGACCGTTTGGCGAGAGCCCTCCGCCGGATCCTCTTCCGGATGGCTGTCCGCAGCCTGTTCCTGCCGCGTCTCTTCCCTGCCTCGGCGGTCGTTGCGCGTCGCGTCCTGGCTGCGATCGTCCTTGCCTGCGACGCTTCGATTTCCGCCGGCCGTTTTGTCTGTGTTGCTCATGGCTAGTTCCTAAGCTTTCGCGACGTGGAACCGTCCGATGCGCGTCCCGCGCCTTTGCCTGGAGAAACGGACATATCCGCCATTTGGTTGCGCTCCCGGCGCGCAAGCATCGGCCCGGCGCCAATCGCATGGCGGAGAAAAGCCGGCCATCGTTGCCAAGCATCCTTTTACAGCGATTCGCGTTATCGCCTTGGCATCCATGGGGATTTCACATGGCAAGATGCACGGGCCCGTCCATCCGCCTGCGGCAACGGCGGCAATGGCCCATTGCGTCCGCCTTTGCACGTCCAGCTCGAAGCACGTCCGGCAGCCGTCTTCCAGGCGTCCTGAAATGGCTCGGCCTCGCGTCTACAGTGGTCTCGGCACCGGTCCTGAGCGGGTGCAGCGGCTGGCAATCCGCACTCCACGCACATGGTGCGAATGCCCGTGCGATTCTCGATCTCCTCTGGTCTTTTGGCGCGGTGGCGACCATCACCTGGCTGCTCGTCATGCTGGCCCTGGCAATGGCGCTCTTCCATCAGCGCCGGGCACAAGCAGGACCCCCGCCGCTGGTCATCGACAGCCATCAGGAGCACAGGTTTAGCCGCGCAGTCGGAAGCGCCGTCGCGGCGACCGTGCTGGTTCTCGCCGCGCTGACGATAACGAGCTTCTTCGCCGGCAAATCCATTGCCTCGCTGGGCGGAAAGGAGACGCTCACCATCCGCATCACAGGGCATCAATGGTGGTGGGAAATACGCTATCCCAACGATGATCGGTCGCGCATGATTGTCACGGCGAACGAGATCCATCTTCCCGTCGGCGAACGGGTAAAGGTGGAACTCGATTCGACCGATGTCATTCACAGCTTCTGGGTGCCAAGCCTCGCCGGTAAAAGGGACCTCATTCCGGGCCGGCCGAGCGAGATCACCCTCATTGCCGACAGGCCTGGTATCTATCGCGGCCAGTGCGCCGAGTTCTGCGGCTACCAGCATGCTCACATGGCCGTCACCGTCATCGCGGAAAGCCGCGAAGCGTTCGAGGCATGGCGGTCCAGACAAGACGCCGCCGCCATCGCGCCTGCCAGCGAGGAGGAACGCCGCGGCCAGCGGGCTTTTCTTTCCACCGGTTGCGCGCTCTGCCACACGATAAGGGGGACGCCGGCCAAGGGAGCGGTCGGGCCCGACCTTACCCATCTCGCACACCGGCGTGCATTGGCCGCCGACACGCTGGCCATGACACCCGGCGCGCTCGCCGCGTGGATCGCCGATCCGCAATCCATAAAACCCGGCGCGAAGATGCCGCGCATTGCTCTCAGCGCCGACGATCTTCGTGCGGTCGTCGCCTATCTTGGAAGTCTTGAATGAGTGGCGTTGCCAGGAAGACGGCTAGGCGAAAACAGGAAGCGGCCCTGAAAGGCATCCGCGACACCGGGCTCGACGAGGCAAGACTGCACGACTATCTGGCGCATGCCTGGCGGACGCCGAACGGCCTCTATGGTTGGCTGGTCACGGTCGACCACAAGCTGATCGCCCGGCGCTATATGGTGACGGCCTTCCTGTTCCTCGCCCTTGCAGGCCTGTCGGCACTTGCCATGCGGTTCCAGCTTGCCACGCCGGAGGCACGCCATATCGGCCCCGATCTCTACAACCAGCTCTTCACCATGCATGGCACGACGATGATGTTCCTGTTCGCCGTACCGGTCATGGAAGCGTTCGCCATCTACCTGGTGCCGCTGATGATCGGCACCCGAAACGTCGCCTTCCCGCGGCTCAACGCCTTCAGCTACTGGGTCTATCTCTCCGGTGGGTTGATGATCTGGATCGCCTTCGCTTTCGACACCGGCGCGGATGCCGGCTGGTTTTCCTACGTGCCGCTCGCCGGACCTGAATATGGGATCGGCAAGCGCCCCGATTTCTGGGCGCAGATGGTGACCTACACCGAAGTGTCCGCACTCGCGGTCGCCGTCGAGATCATCGCGACTGTGTTCAAGCAGCGCGCCCCTGGCATGTCGCTCGATCGCATCCCGCTCTATGTCTGGTCAGTCCTCGTCATGGCTTTCATCATATTGTTCGCCATGCCCGCGGTGATGGTGTCGAGCACCATGCTGATCCTCGACCGGCTGGTCGGCACCAGGTTCTTCGACCCGGCGGCGGGGGGCGACGCACTGCTCTGGCAGCACCTGTTCTGGTTCTTCGGCCACCCGGAGGTCTATATCATCTTCATTCCCGCGACCGGCTTCGTCTCGGCTATCCTGCCGAGCTTCGTGCGCCGTCCGGTCTTTGGCTATCTCGGGATCGTGCTGTCGCTGGTTGCGATCGGCTTCCTATCCTTTGGACTATGGGTGCACCATATGTTCGCCACGGGCCTGCCGCAGCTCGGCGAAAGCTTCTTCACCGCCTCCTCGATGATGATCGCCATTCCGAGCGGCATCCAGATCTTCTGCTGGATCGCGACGATCTGGGGCGGCCGGCCGATTTTTGCCACGCCGCTGCTTTTCGTGCTCGGCTTCATCTTCACCTTCGTGATCGGCGGGCTGACCGGGGTCATGGTCGCCTCGGTGCCGCTCGACCTGCAGGTGCACGATACCTATTTCGTCGTCGCACATTTCCACTATGTGCTGGTCGGAGGCGCCGTCTTCCCCCTGCTCGGCGCCGTCTACTACTGGTTTCCCAAGATCACCGGCCGCATGCTGTCCGAGAGGCTCGGCCGCTGGAATTTCTGGCTTGTCTTCATCGGCTTCAATCTCACCTTCTTCCCGATGCACATCCTTGGCTTGCAAGGCATGCCGCGGCGCGTCTACACCTATCCGCCGGCGAGCGGCTGGGGCGGCACGAACCTGTTCATCAGCATCTCGTCGCTGGTGGTGTTCGCCGGCTTCGCGCTTCTCGTCCTGAACATGCTGCTCAGCCTTCGCAACGGTCGCCTCGCGGGAGACAATCCCTGGGGGGCGAGCACACTGGAATGGGCAACGACGTCACCGCCGGCTTCCTACGATTTTTCGCGCCTGCCAGTGGTGACCCATCGCGAGCCGCTCTGGGCCGAACCCGACATACTCCCGGTGGTCGAGGGCCTGCGCGTCGATGCGCGCGAAGTGCTTGCCGGCACGGTCGCCGATGCGGTGCCGCAACTGCGCGTGCCATCGGCCGACAACTCGATCTGGCCGCTGCTCTCGGCCGTCGCCGTGGGTGGCGCGTTTCTGGGCTCGATTTACACGCCATGGGCGGTGGTCTGGGGCGCGATACCGGTCTCGATCGGCTTTATCTGCTGGTTCTGGCCGAAAGGCGAGCCGGAGGACGAAGAATGAGACACTGGCCAACCGTCGACGTCAGCCACCTGCCCACCTATGATTTTGGATCGGCAAGCCCGATCTGGTGGGGAACGGTGGCCTTCATCACCCTTGAAGCAACCGGTTTTGCCCTGGCGATCGGCACCTATTTCTACCTGGCTGTGCAGGCGCGGCATTGGCCGATCGGAGCGCCAGCACCCGACCTCCTGCCGGGCACGGCAATATTGATCATTCTGCTTGCCAGCGCCGTCCCCAACCGTCTGATCGATCTTTGGGCGCGGCGGCAGGACCTTGTGAAGGTGCGCATCGGCATCGTCGTCATGTCGATCGCCGGAATTCTTCCCCTGATCGTGCGCATCTGGGAATTTCCCGCGCTCCGGATCTCCTGGGACCAGAACGCCTACGGGTCGATCGTCTGGTTCCTGCTCGGCCTGCACACGACACACCTCCTCACCGATGTCGGGGACACGATCGTGCTCGCCGTTCTCATGTTCACCAAGAAAGGCAACACCGGACGCCACTTCAGCGACGTGTCGGACAATGCCTTCTACTGGGACTTCGTGGTCGTCTCATGGGTCGTGCTCTATCTCGTAATCTACTGGGTTCCGAGGATGTAACATGCAGGCGATCCGCACGGGCGTTTCCTGGGCAGGCATGGCCACCGGACCAACGGCGTGGGCGATATCGCTGCAGCTCGACTATTCAATCGCATATTGGCAATGCGACGCCGGGTTTCAGCCCACTGTTCTGTTCTCGCTGACAGGCGCCGCCGTCGCGGCGCTGGGCGTCCTGTTGTCATGGCGCGCCGTTCATGATCCAGGGCACGGCACGAGCCCGCCCCTGAAGGCGCGCACGCGCGCGTTTCTGGCCAGGACTTCGGTAGGCATCGGGGCCCTGTTCACGCTCGTCATGCTGGCGCAAATGGCGGCCGGATTGATCTTCAGCGGATGCGAACTGTGACTGTGCAGCGGAGCCGACGAGCGGTCATCCGCCCTGGGCAGCGTTTGCGTTGGCCTGCTGCAAGCGTTCCGTTCCTCGCCGTTCTCCTACGAATCGCGGCCGTCATGGCGTCGCTGGCGCCTGGCACGCCGCTGCGGGCGAACGAGATCCAGAAAGGCGAATATCTTGCCCGAGCCGCCGATTGCGTCGGCTGCCACACGTCCAATCCGAGCCGGCCTTTCGCCGGAGGCTATCGGGTGCCGACGCCGTTCGGCGATGTCTATTCCACCAACATCACACCGGACCCCGACACAGGCATCGGGCGCTATTCCGCCGACGAATTCGTGCGAGCCGTGCAGAAAGGCGTCAGACGCGACGGGGCCGATCTCTATCCCGCCATGCCATATGACAGCTTCGTCGGGATGAACCGCGAGGATGTGCTCGCGATCCGAGCCTACCTGCTCACGACCGCGCCGATTTCTCAGCCGTCGCCGCCAAACATACTGCCCTTTCCATTTAACCAGCGCTGGACGCTCTGGTTGTGGAAACTTGCCAACCTCCACGCCGGCGGCTTCGGACCAGATCCAAGCCGAACCGGCGCATGGAACAGGGGCGCCTACTTGGTGGAGGTGCTTGGCCACTGCGGCGCCTGCCACACTCCAAGGAATACGACGTTCGGCATGGATGAAGATCGCAAGCTTGCCGGCGGCAGCGCCGGTATCTGGCAGGCGTTCAACATCAGCGGCGACAAGATCGCGGGCATAGGCGGCTGGAGCGATGAGGAGCTGTTTCGGTTTCTCAAGACCGGCGCCATGCCTGGAAAGGCATATGCGGGCGGTCCGATGGCGGAAACGGTCATGAACAGCCTGCAATATCTTTCGGACGACGACATTCATGCCATCGTCGCCTATCTCAGGACCGTGCCCGCCCAATCGGGAGACGAGAAGCGGCCGCGCTTCGCGTGGACCAATCCGCCCGCAGCCGCCCGCGATGCCGGGACGAAGACCAGCGTGGAGGGCAGCGGGGTCGCGGTGGGCGACGATCTCTACCGGTCGCTCTGCTCGGGATGTCATGGCCTGAATGGAGGCGGATCGGCGGATGGCACCTATCCATCACTGACCAACAACAGCACTCTCGGCGTAACCTCGCCTGAGAATGTCGTCATGACCATCCTTGAAGGCGTCAAGGCAGGCGGCGTCGCGGGCCGCAAATCGATGGCGGCCTTTGACGGCTGGCTGGACGACGGCCAGGTGGCGGCCCTTGCAAACTATGTGACAGCGCGCTTCGGAAACCCGCAAGTCAGCGTCACGGCAGCCGATGTGCGCCAGATGCGGGCAGGCTCGACGACAGAGCAGACGGTGCTGGTTCTGGCGGCCCAGGCGCTGGTGGCGGGCGGCATCGTATTTGCGCTTGGTCTGGCGCTTCTGCTCGCCAGACGCCTTCGCCTGAGAATGCACCAGAGGCATCTCATATTCGTGTCGAGGGGCAGGCCATGAGACGGTGTGCCGAAGCGTGGTGTACCTGTTCCGCCTTTCCGTGCAACGATGAACTGCCTCAGCTTGATATCTCGACCGAGCCCTTCTGAGAGGAACTCCCGGCAGCGCCGCGAGGGGCGCGAAAGACGTCCGCCAGCCAATCGATGAACACCCTGATCCGCGAAGACAGATGGCGGCTCTGGGGATAGAGCACGGATACGGGTATCGGCGGTGGTGGGAAGGTTTCCAGTATCGGAACCAATTCCCCGGTGGCGATCTGATGCTCTACGCGATAGCGCGGGACCTGTATCAACCCGAGCCCGGCGACGCCGGAGGCCGTGTAGATTTCGGCGCCCCGGACGACGATATCGTAGGGCAGTGGAATTTCCCTTGCCGCGCCGTCCATCTCGAATTCCAGCGCGTACGGCTGCCCTGTCGCGGAGGCGGTATAGGCAACCATGCGATGGCCGCCGAGATCATCCGGTGTTGAAGGGACGCCGTGACGTTCAAGATAGGCTGGGCTCGCCAGGGTGAGTTGCTCGAATGCGGTTATGTGGCGACCGACCAGAGACGAGTCGGACAGTTCGCCGGCTCGCACGACGCAATCGACGCCTTCAGTGATGAGGTCGACCATCCGGTCGCCTTCGCTGAGGCTGAGCGAGATGCCGGGATAGCGCGTGATGAACTCGGGCAAGGCGGGCATGACGAAAAACCGCGCGATGGTCCCCTGCATATCCACACGAAGCGGACCCTTGGGTTCCGCATTCCTGAAGACGCTCTCCACCTCATCCAGGTCCGCAAGGAGCCGGATGCAGCGTTCATGGTAGAGTGCGCCATCGAGCGTCGGCCTCACATTTCGGGTTGTCCGTTCGAGGAGCCGAACGCCGAGATCCGCTTCCAGGCGCTGGATCGCATGGGTGGCAGTGGGCCGCGGAACCTGCAGGTCCCGCGAGGCCTGGGCAAAGCTCCCACGCTCGACGATCCTGACGAAGAGCCGCATGACGTCGATACGATCCATGACCATCTCGTAGTCGATTGTTATGGCTTTTGAAATGGTGATGTTGAAATCGGCTTTCTAGTGCTGGTTTTAAAAACGGCTATCTTCACACCATTCAAGTCCTCAGATCGACAGGAGTGAAGATCATGCCTTTCGTCAATTTCAAGGTCCCCGAGGCGGCGCTGAACCGGGCCCAGAAAGAAGAGATCGTCCATCGGGCCACCGCGATGCTCGTGGAATATTTCTCCGAGGCCGCTCGGCCGCATACCATGGTCCTGATCGAGGAGGTCAAGGACGGCGGTTACGCCCGCGCCGACGAGGTCTTCGTGATCCCGCAGGAATATCGAGCGAAGGATTGATGTCGGCAACAACACGGCAAAGGAACAACGACAATGACCACCTCAACGAACAAAGTTGCGATCGTCACGGGAGCGTCTCGTGGCATTGGAGCGGCCATCGCCCGCCGACTGGCGAGCGACGGCCTCACGGTCGTCATCAACTTTGCAGGTAGCACCAAAGCGGCCGCCAAGCTGGTGGACGAGATCGAAAAGGCCGGCGGTCGGGCCACCTCCTTCCAGGCCGATGTCAGCGACCCCCAAGCTGTGAGACGGATGTTCGATTCCGCCGAAGCGGCCCATGGCGGCGTCGACGTGCTGGTGAACAATGCCGGCATCATGAAGCTCGCACCGGTCGCTCAATTTGATGATGCGACTTTCGATCAGACCATCGCGATCAATCTCAAGGGCACGTTCAACGGCCTTCGCGAGGCGGCGAGGCGCCTGCGCGACGGCGGCCGCATCGTGAACTTCTCGACCAGCGTCGTCGGACTCTACCAGCCGACCTATGGCGTTTATGCGGCCACCAAGGCCGCGGTCGAAGCGCTCACCCACATTCTGGCGAAGGAGTTGGGATCCCGCGCCATCACGGTCAACGCGGTTGCGCCGGGGCCGGTGGCCACCGAGCTTTTTCTCGAAGGCAAGGATCAGGCTACGCTCGATCGTATCAAACAGATGAACCCGCTCGGCCGTCTGGGCGAGGTCGACGACATCGCGCGCGTCGTCTCCCTGCTGGTTGGACCGGACAGCGGCTGGATCAACGGCCAGATCGTCCGAGCGAATGGCGGGGTCATCTGAGGAACAGGATCATGAAGCAAGTCCGGCTCGGATAGGGGAAGGCTTTCCGTGAACGGGCTGCCTCGGACGGAGGTCGACAAGAGCGGCCTGATGGTCGCATGCCAAGGAACCCGATCGCGCCGTCCTCGTTGGGCAGGGATGCAGACCCACGCGCGCTTCATCATGCCGTCAACCGCGGCCACAAATGCTCGACATCGCCTTTCTGGAGGAAGGCGCGAAGCATGACACAGCGGCTTTGCTGCTGCACGGCTGGCCTGACGACGCTACCACCTGGGTTTCTGTCGCCGAGAGATTGTCCAGGGCCGGAATTCGCACCATCGCACCATGGCTGAGAGTTTCGGTCCGACCCGCTTCCTGTCGGATTCCTCGACAAGTCTCTGGATACGGAGGACGAGATGATTGCGAACTGGACTCTGCCTGAACGCTTCATCTACCGCGGTCATGCGATCGCCTGGGGCACGCTCGGCGAGGGACAGGCTGCGATCCTCCTGCACGGCTCGCCATTTTCCTCGCTGGTGTGGCGGCGAATTGCACCGTGGCTCGCGCGGCACCGTCGGGTTTCTATTATGATTTGCTGGGTTTCGGGCAGTCCGACAAGCCGGACGCCGACGTCCTGCATGGTCTTCAGAATGGACTTTTCGCGGCGCTGGTAAAGCACTGGGGTATAGAGCGCCCGGACGTCGTCGCGCATGACTTTGGCGGGTCTGCCGCGCTGCGCGCCCATCTCATGGACGGCATCGACTACAGCAGCCTGATGCTGATCGATCCTGTCGCAATCAGCCCGCAGGGATCCGCGCTGGTGCAGGCGGCCAAGGTGCACCAAGACGTTTTTGCCGGTCTACCAGCCTATATCCATGAAGCCGTCCTGCGCGCGTATATCGGTGCCGCAGCGAAGCACAAATTGCGCGAAGAGGAGATGCGGCTTTACCTCCAGCCTTGGCTTAGCGAGGAGGGCAAGAAGGCGTTCTGGCGCCAGGTGGCGCAGATGGACGACAAGTACAGCGAAGAGGTCGAGGACCGCTACGGTGAAATCCGCTGCCCCGTGAGCATTCTTTGGGGCTCCGAGGATGAATTTATCCCGTTGAAAGATGGTGAAGAACTCGCGCGGCGCATCCCAAACGCTCCATTCATTGTCGTACCGGATGCGAAGCATCTTGTTCAGGAGGACGCGCCAGAGGCTATCACCGCAGCCGTTCTCGACTTCTGGTACCGGGACGACCCGCGTCACGATGCAGCGCGGACGCCGCCGTTTTCCCAGCCTCGAAGAACGGCCGGGGCAGGCCCGCGGGCCGGAGCGAATAGATGAGCTGAAGCGTATCGCAAACGTGGCGATGTCTTGACGGTCGGTGATCGATAGCACCGCGTCGCCACGCGTGTGCGCGGCATCGTACTGGACGGTATCGAGGGCGCGCTGAGGAGGAGGATGGCGAGGTCAAATCCGGTCGACATGCAGGGCCTGCGAAGAGTGCGCTCGCTGTCAGCATTCGCATCCAGGAAGGGGCCGTCTGCACTGGCCCGCTTTGGTAATTTAGAATGTGTCGACCAAGGGACGAACGAAGCGCTCGAAATCCTTGTCGAGCGGCCAGAGCGGGCGCGGCGCGTGGATATAGGGGCGCCGCTCTGCCCGCGGCGTTGCCAGCGCGCCCGCATCGCAGACGATGACCTTGCCCGATATCGGCTCGAATGCCGCCCGGAAATGCTGCATCGATTTCAGGACCAACACGCGGCGAGCCGTCGGTTCTATCCCGAAAGCGCGCAATTGCTGAAGGTCGACCATCTGCTGCGCTTCTGAAACGACCAGGACTTCGATCCCGTCGACATCGATTACGGCGGTGGGTCCGAAACTATGGGTGAGCCCGCCTTGAATCGGTCCGTCACCGACATAGCTGCCCTCCGAAAGCCTGGTCAGCACACCCGTCACTGTTAGCGGGCCACCGCCGAAATTGGGGTCGCCCCTGCCGCCAATCGTCACCGTGACAGTCTCGCCTTGCCGGTGACGGTGCAATTCATTTGCCGCTTGAGGATCGATCATCGGCGCGAGTACCGCACCCTTTACTCCCGCATCAAGCAGGCCCTTCAACAGCGCGGTCGAGTCGCCGTAGGAACCGGCGCCGGGATTGTCGGCGTAATCGGCGATGACAAGTGGCTTGTCGCCGCGCCAGGCATGCGCCTCGGCAGCCGCCTCGTCGACCTCGATGAAAACATTGCGCTTCTTGGTCCGGCCCTGCCAGATCCTGTCCGCAAGTTCCTCTGTCACACGCATGGCGGCTGGCTTGGCGCCGGGATCACGGCTGTCATAGGTTGCGAGCACGGTGGGACCGACGCAGGACACGTCGGCGCCCGTGAAGGCTGCATTGACGGAAACCGCGAGCAAGCCCTCGGCCTCGGCCTCGCGGGCGCGGTCATAAAGGGCCAGCGTCTCGGGAATGTCGGTGCGGCCGGAATTCGCTTCGTCCAGCATCGGCACATGCGCCCTGACGGTCCGGGGCGCGATTTCACCTTTCATTGCGCGATCCAGGATACGGGCGGCATGCGCGCCGATTTCGCGCATGTCCACATGCGGATAGGTCTTGTAGGAAACAAGGATCTGCGCGTCCCGAACCATGTCTTCGGACACCATCGCATGAAGGTCGAGCGTTACCGCAACAGGAATGTCCGCTCCAAGTTCGGCCCGCAGAAGGCCTAGCAGATACCCTTCCCCGTCCGGGCAAAACTCAGGCACCATCGAGCCATGAAGTCCAAGCAGCACTCCGTCGAGGCGGCTCTTGTTCGAACGCGCTGCCTCCAGGACAATACCCGCGATGTGGTCATAGGCAGCTTTCGTCACCCGCCCCCCGGGCACGGCATGTGCCGAAATCGCGTGGATCACGTTCCAGCCCGCCGGTTCCGCCACATCCATGAACCCAGCAAGTTCGGTGTTGGCGTTGCGGCGGGCGCGGATCGCGTCGTCGCCAAGGAGAAGCGTGTCCACCTGAAACTGCGGCAAATCGGTGCGGAAGCGCGAGAACGTATTGCTCTCGTGCATGAATTCGCAGGTAAGGACGGTGAAGGTCATCGGCAATTCCTATTGCGCGAGGCGGACGCGATGACCGCGGCCGATCTCGACAAGCTCGCTTGACTCGGGTTCTTCGTCGGGGTCCGGACGGCGCGAAATGTCGGGCGAAAAGCGGGCGGCGTCTGGGACGAAGGCAGCATCTGGCAAGGCGCGTGCCCCGGTCAGGATCGCGTCGGGATCGGGAACCGAACCGATCAGGCGACGCGTGTAGGGATGCGTTGGGCGGCTGAAAATCGAATGCCAGTCACCCTCTTCCACCACGCGGCCGAAATACATGACGGCAACCCGGTCACTGACATGCTCGACCACGCTCAGATCATGGGAAATCATGATGTAGCTCAAGCCCAGCGTTTCCTGCAGGTCCATCAGCAGGTTGATGATCTGCGCCTGGATGGACACGTCCAACGCCGACACCGGCTCGTCCAGCACCAGGATCTTCGGATCGAGCATCAACGCCCGCGCGATGCCGATCCGCTGGCGCTGCCCACCGGAGAATTCATGCGGATAACGGTCGGCGTGATCGGGCGTCAGGCCGACACGGGTCAGCATCTCGGCGACGCGGTGGCTGGCCTCGCTTCCCTTGGCGATTCCATGAAGGGAAAGCTGCGAGGACAGCATGCGGCCGATGGTCTGGCGCGGATTCAGCGACGCATACGGGTCCTGAAACACCATCTGAGCGATGCGCGCGCGCTCCTTGCGGGCGGGAGCGCCAGGGCCTGTCAACGGCTTGCCCTGGAACAGGATTTTTCCCGAAGTCGGCTCCTGCAGGCCCATCACGGTCAGCGCGGTGGTGGATTTTCCGCAGCCGGATTCACCGACGATGGACAGGCACTCTCCCTCGTTCAGGGTCAGATTCACGCCCTGAACGGCACGAAGCGTCCGCTTTGGCCCCAGCAGCGAGCGACGCCGCAGCGGGAAATGGACGTTGAGGTCGCGGATTTCCAGAAGAGGCTGGTTCATGCGATCGCCTCCAGGCCAAAGCCGCGCGGCGTGGTCAGCGTCGGTGCGTCATGTCCACGCTCCTCGCTGGTCACGACCTGGTCCAGTTCGGTCAGGCGGGCTCGTCCCACCAGCGTTCGCGACCCCAGGCGCGGGCGCGCCGCGAGCAGGCCTCGGGTATAGGGATGCAGCGGATTTTCGAACAAAGCCTTGGTGTCCTGCTCCTCGACGAGCCGCCCCCGGTCCATGACCCCGACGCGCCGGCACATATTGGCGATCACGCCCAAATCGTGACTGACCAGCAGCACGGCCGTTCCTTCAGCCGTGCAAAGTTCGGCAAGCAATTCCAGGACGCCTGCCTGGACCGTCACATCAAGTGCGGTGGTCGGCTCGTCCGCAATCAGCAGGTCGGGACGGCAGGCCAGTGCAATGGCGACCATGACGCGCTGGCGCATCCCTCCCGACAGTTGATGAGGGTAGGACAGGGCGCGTTCCTCGGGCGCCGGCACACGAACGCTTTCCAGCGCCTCGACGGCTTTCCTGCGCGCATCCGACCACCCGAAGCCCCTGTGAACGACGAACATTTCCGCGATCTGACGGCCAATCGCCATCAGCGGATTGAGCGCCGTCATGGGCTCTTGAAACACCATCGCCATACGGTCGCCGCGTAGACGACGCCTGGCGCGGCTGCCAAGCTTCAACACGTCCTGGCTCCGGAAGAAGATCGAGCCGCCGGTCACCTCCAGCGGGCGTTTAAGCAACCCCATCACCGAAAGGCCGGTGATGCTTTTGCCCGAACCGGATTCGCCGACAAGTCCGTAAGTTTCCCCGGGCAGGATATCGAAAGACACGCCGTGAAGGATTTCCTTCCGCTTGCCGACGCCGATGCGCAGGTCGCGGATGGACAGAACAGGGTCGGGAAGAATGCCGCTCATGCCTGCCTGATCCTCATATGCGGATCCAGCATGTCGCGCAGCCCGTCACCGAGCAGATTGAAGCCAAGGACCGTGGCGAAGATTGCGAGGCCGGGGAACAGCGAGGCCCAGGGGGCGGTGCGGATCAGTTCGCGCGCGTCGGTCAGCATGTTGCCCCAGCTCGGCTGCGGCGGCCGGATGCCGACGCCGAGGAAAGACAGTGCAGCTTCCGCCAGAACCGCGCCGCCGATGCCAAGTGTCGCGATGACCAGCACCGGACCGACGATATTCGGCAGTATCTGCGTGCGCATGATATTGGCGTCGCTGAAGCCGGCCGCCCTGGCGGCCTGCACGAACCCTTGATTCTTGAGCGACAAGGTGGAGCTGCGGGCGATGCGGCAGGTCCAGGACCAGTTGGTCAGGCCCAATGCGATCAGGAGGCTTGGCAAGCCGGGTCCCAACACCGCCATGATGGCGAGCGCGAACACCAGGGATGGGATCGCCAGCATGACGTTGGTCAGCCCGTTCACCAGGTCGTCCCACCAGCCTCCGAAATAACCGGCCGAAACCCCAAGCGCCATACCGATGCACGAGTTGATCAACTGCGAAACGAGGCCGACGGTCAGCGACACCCTGGCGCCGTAGAGGATACGGGAAAAGACGTCGCGACCCTGCCCGTCCGTGCCCAAAAGATGATCCCAGCTCGGCGGCATTTCAGAATTCATCAGGTCGGCGTCGAATATCGGGTTGTACGGGGCAATCCAGCCGGCGCTGACAGCTGCGGCGACCACGAGCAACGCCAGCGCCAGCCCAAGGGCGAAATTGAAACGCAACCGCATGGATCAGGCCACTTTGATGCGCGGGTCGATCATGGCATAGGCGATATCGACCAGCATGTTGATGACAAGGAACCACAACACGATCACGATGACCGTACCCTGAACCACGGGAATGTCGCGTGCCGACACGCTGTCGACCAGAAGCGACCCGATCCCTGGCCAGGAAAACAGTTTCTCGATCACGATCGCCTGCCCCATGAGCGAACCGATCTGAAGGCCAAGCGTGGTCAGGATCAACACCAGCACGTTGCGGGTAACGTGACTGCGCACCAGACGCGGTTCGGTCAACCCTTTGGCTCGCGCCGTGCGCACGAAATCCGCGTTCATCACGTCCAGAACGCCCGCGCGGGTGGTTCGCGCCAGGAGCGCCATCGGCGATACGCCGAGGGCGATGGCAGGCAATATGATGTAGCGGATGCCGCCGGGCTGGTAGCCGAAGCTCGGTAGCAAGCCGAGCTGCAGCGCAAAGACGTACATTAGCAGCAAGCCTAGCCAGAATTCGGGAACCGACAGGCCGGAAACCGCCAGCATCATCGTGCCGGTGTCCAACACGCTGCCGGGCTTCAGCGCGGCCAGAAATCCCAGAGGAATACCGACCGCCGCGGCAAAGCCCATCGCCGCCAGCGCCAGTTTGATCGAAGGCCAGAGCCGCGGCTCGATCACGTTCCACACCGGTTCGCGGGTGCGGTAGGAAATTCCAAGGTCGAAATGCGCCAGCCCCCACAGATAGTCCCACAGGCGGACCGGCAGAGGCTTGTCCAGCCCGAACTGCTCGTTCAGATGCGCCATCACATCGGCATTCGTGGCGTTGCGCCCCTCCGACATCAGGCTCGATATGAAGCTGCCGGGGATAACGCTGAATATCACGAAAATGATCAGCACGACCGCCAGCAGGGTCGGGATCATCTGCAGCGTGCGACGAAAGATGAAGCGCGACATCCGCGAATCCTGCCTTTCAACAACTGGGCGCCATGCGGCGGGCGGGAAGTGGGCGCCATGCGGCGGGCGGGGCCGTACAAACCGGTCCCGCCCGCCAGCCATGCCATCGCGCTACTTGCGTGATGCGGGTGCGCTGTCGTCGATCCAGATGTCCTCGTAATCCTGGATCGCCAGTTCCGCGCCGTTCGGCTTCAGCCCGTGAACCCATGGCTGGTAGGCCATGACGGCCTTGTTGTAATTGAAGAACCAGACCGGAGCCTCGTCCTGCAGCAGGTTGTTGGCTTGCCTCAGAAGATCGTTCTGCTTGGCCGGATCGGTTTCGTTGCCTGCCTGCTCGATCAGCTTGTCGAAGTCGGCATTGTTGAACTTGACGTAGTTGCAGGCGGTTTGCGATGTCTTCGAATAGAAGCAGTTCAGATATTTCAGCGGATCCGGGCCCGACGAGTTCGACCAGATAAAGGCATCAAAATTGTCGGACAGGATCTTGTCGGACAGGACCGAGCTTTCCACCGGGTCGGTCGTCACGGTGACGCCCACCTTGGCCAGCATCGGGATGATCGCCTCGACGATCGGCAGGCCCCAGCTTTCGTTCGAGGTCGCGGTGACCGAGAACTTCAGGCCGGTCTCGAACCCTGCCTCCTTCAGCAGTTCCTTGGCCTTTTCCGGATCATAGGCATAGGGCTTGGCGTCCTTGTCGAAGGCCGGCGATGAAATCGGCAGCCAGGAGACCGCGGGATAAGCCTTGTTCTTCAAGAGTTTCTCGACAATCAGGTCCTTGTTGATCGCATAATTGATCGCCTGCCGGACGCGCTTGTCCTTGAATGCCTCGACCTTCGGATTGAAGCCGATATTGCGGGTGTAGACTTCGGCCACCTCAAGGATGTGATCCTTCAGCGCCGGATCTTGGCTGTAGGCCTCATACTGCACAGGGCCGAGAACGTTGGTATCGATCTCCGCGTTGCGGAAGGCGACGTCGCGAGCCGAAGCTTCGCCCATCAGCATGATGTCGAGCTTGTCGAGATGCGGCTTGCCCTTCTCATAGTAGCCGTCGAACTTCTCCAGTTCGACCTTCGAGCCCGCAACGTAATTGGCGAGCTTGAACGGGCCAAGGCCGTTCGGCTTGGAGGCGAGCTGATCCTCCGGATAGTCCTTGGAGTAGATCGGCGCATAGTTGGACATCAGGTTCCAGCCCGGATCGGCCAGGTTGATGAAGGTGATTTCGATGGTCCTGTCGTCGATCTTCTTCAACCCGGAAATATGATCGGCCTTGCCTGCCTGAAATTCGGCGACGCCGGCGATCTGCAACATCTGCTCGGCGCCCGGCAGGGCCTTCTTGGGATCGGCCAGACGGTTGTAGGACCAGATCACGTCATCGGCGTCGAGCTTGTCGCCATTGTGAAAGGTCGCTTCCCGGAGCTTGTAGGTATAGGTCTTGCCATCCGCCGACTTCTCTACCGTTTCGGCGAGGTCGAGCTCAGGCTTGCCGCTTTCCGGGTTCCATTTGTAGAGGGAGCGGTTGATCGCTTTGGCCACGATCTCGTCTTGCGTATGCGGTGTCGCCGTGATGTCCAGCGATGTGATGGAGTTGCCATAGGGCGCGGTGAACACCAATTTCCCCCCATCCTTCGGTGTGGCGTCCTGCGCCAGCGCGGCGGTCGCCGTCCCAAGCGCAAGCGCCGCGATCAAGCCAAGTCTGTTCAACATCCCTCAATTCCTCCCTGTGGTTCGTTGTTGATTTCCTGTCAGAGACGGGCCCAGCCGGCATTCCGCCTCAACTTCCTTCATGGACGATGCGCCCATCCAGAATTGTCATCTCACAGCGCGTTTCACGCAGGATTGTCTCCGGTGTGGCCGTCAGGAGGTCGTTGGAGAACACGGCGATGTCCGCGAGCATTCCAGGCTCCAGCCGGCCCTTCACCATTTCCGCGCCCTGGGAGTAGGCACCATGTTCGGTATAGGCGCGCAACGCCTGTTCGGGCGTCAGTATCTCGGAAGCGTCCATTACCGTGCCCTTGTGCGTCTTGCGCGTCAGCATGGCGTAGAGGTCCGGGAAGGGATTGGGCGAACAGACCGGCGAGTCGCTGCCGGTGGACGGCTTCATGCCGAGGCGATCCCAGGTTCCGATCGGATAGGAGCGCAACCCGCGCTCCGGCCCGAGAACAGAGACGTAGGCGTCGCCGAAATCATAGATGAAGGCCTGCTGCGGCGCAGGCAGGATGCCTGCCTTCAACATCCGCTGATTGATGGCATCATCGGCATAGCCGCAATGCTCGATCCGGTGCCGGTGCTTGTGATCCGGCCTGGCGGCGCGCACACGTTCATAAGCGCGCACGAGCTGGTCGATGGCGGCATCGCCAATGCCATGGCAGACCATGGTGTAGCCCATTGCGGTGTAGCGGTCGACCAGTTCGAACAATTGAGCGTCTGGCAGCATCCGGACACCGAAATTGTCAGGCTGGTCAATATATGGCTGGCGCATCCAGGCCGTGCGTCCGCCGGCCGAGCCGTCCGTGAATATCTTTACGCCGCCTATGCGGAACATGTCGCTGCCGACCCCGGTAACGAGACCCGCGGCATGGCAAGGCTCGACGATGGACGAACCGGGGTCGCCCAGAAGTGTTGCCCAGACCCGTACCGGGAGCCGGCCGCTGCGCTCGGCCTCATGATAAGCCTCGATCTCGGTCATACCGTCGATCTGGCCAGTGGCCGCGTCCATGCAGGACGTTATGCCGAACCGCAGAAGGTCACGGCCCCCCGCTTCGATAGCATCGAGTATCTCGGCGAAAGAGGGTGTCGGCTGGACGTCGTAGACGAGGGTCTGGGCGTTCTCAGCCAGCATTCCGGTCAGTTGCCCGGCCTCGCGCCCGATGAGGCCACCATCCGGATCTGGCGTGTCGACATCGATTCCCGCCAGCGCCAGCGCCAGCGAATTCACGACAGTGACATGGCCGCAGGCGCGCGTGACCGAAACGGGATGATCGGGTAGGGCGGCGTCCAGCTCCTTCACGGTCGGCATCAGTGCGTCGGGATAGCGGGTCTGGTCAAAACCGCGCGCGGTCACCCATGCGCCTTTAGGCGTTTCGGCGGCCCGTGCCCGCAGCGCAGCCATCAGCGCGTCGCGGGTCGGCGCGGCATCCGGCGTCGCATCGACCTTGCCGCGCAGGAGCCCCGTCGAGATCAGATGCAGGTGCGCATCGTTCAGACCGGGCATTGCGAAGCGCCCGGCCAGATCCACGACCCTCGTGCCCTTTCCGATCAGGGGCTTGATATCGGCGTTGGAGCCACTGGCCACGACCTGGTTGCCCAAGACCGCAATCGCCTCCGCGATCGGATTTCCGTAACCGGTCCAAATCTTGCCGCCATGCAAAACGAGATCGGCTTGGTTCTGCGAATTCATGCTGCCTTTTCTTCTCCCCGGCGTTCACGGACGTCGCCGACATACATTTGACTTTGAGTGGCATTCCGTTTCGTGTGCGGTCAGATTCTTCTCCCGCGCTCGACGTCACGTTCCCCTGCCACCGGCTCCAGTTGCCAGCTTTTTCGTTTTGCAGACGTTGGGGTGTCAGCGATCACAAGGCCAATTCGGTTTTCGCAATCAAGCATGCAAAATTTGCATAACATTGCAATTATAATGAAATATGCTCCCATTGCGGCTCGATCAATGCTCGAACGCAGTGGAGGAGAGGCCGCGTGGAAATCAAATGGCTCGAAGATTTCGTGACGCTTGCAGAAACCTCGAGCTTTTCGCGGGCAGCCGAAATCCGCAATGTCACCCAGTCGGCCTTCAGTCGGCGCATCAAGCAGCTTGAGACGTGGCTCGGAGCACCGCTCATCAGTCGTGCCACCATGCCGGCCGAACTGACATCGGCCGGACGCAATTTTCTTCCGATGGCGCAAGACGCCATCAGGATGTTCTATTCGGTGCGCGAGTCTCTGCGCCCGCCTGCGGAACAGGGGCTTGTACGCTTTGCGGCCCTTCACACATTGACCATCACGTTCTTTCCGGTTTGGCTGCGGGAGGTGCAGCGGAACACTCGCACCTTCGGCACATCCTTCATGGCTGACAGGGGTGGCATCGAGGCGAACCTGGCTGCACTGACCGATGGCGAAACCGACTTCTTCCTGACCTATGCGCACCGTGAAGTGCCGTTTCACCTGGATCGCGACAAGTTTTCTCATCTGGCTATCGGATCGGATCGGCTCATCCCGGTCGCGGCGCCGGAACTGCGCTTCGACAAGTCGACCGTGCCCGCGGCGGGCATTCTGGACAGTCCGGAAACGGCAAAGCGAGCTTTGCCCTATCTGGGCTATGGTTACAGCTCTTTCTTTGGTGTCGCCCTCGGAAAACTGTTCTCGAAGCACTCGCCGTTCCGGCGTCAGACAGTGCATGAAAGCACAATAAGCGCCGGACTCAAGGAACTTGCGCTGACCGGCGCGGGCATCTGCTGGCTGCCAGAAAGCCTCGTCGAGAACGACATCTCCAATGGAGCCCTTGTCATCTGTTCGAATGACAGCACATGGACGCTCGATCTCGAGGTACGATTGTATCGCAGCTCGGAGAAGACGCGAAGCACCATGGTAGAGGCTCTTTGGCAATCATCCAAGACGCTGGCGCAAACGTTGAGGCCCGCCGCGCCAGCCGCGGGCACGGCGACCTTCAGCTCTTCATGAAGCGGAAGGCGCGCAGCACCTCGAAATAGTCGTTCGATGCAAAGGCGACGGCACGTGGCCCGTGCCGGCGCACTCCGGGATACCAGGAGGCGCGATAGGCATCGACGGGGTTGCTGAATTCGATGATGATCTCGACCCTTTCCGGCATTGGCGGCAAAGCCTGCCGCGCCCTGTCGCGCAACGCCCTTTCAACGCCCTCGCATATTGCGCCGCGCGCCGCCGCAGGCGCCAGGGAGATGGTGGCCGCGCCGATGCCTTTGAGGGTTTCGACAGTGGCTATCCCCGGGACGAGGGCTCTGGCGTCGGCGCAAATGCCTTCGTCGCCGGAAAGAAATACCGAGCGCACGCCATAGCGCGCGGCGCACAACGCATTCAATGTGAATTCGGACGCTGTTTCGCCATTCAGGATCAGCCGCGATATTCGCAATGTCGATGTGTGTGCAAGCGGGTTGTCCTCGACGCCGGCCTTGGAATGGTAGCCGGTATAAAGCGCGGCATCGAAGCTTTCATCGATCCCGAACATCATTGCGTCCGGATGTCCCGACCAGCCCCTCACGATGCGCGCGAAAGGCGGCATGCGTTCGAGAATAAGGTTGCGCCCGCTGTCATGCGCATCCTTGATCATGATTTCGGTGGCGCCAGCGGCTCGCGCTCCTTCGCAGGCGGCCAGGACCTCCCCGGTCATCAGTTCGCGGAATTCCCTGTGGTCGGCATGCGTTCTTTCCGCCTCGTCCCAGGATTGAATGCCCGCGGTGCCTTCGATATCGGCCGAAATGAAAATCTTCATGCTCAAAGGGGCTCCTTCAGCCAGTCGGTCAACGCCGGAATCCTGCGTCTATTTCGTCCAACCACGCCTTGCGCGGCGCACAGGGCGTTCAGAACGGCCTCGACCGTGGTTTCCACAACCGCTTCGAAAACGAGGTCGATGTATCTGTCATCGACACGCGAAATCGAAATGAACGGTGAAGGCGAGACGTGCGGCAGAGGATCGGCGGTCGTGAAGGCGATGGCGATATCGCCACTGCCGTGTCCCCAATACGAACCGAGGCGGGCAATGCCGGCGCCGGCCCGGCTGGCGGCACGGTTCAATTGCCGGTCGTCAAGAGGAATATCCGTGCCGAGAATGATGATGATCGACCCGCTTTCAGGCTCGCCGAGCCCTTTGGGATCGGCTCTGCGGCCATCCGGGAGGACAAGATCCCCTGCCCTGCCGAAGTTGGACAACACCAGAGCGCCAAGCGTGAAGGCGCGAGACCCGATCTCGACAGACCTGGACGCGCTGCCGATACCCGCCTTGAAGCCAAACGACGTCATTCCGGTGCCGGCGCCGATGCTGCCCTGTTCGACCGGACCGGCGCTCGCGGCATCCAGCGCCGCTTCGGCGTCATGCCGGGTGACCGCCATTGCCTGAATATCATTGATGCCGCCGTCGTTGCATTCGCAAACGACGGGGTTGACCGTGCTGGTCTTGCGCCCGATCTCCGGGTTGGCGGCAATGGCACGCTTGATCAGCGCCTCCGCACATGGTGCGACCGAGAACGTGTTGGTCAGAAGGATCGGCGTTTCGATCGTGCACAGTTCGGACAATTGCATGAGCCCGACGGACTTGCCGAAACCGTTGATGATATCGACCGCCGCCCTGACCTTGGATCTGAACAGGTCGCCGCCATGGGGCAAGACGGCGGTGACGCCTGTCGCAAGTCCGTCGGCGATGATCGTCTTATGGCCGACCAGGACACCCGGCACGTCCGTGATCGCATTGTTCGGGCCGGGCGGCAGCCGCCCCATGCAAAGGCCTAAACGCCGTGCCGCGCCCATTTTCACATCCCACTCATCAAGCAAGGGCCGCTCTTCCGGCCGCATGCCCGTTCATCTCTGCAAAAGCTGTCTGGACGTAAATTTCCTGCAGGCGGCGTGTCAATGGACCAGGTTGGCCGTTTCCGATCCTGTGGCCGGCAATACGGATGACGGGGGTGACCAGGCTGGAGGCGGAGGTCAGGAACGCTTCCGCCGCCGAAAACGCCTCCTCTGGCGAGAACGCACGCTCTTCAAACAAAATGCCCTGGTCTTCACATAGACGCGCCACTGCTCGCCGCGTACAGCCGGGCAGGATGGCTTGAGAATTGGCGCGAGTAATGACACGGCCGTCGTGCGTAACGATGAAAGCCGTCGCCGATGCGCCCTCGGTCACCTGTCCACCCTCGACAAACCAGACATCATCGAAGCCTTTCTCGCTTGCAGCATGCTTTGCCAGAACCTGCCCCAGCAGCATGACAGTCTTTATGTCGCGCCGCGCCCAGCGCGGATCAGGCGCCAGGTCGACGGCGACGCCTTCGGCCTGAGCCTTGGTTCCTACGAGTTTGCGGGCGCTTGTGAAGGCGACCATGGTCGGCTCAAGATCATCGGGAAACAGGAAATTGCGCTTGGCTTCGCCGCGCGAAATCTGGAGATAGACCGTTCCTTCATCCAATCCGTTGAGCGAGATCAGTTCCAATTGAATGGCTTCTATCTCAGGCAGCGTCACGGGCATGGGAATACATATCTCGGCAAGCGACCGCTGGAGACGATTGAGATGGAAATCATTGTCTATCAGCCTGCCGCCCATCACGGCGGTCACCTCGTAGACCGCGTCTGCAAAGAGGAACCCCCGATCGAAGAGACCGATGCGCGCCTCGTCTTCGGGCATGTAACGCCGATTGCAATAGACTTGCGCCACTTTGGCCATCCTCGATCCCAGCATCAACTGACTGCTCGATAAATGCCAAGGCAGGTCGGCAAAGACCAATTCAAAAAATGCAATTCGGTATGCCGATACCGTCAAAGCGCAACGGGCACTCTCTGCGACGGCCGCATGATTCACGCCACGAGACGGCGCAGGTCGCTGAATGGTTTCCTTTAATCCCGCGGAGCCGGACGGGGGCTTGGACGACGCATCGTTGACCTCCCGATATTGACAGGTCGCGGCCATCGATTTAAGTTCGCGTTAGTGGCCACTAACGCGAACTACTGGACAGCGCTCGGAGATCCGACAAGGCGCACGATCTTCGAACTGCTGGTCGAACAGCCCTGTTCGGTCAGCGGACTTGCTCGTGCCCTGCCTGTAACCCGGCCGGCCGTCTCTCAGCACTTGAAGATACTCAAGGCTGCCGGGCTTGTGGCCGACACGCGCTCGGGCAAAGAACGCATATACCGTATCGATCAGGATGGGCTGGCAGGCCTGCGCGCGGAAATCGACCAGTTCTGGAGCAAGACCCTGGCGGGCTACAAATTAGCCGTCGAGTATCCAAAAAAGGACCAAGCATGAGTAAGGACCCTGCACTCGCGCCCGTAAGGCATTTCGTCGTTGTCGAGGCATCCATTGCGCGTGCCTTCAAGGTTTTCACCGAGGATTTCGGGAGATTCAAACCTCGAGAGCACAATCTTCTTGCCGTTCCGATCGCAGAAACGATCTTCGAACCCCGGGTCGGAGGGCACATTTACGACCGAGGTGTGGATGGCAGCGAGTGCCGCTGGGCTCGTGTGTTGGCCTACGATCCGCCCAGCCGGCTGGTTCTGAGCTGGGACATCAGCCCTCGGTGGCAGATCGAGACCGACCCGAACAAGACGAGCGAATGGGAGGTCCGGTTCACGGCCGAGACCGAGAACAGAACCCGAGTTGAGATCGAGCACCGGCATTTCGAGCGCCATGGGGAAGGCTGGGTAGGCGTGAGGGGTGCAGTTGATAGCGATCAGGGCTGGCCGCTCTACCTGCAACGGTTCCACGACTTGTTCAACCATCGGACAGCCTGACAACCGCGTTGCAGTTCATGGGGTATGACTCGCAAGCACCGTATCGCCCACTGAGATTCCAGGAGCAGAGACAATATGGAAGTCTATTGGTTAAGCATCCTCGGCGTGCTTACGCTTTGTTTGCTGTCGGTGGTGTTGGCAGTCTATTCCGGTTCGTCCAAGGGATTTGCAGGGGTGCTTTCAGGACCGGTAGTCCCGGCGGACGACCACAACCCGCTCTACAGGATCGACCGCGTCCACATGAACTCGGTTGAGGCGCTGGCGCCCTTTGTCGTGCCCGCGGTGCTGGCGATGATGGTTGGTGTTGGACCGACCACATTGGCGACGCTTGTGGGGCTGCACCTGGCGATACGCCTGATTCATCTGGGAATCTACCTACGTGGCGGAAACGCCGCAAAGGGAGGCAGTGTCAGGACGGTTCTGTACGTTTCGGGAGCGCTGGTTACGCTTGCCCTTATTCTTGTGACTGGATGGGCAGCACTCCATTGACGCGTTATCGGCAGTTATCGGAGGCTACATCCGTTATAGTCCGCGTCCGGCATCCCCGTTCGGCAACAGCGCCACCGTCTCGGCCCAGGCAACTTTCGGGACCATTATGCGGTTTTTTTCAAAAAGTGCCCTAGCCGCTCCAACCAAGGCATTTTTTCGTTGCAGCCGATCGGCATTCTCCCACCCCCATCGGTCCCGCTGTTATGTGTTATTTTTGCTACATGTCGCTGCTCATGACTGGGAAAACCCATTTAGAGTCGCCTAAATTAATATTCGCTCACGTATTTTCTGAATATATCGGGTAATTCGGCAATGGTGGGCCTGGGGTTGGCCCGCTTATGCGCCTTGAGGAAGGCGTTGGGGAAACGGGTGGGCTAAATGAATAGAACTGGCATGTCGGCCATAGGCAAGCGCCTTGGTCTTTTGATGGCGGCTACGATGCTGACTTGCGGGGGGGCGAACGCCCTCACGCTCAAGGAGGCCGTGGCGGTAGCGGTCGAATCCAATCCGGAGATCGGCCAGGCGATAGAAAATCGCGAAGCGATCGAGTTCGAATTGCGTCAGGCAAAGGGCCTCTATTTGCCCAGCGTCGACCTGCAGGCGTCGGCTGGCGCTCGCCGTCTCGACAATTCGTCACGGCGCGCACTCTCGATAGAGGACGACGCGCTTTATCCGGCAGAAACCGACCTGACCGTTTCGCAGACGCTCTATGACAGCGGCGCAAGGCGCGCAGAATTGAACCGCCAGGCCTCCCGCGTCGATGGCGCGTCGTTTCGAGTGCTGGAACGGTCGGAATTCATCGGCCTCTCTGTTGTCCAGGACTACCTCGAATACATGCTCCAGGCTTCGATTGTTGCCGAGGCAAAGAAAAACCTGGGCTTCCATCAAGCAATCCTCCACGACATCCAGGAAGGCATTGCCGGCGGCGGGTTGAACGAAGCCGACCGGCAACAGGCTGAGGAGCGGCTGTTCGCGGCCAAGGCCCGCATGCAGGAAGCGTCGGAGGAACTGGAGGCCGCGCGGATACGGTTTTTCAAGACTGTCGGCAAGCCGCTGACCAATGCAGCGAGGCCGGCTGACGTGTCCGGCACGCTGCCAAGGTCGCTGGACGATGCCTTGGGCCTTGCGCGCGAGAGCAACCCGCGCGTCCACATGGCCAACAGCGATATTGCCGCGGCGGCCTCGCTGGTGGACGCGGCGCGCGCGAAATACGGCCCTTCGATCATTGCCGAAGGCTCTGCCCGGGCGGGCTACGACATTGACGGCGACAATGGAGACGCATCCGATCTGCAGGCACGTCTGGTGTTGCGCTGGAATCTCTATCGGGGCGGCATCGACAAGGCCAATGAGCAGGAGCAGATCCGCCGCACCAGCGAGCAGCGGCTCGCGATGCACCAGGTTCTCCGAGAGATCGAGGAAGCCGTTCGCACGTCATGGGATCGTCGCTTCCGGCAGGCCGATCTGGCCAAGACCCTGAAGCTACAAGCAGTCTCCAACGAAAAGCTGGTCGCGTCCTATCGCGAACAGTTTAAGGTCGGTCAGCGCTCGTTGCTCGACGTGCTCGATGCGCAGAACACGCGATTCAACACCGCGACACTGGCCGACACCGCGTCCTACGCATCCCTTTTCGCGCAATATCGGCTTCTGGCGGCGACCGGGCAGTTGCTGAAAACGATGGACGTCCACCCGCCAAAACAGGCTACGGCATACGCGCGGACCGAGTTCGCCGCGCCGGAAACGGCCGACACCGAAACCTATGCGCGCACGCCCTCGGAACAGAAAAACGACGTGCCGTTCGATATTCTGGCACCGGTCAGGAAAAAATAGGCGGGCCTAAGGATCGATCGAGAGTCCCCGCGGGCGGATCGTGAACCAGCAACCCAACATTCTGTCACCGAAAGAGGCTTTCAAGGCCTGCTTTTCGGCCGTCGCCGCATATCTCGGCCGCCCCAGCGCCGAAACCGTGCTCTTTGCCGGCGTGCCGCTGGCGGAAACGCGCATCGACATCGACGCGATCCGGCATCTTGCCGAGCGCGTCGGCCTTGAAATAACCGAGTTCAGCCATCGCGACTTTGTTCGGGGGCGCATCGACCTCCCCGCGATCGTCTTTCGCGTCAGCCAGCTGCCGGTCGCGCTGCTGGCCGATGGTGAAGCCGGCGAATATTTCACCGCTCCCCAGGAGGACGGGCGCACCACGATCAGCCGGTCGGAACTGGCCAACAGCTATATCAGCGGCGGTGCGTCCTTCTCGATCACCTACGCCAACGCGACGGAGGCCATGAGCGTCGGCTCGGCGCCGAAAATCGAGCGGCGACATTGGCTGACGGGAACGATGGGGCCGTTCTGGCGCACCTATTCGAAGGTTGTCCTGTCGGCGGTGTTCATCAATCTGCTCGCCATCGCCTCGCCGATCTTCACCATGAACGTGTACGACAGGATCCTGCCGAACAAAGCGATATCGACGCTCTGGGTGCTGGCCATCGGCATCGGCGCGGTCATCCTGTTCGACCTGCTGCTAAAGACCTCCCGGGCATCGCTCATCGACTATGCCGGGCGCAAGGCGGATCTGCGCATTTCATACATGCTGTTCGAGAAGGTGCTGAACTCGTCTCTGGCGGCACGGCCGGGCTCGACGGGCGAATACGCAAATCGCGTGACCCAATATGAATTCGTGCGCGAATTCTTCACGTCCAACACCATCAGCGTGTTCATCGACACGGCTTTCGTGTTTGTTTTTCTCCTCGTCATCTATGCGATAGGCGGCTGGCTGGTCATGATACCCGCGCTGGCCTTCGTCGCGTCGGTGATCGTCGGACTGGTCACGCAGCGGCGCATCGGCAAGCGTGTGGCGGCCTCCATGAACGAGGCCTCGCAGCGCCAGGCGCTGCTGGTCGAATCCATTTCCACGCTGGAGACGATCAAGTCGCTGCGCGCCGAAGCCTACCTGTTGCGAAAATGGGGAGAGCATTCCAAAAACGCCTCCAACACCTCCGAGAAGATCAAGCAGCTTTCGGCCGCCGCCGGCAATATAACGCAGGCCATCCAGCAGCTGGTCACCGTCGCGCTGGTGGTGGCCGGCGCCTACGCCTTCTCCGAAGGACATGTCTCCACCGGAGCCATCATCGGCACCGTCATGCTGGCCAGCCGGGCTGTGGCCCCGCTCGGGCAGATCGCCATCACCTTGTCCAGATTGCGCCAGGCCATGCTCTCTTTGCGGATGGTGAATTCGATCATGGCTCAGCCGGAGGATCGTCCGGACACTGTGGGCTTCGTCAACCGGCCCATCCGCAACGGCGCCATGGTGTTCCGGAACGTCGGCTTTACCTATCCCGGCTCCGAGAACGAAGTCCTGACCGGCCTGAATTTCTCCGTGAAGCCGGGGGAGCGGATCGGCATCATCGGCCGCATAGGATCGGGAAAGACGACGATGGGGCGGCTGATCGGCAGGCTTTTCTTGCCGAGTTCCGGCGAACTGCTGCTGGACGGCATCGACATCCGTCAATACCACCCCTCCGAGGTTCGCGCCGCCGTCGGCATCGTCGCGCAGGCGAACGATCTGTTTTCAGGCACCATCAAGGAAAATCTTTTGATGGCCTGTCCGGAGGCGACCGATGAGCAGATCGTCGAAGCGGCCAAGGCCGCCGGCGTCGACGATTTCGTCTCCCGCCACCCGCGTGGCTATGACATGAATGTCGGCGAGCGCGGCACCAATCTCTCGGGCGGCCAGAGACAGACGATGGCGATCGCCCGGCTGTTGCTGACGAAACCGAAAGTCGTCTTCCTGGACGAGCCGTCCGGCTCGATGGATCTGGCTTCCGAGCGTCAACTGATCAAGCAGCTCAAAGTGGCTTTCGATCGAAACACCACGCTGATCGTCTCGACGCACCGCTTCAGCATGCTCGAACTTGCCGACCGGCTTATCGTCATCGAGCAAGGCAGGATCGTTGCCGATGGACCAAAGGACCAAGTGATACAGGCGCTGCAGAAAAAAAGCACCTGAAGAACGAAAACTATCAAAGTATTCAATGCGTTGGGGCCGTGGGAAATGCTTGCAAGAGAAGACCGGCCGCCGCTCTTTGCGTCGGCGTCCATATTTATCATAGGTGCACTCTTCGTGTCTTCCGTTGCTTGGGCGTCCTTTGCCGAGGTGGATGAAATCGCACGCGGCGACGGCAAGGTCATACCTGCTTCCAAAACGCAGATCATCCAGGCCAGCGAGCCGGGCGTCGTCCAGGAAATTGCCGTCAAGATCGGGCAGGTCGTGAAGAAGAACGACCTCATCATCCGCCTCGACAATACGTTCAACACCTCCAGCCTTGGCGAGCAACAGGCCAAGGCACGGGCATTACAGACCCGCATTGCACGGCTGAAGTTCGAGCAGAGCGGCGATCTGCAAGGCGAATTTCCATGTCCAGCCGAAATCCAGAAGGTCGCCCCGGAAATCTGCGACAACGAGCAGAAGCTGCTCGTCGCCCGCCGCGACAACTTCGAAGTCAAGCTGTCGGTTCTCAAGTCGCGCCTCGATCAGCGCGAGAAGGAATTGGACGAGGCGACCGCCAATTCCGATCGCCTCACGAAGAATCTGGTCGTCAGCGACCAGGAGGCAAAGCTGGTCGAAGCCATGGTCAAGAAAGGCCTGATGGCGCGAACCGAGCAACTCCGGGTCGAACGCGAGCAGACCGAGCTCAATGGGCAGCTGACGCTTGCTGGAGAAACCACCAAGAAAGCCAAATCGGCTATCACCGAGGCCCAGCTTCAGGTCGACGAGCTCGGCCTGCAGCTGCAACAGGAGGCGCTGAGCGACCTCACGCAGGCGCTGGCTGACCTCTCGGTGGTCGATGAAACCATTCGCGGCGCGACCGACAAGGTGGCCCGCACCGACATCCGTTCTCCAGTCGACGGTATCGTCAACACGCTTGACATCAATACGGTTGGCGCCTTCGTGCAGCCCGGCGCGGTGGTCGCCGGCATCGTTCCGACTTCGGAGACCTTGCTGGTCGAAGCGCGGGTTTCGCCCCGCGACGTTGCCTTCATCCGGCCGGACCAGGAGGCGCTGATCAAGGTCACCGCCTATGATTTCTCGATCTTCGGCGGCATCGAAGGCAAGGTCTCGAACATCACCGCCGACAGTCTCGTCGACCAGAAGACAGGCGAGCCCTATTATCAGGTGCGCGTCGCGACCGACAGGTCGACGCTGACGCGGGATGGCAAGACCTATTCCATCATCCCGGGCATGATCTGCTCCGTCGACATCAAGACCGGCCGCAAGACGATCCTGACCTACCTGCTGAAACCCATCAACAAGGCACGAGAGGAGGCGATGAGTGAACGATAGCGCCACGCCTCCCGCTGTTCTCGAGCGGTTGCTCGTGCCGATGGCCACGGAAGACCTCGGCATGGAGTTCCGGGTTGTCGCGCGCCGCGGCATCCGCCGCGGCATCCGCCTGGAGCGGACGTTCTGGACGTCGCTCAGGCAGATGGCGGAAAGCCGCAAATGCACGATCGGCATGCTTGTCGATGAGATCGCCGAGAGCCAGCCTCCGGCCGGCAATCTGACGTCGGCGATCAGGGTTGCCTGCATTCGTGACTTGACGGAAGAAAACCTGACGTTGAAGAGGCTTGCGTCGATCAGGACGATCACCGCGATACTGGTCGCCTGCCCCTCGCCCGCCTTCGCCCTTTCATCGTCGAAAAAGATCCTGACCTTCAACGCTCCGTTCCAACAATTGGTAAAGCGCCAATTGCCGACGGCGCCGAGCGATGACGGGCGTCAGGATCTCAGGCTGGCGCTCGATCTCAACGTGGCGGACATCTTCGCGCGGCTGGATGCCAATGGCGAGATTCCGGTCGCCAGCGGGTTCGTCATCGGCGCCGGCGAACGCCGATATCGCGGCCAATTGAATGCCGTGCGAGCACCGCTGGTCGGGCAGGACCTGCTGATGGCATTCGTCAGCGGCTAGCAGCAGTTCCAGGAAAAGTGCGAAACGCTTCCCGGGAAAAGCGTGTAGCGCTTTCCCTTGGGAATTGCGCAAAACAAAGAGATAGAGCGGTTCGGCGTTTTCCATAAAAGCCGGCGAACCGCGGTTGCTCACCGACGGGCAAGCGCTCCAGAAGCCGTGTCGGGCTGCAATCCCTCGCCGGGCGCGACGCCTGCAAAACCGCCCTTGATCTCCGCGACCTGCGCGCTGCCCGATCTCGAACCATGGATCCAGGCTCGGTCCGTGCTGAAGGAATAAAGCGGCACATAATCGGGGAGATCGCTGTCGCGCAGCACGGTGTTGTTGAGGCTGTCGAGAATGAACACGCCACTTGCCGTGCTTACCGACAGGACCGCATGGAAGAATCCCCGCCTGCGATCCTGGAGAACAACCAACGCCATGCTTTGCGCGGGGATGCCGGCCCTCAGCAGCGCCGTCATCTTCAGTATGACGAAATCCTCGCAGTCGCCGGCGCGCTTATCGAGCACCTCGGTGGGCTTTGCCCAGTAATCGAGCTTGCCATAGATGACGCTGTCCTTCCTGTAGGCGATCAGGTGATTGATGCCGCTGTTGACGAATGACAGTTTCTCGCTGAACCCTTTGCCCTGTGCCGACGAGATCAGCCTGGCAAAAGCCGCGCTCTTCTGCTCGCAGGCACTGCCCGCCGAGCAGCCGACAATTGCCTGGTAGACCGGTGCCCACCGCGCGGCGACGGGAAAGTTATGCATGGACAACGCGACCGAGCCGAACACGCCGGGGATAATCGTTGCCGTCTTGATGGGATCAATTCCGACATTCGCAGGCGCCGGCGCAACGCCCGCTTGGGCATCGTCGATCGTGTAACTCATGGAAACCAGGTCGGGCTGGTATCCTACCGCCGATCGCCAAGGCTGGAATCTTTCCAGGGAAACGCCGCCCAGGCTGGGCGGCATCCGCACGTCTTCAACAAGCCCGCCGACCGAAGCGGTGTCCTCTAAATGGACGCTCGCGAGCGATGGCTGCGGCAGGCCTGCGAGGCTGATCGTCAGCAAGAGTAGCTTGAGGCCGGCTGTTCCCGGCGCGGTTTTTTCTTTTTTCATAACGCCCACCTTTTGACTGTGGACGGTATCGATCTTGTCTCAAATTATTGGCAATGAAGGTAGATAATGGCGACGAAACTTGTTTCCCCTATTTTTCGTAAAATTTTATTTGAATTTATACTTCTATTTACCATGCAACCGGGGGCGAGGCCTCATCCGCACCGGCACATATCGACTTATATAACAGAATATATGCTCCCAGTTTACCACGCGTAAAAAATGCCATTGTAGGCATATAATGGTATATAAAGTAGATTGACGGACGGTTGCAAAGTAATGGTTGCCGCTGTCTCTTTCGGGGAAATGCCGGAGGGGTACAAGCAATGACCATCAATAACGAATTGGACGCCGTTTCGGGTTCGTGGGACGAGCATTCCATGGCCAGTGAACGTCACGACCAGACCTCGCCGGCAGAGTTCCAGGTCGCACAGGCGGCTTCGACGCAACAGGCCGCGCCGGCAGCGGCCGAACCAGTGCCGGTCGATGTGGGCAGTGGCGCGCCGGCGGAAGCACCCGCGGAGGCGAAGGCCCAGGCGGCAGCCGCGCCGCACGAATACGTCGCCGACGCCGGCAACGTCGTGAAGCTTCCGGCGAACGTCTCGATCGACAACATCAAGGTTGACGGCCACAATCTCGTGCTCGAACAGGCCGACGGCTCGGTCATCGTGATCAAGGACGGCGCGCTCAACGTGCCGACCTTCGTCCTTGGCGATGTCGAGGTGCCGCGCGTCGCCTTGATCGCCGCGCTCGAGGCGAGCCATGTGGATGTCGCCTTCGGCGCCGATGGTTCGATGTCGGCTGGCCCTGGAGGTTCGACCTCGAGCGCCGGTGGAAATTTTGAAATTCCTCCTGGCGGCATCGGCGATGGATTTGATCTTTCGGCGCTCTTGCCGCCGACCGATCTGCAGTTCGGGCAGGCCGAGAGGCGGGAACTGTTCCTTCCCAATGCGAACCCGGAATTTGGCGATCTCACCGTCCGCGTGTCGGAAGAAGGGCTTTCCGGCGCAAACCCGGACGGCGATCCCGGCTCACCCTTCGACGAATCGAATCTTTCGGTGATCAACGGCAGCTTCGGCGCTACGGATCCCAATGGCGATCCGCTGACCTACGGCCTCGGAGTGCCTGCCACGACGCTTACCTCGCACGGCACCGACGTCGTGTGGGAACTGGTCGATTCGACGCATCTCGTCGGCAGGGTCGGATCGGACGTCGTGATCAGCGTCACCATCACGGATGCGAGCACGGGAACCTTCCAGATCGCCCTGCTCGGTCCCCTCGACCACCCGCTGGCCGGTTTCGAGGATGACCTCTCCATCGTCGTCCCGGTTACCGTGCAGGATCCGTTCGGCGGCTCGGCAACGGCCAACATGACCGTGATCGTCGAGGACGACAGCCCTGCCCTGACGGTGGGCAACACGGCAGCCAGTTCCGCGGTGCTCGATGAAACCAATGCCGGTTCGCCGGCCGGCTTTCCGATCGATGTGACGAGCGCCAACCCGATTATTTCCGTTGCATCCAATTTCGGTGCCGACGGCGCCGCCGCCGGCGGCGGCATCGCCTATGCGCTGGGCCTGACCGGCAATGTCGCATCGCTCGATTCGGGCCTGAAGACGGCCATTGGCGATTTTGCGATCACGCTGCTGCAGACCAATGCGACGACGGTCACCGGCACTTATCAGAACGGCGGCACCCACACCGCCTTTACCATCGTCATCAACGGCAATGGCACGCTTACGGTCACCCAATACGCTCCGCTGGAGCACACTGTCGATGGATCGAGCGCTGCTGCCCATGACGACGTGCTGACCCTCTCGGGCAAGATCACAGCCTCGGTGACCGTCACCGACTTCGATGGCGACAGCGCATTCGGCGGTGCCCAGATCGGCGGCGCGATCCAGTTCCACGACGATGGACCTTTGGTAACAGTCGTCGCCGACGCCGGCGCCGTGGTCTCACTCGACGAAACGCAGGCCTTGAGCATGGCGGCTGCGATCAACACAGGAACCATCGTCAAGGGCGATGATCCCGATATCGGCGGTACCGGGGCGATCACCTCCGGCACCAGCAACGGCGCCCTGGTCAATGTGACGGCGCTGTTCGGCGGCGACGGCCCGGCGGCAAGCACCGCCACCGTCTATCAGCTGAGCGTCACGAACGCCGTTTCCGGCCTGACCGTCACCGACGGCTCAACGATCACCTTGCAGACGCTTGCGAACGGAGCGGTTGTCGGAGTCGTGCAGGGCGGCGCGTTCAAGGGCGAGGCCGCGTTCGCGCTGTCGATCGATCCGGCCACCGGCAAGGTGACCGTCGAGCAATATCTGTCGCTCCACCATTCCGACACCGGTAATCCCGACGACACGGTTGCACTCACCGCCGGCTCGCTGGCCGTGAAGGTCACGATCACGGATAGCGATGGCGACTCCGCCAGCGCCAGCGCCGACGTCTCGGGCCAGATCAGTTTCGACGACGACGGGCCGAAGGTGACGGCTGTCGCCGCCACCGGCGTTACGGTAGCGCTTGACGAGACGGCGACCAC
>NZ_VFWB01000019.1:0-67212 GCF_006442375.1 Mesorhizobium sp. B2-2-4 | reverse complement strand
ATCCTGCAAGGTGGAGAACATCCGCTCCGAGCGGCCTCGCGCTTCAGGGGAATAGGCTGGAATATGTTCGATACCCAACTCATCTGCTTACGACACGGCGTTCCCGCCGCCTTGACAAAGAGGTCGCGGGCTCCTATCAAAGTTTGGGCAGATTGACCACATTATGGTCACATCGATGGCGACCTTGGAGGACGTGGTACAGGAACCGCTGACATGCCGATTGCGCTGGAGAAACTGGCCAGCCGCCGCGAACTCGAAGCCAAAATCAAGTCCGCGGCTCACTATCGGCGCATTGCGCAATCCAAAGGCCTCCCGTGCGAAAACCCTGATTCACCTGCGGCCATTCGTGCCGGCAGTGACACCCCGAACCGGAAGGAAAGCCTTTGTCGAAACCCGCCGCCACCGTGTTGATACCAGGCTGGATGCACGAGCATGCCCGCTGCATGCTCGGAACGCATTTCAGCCTGGTCGAAACCCCTGACTGTGACATTCACGCCCGTTTGTCCCCGGAGGTGCGGGCGTCAATTCGTGGCGTGGCCTGTCGCGCCAGAATCGATCGGCAGTTCATAGACGCCCTTCCCAACCTTGAGATCATCGCCAGCTACGGCGTCGGCTACGACGCGGTGGATGCTGCCTACGCACGAAGCAAGAATATCGTCGTCACGAACACCCCTGATGTCCTGAACGAGGAGGTCGCCGATCTCACGTTGGGGCTCCTTATCAGCGTCGTGCGCGAGATACCCAAGGCGGCAGCCTTCGTTCGCGGGGGCCACTGGAAAGCATCGGACTACCCGCTTAGCCGTCTGACACTGCGGAACCGCAGGGTCGGCATCTACGGAATGGGGCGGATCGGTCGCTGCATCGCCCGACGAGTTGAAGCGTTTGGGCTTCCTGTTGCCTATCACAGCCGGCGCCCGGCGGAGGGGGTTGCGTACGACTACTTTTCTTCACTGCTGGAACTTGCCAGTGCCGTCGATGTGCTCATCTCCATCGTGCCGGGCGACCCGTCGACCGCAAACAGCGTGAATGCCGAGGTGCTGTCCGCCCTCGGGCCCGAGGGCGTGTTCATCAATGTAGGCCGCGGAACCGTCGTGGACGAGGATGCACTGATCGGCGCCCTGCGCACGGGAGCCATTGCGGCGGCCGGCCTCGACGTGCTCGCGGATGAACCCAATGTCTCCGAAGACCTGCTGGCGCTCGATAACCTGACGATCCTGCCGCATATCGGGTCCGCGTCGGTCAGTACGCGCACCGCAATGGCGGACCTCGTGGCCCAGAACGTGATCGCCTGGTTCCAGAGTGGAGCGGCGATCACACCCGTACCCTAGACAGCCTCCGATCAGCCGCCGAGGCCTCCTGCACTGTCAGCGGACGTTATGATCCATGCACGTTAACCCAACAGGCAAGCATCCGATCGACAGGCCCTGAAGCGCCGCGGTGAGGCGTTGACAACCCATTAATAGTCTGCCCAATATGCATTGTTGGACATCGCGTCCACATTGTGGATTTTTCTGATCGGTCGATGCTTGGGGTTTCGGTCAGATTCGCGGTGTCACCATCGGTCAAGCAGAAAACGGAGGAGTGACTCTCATGAACCTACGGAAAGGCGGATTGGCCGTGGTGGCCGCGCTGGCGATCGGGGCGGTATCGTCCACCGCGGCGCTCGCACAGACGGTGTTCACCTGGACGCCAAAGCCGGTGGCGCTGGCACCATACAAGGCCCCGAACAAGCCGCACACGACGATAGCCGACGTGCGCGCCAAGATTTCTCCCGCCAATCAGTCCAAGACTTGGCACCAGGAGATCGTCAGCGACGCGCACCTGCGGGCTTCATGGGTTCAGTTGGCGGTCGGTGATCAGTCGCCGGCCATGTTCATATCGGATACTCGCGCGGCCTTCATTGTCTGGGAAGGTTCGGTCGAGTTCACGATCGGGAGCGAGGCGCCGTTTACGGCCACCAAAGGCTTTATGGTCCAGGTCCCCGCGCGCACGCAGTTCCAGATGAAGAACGTCGGCGCGGTGCCGTCCTTGCACTTCGAGGTCTTCACCGCGGACGCCAAGATCACTTACCCGCAGGCGGCGGCAACCTTGCCTAAGCCGCAGCCGGGGATGACCTGGGCGTTGACGCGACAGGATCCGGGTGCAGAAGCCCTTGGGACAGGCAATTCTACTTTCAGGGATTTCCTTGCTTCGCCCTCGGGCGGCGCATTCGTAACCGCCCCTGGCTTGTTCGTTAACGCCATCCGCGGCCAGGCGTTCAACTGCAATATGCAGTCCCCCACGGCGCTCGGACACAGGCACATCAACTATGGTGAATTCTGGTTCATCATGGAAGGTCAGATCCAATACAACCTCGAAGGCCTGCCGGGCTTCGTCTCGGAGGCCGGCGACATTGTCTATGTCCCGGCCGGCCGGTGGCACTCGGCGGCGAACTATTGTCCGGGGAGTGACACGCGGATTGCCATCAATCCCTTCCCGACCGGTACGCATAACTGGCCGCCGACTGCCAGCCAGCCCAACCCACCGATGCCCCCGATCTCGGGCAAGGGATGGCTTGATTGATGTTGCCGGTGGCCCGTCCTCATCGTGAGGGCGGGCCGTTGGTCTGACCTGACTTTGGCGCGGGGGAGCATCGGCCGGGGTGTATTCGGGGGGCGCGTTCATCGTGGCCGCAGAAATTGATCACACCGCCCGTCGGAGGCTCGTCGGCGCCGTAGCAGAAGCGGCGTACCGTCCGCTTCAGCAGCCAGGGACGCCATATCGTTAGTCTTGGCCGAATAGGCCATTCTCGTACCGCCGGTCCTGTTCCTTAGTGGTTGCAGTTCCTGCATTCTGGTTCCTTTGAACCAATTCTTGGGAGGTTGAACTATGAAGAAAGTATTGTTTCTGACTGCGGCGCTGCTGGGAGGGCTCTTGGCCGCCGCTCCGGCCATGGCTCAGAACCCGCGCCTGGGCTACGTGCCTACGGAAGACCATCCGGTCGGACAGGCTTCGCGCTATTTTGCGAAGCTGGTGGAAGAGAAGACGGGCGGGCGCATCAAGATCGACACGTTCGGAAATGGCGTGCTCGGCAGCGAGCCCGAGATGCAGGCGTCGGTTCAGGCCGGCTTCATCGATATCATGGTTGGCCCCACGCCCAACCTGGTCGGCGTCGTTCCGCAATTCATGATCTACGATCTTCCGTTTTTCTACAAGGACTTCGCCGCGGTCGATGCCGTCATGGACGGCGCGGTCGGCGAGCAGCTGTTTGCACAGCTGAAGGAAAAGACCGGCATCGTCGGTCTGGCGTGGTGGGACAACGGCTTCCGCCACATGACCAACAAGGTTCGTCCCGTCAAAACGGTGGACGATATGGCAGGGATCAACATCCGCGTCATACCCAACCCGTTGTTCATTGCGACCTGGACGGCTTTGGGAACCAATCCGACGCCGCTTCCTTGGCCTGAGCTGTACAGCGCGCTCGAAAATGGCGCCGTCGATGCCCAGGAGACGCCGTACGCTCTTATCTACACCGCAAGGTTCTATGAGGTGCAGAAGTATCTGACCAAGACGGGCCATGTCTATACGCCGTTTGTTCTTCTCGCGAGTCAGAAATGGTTTGGAAGCCTCTCCGAGGAGGACAAGGCAGCCGTCATGAAAGCTGCGAAGGAATCGGCAGCCTTCCAACGGGATCTTTCTCGCAAGGAGGCAGGGAAATTGGAGGCGGAGCTCGCGGCGAAGGGCTTCGAGATTTCCCAACCCACGCCTGAAGCGCTCGCAGCCATGACCGAACGCGTTGCGCCTGTCGTGAAAGAGTACAGCGAAAAGATCGGCGTCGATCTGGTCGAGCAGGCGCGCGCCGCTATGGCGGCAGTTGCCAAGCCATAGAGGTCTTATGGCGCCGGAGCCAGGTTCGCCTGCTCCGGCGTCCATTTGCAGAAGCATCGTGCGTCCGAGTCAGTTTGAAGCCGCAAGCAGTGTGCGCGGCTTACGACACGTCGCAGACGCCAAGGTTCAACAAATTGACGATGCCCCGGCGCTCCAATCCGGCTTCCGGCATCCGGGCGCGACCGGCATCGACATCTCTCACTCTAGTTGGGGATAATCAAAATGAAGAAGACGGCACTACTCTCATCCAAACGTTTCGCTTCGACACTTCTGGCCGCGACGGCGATGGCGCTGGTGTCTGCGTCGGCCTGGGCCGACGACAACTTCGCTAACGTCTCGCAGACGGGCAGCGGCAACACTGGCATGGTGGTCCAGGGTCCCGGCGACGAGAACGAAGTCGGCACCGCGACGGACGCGGCCAGCCAGAACGGCTCGGGTAACAACCTCGATGTCGGGCAGGCCGGCAACCGCAACCAGGTGGGTACCCGCGGCACCGGCCTCGACCAGACAGGCGACGGCAATGTGCTGGTCATCGACCAGCTTTCCGACGGCAACCGCGTCAACCAGATCAACCAGAGCAGCGCAAGCGGCTCGGGGAGGCTCAACAGCGCGACCGTCACCCAGCAGACCGCTTCGGGCGAGCCTGTGGATGGGCTCTCCACCGTCACCGGCATCGCACAGACGCATGTCTCGGGTGCTGCCAACACTGTGGCGATCACCCAGACCAGCGAAGGCGCCGGCGGCAACATTATCGGCACCGGCAACGCTGACTCCGTCAGCGGCGGGGTGACGCAGACCGGCGGCGGCAACGACGCCAACCTGAGCCAGACCGGGGCAGGCAACCGCATCGGCGCCTCGCTCCAGAACGGCCAGGGCGATGCGACGGCCATGAGCCAGGACGGCGACGGCAACGCGATCGACGGGTCGCAGGTCGGCGATGGCAACACCGCGGAAGCGTCGCAGGTCGGCAACTCGAACGGCACGACCGGCTTCGGCACCTTTGTCAGCACCTCGTCCTCGGTGACGCAAGGCTTGATCAAGCAGGAAGGCAACGGCAACAGCCTGCTGCTCGACATCCTCGGTGACGGCAACCAGTTCGGCATCGACCAGTCCGGCTCGGGGAACGACGCGGTGGCTCGGGCGACCGGCAACGCCAACGAGTTCGCGGTGGGCCAGACGGGCGACGCGAATATCGGTCGGATCGCGATCGGAGACCGGGATGGCGCCAGCAACGAGAACCTGGTGGTTCTGAACCAGGACACCGGCTCCTCGTTCGGCAATGAAGCCGAGATCCTGGTCGACGGAAACGGCAATACGGTGTCGGTCGATCAGCTCGGCGCGATCGGCTACAATGAGGCGGCCGTCGACGTCCAGGGCGACGACAACGACCTGGCTGTCGACCAGAACGGCAGCAATCAGAGCGACGTGTACGTCGTCGGAAACGCCAACGACGCAACGCTGGACCAGGACGGCGCCGTCAACAGCGCGCTGCTCGAGATCATCGGGGACGACAACGAGTTCGACGTTGACCAGTCCGGCGATTACAACGAGGCGACGGCGCGGGCGACCGGCAACGCCAACGACGTCACGATGAGCCAGACGGGAGGCACCAATATCGGCCAGATCCTGGTCGGCGACCGGAACGGCGGCAGCGACGACAATGTCGTGGCTCTGAACCAGGACAGCGGCGCCTCGTTCGGCAATCAAGCCGAGATTCTCGTCGATGGAAACACCAACACGATTTCCGTCGACCAGCTCGGCGTGACCAGTCTCGATTACGGCAACAACGTGCTCGCCGACGTCTTCGGCGACACGAACCACGTCGCGGTCGACCAGGTCGGCAGGAACGAGGGCTTGGTGTCGGTGGTCGGAAACCTCAACACCGCATCGCTCGACCAGACCGGCGACTCCAACAACGGGCAGATCGAGATCCTCGGAGACAGCAACGAGCTGGCGGTGGTCCAGTCCGGCACGTTGAACGATGCGCTGGGCCTGGCGGCCGGCAATGGCAACGAAGCGCTGATCAGCCAGGTTGGCAGCTTCAACACGGCCCTCATCACCTTCCAGGGTGACACGAACGGCGCGAACGGCTTGACTGGCGCTGCGGGAGCTCTGGCCGGCAGCTCTGGCGGCCTCCTCATGGCGGGCAGGGCCCTTCAGGACTCGTCCTCGGCCCTGACGGGGAACAGCCTGACCTATGAGGTCATCGGCAATCTGAACCAGTTCGCCTTTGCTCAGATCGGTGGCGGCAACTCCATCACCGGCCTCGTCGGCAACGCCGGCGCATCCAATGGAAACCAGGTCGCCGTGTTGCAAAACGGGTCGAACAACGTGACGTCGTTCACCCAGAACGGTGGCGGCTCGAACAACCTCTCCGTCTCGCAGTAAGCGCTATCGGCCGGGCGGGAAGCCGCCCGGCCGACGTCTTCGAGCAACATTCAACCGCGTGACAGGAGTTACACGATGACACTCAAGCTGACACTTGCGACCACCACGGCGGTCGGACTTTTGATGGGGGCGGCACTCGCAGGCAGCGAGAACGAGGCCTATATCGACCAGATCGGCGACGGTAACTCGGCCTCCATCGTCCAGGGTCAGTCGAACGGTTCGGCCGTCGGCAACAGAGCCGGACATACGACGCAGCGAATCCGGCAGGACGGCACCGACAACGAGCTGATCATCAACCAGACGCATGACTCGAACGTGAACAGCCCGCCGCGCAACCAGATCAACCGGGCAGGAGCGCCGGGCGACCAGGCGGGTCTTGGCATCGACCAGATCGGAAACTCCAACTATCTGCGAATCGATCAGACGGGTGCCAACCAGGCCGTCTTCGAGGTGCAGCAGAATGGCGGCACGTCTGCGACGACCTCTTCCAACAACGCAACGATCACCCAGAACGGCGGCTGGTCGGCACGCGTCTCCAACTTGCGGCAGACCTTCACCGGCGGCGCCGCGGACGGTTCCAACGACGTCACCATCACCCAGACCGGCCAGTCTTCGCGCGTGGGCAACACCAGCAGCGGCCCGCGCAATGACGGCAGTGGCGCGCACCAGACCGGCTTCGACAACCAGCTGACCGTCAACCAGACTGGCAATTCCCAGCTCGTCTACACGGCGACGCAGATCAACAGCGCCTCGAGCGGCGGCACGAACGTCGGGTCGGTGACCCAGGGCGGCGGCAATGGCAACCAGATTCGCGAGCTGAGCCAGACCAACACCGGCGCCCTGGACAACACCGCGAGGCTGACCTTCTCGGGTGCCGGCAACGGGGTGACGTCCGGCGTCTTCACCGGGGTGGCGCTGAGCGTGGGGATCTCCCAGTCGCGCATTCGCCAGACCGGGGAAGGCAACGACCTGAGCTATGTCGCGACCGGCGACGGCAACCTGTTCGGCTTCGTCCAGGACGGGCTGGGTAACCGGATCGTCGGCACTGTGGACGGAAGTGCCAATCAGGTCGCGGTATCGCAGGAAGGCGACGTCAACAGCGCCGAACTCGAGATCCGCGGAGACAGCAACCAGTTCGGCATTGCCCAGATTGGCGAGGCAAACGAGGCGCTGGCGTTTGCGAACGGCAACTCCAACGAACTTACACTGAGCCAGATCGGAATCGCCAATCTCGGCGAGGTCCTGATCGGATCCCGGACCGCCGGCAGCAGCGACGACAATGCGGTGGTCCTGAACCAGGACAGCCTCGCTTCGTTCGGCAATGTCGGCGAGATCGACGTCGACGGGAACGCCAACACGATTTCGCTCGACCAGCTGGGCGTGATCGGCAGCAACTACGGGACCGTCGACATTCTCGGCGACGAGAACGCCGTGGCGGTGGACCAGGACGGCAGCAATACGGGCGAGGTGTTCGTCACCGGAAACCTCAACGTCGTTTTGCTCGACCAGGAAGCCATCTCCTCCTTCGGTAATGAGGCCGTGATCCGCGTCGATGGAAACAGCAACAACGTTGTCGTCGATCAGCTCGGCGCGGCCGGCTACAACGAAGCGACAGTCGACATCCAGGGCGACCAGAACGACGTGGCGGTAGACCAGGAGGGCAGCAATACGGGCGGGGTGGTCGTCACCGGAAACATCAACGGCGCAACGCTCGCCCAGGACGGCGCCATCAACAGCGCGCTCATCGAGATCTACGGGGACGGCAACCAGTTCGACGTCGACCAGGACGGCACCTTCAACGACGCGGTGGCGCTGGCGACCGGCAATGCCAACGAGGTCACGCTGAGTCAGACAGGAGACGTGAATACCGGCTCTGTCGACATCTTCGGCGACCAGAACGATGTAGCGATCGACCAGATCGGCAACTTCAATACGGTCGGCATGACCTTCCAGGGGGACTCAAACGGCAGTGGCAGCCTGACCGGCGCCGCGGGATTGCTGGTCAGCACGTCTGGCGGTCAACTCGTGGCGGGCAGGGCGCTTCAGGACTCGTCCTCGGCGCTGTCGGGCAATAGCCTGATCTATGACGTCGTCGGTAATCTGCACCAGTTCGCCTTCGCCCAGATCGGCGGCGGCAACACGATCGACGGGTCGACCATGGGAACCGGCAACGAGGTCGCGATCGTCCAGGCGGGGAACAGCAACTATGCATCGTTCAGCCAGATCGGCAGCTCAAACAGCATTGGCGTCTCGCAGTAGGGTCGCCGGGCGGCCCCGTCAGCACGTTCCGTAAAAAGCGCAGTGAGGGCGGGCGCAGGCGCAAATAGCGATCCTGCCATGTACGTTGGGGAAAAGCGGCAGGGTGGCGGAAACGGTGCCTGGAAGTGTTTGCAAGAAACGCCGTTATGGCGGTTTTCATTCGCAAGGTGTTGGGGGAGATGAGATGATGAAGACTGCTTGTGCGGCGCTTCTGACCGCTGGCGTTGTTCTGGCTGCCGCGGGCGGTTCGGTCGCTCAGGATATGGTTTACACTCCGGTCAACCCCTCCTTCGGCGGCAGCCCGCTGAATTCGTCTCACCTGCTCGGCCTCGCCAACGCCCAGCGTACGGCCACGGCCCGTACGCCAGGCCCGGGCACGGATTCGACGGATCCGAGCGATCCGGGCTCCACCGACGCGGACCTCTTCATCCACCAGCTCCAGAGCCGCCTGCTTTCGGGGCTCGCGAGTCAGGTTACCGAGGCGATCTTCGGTGACAATCCCCAGGACTCGGGTACGGTCCGTTTCGGTGAGACGACCGTCACCTTCGAGCGGACCGTCGATTCGATCCGGCTGATCATCACTGACCCGACCGGCGTCACCGAGATCGTGGTGCCCCTGCTGGTCGCGACAAACAACACCGTGAATTCCCTCATGCAGGGCGCTGGTGGCCTGGAGTCGGGCAACGCTCTGTCCGGCGGATTGAACACCGGCGCCCTGAGCGGCGACCTGACGTCGAGCACGTCGCTCAGCCCGGGGCTCAATTGATTTCGATGCGGGATGGATCAGTGCGAGTGCGGGCAGCGGCCTCACGGGAGGGCGACATGCCGAAAAGCCGGCGCTTTGGGACAAAGATCGCAAGGGTCGCCGTCGTAGGCGCACTCGTGTCAGTGCTTGGCGGATGCCAGGCGGTGCCGACCGAAGGCGTTCTGCAGCCTGTTTATTCGCCTGTGACGAAGCAGAGCCACAGCCTGCGCACCATCCCGGCCCCCTCGAAGCGAATTACCGTCGCCGTCTACGATTTCCCCGATCTCACCGGCCAGTACAAGGAACGCGAGAACGTCCAGACCCTGTCGCGGGCTGTCACCCAGGGCGGTGCGCCCATGCTGATCAAGGCCTTGCAGGATGCTGGCGAGAAGCGCTGGTTCACTGTACTCGACCGTGCCCGCCTTGACGACCTGCTCAAGGAACGGCAGATCGTCACCGAGATGCGGCGGCTCTACCGCAACGAGCAGCGTATCGACGCGCGGGTCCTGCCGCCGCTCGATCACGCGGGCATCATCCTCCAGGGCGGAATCACCGGTTACGACACCAACACCATGACGGGCGGCATCGGCGCGCGCTACTTGGGCATCGGCGGCGATGTGAAGTGGCAGCAGGACACTGTGACCGTCACATTGCGGGCCGTTTCGACGAACACGGGAGAGGTGCTGTCCAGCGTGGCGGTTCACAAGATGATCGCCTCCTACGCGCTGCAGGGCGGTGCATTCCGCTATGTCGCCCTGGACAAGATCCTCGAGGCTGAGGCGGGCGTCACCCAGAACGAGCCCAAGCAGATCGCCGTGCAGCAGGCCATCGAGAAGGCGGTGATGGGTATGATCATCGAGGGCGCCGAACTCGGTGTCTGGTCGTTCGAGGACCGGGATGCAGGACGCGAGCTGATAGCCGACTACCGCAACGAGAAGTATGGCACCAAGCTGACCGCGGCCGCTGAAATCGTGCCGCCGCCCAAGACACGCAACGCCGCGGACGTCGTCGAGACGACAGCCGCATGGCCGCGCGCGGCGGCTGCGCCGCGACGCACGACTCCGGCCCTGGCGGCTCCGCCGCCGGGCGCGCCCGTCCCCGTGGCTCCGCCTCCCGCAGCGCCGGACGAAACCGTCGGCTCGCTTGAGCCGGGCGTGGCCGTTCCCGAGGCTTCGCCTGCGGTCGCCGGCGCGGCGACGGCGCCAAACCCTGCCGCGACTCCGAAGGCGGCCCGGCAACGTGACTATGTGGCCTCGATAGCGCCGGTGCGTTGACGATGCTCATGGACCCTCTCAATCCGTTCTCCAACGCAAAGGGCGGCGCGGCGCTTACCCTCCTGGCGTCGGTGCACGGCGACAGCAACCAGTTCGGTGGCGTGGCGCCTCAGGCTGGTTCTGGCAGAGCGCCGTCGTGCTCCAGCAATGACCTTGTCTTCGGTCGGACCGGAGAAAGCGACGTTGCTTCAACTTTGATCGATCCCGAGGCCCGAATATTAGGCAGCACTTGCGATGATCTCCCCACATTACGAGGGGACTGTAACAATGAATCTGCATTCTGTCTTTGTTGCGGGCGTCGTCTTGGCGTCGGCGCCTGCCCAGGCCGGCAACGAACTGGTTATCCTGGCCCAGCACGGGTTGTCCAATTCGCTCATGCTCGGCGTGAGCGGCAGCCTCAATGCGGTGTCCGTTCTTCAGGCCCACCACGGTCTCGGCGCGGCGAACGTGATCGACGTCAACATCGAGAGCGATTTCAACGGCGGCCCGCTTGGCCCGTCCTTCATCGGAGCGATCCTCTCGGCTGGCCTCACGCCCGGTTCGATCACACAGAGCGGATTCGACGACCACATCATCGCCAGCGTAACCGGCAGCTACAATCTCTTCGCTTTCGCGCAGGAGGGCAGCGGCGACCGGCTTACAGCCTCGATCTCGGGCATGGCAAATCAGGCAGCCGTCACCCAATCCGGAAGAAATAACGTCGTGGGATTTTCACAGTCCGGAAACGGCAATACGGTCAGCGTCTCGCAGACATCCTGGTGACGCAACACAGGGAGCTTGTTCGCATCATGCGCAAATCTACGGCTGTTCTGGCGAGCGCTCTCGTCTTATGTTCCTCTCCGGCCTTTGCTGGCGACAATAACGTCCTGAAGATCATCCAGACCAGCCCTCCTGGCGCGCTCGAGGGAAACGTCCTGTCGTCAGACCAGTCGCGCGCCACCGGTTCGCTTGTCGCCGGCCCGACGCAGCAGATGATCGATAACGCGCTCGGCGGCACGCTTGCTGTCGGCGACCTGTACCGGATGGACCAGGCGACTGCGCCGTCCGCGCTTCAGACAGGCCAGGGCAACACCGCAACGCTGACCATCGAAGGCGATGGTGGTCAGTTGTTTCTTCTCCAGGACAATTCGGCTGGCGGGACGTTGGGCAATTCGGCTCAGTTGAGCGCATTTGGAGCCGATTCCCTTGGCGCCGTCCTGCAGCTCGGCGATGGCAACGATGCATCGCTGACCGTAGGCGGTGGCGCAACCGGTCTGATCGTGCAGAACGGCAGCGGCAATGCCAACTCACTCACCGTGGGTTCTGGTGGCAGCGGCGAGATAGTTCAGAACGGCAACGGCAACACCTTCTCCACGTCCGTGGCGGCCAACACCGCCGTGACCATCACGCAGAACGGCAACAATCTTAGCCCGGTAGGCGTGACAGGCATGCAGGTGTTCTCGACGGCGCCGGGAACAGTTTCGATCACCCAGACCGGTTTCTAGCGATGCGCGGCGCGGCTGCACTCGTCGTGGGTCTTGCCGCCGCCTGCGGTGCAGGCGGCGCGGTGGCGCAGCACGGAGGCGCCGTCGCGGTCCCCTCCATCGCCATCGTGCCCACGGGCGCCGGGGTCCAGATCACTGCATCGGCCGTCGGCCTTGGCGTTGTGGAGATCGAGGGCTCGGTTGAGATCGACCGGACGGGCGGCTCGGGCACGATGACCACGCGCCAGAACCGCACACTGAGGCTCTCCGCCGGCCAATCCCAGGACATAGCCAGGACTGCGCTGTCTCTCGCCAAGGGCGACCACATCTCCATCAGGGTTGTTCTCCGGCAGGACGGCAGGGTCGTCGGCCAGGCCGAGGTTTCGGCGGGCGAGCCCTGAGGAAGTCGCTAGCTCCCTAATTTTCGACTTTCGCGCAGCGGAGAGGGCATCATGAAGGTTGCGAGATTTTTGACCGTCGTTCTGGCCGTGGCGGGCATGTCGTTCCCGGCCACGGTGGTACGGGCGCAGTCCGTGGACCAGTTCGTTCAGGCATTCAGCGGCACCTGGCAGCTCGTTGATGCGCGCTATTCCAACCTTCCCTCAACTTGCCACATGGCGCTGGGGTCGACAGCCGATGCGAACGGCCGCTTCGCCATTAAGGGGCTGGGCTGCCGCGGCGATGCCGCTCTGGTCAGTTCCTGGGGCGTGAGCGAGGGTCAGATGGCCCTGTTCGATGCGGCCGGAGCGGTGATCGCCCGTCTTGGCGGCAACCAGCGGCGGATCAGCGGCACCAGCGTATCGGGCGCTCCGCTGATCTTCGAGAAGGTCGGTGTTGCCGGAACGGCGGCCATGCTCAAGACTGCCAAGCGGGCCGGGGGCTGCTTCTATTCGGGCTTCACCGGCAAGTGCGCGGATGCGGCACAGGCCGCGCCTCCCGCGCCGGAAGGCGCCAGCGTCCAGGTCCTGGTTAACCTGAACGTCCGCGCCGAGGCGCGCGACGACGCCGAGGTGGTCGGCGTGGTTCCGTCGCAAACCTGCGTCACGACCGAACTGTGCATGACGGCGACCGACGGCGCCTGGTGCCGCGCCAAGTTCGGGGAGAGGACCGGATGGATGCGCAAGTTGGCCTTGCGCCAGAACCGCTGGGCCATCGTCACCTTCGACAACTCTTGCCCCAAGCAGGGCGGCTAACTCTCTATGAGGTCTTTCGGTACGCGGACGTGAACATAGTAGATGCCATTTCGGATGATTGTGTTTGGTATCTTGCGCATGTCGTCCATTCCTCGACTGTATCACAGCGTGTGTGACAGTCGAGGTGGGTCAAACCCTTGGAAAATAACGCTTCAGGAAAATCAGCGGCTTGGGGGGAAATGGTGCCCAGAGGCGGATTCGAACCACCGACACGCGGATTTTCAGTCCGCTGCTCTACCAACTGAGCTATCTGGGCCTGTTCCGGCTAACGAAAACTCGCGCTCCGGATTTCATGGAAGCGCCGTGGGCGTCCCCTTGAAAGCGCGTGGGTTATAGCATGGGAATCCGGCCTGTCCAGCGCCCAGATGTGGATTTCCGGCAGGAAAAGAAGTGCCGCCCGATCCGCTGGTTTCCGCGCCTCACCGCCGCTATCGGGCGCCCGCCAATCCCTTGCGAAAATCCGTAGGTGTCATGCCGGCGAGCTTCCGGAACGACTTGTTGAAGGCGCTGAGCGAACCGAAGCCCGAATCCATCGCGACCCTGAGCACATTGGCGTCCTGGTGCATGAGCAGCGCCTGCGCATAGCTCAGCCGCAACAGGTTGACATATTCGTTGAGCGTCATGCCGGTCGATTTCTTGAAGATGCTCATGGCGTATTTGGGATGGAGGTCGGCGGCCGCCGCTATGTTCATGCAATCGATGTCGTAGAGGAAATTCTCGGCGATGAAATCGCACATGCGCCCGACATTGCGCGACGACTGCTGGTCGAACGGGCTGCCCGCTTCCTGTCCGGCCGCGTTTTCCGGCACCAGCCTGTAGGGCTCGAACCGCACCCGCTCGAGCCGCAGCAACAGTTCGTTGACGGCGTGCTCGGCCTTGGCCGGGTCGCCGGAGCGGGCGTAGCGGTTCCAGCGGTCGAAATTATCGTTGTCGGACTGATCGGTGGCGCTGGTCACCAGCGTGGCACCCGTCATCAGCCGGTGACGTATGTCAGCCGGCAGATGCAGCCGGAAGAAATGCACCAGCGGCAGATGCGCGCCGGCATAGATGGCGTCGTCGCTCAAATCGTCCATCTGGTGCGGCAGTCCGCCCCAGAACAGACACATCTCACCGGCCGAAAGCGAGATTTCGTGGTCGTTCATGCGGTAATGCACGCTGCCGCGCACGATGAAGTTCACCTCGACCTGCGCATGCCAATGCGGCTTGAGCATCACCAGGGGAGCGGTGTGGAACATCTGCAACAGCAGCGGCATTCCTTCCACGCTGCTGGCGCCAGGCTGGTAAAACTGCCGGTCCGGCATCTTACTTTCCGCCAATTTCGTATTCCCTTTGTCGGGGACAAGCCTTCCGCACCGCATAGTCTAGCCCGGCTCGCAGAGAGAGCAAATGAAATGGGAGGATTTCAATGCGCATCACACTGTCCTGCGCCGCGCTCGCGCTTGCCTTGGGCTCAGCCCCGGCCTTCGCGCAATCGGGCGAAATCACCATCTGGAGCTGGAACATCGCCGCCTCGTCGCTGAAGGCGACGATTGCCGGGTTCAACAAGCTGCATCCTGACATCAAGGTCACCGTCCAGGATCTCGGCAACCAGCCGACCTATGACAAATCGATCGCCGGATGCGCCGCCGGTGGCGTCGGCCTGCCTGATGTCGTTACCATCGAGAACGGCGAGGCCGAGAATTACTGGAGCCAATTTCCCGATTGCTTTGTCGACCTGCACACGCTGGGCTACAGCGCCGAGGACCAGGCGAAATTCCCCGATTTCAAGCGCACCGAGCTCGAGGTCGGCGACAAGGCCTATGCGATGCCGTGGGATTCCGGCCCGGTCGCCGCCTTCTACCGCCGCGACTTCTACCAAAAGGCCGGCGTCGATCCGGCGTCGATCAAGACCTGGGACGATTTCATCGCCGCCGGCAAGAAGATCCAGGCCGCCAATCCCGGCGTCACCATGACCAACGCCGACTTCAACGGCGACACCGAATTCTTCCGCATGATCTCCAATGAACAAGGCTGCGGCTATTTCTCCGAGGATGGCCAGTCGATCACGGTGAACCAGCCGAAATGCATCGATACGCTGGCCAAGATCAAGGAGATGAAGGACGCCGGCATCATCTCCTCGGCCGACTGGGGCACCAAGATCACCAACAACACCGCCGGCACCGTTGCCACCCAGGTCTATGGCGGCTGGTATGAAGGCACCATCCGCACCGAATCGGCTGGCGAAAACGGCAAATGGGGCGTCTACCTGATGCCGAGCCTTACCGCCGATGGGCCACGCGCCGCCAATCTCGGCGGCTCGTCGCTGGCCATCACTTCGGGGTCGAAGAACAAGGAAGCGGCTTACGAGTACCTGAAATACACGCTCGAAACCAATGAGGGCCAGATCACCATGCTGAAGGAGTTCGGCCTCGTCCCCTCGCTGGTGTCTGCGTTGAACGACCCTTACGTCTCGGACGGCCTGCCCTATTGGGGCGGCCAGGCGGTGTGGAAAGACATCCTCGCCACTCTGCCCAAGATCGTCCCCAGCCGCGGCACGCAGTTCCAGAGCGACGCGGAGATCATCATGCGCGCCGTGCAGACCAAATATCTCGCCGGCGGCTATCCCGACGCCAAGGCAGCCCTCGACGATGCCGCCAGCCAGATCGCGGCGGCGACCGGGCTGCCGGTCAAGTCATAACCTCCCAGACGGGGTCCGGGCAGGCATGCGCCGCCCGGACCCGACCGCGGCCCGCGGGAGGTCTCCTCGCGGACGTGTGAAATGTTGCATGGCCAACGGACCGGTTCCCGCTGCGCGCGGGGGCCACAGCTTGAAACGCCGACGAGAGAAGGAGGAGCACGATGCGCAACCGCAACGCCACGGCCTATCGTTTCCTCGCGCCCTATTTGCTGATCTTCTCCGTCTTCTGGGTATGGCCGATCATCTCTTCGTTCCTGATCTCGTTCCAGGCGACGCGCACCGTGCCCTGGCGCTTTGCGCCCGGCTTCAACTGGGGCCGGCTGATCGGCGATCCGGCCTTCTTCAATGCCTTGAAGAACACGCTGCTCATCCTCGTCATCCAGGTGCCGGTGATGATCGCGTTGGCGATGGTGATGGCCGTGCTTTTGAATTCGCCGCTCCTGAAGGCGAGGGGACTTTACCGCTTCGCCTTCTTCGCTCCCGTGGTGGTCGGCGAGGTCGCCTACTCCGCGGTGTTCCGGCTGATGTTCAACCTCGATTTCGGCATCATCAACAAGCTCCTGAACAGCGTCGGGCTGCCCAAGATCGACTGGTTCTCCAATGTCACGCCGGCCATGGCGCTGATCATGATCGCGGTCACCTGGCGCTGGGCCGGCTACAACGCCATCATCCTTCTGGCCGGCATGCAGTCCATCCCCGAGGACGTCTACGAGGCGGCGACGCTCGACCGGGTCAGCAAGCTCAAGCAGTTCTTCTTCATCACCTTGCCGCTGTTGAAGCCGGTCATCGTGTTCTGCACCGTGCTGTCGATCATCGGCACCATGCAGCTGTTCACCGAGCCGTTCCTGATCACTGAACGCGGCGGACCGGGCGGCGGCACCGAGACGCTCGGCCTGCTGCTCTATCGCCAGGGCTTCCGGTCGCTCAATTTCGGCTACGCCTCGGCCGTCGCCTACACCATGGCGGGGCTGGCGATCGCCATCACGCTGGTGCAACTGTGGCTGACGAGGGAACCGAAATGAGCTCGCTCGCCTCGGCCAGGCTGAAGCGCAGCCTCTTGCTGCATCTTTTCCTCACGCCACTGGCGCTGATCTGGCTGTTTCCGCTGTGGATGATGGTCGTGTTCTCGACCATGCCGGACAACGGCATCTTCAGCCCCGGCATCGAGTTGCTGCCGCATGGCAATTTCGTGGACAATTTCAACAACCTGCAGCGCGACACCGACTTTGTCGGCGCCATCGGCATTTCGGTCTCGGTGGCGGTCACCTACACTTTTTTGTCGGTGCTGCTGACGTCGATGGCCGGCTGGGCGCTGGCGCGCTACCGGTTCGTCGGCAAGGGCTTGGTCGTCGCCATCATCCTGGGCACCATCACGCTCCCCTACGCGGTGGTGCTGATCCCGCAATTCATCATGGTGGCGCGCGATTTCAAGCTCGCCAACACCTGGGTGGCGTTGATCGTGCCGCCGCTGTTCAATTCGCTGGGCGTGCTGTTCATGCGCCAGAGCTTTTCCATGATGCCCGATGACCTGTTCGATGCCGCCCGCGTCGAAGGCGTGAAGGAGTGGCGCATCTTCGTCTTCATCGCGCTGCCGCTGGCGCGGCCGATGCTGGCCGCCCTTTGCATCATCCTGTTCCTGGCGTCCTGGAACAATTATCTCTGGCCGCTTTTGATCAACAGCCAGCCCGGCGCGATGACCGCACCGGTGGCGCTCGGCACGCTGATCGGCCTCACCAAAGTGTCGTGGGGCGGCATCATGGCGGGCGCGGTAATGCTGACGGTGCCGATGCTGATCGTGTTCGTGCTGCTGCAACGCCATTTCATTGCCGGCATCGCCGCCGGCGCGGTCAAGTAAGGGTAGGCATGGCAACCGTCACGCTCACGAATGTCGTCAAGCGCTTCGGCGTTTTCGAGGTCGTCCATGGCGCCAACATCGACATCAGGGATGGCGAGTTCGTCGTGTTCGTCGGCCCGTCTGGCTGCGGCAAGTCCACGCTGCTCAGGATGATCGCCGGGCTGGAGGATATCAGCGATGGCGAGATCGCCATCGGCGGCAAGGTGGTCAACGATGTCGAGCCGGCCGACCGCGGCATAGCCATGGTGTTCCAGTCCTACGCGCTCTATCCGCATATGAACGTGGAGCAGAATCTCTCCTTCGGCCTGCGTATGACCGGCAATCCGAAGGCCGACACCGACCGCAGGGTGAAACGGGCGGCCGAGATCCTGCGCATCAGCGAATTGATGGAGCGCCGTCCGAAGAAACTCTCCGGCGGCCAGCGCCAGCGCGTTGCCATCGGCCGCGCCATCGTGCGCGAGCCGCAGGTGTTCCTGTTCGACGAGCCGCTGTCCAACCTCGACGCCGAACTGCGCGTCCAGATGCGGGTCGAGATCTCGCGCCTGCACAAGGAGCTCGGCACCACCATGATCTATGTCACGCACGACCAGACCGAGGCGATGACGCTCGCCGACCGGATCGTCGTGCTGCGCGGCGGCCATGTCGAGCAGATCGGCCGCCCGCTCGATCTTTATGACAATCCCGACAATCAGTTCGTGGCCGGTTTCGTCGGCTCGCCGAAGATGAATTTCATCAAGGGCCGCGTCGTCGGCTGCGATGCGCGCGGGGTCGTGGTGGAACTCGCTGGCCAGGAGAAGACCCGCATCACGCAGCCGTTGAAGGGCGCCGCGTCCGCAATCGGCAGCAAGGTCATCGTTGGCGTGCGACCCGAACATTTTGGCAGCGCCGGAGAAGGCGACGCCGATCTTGCCGTCACCATCGATGTGGTCGAGCACCTGGGCGGTACGAGCTTTCTCTACGCCAGAACGGCCAATGGGGAGGACGTGGTGATCCAGCGCGACGCGGCCAAGGTCCCCGAGACATCAGAGATCATCGTGTCCATCCGCAAATCCTACCTGTTCGACGAAAAAGGGCTGCGGCTGCGCTGATCGGCTGCCCTTTCCCATCCCGCAAGGAGAATGACAATGACTGCAACCACGCCCATCCGCTGGGGCATTCTCGGCCCGGGCAGCATCGCCAAGGCCTTCGCCGGCGGCGTCGCCGGCTCCCGCAACGGAAAGCTGGTCGCCATCGGTGCGCGCGATCCGGGCAAGCCGAGTTTGGCGCAGAGCTTTCCCGGCGCGCGCATTCTCGAGGGCTACGAAGCGTTGCTCACTGACGCGGAAATCGACGCGATCTACATTTCGGTCCCGCACCCGGGCCACGCGCAATGGGCGATCCGGGCGGCGGACGCGGGAAAGCATGTGCTGTGCGAAAAGCCGCTGGCGCTGACCGCCTTCGAGGCCGACGCCATGATGCATGCGGCGCGCAAGGCCGGCACCTTTCTCGGCGAGGCCTTCATGTACCGGCTGCACCCGCAGACGCTGAAGCTGGTGGAACTGATCAAATCCGGCGTCATCGGCGAGATCAGGATGATCACGTCGAGCTTCGGTTTTGCCATGCCTGATTTCATGCCGCAGCACCGGCTTTATGCCAACGACCTCGCCGGCGGCGGCATCCTGGACGTCGGCGGCTATCCCGTCTCGATGGCGCGGCTGATTGCCGGCGCCGCGGCCGGCAAGCCGTTCCTCGAGCCGGACAAGGTGACCGGCGTTGCCCATCTTGGCCAGTCCGGCGTCGACGAATGGGCCTCCGCGCTGCTGCATTTCCCGGGCGGCATCGTCGCCGAGGTCTCCTGCAGCATCTCCCTCAACCAGGACAATGTGCTCAGGATTTTCGGCACCAGGGGCCGCATCGAAGTGCCGGATTTCTGGTTCGCCGGCGGCGACCGCGATGTCGGCCTCGGCCGGATCGATGTGATCGGCGCGGACGGCGTGCGCGAAACCATCAGCGTGAACGAAAAGCGTCACGTCTATTCCTTCGAGGTCGACGCCGCCGGCGACGCCATCCTCTCCGGGCGGCAGGAATTCGCCTGGCCGGGCATGGCCTGGGCCGACAGCCTCGGCACACTGCGCGTGCTCGACAGATGGCGCGCGGCCGTGGGGCTGGAATACGAGATCGAAAAGGCCCCGCTGCGCACCAACACCATCTCCGGCCGGCCCTTGCGCCCCGGCGGCACGGCGATCGCCAAGCGCGGCATTCCGGGCCTGTCGAAGCCGGCCTCGGTCGTGGCGCTCGGTTTCGAGGACTTCCGCACCTTCTCCTCGGGGTCGATCCTGCTCGATGCCTTCTTCGAGGCAGGCGGCAATCTGTTCGACACCGGCTATGTCTATGGTGGCGGCTACACCGAGACGCTGCTTGGACAATGGCTGAAGAACCGTGGCGTGCGCGAGCAATCGGTGGTCATCGCCAAGGGTGCGCATTCCCCGCTCTGCTATCCCGACGTGATCGGCAAGCAGCTCGACCAGTCGCTCGACCGCCTGCAGACCGACCATGTCGATATCTATTTCATGCATCGCGACAATCCGGACGTGCCCGTCGGAGAATTCGTCGATGCGATGGACCGCGAGGTCAAGGCAGGCCGCATCCGTGGCCCGTTCGGCGGCTCGAACTGGACGATGCAGCGCATGGACGAGGCGATCGCCTATGCCGAGCGCACCGGCAAGCAAAAGCCCGGCGCGCTCTCCAACAACTTCTCGCTGGCTGAAATGCTGGAGCCGATCTGGGCCGGTTGCGTGACCTCCTCCACCGATGACTGGAAGGCCTGGCTGACCGCCCGGCAGATGCCGAATTTCGCCTGGTCGAGCCAAGGGCGCGGCTTCTTCACCGAACGCGCCGGGCGCGACCGGCGCGACAATGAAGAACTGGTGCGGGTCTGGTACTCGGAGCGCAATTTCGGCCGCCGCGACCGGGCGATCGAACTTGCCGCGCGGCTGGGCAAGAGCCCGATCCATATTGCGCTCGCCTATGTGCTCAACCAGCCTTTCCCATCGGTGCCGTTGATCGGCCCGCGCACGCTGGGCGAACTGGACGACAGCTTGCGCGCCCTCGACATCGCGCTTTCACCTGCCGATCTCCAATGGCTGGACGGCGGCAGCCGGCAAGCGGCGTAGTGCATGTCATGCAAGGCTGCGCTGGACGGCGACGGGGTCAGGTCTCGTCGTCGGACACCCTGATGTCGCGCCTGGCCGGAACCCTCATGCTGGCATACATGCCGGTGGTGCGGAACTGGCCCGGGCTAATGCCGTAACAGCGGCGGAAGACCTTCGAGAAATAGTTCGCGTCCTCGAAGCCGCACAGGATGGCGACTTCCTTCACGGGCAGGAAGTCAGCCTTGGTCAAAAGCTTGGCGGCGCGTTGCAGCCGCTGCTGCAGTACGAACTCCGCGGGCGGGATGCCTTCGCTCTCGGCGAAGCAGCGCGAGAAGTGCGCCCGGCTGAGGCCGCTGATCTGGACGAGGTCCGCTACCGGCAGCGGCCTGTCGAGATTGGCGTTGATGTGGTCGATGACCGGCTGCATGGCGCTCTGCTTCTCCGCAAAGGCGTGCGAGCCGAAGACATCGTCGTAGAGCGCCATCGCCGCCTCATAGGCGATCGCTGAAGCCGCCCCCGGCGCAGCGGCCCCGTTGATGAGACGCAGGCTGCAATCGGCGAGATGATCGATCGTCTCCGGCTGCAGCCGGAACACCGGACCCGAGACGTCGAGGATCGATTTGTGGATGCGCAGCGCCTCCTCGCCATTCATCGAGATCCAGAAATATTCCCAGCGCTCGTCCTTGGCCAGCCAGTAGCGGTGGTTGTGCGGCACCAGCACCAGCAGCGTGTCGTTCTGCTGCAGGCGATAGTCGCGGTTCTCATAGCGAAGCCGGCCGCTTCCGTTGATCGTGTGCTGGAGCACGGTGAATGGCGTCTGGCCGCGCTTGCGCCCGTCCCAATCATAGATTTCGCCTTCGCGCACTTCGTAGCCGGTGCTCGTCGGCATGGCATGCAGGCGCTGGCGACCGCGCGGCAGCGAGATCGTGCGCATCGACTGTCCGTTGGCGATCAGATCCCGCAGCACAAAATTACCCTTGAAAGCATAATCCTTCTCTGGCCGCGCTCGCGAATAAGCGCATAATCCATCCCCGAAGAACGTGAAGAACCCGCGGTCGAGGAGCGGGCGGGAGGAGAAAAGCCGGAATTCGGCTCGATTGGCACGCGCGCCTTGACGTGTGGCCATATCCTCCCTTGCTGCTCCTTGCCTAGCATCCGATCGGATCGAGGTGAAGGTGATGAGTTTCAAAATCGCTATTATCGGCGCCGGCAGCGTCGGCTTCACCAAGAAACTGTTCACCGACATACTGTGCGTGCCGGAATTCAAGGGTATCGAATTCGCGCTGACCGATGTCAGCGAGCACAATCTCCAGATGATCAAGGCGATCCTCGACCGGATCGTCGAGGCCAACAAATTGCCGACCAAGGTGACGGCGACGACAGACCGCCGCGAGGCGCTCGAGGGCGCTCGTTATGTCATCAGCTGTGTGCGGGTCGGTGGCCTCGAAGCCTATGCCGACGATATCAGGATCCCCTTGAAATACGGCATCGACCAATGCGTCGGCGACACGATCTGCGCCGGCGGCATCCTCTATGGCCAGCGCAACATCCCGGTGATCCTCGATTTCTGCAAGGATATACGCGAGGTCGCCGAGACCGATGCGAAATTCCTCAACTATGCCAACCCGATGGCGATGAACACCTGGGCGGCGATCGAGTACGGCAAGGTCGACACGGTCGGGCTGTGCCACGGCGTCCAGCACGGCGCCGAGCAGATCGCCGAGGTGCTGGGCGCGAAGTCGCCTCGGGAGCTCGACTATGTCTGTTCCGGCATAAACCACCAGACCTGGTTCATCGAGTTGCGCCTGAACGGTCGCGAAATCGGCAAGGACGAGCTGGTCGCCGCCTTCGAGGCGCATCCGGTCTATTCCAGGCAGGAGAAACTGCGCATAGACGTGTTGAAGCGCTTCGGCGTTTATTCGACCGAAAGCAACGGCCACCTGTCCGAGTATCTTCCCTGGTACCGCAAGCGTCCGGACGAGATCACCCGCTGGATCGACATGTCCGACTGGATCCATGGCGAGACGGGCGGCTATCTCCGTTATTCCACCGAGACCCGCAACTGGTTCGAGACGGAATATCCGCAATTCCTCGAAGCGGCGTCGAAGCCGATCGATCCGTCAAAACGCTCCAACGAGCATGCCAGCCACATCTTGGAGGCGCTGGAGACCAACCGCGTCTATCGCGGCCACTTCAACGTCAAGAATGACGGTGTCATCACCAATTTGCCGCAGGACGCCATCGTCGAATCGCCCGGCTTCGTCGACCGCTTCGGCATCAACATGGCGGCCGGCATCACCTTGCCGGAAGCATGTGCCGCGACCTGCATATCCTCGATCAATGTCCAGCGCATGTCGGTGCATGCCGCCATATCCGGCGACATCGACCTGCTCAAGCTTGCCGTGCTGCATGACCCGCTGGTTGGTGCGGTATCGACACCGGAGGAGGTCTGGCAGATGGTCGACGAAATGGTCGTCGCTGAAGCCGCCTGGCTGCCGCAATATGCGCACGCCGTTCCGGCGGCAAAAGAGAGGTTGTCGAAATCCAGGGTCAAGACCCGCGAATGGGCGGGCGCCGCTTGGCGCAGCGTCCGCTCGATCGAGGAGTTGCGCGCCGAAAAGGCCGCGCTGAAGCAGGCCGGCTGAAAACCCAGGTGGCGGCGACGGGCCTGCGGGAGACAGGTCCGCCGCGGTCGCCGTCCGGGCAGAAGACGAGCAGCAGCAAAACAAAACGTCCGAACACGAGGGAGGAGACAATGAGGAACCTACGCAGCATTGGCATGGTCGCGGGACTGGCGCTGGGCGTCTCCGTCCCGGCGCTTAACGCTTTCGCCTCCGAGCCGACGGTCCCGCCGGTACCGGCGGCGTTTCCGGCCGAAGGCAAGATCACTTATGTGCCGCGCGACTCCATCCTGGAGTTCAAGGCGCTGCCCGACTATCACGAGCCGGACTGGGTGACCGAGAAATACGTCAAGGCCGGCAAGCTGCCGCCGGTGAAAGACAGGCTGCCGAAGGAGCCCTTGGTTTTCAAGACGGGCAACATGCCTGATGGCATCGGCGTCTACGGCGATACGATGCGCCACGTTATCGGCGGGCGGCCGGAAGGCTGGAACTACGGCGCCGGTCAGACGCAGGGATGGGGCGGCATCGATATCGGCCTGTCCGAATGCCTGACGCGCACCGCGCCGCTGTTCCAGGTCGAGGCCAAGGACACCGAACCGCTGCCCAACCTCGCCAAAAGCTGGGACTGGTCGGCGGATGGCCACAAGCTCACCATGCACCTCGTCGAGGGTGCCAAATGGTCCGACGGCGCGCCCTTCAACTCAGACGACGTCATGTTCTACTGGGACGACGAGGTCGTCGATCCCAATGTCTCGCCGCTCAATGGTGCCACCCAGGAAACGTTCGGCGTCGGCACCACGCTCAAGAAGGTCGACGACTACACCGTCGAGTGGACCTTCAAGGAAGCCTTCCCGAAACAGTATCTCTACGCGATGGCCTACGGCACTTTCTGTCCTGGCCCCGCGCACATATTGAAGCCGCAGCATCCGAAATATTCGAAGAACACCTACGACCAGTTCAAGAACGCCTTCCCGCCGGAATATATGAACATGCCGGTCATGGGCGCCTGGGTGCCGGTTGAATACCGGCCAGACGACATCATCGTCATGCGCCGCAATCCCTATTATTGGAAGGTCGATGAGAAGGGCAATCAGCTGCCCTACCTCAACGAGTTGCACTACAAGCTGTCCACCTGGGCCGACCGCGATGTCCAGGCGGTGGCCGGCTCGGGCGATTTCTCCAATCTGGAGCAGCCGGAGAACTTCGTCGCCTCGCTGAAGCGGGCCGCGGAGGCGAATGCGCCTGCACGCCTGGCGTTCGGTCCACGGCTGATCGGCTATAATCTGCGCCTCAATTTTTCCGCTAATGGCTGGGGCAACCCGGACGAGCGCGGTCAGGCGATTCGCGAGCTGAACCGCAATGAGGATTTCCGCAAGGCGGTTACCATGGCGCTCGACCGCAAGGCGCTGGGCAACTCCCTGGTCAAGGGGCCGTTCACCGCCATCTACCCCGGCGGCTTGTCCTCCGGCACCAGCTTCTATGACCGCAAGTCGACGGTCTACTATTCCTTCGACCTCGAGGGCGCCAAGGCGGAACTTGCCAAGGCCGGCCTCAAGGATACCGATGGCGATGGTTTCGTGAATTTCCCGGCCGGCACGGCCGGCGGCAAGAATGTCGAGATCGTCATGCTGGTCAACAATGACTACGGCACCGACAAGAGCCTCGCCGAAGGCGTCGTCGCGCAGATGGAGAAACTCGGGCTGCGGATCGTGCTCAACGGTCTCAACGGCACCCAGCGCGATGCCTCGCAATATTCCGGGCGTTTCGACTGGCTGATCCGGCGCAACGACCAGGAGCTGACCTCCGTCGTGCAGAACACCGTGCAACTCGCTCCCGTCGGTCCCAAGACCAGCTGGGATCACCGCGCACCTGAAAGCGGCGAGGTCGACCTGATGCCTTTCGAGAAGGACCTCGTCGACATCGTCAACAAATTTGTCACGTCTGAGGACAATGACCAGCGCGCCGCCCTGATGAGAGACTTCCAGAAGATTTCGACGGAGCACGTCTACAATGTCGGCCTGACGGAATATCCCGGTGCGCTGATCGTCAATAAGCGCTTCTCCAACGTTCCAAAGGGCACGCCGATCTACATGTTCAACTGGGCAGAGGATTCGATCATTCGAGAACGGGTCTTCGTGGCGGCCGACAAGCAGGCGAAATACGAATTGTTCCCGGAAGAGCTGCCCGGCAAGCCTGGAGACAAGGGCCCGATGTAAGTTTACCTCCCCTGACTGAGACCTCCGGCCGCGCCGCTGGCGCGGCCGGACAAAGGCAACCTCCGAACGCACCAAAGGGACGCGATCGGCAAGACGAGGAAGCGGACCGTCCATGCTGCGATTTCTGCTCATGCGCATAGCGTCGGCAATCCCGGTCCTTGCCATACTGAGCCTCGTCACCTTCGCCATCATCCAGGCACCGCCCGGCGATTATGCCGACTACATCCGCTCGCAGCTGATCAACCAGGGCGGCGCCTCCTTCGCCGAAGCCGACGCGCAGGCCAACGCCTACCGGGTCGAACATGGCCTCGATAAGCCGCTGCCCGTCCAGTATCTCAACTGGATCGGCGGCATCGTCACCCGCGGCGATTTCGGCTACAGCCTCTACTACAACAAGCCGGTGGCCGACGTCGTGGGCGAGCGCCTGCCGCGCACCCTCATCCTGGCGCTTGTGTGCCATCTGCTCGCCTCGGTGCTCGGCATCACCTTCGGCATATGGGCGGCGACCCGGCAATACACCTGGATCGACTCGACACTTTCGGCCATCTCCTTCCTCGGCATGACGGTGCCGCGCTTCCTGATGGCGCTGATCATCGTCTATCTCCTGGTCTTCCAGTTCAACGTCTCGGAGATAGGCAGCTTCTTCTCGCCGCAATATGGCGGTGCGCCATGGTCGTGGGCCAAGTTCCTCGATCTGGTCAAGCATGTCTGGCCGGTGGTTGCGATCGCCACCTTCGGCGGGCTCGCCTACAACATGCGCGTCATGCGCGGTAATCTGCTCGACACGCTGAACGCCCAATATGTCGAGACGGCCAAGGCCAAGGGGTTGACCGGCAGCGCCGTCGTCATGCGACACGCCGTGCCCAATGCGCTGCATCCGCTGGTCATGTATCAGGGCGTGGTGCTGCCTTACATGCTGACCGGCGAAATCGAGACGGCGATCATCTTCGCGCTGCCGACCGTCGGCCCGGCGATCGTCGGCTCGATGGCGGTCGGCGACGTCTATGTCACCGCCACTTTCATGATGGTGCTGTCGGCGACGCTGATCGTCGGCAACATCATCGCCGACATGTTGCTGGTCCTGCTCGATCCGCGCGTGCGCCAGTTCGGGGAGAGCTAGATGTTGGCCCGCGATACATCGCCACCGCCGCTGCCGGCCGAAGGACCCGTCGAGAGACCCGCGCACGGCAACGAGAGCTACACCGCGCTCGTCTGGCGCCGGCTGAAGCGCTCCTGGACCGGCATGGCGGGGTTCTGGCTCGTCGTGCTGCTGATCCTCATGGCGGTATTCGCCGAGTTCCTGGCGCCGATGGACCCGAAGGTGACCGATGTCGCCTTCGCGCCGCCGCAACTGCCTGCTTTCCACGACAGGGACGGCGATTTCGTCGCCCGGCCCAGGGTCTATGCGCTGGCGGATTCGGCGGATCTCGATCCGGTCACCTTTCAGCCCATCGTCGGTCCCGACTATGATCATCCAAGATTGCTCGGCCTTTTCGTCGAGGGCGCGCCCTACAGGCTCTTCGGGCTCATTGCGGCGAACCGGCATTTCTTCGGTTCGATGGACGGCCAGCCGGTGCATTTCCTCGGCACCGACAAGTTCGGACGCGACGTGCTCTCGCGCGCCATCCATGGCTCGCGCGTCTCGCTGATGATCGCGCTGACGGTGGTCTTCATCATCACCGTCATCGGCACTACGGTCGGCATGGCTTCCGGCTATTTCGGCGGTCGGTTCGATGTCTGGATGCAGCGCTTCGTCGAACTCGTGCTGGCCTTCCCGCAGCTGCCGCTCTATCTGGCGCTGACGACGCTGATCCCGGTCACCGCGCCCACCAACGTCTTCCTCGCCTTCGTCATCATCGTCATGTCGGCGCTGGGCTGGGCGCAGATGTCGCGCGAGGTGCGCGGCAAGACGCTGGCGCTTGCGCGCATTGAATACGTACGTGCCGCCATGGCGGTGGGCGCCACCGACCGGCGCATCATCATGCAGCACATCTTCCCCAATGTGATGAGCCATGTGATCGTCGCGGTGACGCTGGCGATCCCCACCGTGGTGCTGCTCGAATCCTTCCTCGGTTTCCTCGGCTTCGCGGTGAAGCCGCCGCTGATCTCCTGGGGGCTGATGCTGCAGGACACCGCGACCTACTCCGTCATAGGCACCTATCCGTGGATACTGTCGCCGGTCGGTTTCGTGCTGGTCACCGTCTTTGCCTTCAACGCGCTGGGCGACGGCCTGCGCGACGCCGTCGATCCTTACTGAGGTGGCTGGGATGACGCTCGCGCTCTCCGAACCTTTCGCACCTTCCGTCCGGCACGACCATGACGGACGCCAGGGAGAACCCGTCATCGATGCCCGCAACATCGAGGTCGTCTTCAAGGTCGAGCACGGCACGGTCGAGGCGGTCAAGGACGTCTCGTTCCAGCTCTATCGCGGCGAGACGATCGCCATCGTCGGCGAATCCGGTTCCGGCAAATCGGTGACGGCGCGCACCGTCATGGGATTGCTGTCCCGGCGCGCCACCGTGTCGCCGAGATCGACCGTCTGTTATGATGGGCAGGACATCCTGAAGTTCCCCGAAAGCGCCCGGCGCAAGCTGCGCGGCAACCGCATCTCGATGATCTTCCAGGAGCCGATGAGCTCGCTCAATCCGATCTATACGATCGGCAGCCAGATCGTCGAGGCGATCAGGGTTCATCGCAAGGTCGGCCGGCGGCAAGCCTGGGCACGGGCGCTCGAACTCCTGCAGCATGTCCAGATCCCGGATCCCGTCGCGCGGCTCAAGCAATATCCGCATCAGCTCTCGGGCGGCCAGCGCCAGCGCGTGATGATCGCCATGGCGCTGGCCAACGATCCCGACGTGCTGATCGCCGACGAACCGACGACGGCGCTCGACGTCACCGTCCAGGCACAGATCCTGAACCTGATCCGCAATCTGCAGAAAGAGCTGCGCATGGCGGTGATCCTGATCACCCATGACCTCACGGTCGTGCGCAAATTCTCCGACTACGTCTATGTCATGCAGCATGGCGAGATGCGGGAGCATAACGTCACCGAACGTCTGTTCTCCGATCCCCAGCATCCCTATACGCAACGACTGCTCGCCTCCGAACCGCGCGGGCGGCCACAACCGCTGCCGGAGGGCTCCGGCACCATCCTCGAAGCGAACGGGGTGCGCGTCTGCTTCATGCTGCGTCACGGCACCTTCCTCAAACCCGACTGGCGCGAGCTGGTCGCCGTCGACGATCTCGATCTCAAGCTTTGCCGCCACGAAACACTGGGACTGGTCGGCGAATCCGGCTCCGGCAAGACCACATTCGGCCAGTGCCTGCTCAGGTTGATCGATGCCAAGCGCGGCGAGATCCGTTTCGACGGCCAGCCGATCCATGGGCTGTCACGGGCCGAGATGCGGCCGCTGCGATCGCGCATGCAGGTCGTCTTCCAGGATCCGTTCTCCTCGCTCAACCCGCGCATGACGATCGGGCAGATCATCGAGGAAGGGCTGATCGTCAACGGCATCGGGGCGACGCGGCGCGAGCGGGTCGAGCGGGTGCGCGAGGCGCTGGTAAGCGCCGGCATGCCGGGCGACATCCTTTCGCGATTTCCGCACGAGTTCTCCGGCGGACAGCGGCAGCGCATCGCGATTGCCCGAGCCATCGCGTTGGAACCGGAATTCATCCTGCTCGACGAACCGACATCAGCGCTCGACCTCTCCGTCCAGGCGCAGATCATCGATCTCTTGCGCAAGCTGCAGGACGAGCGCGGCCTGAGTTATCTCTTCATCTCGCACGATCTCAAGGTGGTTCGCGCTCTGTGCCACCGCGTCATCGTCATGCAGCACGGCAAGATCGTCGAACAGGGACCTGTCGACGAGGTCCTCACCAATCCCAAGACCGCCTACACCGAACGGCTCGTCCGGGCCGCTTTCGACGTGGCCTGAACACATGCCGGAGGTTAGCGTGGCAAGACATCCCAGGATCACTCTCATCGGCGCCGGCTCGACCGTGTTCATGAAGAACATCGTCGGCGACGTGCTGCAGCGGCCGGCGCTTTCGGGCGCGACGATCGCGCTGATGGACATCGATCCGCAGCGGCTGGAAGAGAGTGCCGTCGTCGTCAACAAGCTGATCGCGACGCTCGGCGTGAAGGCGAAAGCGGAGACCTATTCCGACCAGCGCAAGGCGCTGGCCGGTGCCGATTTCGTCGTCGTCGCCTTCCAGATCGGCGGCTACGAGCCCTGCACCGTCACCGACTTTGAAGTGCCGAAGAAATATGGCCTGCGCCAGACCATAGCCGACACGCTCGGCATCGGCGGCATCATGCGAGGCCTGAGGACCGTGCCGCATCTGTGGAAGATCTGCGAGGACATGCTCGCCGTCTGCCCCGAGGCGATCATGCTGCAATACGTCAACCCGATGGCGATCAACACCTGGGCGATATCGGAGAAATATCCAGAGATCAGGCAGGTCGGCCTCTGCCACTCGGTGCAGGGCACCGCGATGGAACTGGCGCACGATCTCGATCTTCCCTACGAGGACATCCGCTATCGCTCCGCCGGCATCAACCACATGGCCTTCTACCTGAAGTTCGAGCACCGCCAGGCTGACGGCTCCTACCGCGACCTCTACCCGGATCTCCTGCGCGCCTATCGCGAAGGGCGTGCGCCCAAGCCCGGCTGGAATCCGCGCTGCCCCAACAAGGTGCGTTACGAGATGCTGACCCGGCTCGGTTATTTTGTCACCGAAAGCTCGGAGCATTTCGCCGAATACACGCCCTATTTCATCAAGAGCGGCCGTCCCGACCTGATCGAGAAATACGGTATCCCGCTGGATGAATATCCCAAGCGCTGCATCGAGCAGATCGAGCGTTGGCAGGGGCAGGCGGAGGCCTACCGTTCGGCCGAGCGCATCGAAGTCGAGCAGTCGAAGGAATATGCCTCCTCGATCATGAATTCGGTCTGGACCGGCGAGCCGTCGGTGATCTACGGCAATGTTCGCAACAATGGCTGCATCACCTCGCTGCCCCGCGAGTGCGCCGCCGAGGTGCCGTGCCTGGTCGACGCCTCCGGCATCCAGCCGACTTACATCGGCGACCTGCCGCCGCAATTGACGGCGCTGATCCGCACCAACATCAACGTGCAGGAACTGACGGTGCGGGCGCTGACGAGCGAGAACCGGGAACACATCTATCATGCGGCGATGATGGATCCGCACACGGCAGCCGAGCTCGACCTCGACCAGATATGGTCACTGGTGGACGAGCTTCTTGCCGCTCACGGCGACTGGCTGCCGGCCTGGGCGCGCGTGAGCCGCAAGACTGAAGCCGCCTGACCAAGCGTCGCTCTTAGCTTATTTCGGCTCGTCGGCGTCGGGTTCTTCCTCGTCGTCGCGGGCTTTGATGACATAGGCGCCCTTCAGCCAGCGGTTGAGGTCGATGTCCTTGCAGCGCTTGGAGCAGAACGGGTAGGTCTCGCGCGCCGAAGGCTTGCCGCATTCGGGGCAGGGGCGCCTTGGCCGCAGCGGCGTCACCTTGTCGTCCGCGCTCATGGCCGCGCCGAGGACCAGTTGTGATGGACCTTGAAGCCTTCGCCCGAAAGCAACGCTACGGTCTCGTAAAGCGGCAAGCCGACGACATTGGTGTAGGAGCCGACCAGCTTGACGACGAAAGCGCCCGCAAGCCCCTGTACGGCATAGCCGCCGGCCTTGCCGCGCCATTCTCCCGACGCGACATAGGCGTCGATCTCCTCGCGCGGCAGCCGCTTGAACCGCACCCGCGTCTCGACCAGCCGCTGGCGCAGTTTGCCGCCGGGCGTGATCAGGCAGATGCCGGAATAGACCCGGTGCGAACGCCCCGACAGCAATCCGAGGCAGTTGGCGGCATCGTCGAGCGTCTCGGCCTTGGGCAGGATGCGCCGCCCGACAGCGACCACCGTGTCGGCGGCCAGCACCAAGGCCGGCGCGTAGTCGGTTTCCGACTTCAGCGAGGCAAATGCCTTTTCGGCCTTTTCCTTCGACAGCCTTTTGGCCAGCGAGCGCGGATGCTCGGCACGCAGCGGCGTCTCGTCGATGTCGGCAGGCAATATGCGGTCCGGTTCGATGCCGGCCTGCTGCAGGAGTTCGATGCGGCGCGGCGAACCCGAGGCAAGCACCAGCTTCAGCAAAATGCTCATCGCGGACCAGTCGGCCTTGATCTTACTTGAAACGATAGGTGATGCGGCCCTTGGTCAGGTCGTAGGGCGTCATCTCGACCAGGACCTTGTCGCCGGTCAGCACGCGGATGCGGTTCTTGCGCATGCGGCCGGCCGTATGGGCTATGATTTCGTGTTCGTTTTCGAGTTTCACCCGGAACATGGCGTTGGGCAGCAGTTCCGTGACGACACCCGGAAACTCGAGGACTTCTTCCTTCGGCATTCGATACCTTTGCTTGGATGGTTTCCCGGCGTTTAGAGCATGATGCCGAAAAGTATGAAGCGGTTTTCGGACGACATCATGCTCTACTTCTTTGATCTAGAGTCGGAAGCTGTCAGGTCGAAGAGACCCAACCGCATCCGACTCTAGCCGGAAATTCGGCGGAACCTATATGATAATCGTCGGCTTGTGAACACGCTTAATCCGTCGCGTTTTTTGCTTCCGGAAGCAAAAAACGTCGGCCTATGCGCAACTTCAGCCGTTCGCGCACATCGCGATAGGCCGCGATGATCTGCTCGCGCGTGCCGCTGGCGCCGGTAGGATCCGGCGTCGGCCAGTATTCGACCTCGACGGCGAGCGAGCGGGTGAGCTCCAGCGCGGCATGGTGCGCCTCCGGCGCGAGCGTGACGATGAGATCGAAATAGTCGTCTTCCAGCTCGTCCATCGTCCTTGGGTGGCGCTCGCCCAGCGACAGGCCTTCCTCGGCAAGCACGGCATCGACGAACGGGTCACGCTCGCCGCTGCGCACGCCCGCGGAGGCGACGAAGGTGCTGGCCGGCAGCATGCGCCGCGCCAACAGCTCGGCCATCGGCGAGCGCACGGCATTCATGCCGCACAGGAACAGGATCGAACGGGGCTGCGCGCCGGCGGTCAGGGGTTAACCCCGCCAATGGAGCACGCAGACCAGCGTGAACAGCCGGCGCGCCGTGTCGAAATCGATGTCGATCTTGCCGGCGAGCCGGTCCATCAACGTCTGCGAACCCTCATTGTGCAGGCCGCGGCGACCCATGTCGATCGCCTCGATATGGCTCGGCGTCGAGGAGCGAATGGCGTCGTAATAGCTTTCGCAGATCATGTAGTAGTCCTTGACGATGCGCCTGAGCGGCGTCAGCGACAGGATATGGGTCACCACGGCGGAACCGTCGTCGCGCGTCACGGCGAAAACCAGGCGGGACTCGGCCAGCGACAGCTTCAGCCGGTAGGGGCCGGCGCCGCTGTCATTGACCGGTTGAAAACTGTTCTCCTCGATCAGGTCGAAGATCGCCACCGCGCGTTCGTGCTCGACGTCGGGCGTCGAACGGCCGATCGATTCATCGAGTTCGACATCGATCAGCCTCGCCCGGGTTTGATCGGAGCCCGACATGGCGCCTACATGTTCAGCCGGATAGCGACGGAGCGTCCATGCGCGTCGAGCCCTTCCGCCTTGGCCAGCGCGATCGCGGCGGGCGCCAGCGCGCGCAATTGCTCGGGCCCGAGCTTCAGGATCGAGGTGCGCTTGACGAAATCGAGTACCGAAAGGCCTGACGAGAAACGCGCCGAGCGCGCCGTCGGCAGCACGTGGTTGGAACCGCCGACATAGTCGCCGATGGCTTCCGGCGTATGGCGGCCGAGAAACACGGCACCGGCATTGTGCATCCGCGACAGGAAGCCCTCGGCATCGTCGATTGCCAGTTCGACATGCTCGGCCGCGATACGGTCGACCAGCGGCAGCGCTGCCTCGATCGCCGCAACCTCGATCACCGCGCCGAAATCGCGCCAACTCGCCGCTGCCGTCTCCGCCCGTGGCAGGTTTGGCAGCTGCCGTTCGACCGCCTCCTCCACCGCCTTGCCAAAGGCCGGATCGTCGGTGATCAGGATCGACTGCGCCGACGCGTCATGTTCGGCCTGGGCCAGGAGATCGGCGGCGATCCAGTCGGGATCATTGTCGCCGTCGGCCACGACCAGCACTTCCGAGGGGCCGGCGATCATGTCGATGCCGACGGTGCCGAACACCTGGCGCTTGGCCGCCGCGACATAGGCATTGCCAGGGCCGACAATCTTGGCGACCGGCTTGATCGTCTCGGTGCCATAGGCCAGGGCAGCGATCGCCTGGGCGCCGCCGACGCGATAGATTTCCGGCACGCCGGCAAGGTCGGCCGCCACCAGCACAAGCGGATTGATGACGCCGCCGGGTGCCGGCACCACCATGACGATGCGCTCCACGCCGGCGACCTTGGCCGGTATGGCGTTCATCAGCACCGAACTCGGATAGCTCGCAGTACCGCCCGGCACGTAAAGCCCGACCGCCTCGACCGCGGTCCAGCGCCAGCCGAGCTCGACGCCCGCGGCGTCGGTAAAGCGGTCGTCCTTCGGCCGCTGCCGCTCGTGATAGGCGCGGATGCGGTCGCGCGCGAATTCGAGCGCCTCGATCGTCTGGTGGTCGCAAGCGGCATAGGCGCGGGCGATCTCGTCCTTCGACACGGCAATGCCGAGTTCCCTGAGGTCGGCCCGGTCGAAGCGTCTGGTAAAGTCGACGAGGGCGGCGTCGCCGTCGGCGCGCACGCGCGCGATGATCTGGCGCACGGCCGCGTCGACATCGGCCGACACTTCCCTCTTGGTGGTGAGGAAAGCGGCGAAACGCTGTTCGAAATCGGCGTCGGACTGACGAAGCGTGATGGCCATCGCTCAGGTCCTGTGCACGGGGCGCGACGTGGCTTCCCACGTGCCGCCGACATCGGCAAGGCGGGCCTCGATGCATTCGACATCGAGCATGATTGCGCCGCCTCCCGAAAAGATCAGCTCGACGATGCCGGCCGGCTTGCTGATCTCGATGAAGCTGATCGCCAGCAGCGACAGCACTTCGGCCGGCTTGTCGCGGGCAATGCCGCTGGTCTTGGCGCCCAGAACCCGATCGAAATGCAGCACGGCCTGGCGCCGTTCGTTGTGCTGGCGAAAGAAGCCCGATTTGGCCTCCCAGACGAAACGGTTCATGGTCAGCACGAAACGCTTGGCCGCGGGAAGATATTCAAGGTCAGAGACTTTCATCACGGCGTCCTGGACATGGGCGGAGACGATGCTCAGGTCCTGGTCGTCGAGGGCGATAAGCTTGAGGCCGGTCATGCGGATTTCGCACCTGAAAATTGACTGTTCAGCCTTCTGTTAGAGCATGATCCCGAAAAGTGGAAACCGCTTTTCGGAAAAGATCATGCTCAAGCAGGAATCCGGAGATCGTTCCGGTCCGCGCAGCCGTGAGGCGGGCGGGGATTGGCCTAAGCCGAGATCCGTTCGATCACCGCGCCGCAGTTGGACAGCTTTTCCTCCAGCCGCTCGAAGCCGCGGTCGAGATGATAAACGCGGTTGACCGTGGTTTCGCCTTCGGCCGCCAGGCCGGCGATGACCAGCGAAACGGAAGCGCGAAGGTCGGTCGCCATGACAGGCGCGCCCTTCAGTTTCGGCACGCCGTCGACGATCGCCGTCTGGCCCGAAAGCGTGATGTGGGCGCCCAGGCGCGCCAGTTCCTGCACATGCATGAAGCGGTTTTCGAAGATCGTCTCGGTGATGCGCGACTTGCCCTTGGCCATGGTCATCAGGCCCATGAACTGCGCCTGCAGATCGGTCGGGAAAGCCGGAAAGGGCGCCGTCGTCACGTCGACCGGTGAAATGCCGGCGCCGTTGCGCTTGACGCGAATGCCGGAATTGGTCGGCGTGATCTCGGCGCCCGTCTGCGAGATCACGTCCAGCGCGGTCTGCAGCAAATCGGGACGCGCGCCTTCGAGCACGACGTCGCCGCCGGTCATGGCGACGGCCATGGCATAGGTTCCGGTCTCGATCCGGTCCGGGATGACGCGCACGCGCGCACCCGACAGCGCCTCGACGCCGTCGATGGTGATGGTTGGCGTGCCGGCGCCGGAAATCTTGGCACCCATGGCATTGAGGCATTCGGCGAGGTTGACGATCTCGGGCTCGCAGGCGGCGTTCTCAAGCACCGTCTCGCCCTTGGCGAGCGACGCCGCCATCATCAGCACATGGGTGGCGCCGACCGACACTTTCGGAAAGACGTAACGGTTGCCGACGAGGCGGCCGTTCCTGGTCTTGGCGATAACGTAGCCGGTGTCGACGTCGATGTCGGCGCCCAGCGCCTGCAGGCCTTCCAGGAACAGGTCGACCGGCCGCGTGCCGATGGCACAACCGCCCGGCAGCGACACCTTGGCCTCGCCCATGCGGGCCAGCAGCGGGCCGATGACCCAGAACGAAGCGCGCATCTTCGACACCAGCTCGTAAGGGGCCGTCGTGTCGACGATGTTGCGGGCGGAAAAATTGATGGTGCGCGAATAGCCTTCATTCTGCTTTTCGCGGCGTCCGTTGACCGAATAATCGACGCCGTGATTGCCCAGGATGCGGATCAGTTGCTCGACATCGGCCAGATGCGGCACGTTTTCGAGCGTCAGCGTGTCGTCTGTCAGAAGCGACGCGATCATCAACGGCAGGGCGGCGTTTTTCGCGCCCGAGATCGGAATGCTTCCGGCGAGCTTGTTGCCGCCGACAATTCTGATGCGATCCATGAAGACTATCCCCTCGGCCCTGAAAGCCGGTTTCAATCGTTTGAGTATCGGCCCGTCTAGACCATCGGCCAAGCTGGTTCAAGAAATAGGATTTCCTGGCACCCGACCCAAGAGTGGCTGATTTGAGTTAATCTTTTTGTATTTCCTTCGCCGCGCCGACCCCGTCCGGCCGCTTGTCGGCGTCCCCGGCGCGCTGTTTGTCAGCGTCGCCGGCGCGCCGCGAGCGCGACTGTGCCTTGCGCTTCAACAGATTCGCGCGCAGCTGTTCGGCCAGGCGGTCCTTGCGGCCGGTGCCGCTCTTTTTCGGTGGAATTGTCTTGTCGTTCATCGTCCCGTCCTAGCCGGCGGCCGGCCAGCCCGCTATTCAGGCATAACCAACATTGTGGCGCGGCCATGTCATCAAAACGTATCCGGCAAAGGCTTTCACAGATGCTTTGCACTTGGCCTTGCGCTTGCCGGTTCGATATGGCAGAAGCCCCGCCATCAGCGGCTGCGGTAGCTCAGTGGTAGAGCACTCCCTTGGTAAGGGAGAGGTCGAGAGTTCAATCCTCTCTCGCAGCACCAGACTGCCCGACATTTTCAGCGCCATCCGTCCCATTCTTAAGCCCTTGCGGCACGAACGGGCAAAAAAAGGCGCATCCGGCACCTGAATCCGAGATTTCGCGCAGGTTGGTTCTCGTCGCGCTTTCATGGCGGGAGCAAATCGGCCTGCTTGCTTTCCTCCGCGACGAGCGCCTGCCCATAGGGGGCGACCGCTTGACGCCCTTCCGCTACCCACCCGCCCGATCGGACGGTTGAAAACATCGGCATTGGCGACCCGGGCGAGTCCGCTCCGGTCAGTGCCTTGAAGCATGACCTGGCGCGGCCGTCGTCCCGATCAGAGTCGCAGGGCGAAGCGCCGTCCGCGCAGACGGTGCTGGCCGCGGCTTCATCGAGACGCAAATGCCGATATCGGCATTTGCGCTGGCCGTCCGATCGTGATTCAAGTCGGCGATTCCGAGGGTTTTCCCGCTGGAGCGCAGCATGAGCTTGATCACACGCCGTCGACTTCTGAAATCGGCCGCGGTTGCCGGTGCGGGCGGGCTCGCGGCGATGGGGAGGCTTGGCGGCTGGGCCGTCGCCACGCCCGAGCCGGTGGTGCTGCGGACGGCCAGGATCCAGGCCACGCTGATGGAGGTCGGCCCGACCCGGGACGTGCTGACATATGGCAGCGCCGGAATGCCGCCGGTGCTGAGGATGAAAAAGGGCGAGCCCTTCGCCGCCCGGCTCGTCAACGCGATCGACGACCCGACGACGATCCACTGGCACGGCGTTCGGGTCCCCAACAAGATGGACGGCGTTCCGTTCCTGGTCCAGCCCTACGTCTATACCGGCGATCATTTCGACTACGCCTTCACGCCGCCCGATGCCGGCACCTTCTGGTACCACCCGCATTGCAATACGCTGGAGCAAATGGGGCACGGCCTGACCGGCGTTATCGTGGTCGAAAATCCCGGTGATCCGAAATTCGATGCCGAAATCGTCCTCAATCTGCGCGACTGGCGCCTCGGCGACGATGGCCAGTTCATCGATCAGTTCCGGCCGCGGGATGCCGCGAGAACCGGCACCTATGGCACGGTGCGCACGGCCAACTGGCTCGACCAGCCGCACTATGACGCGCCAGCCGGCGGGCTGGTGCGGCTGCGCGTCGCCATCACCGACGTGACGCGCATCCATGCCTTTCGCGTCAACGGCGCGGAGGCGACGGTGATCGCGCTGGACGGCAATCCGGTGCCGCAGCGTTTTTCGCCCGATGCCTTGCTGCTTGGCCCGGGACAGCGCATGGAACTCGCCATCCGCATGCCTGACGCGGAGGGCGCGGTCGTGAGCCTGCGGGACGTCAGGGGCACCAAGCCCAAGGTGCTGGCTACCTTGCGTGCGGCTGGCAGCTCGCTGAAGCGCGACATTCGTGATGTCGCGCCGCTGGAGGCCAATCCGGTGGCGGAGGTCGATCTCTCCGCTGCCCAGCATATTTCGCTGGCGCTCAGCGCTACGGCCGAGAACATTCCGAGCGACGGCATATGCGGTTCGCTCGGCTACAGTTTCTGGGCCATCAACAAGGTGCCGTGGCCTGGCGATACGCCGGATCCGACCGCGCCGCTGGCCGAATTGAAGCTTGGCAGGAGCTATGTCATCGACATGGAGAACCTGACGCCGCAATCGCATCCGATGCATTTGCACGGCATGAGCTTCAAAGTGCTGTCATCCTCGACTCGGCCCGTGCAGCCGCTGGTTTCCGACACCTATCTCATCCAGCCCAACGAGAAGGTGAGCCTCGGCTTCGTCGCCGACAACCCCGGCGACTGGCTGCTGCACTGCCATATCATCGAGCATCAGAAATCGGGCATGACGAGCTACGTCAGGGTGACCTGAAACCGAGCGCGTGCCGCGGCCTACTTGCGCAGTTGCACCTCGATCTCGTCGAGCACCTTGTCCTTGCCGATGCCGGTGAGGAAGGCGAGGCCCTTGATGACCGGCTTGGTCACCGAAGCCGAGATCGGCGTCGTGGCGACGATGAAGTCGACGCTGTCGGCCAGCCCCGGCACTTCGGTCGCCTTGGCCTGCTGGGCGTTGAAGGTCAGGCCGCGCTGCTTCATCGCCTCGGTGACGGCGACGTTGACCGCGGTTGAGGTGGCTATGCCCGTGCCGCAGGCAAAGAGAATTGTTTTCTGTCTGGACATCTCTTTCTTCTCCTTGTTCAGCCGAGCACGGCCCGAACGTCGTCTAGCGTCGTGGCCGACCTCAGGCCGTCCAATGCATCTGGATTCTGGATGGTGGCCATGACGGCCTGCAGCGCTTCAATCTGCTTGTCCTTGTCATTGATGGCAAGCAGGAAGACGAAGCCGACCGGCAGCTTCTCGTCGGGGTCTTCCATGTTGGCGAAGACGACGGGGTGCTTCAATGTGCCCAAAGCGATCCCGGGCTTCAGGACATGTTCGGGATCGGTGTGCGGCACCGCGACATTGTCGGCGCGCTCCAGCGGCAGTCCTGTCGGGATGGTCAACTCGCGGCGCACGACCGCGTCGGCGTAGGAACTTCTGACATAGCCGAGCGTCTCGAGCCGGCCGGCCAGGATGCGGATGATCTGCTCATTGGTCGAGGCATCGGATCCGAGCACGATCGCTTCGGGGTCCAGAAGCTGCATGAGTCCGTCAGACATGTTTTTGCTCCGTCGATAAAATCATGCGCCCGGGGAGGGCGCACGATCATTTCAAACTCAGGCGTGATGAGGCTCAGGCCGTGCCTTCGGCCGGCTCGTCCTCGGCGCCCGCTGCCCGTTCCCAGCCGAGCGTGTTGCGGCGATAGAGGACGAACAATGCCGCGATGACCACGGCGATCACGACGATGCCGGCAAGGCCAAGTCCCTGGATCGCCTCGATGATCACATAGGGCACCCACAGGAAGCCGTCGACGACCGAGGTGATCTGCAGCGCGTCTGCCGGCAGCTTGAAGCCCGACGCGACGGCCGCACTTGTGAACAGCGGCGCCAGCGCGTTGGCGACGTAGAAACCGATCGCCAGCGTCACCGTGCCGATCACCACCATGCGGAACACATTGCCTTTGACCAGAGGGGCGGTCATGGCGACGATGAAGGGAATGACCGCCAGGTCGGCGAACAGGATGACGCGGTTGCCCGGCAGGATCACCGACAGGATGATCGCGATAGGCACCAGGATCAGCGACGACGAGATCGCGGCGGGATGCCCGATCAGGATGGCGGAGTCCAGGCCGACCAGAAGCTCGCGGTCGCCGGTGCGCTTGCGCACGAATTCCTGCGCCGCGTCGGAGACCGGGATCAGGCCCTCCATCAGGATCTTCACCATGCGCGGCAAAAGCAGCATGACGGCTGCCAGGGTCATGCCGGTGCCAAGCACCTTGGCGAGCACCGTGCCGAGATCGCCCGCATTGTAGAAGGCGATGGCACCGAGCACGAGACCGATGATCAAGCCGAGCACGACAGGTTCGCCGAACACGCCGAACCGGCGCTCGATGGTCTCGGTGTTGATGTTGATGCGGTTGATGCCGGGAATGCGGTCCATGATCCAGTTCAGGATGATGGCGATCGGCAGGATCTGCGCGGAGGCCAGGTGCGGCACCGAAATGCCGGGCACGCCATAGAACTGCTGCACCGCGCGCGCCGACCAGTCGGCGAACAGCAGCGACAGCGCCGCGACCAACGCCGCGATGGCGATGCCGTAGGCCAGATTGTCGGTCGCCGCCACGACCAGCGAGCCGACAAAGGCGAAGTGCCAGAAGTTCCAGACGTCGACATTGAGCGTGCGCGTCATGCGCGTCAGCAACAGCACGATGTTGACCAGGATGCCGACGGGGATGACCCACAGGCCGACCGACGAGCCGAAGGCGATGGCGGCCGCCGACGGCCAGCCGACATCGATGATGTCGCGATGAATGCCGGTGTTGGTGACGATGGCCTTGGCGACGTCGCCGATCGACGTGAACATCAGGCCAAGCACGAGGTTGATGCCGATGAAGGCGACGCCGATGGTGACAGCGGCGCGAAAAGCCTTGCTGACCTTTGCGCCCAGAACGACGGCTATGATGAAAATGACGATCGGCAGCAGCACTGTTGCGCCGAGCGTGTCGATGGCCCCTTTGAGGCCCGCAAGAATAGTGTCCATTTGTCCTCCCCTGGAGCACCGAGCCCGACCCCCGGGTTCGAAATGATGCTCCGTTGACCTCCAACGCCTTTGCCGCCAACCTCGGCGCAAAGGCACTCCCCGTTCTGCCCGCGAGGCGGAATGCGTCCCGCTCGGTGATGCGGGATGAACATTTGCCTTCGCTGGCGAACGAATGTTTTATTGAGGCAGTTCAAGGCAATGTCAATTGGCAAGTCTTTGAACCCAAGGCATCCGGGCTGACGGAGCCTTCGCCTGTGCGCTCTTGACGGAGCATTGAACGGAAAAACCCGCCTGTGCGGCGGGCCCTTGGCGCAACTCAGCACCATAGGCAAATATGTAGCATAGTTGCCCTCACCCGGTCAAGAAAAAATTCCTATCATGAGAAGCCGCCGGCACAGCGGACTGGCAGTCGTCAGGTCTTTGTCGCCGAGTTCGGAGCCCCGCTTCGGTCCAGTCGGGACTGGGCCGAGCGCCTCTATACCGCGCGATTTCATGGGAAATTGACTGTCGAGGCCAGTTTCGTTGGCAAGGAGGAGCTATTCCCTGCTAATCCGACGCGAACCAGGAAGCTGTGGACATCCCCGCATGACCAATGTCGCCTTGACCGGGCTCGCCCGCGATCTCGCCAGCCGTGCCGCCGAGGGCCGCCCGGTACGCATCGGCGTCATCGGTTCGGGCGAAATGGGCACCGATCTGGTCACGCAAGGCATGCTGATGCCCGGCATTTCGGTCTGCGCGGTCTCGACAAGACGTCCGCACACGGCACGCGAAGCGATCCGCATCGCCTATGGTGACGAAGCGATGGCCGTCGAAGCCGATACCACTTCGAAAGTCACCGCGGCGATCGAGTCGGGAAAGATCGCCATCACCTCCAACGAGATGCTGGTCACCAATCCGCTGATCGACGTCGTCATCGACGCCACCGGCAAGCCCGGCGTCGCCGCCGACTTCGACCTGATGGCGATGCAGCATGGCAAGCATCTGGTGATGATGAATGTCGAGGCCGACGTCACTATCGGCTGCTATCTCAAGCAGCAGGCAGATCGCCTCGGCGTCGTCTATTCGGTCGGCGCCGGAGACGAGCCCTCGAGCTGCATGGAGCTGATCGAGTTCGCCTCCGCACTGGGCCTGACCATCGTCTCGGCCGGCAAGGGCAAGAACAACCCGCTTAACCACGATGCCGTGCCCGACGACTATCGCGAGGAAGCGATCCGCCGCAACATGAACCCGCGCATGCTGGTCGAGTTCGTCGACGGTTCGAAAACCATGGTCGAGATGTGCGCCATCGCCAACGCCACCGGGCTGGTGCCCGATGTGCCCGGCATGCACGGCCCGAAGGCCGACCGCGACGACCTCGTCAAGGTGCTCATTCCGCGCGAGCATGGCGGGCTGCTCACGAAAAAGGGCGTTGTCGACTACACGCTCGGCAAGGGTGTCGCACCCGGTGTCTTCGTCATCGTCGAGGCGACCCACCCGCGCATCGTCGAGCGCATGGACGACCTGCATATCGGCCACGGTCCCTATTACAGCCTGTTCCGACCCTACCATTTGACCTCGCTGGAAGTGCCGCTGACGGCGGCCCGCATCGTGCTCTTCGGCAAGCCCGACATGGTGCCGCTGCCAAGGCCGGTCGCCGAGGTATGCGCCGTCGCCAAGCGGGATCTGGCCGCCGGCGAAACCTTCGATGCGATCGGCGAGACCTGCTATCGCTCCTGGACGATGACCGTCGAAGACGCTCGCGCCCGGCGTGCCGTGCCGGTCGGCCTACTCGAGGGCGGCAAGGTGCTGAAACCGGTGAGGAAAGGCGAGCTGTTGACGGCCGACAACGCCGCACCCGACCGGGCGACGAGACTGTTCGCTCTGCGCCGGCTGCAGGATGAGATGCTGTACGAAAAATAAGCCCGTTGTGGCGCTGTCATGACAGATGCACTATATTGTAATGGCAGATGACGCTGAGGATCGACCAATGAACCTCCAGATCAGGGACCCGCGTGCACGTGAGCTGGCACAGCGGCTCGCCGCCAAACGCAAGATTTCGATGACCGAGGCGGTGATCGAAGCTCTTGAGTCCGAACTGAAACGGGAAAGTGGACGCGCTCCGTTGGCGCAGCGGCTGGCTGCCATCGCTGATGAACTCAAAGCCAGAGCTGGTCATGGCGGCCGGCCCGTAGACAAGGATGAGATCGATGAGATGTGGGGCCACTCTTGATGTTTGTCGACACCTCGGTGGTCGTCGCAATTCTTTCGGGAGAGGGAGATGCTGGCGAGTGGAGCAACCGCATCGCGGTAGCACCTCGCAAAATTACTTCCGCGTTGGTGGTGCTCGAAGCGGCTATGCGGCTTTCAACTATGCTGGCCGTTGAGCCGCTTGTCGCTGAAGTGGCGATAGAGGCTTTTCTGCGCGAGTCCGAAATCGAAATCGTTCCGATCGACGCCGGCGACGCCAAGCTCGCGGTCCAAGCTTTTTCAGACTATGGAAAAGGACGCGGGCATCCCGCCCAACTCAACCTGGCCGATTGCCTGTCCTATGCATGCGCAAAGAGTCGTGGCTCTGCTCTGCTCTACAAAGGCAACGACTTCTCGCATACCGATCTGGCCTAGGGAGTCTGCTCTATTTCCCCAGTTCGATCGACCGCAGCCGCGCCGCTTCCACCGCTTGCGTGAGGAGATTGGTCAACCGGTCCTCGCCCATCAGCACACCAAGCGCCGCCGCCGTCGTGCCGTTCGGGCTGGTCACCTGCTGGCGCAGCAGGCCCGGCTCCTCGCCGCTTTCGGCGGCGAGGGAGGCGGCACCATAGACGGTCTGCATGGCGAGCAGCCTGGCGGTCGCCGCCGGCAGGCCCGCCTTCTCGGCGGCGACGGTCAGCGCTTCGATGAAATGGAAGATATAGGCCGGCCCCGATCCCGACACGGCGGTCACCGCATCCATCAGTCCCTCCTCGTCGATGGTGGCCACTTCGCCGCTGGCCGACAAGAGGTCGGCGACGAAACGCTTGGTGTCGTCGGAAACCAGCGGATTGGAAAACACCACCATCATGCCCTTGCCAATGGAAGCAGGCGTGTTGGGCATGCAGCGCACAACAGGCGCGCGGTCGCCCAGGATTTCCTCGAAGGTGGCGACCGGCGTGCCCGCGGCAATGCTGACGAAGGTGGTGCGCCCTTCGCCGAAACGTTTGTAAGCGGCGGTGACGTCGCGGATCACCTGGGGCTTCACGGCGATGACGATGAGATCAGGCACGGCACCGGCCGGGATATCGGTGGCGTCGGCAGCCGTTCCGCATCCGAGTGCGGCCGCGCGCTGGCGCAGGTCGGCATTGGGCTCGACCACGAAAACGGACGACGGTGCAAGCTTGCCGGATTTCAGCCAGCCCGAGAGCATGGCGTAACCCATATTGCCGCAGCCGGCGAGAACAAGCCTGATCGTCATCGAAAGCCCTCCGAGGAAAGGCTTCACATAAACGCTCGCGGATCAACGGGGAAGCCCTGTCAGGTGGAGTGGCCCAATCGCGCGCCACGACCGGCGTTGCGCAGCGCGACCGGACGCAGCGAAACTTGTCTGAGCCCAAGCACACCGAGCACGAAGAACAGCCACACCGGATCGCCGCGGTGGAAGAAGAAGCTTTCTAGGAAGGCGTTGAGCGCGGCGAACAGCACCACCATCATGAAGAAATCGCCGAGATAGATGTTTTCCTTGCGCAAGGGAATGCGCATGTAGTCGCGCAAAGGGGCGATCAGGAAAGTGTAGACCGCCACGCAAAGCGCCGGAATGCCCATCAGCACGGCGATGTCGAGATAACCGTCATGGCCGTGCACGATGGTCCTGATATCCCACGGTCGGTCGAAGGGCTGATCCTGGTTGAGCAGCAGCGGCGTTCCCCAGAAACTCTCATAACCGTAGCCGGTCCACGGTTTCTTCGCCAGCATCTCGCCGGCGAACTCCCAGAGCGTGGTGCGCCCGGTATAGGTCAGGCCGGGGAAATAGATCGCCGCCAGCTGTTTCACCGGCGGCAGGAAAACGATGCCCAGCGTGCCGACCGCGGTGGCGATGATCGCCAGTGCGAACAGGATCGGCGTGCCGAGTCGCATGCCGACGATGCTTGGAAACATGACGATCAGGATCGAGAACGGCACCAGGCCGGCCGTGGTCTTGGATCCGGTGTGCAGCATGAACACCATCGCCGCGACGAAAATTCCGGCGCCCCAGAACCGCTGCCCGCGCCGGAAGAGATAGAGGCCGGCGAAACTGAAGCAGGCCATGACCGGACCGGCGATGTTCTTGTGGGTGAACACGCCGCGCCACAGGCCGGCATGTTCCGGTTCTTGCGAATCGGCCGTGTGCATTGCCTCGTGCGGAAAGGCGATGAGGCCGAGGTAGGAAAGGCCCATGACCGCCACCGCGGTGAAGATGATGACCTTCGAGAAGGAATCCGCGTCGCGCGGCAGCACAAGGATCGTCGCCATGGTCAGGATGCCGATCATGGTGAAGGAGGCGGCGCGCATCGCCGAGGGCGGGTCTGTCGCCAGCACCACCGACAGGAAGAAGAAGCCCAGCATCAGCATCCAGGAAGGGCTGAGCAGCGAGCGCACGATGCGCGGGTCGGCGAAAGCCATCAGCGAAAAGACGGAAACGGCGCCGAGCGAGCCGAAGCCGAGCTGGTTGACGATGTCGCCGCCTTCGCCGGTGAGTTCGGCGCCCGCGGGCTGGAACGGGCGGAAGGACACCAGGATGACGGTGAACAGCAGCGCCGCGATCGCGGTTGCCACGCCGTCGCGCGTGAACGCGGCGCCGAGCGGCGCGCGCTCAGTTCTTTTCAGGCTGGCGGTATTGCTCATTGGCATATCCGAATTCGGCCAGCACGCGGCCCAGCGCCACATGGACAGGGTAGATTGCGGCCGCGGGCGATCCTGTCCGTGCCAGCCTGGCGGCCCCGCGAAATGGCGAGGCGGCAAGCAGGGCCAGGCTCTTCAGCAACACCCTGACGCCGGCCAGCGGGGTGCCGGCGCGTTTCTTCTTTTCGACCAGCGTCGAGATCACGCCGTTGCGCAGGCTGCGGGCGCGGATCCAGTCGGCCTCGACCCGCCGGGCCGGGACGGTCTCGGTCACGCTGGCCTCGGCGCACCAGCCAAGCGCGAAGCCGCGCTGCGCCGCCCGGCTCAGGAAGTCGGAATCGCCGCCGCCCATGAAATTGAATCTCAGGTCGAGGAACGGCGGCCCCATGGCGGTAAGCACGTTGCGCCCGACCAGGAGATTGCCGGACGAATAGAGCGCCGGCACGAGGCCCGTCTTGCGGTAGGGCGGCGCGAAAACCGGATGCTCGGCCCAGCGCGCATGGGCGGGATCGGCAAAGTCGGGCACTTGCGGGCCGCCGACAATATCGGCGCCAAGGCTTTCGGCCGCCCCGCACATCCGTTCCAGCCAGTGCGGATCGGCTATCTCGTCATCGTCGATGACCAGCAGGTGCCTGAAATTCGGAAAGTGCAGGATCGCCGCCTGCCAGCCGGCATTGTAGGCGCTGCAATTGCCGCGCTGATGCGCGATGATCACCATGCCCGGTATCTCGCCGCGCTCGAACAGCGGCAGCGACGCCTGGGCGCCGGCCCGAGCCTCGGCCTCGTTCTCAATGACGATGACGGCAAAGGGCCTGCCGGTCAGCTGCGCGCGCAGCGACGCCAGCGTTTGCAGGACCTGGTCCGGCCGCTTGAAGGTCGGCAAGGTGACGACGGCTTCGACGGCCTGCGTGTCAAGCCGGGGGGATCGTCCCGCGATCGATACCGAACCGTCTGATGGCAAAGGGATCATCCGTGTCAGCCGCATGGTGGGTCGAGTTCTGTTAGCACCATGACGATAACGTTTCGTTAATCACCTTTCACGGAGTGGCTCTTCAAGCCGAGGTTTTGGGTCGTCGATGCGCGCGCGTTTAATCAAGGGTTCACCGCGCTTTGCTACCGGCTGCACCACAGGATAGGTGAGATGCATCTGCTGTTCGCCACATCGATCGTGCCCGATGGCGCTCTCGCATCGGGCTACGAGATCGCCAATGCTGCAATCATCGCTGCCTTGCGGCGCGCCGGCGCGCGCGTCACCGTCATCGGCTTCATCTGGCCGGGGAAAGCCGCCGCCGATCCTGAAAGCACCATCGTTCTGGGTGCCGTGGACGTGCGCACCGAAAATGCTTCAGCGCTGCAAAAGCTTGCCTGGGTCGGCAAGGCGATGCTTTCGGGCCTCACCTTCGCGTCGGCCAAGGTGCGTGCGGTCTCCGATGCCGAAGTCCTCGCCGCCATCGAGCGCGCCGGCCCCTTCGACGGCTATGTGCTTAATTCCGTGCAGTTCGCCGGCGCCTTCGAAAAGCTCTTCGACGAGCGGCCTTCGATCTTCGTCGCCCACAATGTCGAGCATCTTTCGGCGCGGGAAAATGCCGCTGCCGCCCCGGGCATCTTCCAGCGCCTGTTGTTCCGCCGCGAGGCAAGGCTGCTCGAGAGCGTGGAAGAGCGTCTGTGCCGCCGCGCGCGTTTCGTCTTCACGCTGGCCGAGGAAGACCGTTCGGCACTTGGCGTGGCCTCCGACGACCGCTCGGCGGTGCTGCCGCTGGTGACGGGCGCCACGCCACCGGCGCGTAACGGTCGGCGCAAGATCGAGTGCGACGCGGCGCTGATCGGCACCTGGACTTGGCAGCCGAACCGCATCGGGCTCGGCTGGTTCCTCGACAAGGTGGTACCGCATCTGCGCCCGGACTTCCGCATCAGGATCGCCGGCAGCATGCCGTCTGACATCGCCTCGACGCATCCCGGCATCGCTTTCGTCGGACGCGTGCCGGACGCCCAGGCTTTCATACGCGGCGGCGCCGTCATCCCGCTCATCAGCACCGCCGGCAGCGGCGTGCAATTGAAGACGATCGAAACGTTCGAGCTCGGCCTGCCCGCCGTTGCCACCAGCCACGCGCTGCGCGGCATCGACCATCGCCCGGTCAATTGCGCCGTCACCGACGATCCGGTCGCCTTTGCCAAGGCGCTGGAGGCCGCGGCGGCCGATATTACGGACGTCGACGGCAGCGCGTTCCACCGCCGGCAGCTCAAGGCGCTGGACGCGGCCATTCGGTTTGGCCTGGAAAAGCTCGGTCCGGTCATGCAGGAGGCGTTTGCATGAACATGCACGCCGCCCGCGCCTCGTTCGGGCCCGACACATTGAAGACGATCTTCGGCATCTCCGTGCTCGCCATTCGCTGGGACGACGCGATCGCCCTGCTGACGCGGCTGATCGCGGAACGACGCTTCACCAAGGTCAGCTTCCTCAACGCCCATAACGCCAATCTCGCCTACACCGATCCGGTGTTCGCCCAGGCGCTCGACGATTTTCTCATCCTGCCGGACGGCATCGGCGTCGATCTCGCAGCGCAGCTTCTCTATGGCGCGCCGTTCCCGGACAATCTCAACGGCACCGACTTCGTGCCGGCCTTTCTGCGGTCGGTGACCCGGCCGCTGACCGTGGGGCTGCTCGGCGCGACGCGCGTCAATGCCGAGGCGGCGTCGAAGAAGCTCGCGGCGATTGCCGTCCAGCACAGATTCGTGGTCATTCATGACGGCTACTTCTCCGCTGCGCAGGAGCCGGAAATCATCGAACGCATCGCGGCGCTGCGGCCTGATATGCTGCTGGTCGCCATGGGCGTGCCGCGCCAGGAATTGTGGATCGAACGGCACATCGACGAGCGCCACTGCACGCTGCCGATCGCGGTCGGCGCGCTGCTGGATTTTCTCAGCGGCGCCGTGCCGCGCGCGCCCTTGTGGATACGGCGCCTCAGGCTGGAGTGGCTGTTTCGCCTGGCGGTCGAGCCGGGACGGCTCTGGCGCCGCTATGTGGTCGGCAACCCCTTGTTCCTGTGGCGGGTCCTCAAACAGAAATTGTTCCGGCCCCAAGCCGGAGACGTCCGTTGAACGAGAGGTTCGTTCCGGGCGCGATCGCCGAACCCGGACTGCTTCGGGCAACGCCGACGGCAGCCATGGTGACGGCAAGCTATGCGCCGGATTTCGAGCGTTGCCGCTTGCTCTGCGAAACCCTCGACCGCCACGTCACGGGCGTCGCGCATCACTACATTCTGGTCGAAGGCCGCGACGTCAAATTGTTTCGACGGTTGGAGAGCGCCAACCGTTCCGTCGTCGACGAACGTGAGTTGCTGCCGCGCTGGCTGCATGTCTTCGACGATCCGCTTAGCCTGTTCCGGCGGCGCGTCTGGCTCAGCCTGAAGACGCAGCCGCTGCGCGGCTGGCACGTGCAGCAGCTGCGCCGCATCGCCGTTGCGGCGCACGCATGCCAGGACGTCCTGGTCTTCTGCGATTCCGACGTCGCCTTCCTGAAGCCTTTCGATTGCGGCGCGTTCTGGCGCGACGGCAAGGCGCGGCTGTTCCGCCGTGACGGCGTGCTTGCGCAGGACGGTCATGACGAGCATCGCATATGGTCGCGCAATGCCGGCTCCGCGCTCGGCATCGATCCGTCGAGGAATTCGGTTCACGATTACATTTCGACGCTGATCGCCTGGCGCCGCGACACCGTGCTGGCCATGTGCAGTCGGATCGAGGAGGTGCATGGCCGAAACTGGGTCGAGGTCGTCGGCTCGGCGCGCAAATTCTCCGAATGCATGATCTATGGCCGCTATGTCGACGATCTGCTGGACGGCGCTGGCCACTTCCATGGCTCGGAAGAATTCTGCCGCGTCCACTGGACCGGTGAGGCGCTGTCGGATGATGAATTCCGTCGCTTCGCTGCCGCCATGGCGCCCGAACAGGTGGCGATCGGCATGCAGTCCTTCATCGGCACCGATACCGGCCGCATCCGCCGGCTGATCGGGCTCGACCGATCCTGATCCTGAAAAGCGAACCGGTTCTCGGAAAGACTGCCCGGATGAAGGATCAGATCGCCTTCGCCGGCTTGCGCAGCGCCGAATAGGTCAGCAGCATCGACGCGAGATAGAGCAGCAGGAAGACGACGTTGAGCGACAGCACCAGCTTCGATGTGTCGGCAATGGTTGTCAGCACATAGGTCAGCAGCAGCGCCTTGAGAGCGGCGAGCAGGCCGAGATTGAGCGCCCGCACCAGCGTCTGGCCGCGCGCGAACAGAAGTTCCGCCTGGTATTCGACCAGATTGCGCAGTCCCGGAACGCCGATCGCAAGCGCCACCAGGGGAGCGGCCTCCGAGACGTTCTTGCCGAGCGCCCCGGGGAAGAAATGCAGCACCACGGCAAGCGCCAGCAGCGCCAGCGTCGAGACCGCGAATACGCCGCCTTCGATGCCGCTCTTGACCGCCAGCCGTGACAAGAGCTCCGGGGCGCGCATCATGCGCTGCACCAGCATCATGGAGAAGGTGCGGATCGGGATCGCCGTCAGGTCGACCAGCCGCATGATGATGGCATAGATGCCGGCCAGGTGCGGCCCGCCGATCGCCAGCACCAGAAGCTTGTCGAACTCCATCTGCAGGTAGAACAACACCTCGGCGCCGGCGACGTAGATCGAATCGGCGAGCCGCCTGAGATAGAGCTCGCCGCGCAGCCGCAGCCGCTGGCGCGGATAGAAGAGGCCGAACGCGACCAGCAGCGAGGCCGCGTTCGCGCCGATATAGAACCAGGACCACACCCAGACGCTGTGTTGCGCCCAGAACATGAACAGCACCGCGCCGGCTGCCCGCAACGCCGTCGCCAGGATCGCCAGCACGGCGGCACGGCCGAATTTGCCGAGACCGTTGTTGACGATCAGCGCCACCTCCACCGGCCGCCACAGAAGCGCCTCGGCAAACACGATTGCCGCGAACACCGGCAGCGGCACGGTGCTGGCAAAGAAGATCAGGTAGACGATGTAGGAGGCCGCGGCGAGCAGCGGCAACGAGACGATGCCGAGCAGCAGGAAACCTGCGGTGAAGGTGCCGATCAGGTTGGGGCGGATGGTGGCGGTGCGGTAGAGTGCCGAGATGAAGCCGAAGGCCAGAAGCCGCGACAGCATCACTCCGGCGGCCGAGGCGGTGGCGAACATGCCGAACTCGGCGATGGAAAGCGTGTTGGCCAAGGCGATGAAGTAGGCGAGTGAAAACACCAGCCGCCCGCCGGCGCCGCTGATCGCCGAAAAATAGTCGCGAACCATCCCCCGTCTTTCGGCCACGAAGGTGCCGATCCGGGCGAGGGGCCGCCTCTGCGGTATGTCGCTGGCCTCAGTCATAGGTCAGGGAAAGGCATAGGCGGCAAAGTTTAACGTGCCCTTCTGAAATCTTCCTGCATCTGCTGAAATTCCAAGCAGCCGGCATCAAGCAATGCTTTCGGCCGCCTAAAATTAACCTTTTGTTTTCTATGCTTGTTTAGCGTGGCTTAACAAATGGCCGACTGCCGCTGTCTGGCGGCTGAAAGTAAGCTCCGCGACAATGGGCGACAGGGAAAATCGTGAGGACTGGAGGCGCGAGCGATCCTTGCTGGCGCTTGGCCAAGCCGTGCGCGGTGAGGACGAGGCATCGCTGGTCTCGCTAGGGGATCGGGCAAATCCGTCATGGCGCGAGGATGCCGCCACACGTCATCGCCTGGCGCGTTCGCAGCGCGAGGCGAAGATGAATCCGGCGCCTTCCGCATCCGCCGCAACGCAACGCTTGCAGCCGGGCGACGAGCCGGCTCCGGCGTCCGCCGGCATTTCGCATTCGCACCATGGGGCCGGTATCGGCGGTTCGGACCCGGCGATGCCGTATGAAGAGACGGTTCCTGAGATCGCCTCGAGCGTTGATTCCCCGCGCAGCACATCCGAACCGCTGAGCGCGAGCGAAGCGGGAGCATCTCCTGGCGAGGATGCCGACAGCCAGCAATGGAAGCCCCTGATCGATCCGATGCAGGTGGTTCGCGGCGTCGCCAGGTCCAAAGCGCTGATCATCACCACGACGGTACTGGGCGCGGCGCTCGGCGTTGCGATTGCCCTGTCGACGCCGAAGAAATACGAGTCCACCACCGAACTGATCGTCGACCCGCGCGACCTGAAGCTTACGGATCGCGATCTCACCCAGGCGGTGGTCATGCCCGACGCGGCGCTCGTCAACGTCGAGAACCAGATCAAGTTGCTGACCTCCGGCACCGTGTTGAACAAGGTTGTCCAGGAGCTCGACCTGGTCGACGACCCCGAGTTCAACGGCCAAGGCAATGGCGGCCTGGGCGTCATGTCGCTGATCCGCTCGATCCTGTTGCGCCAGGACGGACCGGGCGGTGTCGACCAATCCCGCCGCCTTTCCCTTGCCATCGTCAACCTGGCCGAGAGCGTTTCGGTCGAGCGCGGCGGCAAGACCTCCGTGATCACCATCGGCGTCACCACGCAGGACGCCCAGAAATCGGCGCTCATCGCGGAAACGATGACGAAGGTTTTCCTGCAGACTTCGGGTGAAATCCAGTCCGACACTGCCGGCCGGGCCAACAACGAACTGACGGCGAAACTCGACGAGATGCGCAAGGGCGTCGAAGCCGCCGAGCGCAAGGTCGAGGATTTCAGGGCCACCCATGATCTTGTCGACGCGCAGGGCCATCTGATCAGCGACGACCAGATGCTCAAGCTCAACGAGCAGCTTTCCGTCGCCCGCGCCCGCACGCTGGAGCTGAACGCCCGCGCGGCCTCGGCACGTCAGGTCAACGTGAATTCGGTGCTCAGCGGCACCTTGCCTGAAGAGATCAACTCCAACTCCATGAGCGATCTGCGCTCGCAATACGCAACGCTCAAACAGGAGGCTGATCGGGCAGCGGTCCGGCTCGGACCGCGCCATCCCGAGCGCCAGGCGCTCGAGGCCCAGCTCACCGGCGCGCGCGAACGCATCGTCGCCGAACTCAGCCGCATCGCGTCGTCGCTGCAGGTTGACCTGAAACGCTCGGTCCAGCTCGAACAGGACCTTGCTTCCCGCCTGGCGCAGATGAAGGTGCGCAGCGGCGACGTCAACAGCGACCTTGTCTCGATGCGCGAACTGGAACGCGAGGCCTCGGCCAAGCGCTCGGTCTATGAGCAATATCTCCTGCGCGCCAAGGAGACCGGCGAGCAGAAGAATATCAACACCGCCAATATGAGCGTCATCTCGCCCGCCTCCATTCCGCTGGAGCCGAACGGGCCGTCGCGCGCCGTGGTGGCGCTTGCCGGCCTGCTGCTGGGCTTTGCCTCCGGCGTCGGTCTCGGCGCCATGCGCGGCGCCTATGAAAGCCTGCGTGAGACCGCCGGGTCACGATCCCGCCGTGACCGCAAGATGGACGAACGCCGGGCGCCGCTCGATGACCAGGCATTCCGGGCGCCGCCTCCGCCGGCGCCGCCGATACCGCAAGCATCGCCGCCGCAATCACCGCCGCCGCCACCAGCATCAGTGCCGCCGCTTGCCGCGCAGCCCGGAGCCGCTGCCACCGAGGGTCCAAGCCGGATCGGCTTGCTGATGTCGAGGCTGCGCAAAGCCGTGTCCCGCAAGCCCGGCACCGAGGCGCAGGACGATGCGTTTCCCGGTGCATCTGCATCGGCCGCTGTCGCCGAAGAGGGCCGGCCGGCGAGCACTCCGGCATTTCCCGACTATCCGGCTCCGGATTCCGCCTTTGGACATCGCCCGCCAGCTCCAGACTATCCGCGGCCATCTTTTCAGCCAGACGCGGACGCCGGCTATACGCGGCCCATGGGACCGCCATTGCGGTCGCCCCTGGTGCCGCAGCAGGCGATGTATCCGGCCTCGTCCCATCCCTATGCGCAGCCCTTGGTCTATCCGCACATGCAGCCTTGGCAGACGCGGTCGGCGGCAGGTCATCCCCAGGCCGCGGCGCCCTATGGCGCGCCCATGCCCTACCCGGCCGCACCCGCTCCGGCTCAGCCGTCGGCCTATCCCGCCGCGCCGCTGGAGCAGCCCGCCGCCGCCGAGAAGGGCGCCGAGCAGGCGTCGATCGAGGAAATTCGCGCCAGCCTGCGCGAATTTCGCGAGGCTGTTCGCGAGCTTACCGAGAGCCGCGCCGGCCGCCGCTATTTCTGAGCCACAAGATAGTCTCCTGTGTCGAACAAAAGCGGGCCGGTTTCGCGTAAACGGCATCGGACGGCGCTTTGACGGGATTGCGTGTTCGAATTTTCGTCAAAATGCCGCGCGGTGTCTTGCCGGAGACGCAGCCCGGCTGGCCGGGCCATGCAGGCTTCGGCACGCGATTGAGAAAAGGATCCAAAGCGCCGCATTTTCAGACGCGGCCGGTTTGGCGGAACGTATCGAGGGGTGATTCATATGGCCGAAGTGATTGACGGCAAAAGCGTTGCCGAAGACGTGGTGCGGACGGTGAAGACCTTGACCGCGGAGCTTGTCGCCAAGGGCAAGATCCAGCCCGGCCTCGCCGTGGTTATCGTCGGCGAGGATCCGGCGAGCCAGGTCTACGTCGCCTCCAAATCCCGCACCGCCAAGGAATGCGGCTTTCATTCGGTCCAGCACACGCTGCCGGCGGACACCTCCCAGGAGGCGCTGCTCAAGATCATCGCCGACCTCAACGCCGATCCCGCCATCAACGGCATCCTGGTGCAGCTTCCGCTTCCCGCCCACATCGACGCCGGCAAGGTCATCCAGGCGATCGCGCCGCAGAAGGATGTCGACGGCTTCCATTTCATCAATGTCGGCAAGCTCGGCACCGGCGAACTCGACACCGCTTTCGTTCCCTGCACGCCCGCCGGCTCGATGCTCCTGATCGAGCGCGTGCGCGGCAAGGATCTGTCGGGCCTCAATGCCGTCGTCGTCGGCCGTTCCAACATCGTCGGCAAGCCGATGGCCAATCTCCTGCTCGCCGCCAATTGCACCGTCACCATCGCGCACAGCCGCACGAAGGATCTGCCGGGGCTGGCCCGCACCGCCGACATTCTCGTCGCCGCCGTTGGCCGGCCGGAGATGATCAGGGGCGATTGGGTGAAGCCCGGCGCAACCGTCATCGACGTCGGCATCAATCGCATCCCGGCCCCGGAGAAGGGGGAGGGCAAATCCCGCCTCGTCGGCGACGTCGCCTATGTCGAAGCGGCGAAGGCCGCCGGCGCCATCACGCCCGTGCCCGGCGGCGTCGGGCCGATGACCATTGCCATGCTGATGGCCAATACGTTAGCCTCCGCCTACCTTGCGGCCGGGTTGAAACGGCCCTCCTTCTGACCACCAGAAAGCAGCAGCTTTGCCGAACCCAACTATTCCCTTGGAACGGCCGGTCATGAATGATCCCGTTCAAGGCGGCCGGCAATTCGCATTCCTGCTGGTCGACAAGTTCTCCATGTTCTCGCTGGCCGCCGCGATCGACACGTTCCGTTCGGCGAACCGGCTGCTCGGCCGCGATTTCTACGGCTGGACGACGGTATCGGCCGATGGCGATCCGGTGATGGCGTCCAACGGCTTGCCGCTCAAGATCGACTATGCGGTTGCCGACCTTCCGCCGGTCGACATCCTCTTCGTCTCGGTCGGGCTGACCACGGAGTTTCCCGGCAAGAGCAAGGTTCTGGCGGCGCTGCGCAGCTGGGGCCGGCGCGGCAATGCGCTCGGCGCGCTGTCGGTCGGATCCTATTTGCTGGCCGAGGCCGGCCAGCTCGACGGCTATCGCTGCACCATCCATTGGGAGAACCGCGCCGGCTTCGTCGAGCGCTTTCCCGACATCAACTGCACTGGCAACGTCTTCGAGATCGACCGCAAGCGCTACACCTGCGCCGGCGGCACCACCTCGATCGACCTGATGCTGGAGATCGTGCGCGGCGACTTCGGCTCGAACCTCGCCAATGGCGTCGCCAACCAGTTCCAGCACGAGCGCATCCGCTCGGCCGGCGACCGCCAGCGCGTCGGGCCGGAGCGCGATCTCACCGGCAAGTCGGAGAAGCTCAGGCGCATCGTCGAGCTGATGGCCGACCATCTCGACGAGCCGCTCTCGGCGGTGCAGCTCGCCAAATCGGCCGGCCTTTCGGTGCGTCAGGTGGAGCGTTTGTTCCTGCGCCACCTCAACGTCACGCCCGGCCGCTACTACATGCGGCTGCGGTTGGAGCGGGCGCGCGAATTGTTGCGCCAGACCAACATGCCGATCCTCGATGTGGCGATCGCCACCGGCTTCACCTCGCATTCCTATTTTGCCCAGAGCTACCGGCTGCAGTTTGGCCGCCCGCCTTCCGAAGAGCGCCGCACCACCTACTAAGCCGCGGACAAGCCGCGTCCGGGCTTGTGTCCCAGGGTGGGCTCAAATAGCTTCAGCCGGCGGACGGGGCGGCTACTCAGGAGATTTTGATGGCGGGACTTGCACGGAGCGTCGCTGCGGCGTTTCTCCTTTTGTCGATGACGACATTCGGCTTTGCCGCGAACAAGCTCATCATCATCCTCGACGCTTCAGGGTCGATGTGGGCGCAGATCGACGGCAGGCCCAAGCTGGAAATCGCCCGTGAGTCGCTGAGAAGCGTGCTGCAATCGGTTCCCGCCGACGATGAACTCGGTTTCATGGCCTATGGCCATCGCAAGAAAGGCAGTTGCGAGGACATCCAGCTGATCGTACCGCCGCAGGCCGGCTCGGCGAGCGCGATTTCGGCCGCGGCCGACAGCATGAAATTCCTCGGCAAGACGCCGCTGACATCAGCCGTCAAGCAGGCGGCCGAAGCGCTGAAATACACCGAGGACAAGGCGACCGTCATTCTCATCACCGACGGGCTCGAGACCTGTGGCGGCGATCCTTGCGCGCTTGGCAAGGAACTCGAATCGTCCGGCGTCGATTTCACAGCCGACGTTGTCGGCTTTGGCCTTACGGCCGACGAAGGCAAGCAGATCGCTTGCCTCGCCGACAACACCGGCGGCAAGTACATCCAGGCGTCCGACGAGAAGGCGCTGCGGCAAGCTTTGGTCGAAACCGTCGCCGCACCGGCGCCGTCACCGCCCCCCGCGCCGGCGCCGGCAACCGAACCGGCGCCAGCGCCAGCGCCTGCGCCGGAGCCTGCAAGGCCTGCTTTCAATTTCCAGCCGACCGTGGTGATGGCCGAAGGCGGCGAGCCGATCACCGACGGCAATGCCTGGGAGATTTACAAAGCCAACCCCGACGGCTCGCGCGGCGAGTCCGTCACCACCGAATATGGCAGCTATAGCGGCAAACTCGATCCCGGCGACTATATCGTCGTCGCGCGCGACGACGAAGCCAAGGTCGAGCAGAAGGTCAAGATCGAGGCCGGCCAGGTCCAAAAACCGCTCTTTATCCTGAACGCCGGCACATTGATCATTCACCCGCATGCCAGCCAGGGTGCCGAGATCAGCAGCGAAGCCCGCGTCGATTTCGCCTATCCCGGTGGCAGCACCACCCATTACGGCGACACCCAGGCCATCGTGCCGGCGGGCGAACAGAAGGTGACGGTGCAGATCGGTGCCGGCACGGTGACGGAAACAATCCAGCTCGCCGCCGGGCAGACCGTAGAAAAGGACGTCGTGGTCGGCGTCGGCCAGGCCATGCTCAATGCCTACTATACGTCTGGCGGCGAGAAGGCCGACAATTCGGCCATCGGCTTTGAGATCGTCAAGGCGAAGAAGAAGATCGACGGCAGCCGCGACAGCGTCGAGCACTCCTATGGGGCCGACAGCAAGTTCTGGCTGCCGCCCGACGACTATGTGGCGGTGACAACGCTCGATCTCGCCGTCGTCGAGCAGCCTTTCAGCATCAAGCCCGGCGACAGCCAGGACGTGAAGGTCGTGCTCGATGCGGGCGTGCTCGCAATATCGGCGCCCGGCGCTTATTCGATTGAGGTGTTTTCGTCGAAAAAGGACATCGATGGCAAGCGCAAATCGCTCGGCTTCAACTACGGCGACAACTGGCAGCAGACGATCCCCGCCGGCGATTATGTCGTCGTCCGGCATATGTCGGATGAGGGTCATGACAAGGAGATGCCGGTGACAGTCAAGGCTGGCGAACGGGCCGAGATCACGGTTCAGTAGGGTTTGGTTGTCAGCAACAGAAGGGGCGGCCCACGAGCCGGCCTACCAGGCCGGTCTCGATTGGCGAACCGTCAAGTCAATCAACGACACCTACGACATTCCGGCCGTGCTGAAAGCTCGACCATGGACGAGATGCGATGAATGTGCTGCCCGAAATCGCCGGCGCTTTAGCCGGCCGAGCGAAGGTTTACCCAGCGGCTCCAGTTACCATACCGAGCGGTTTAAGCGCCTTTCCTCTGTGGGTTTGTCGCGCTCCTAAAACCCTCGACATTTCACGAGTGAAAAGGGATTTGCGATCTATACGGAAATCCCGTATGATTGTAGCCCATGACGCAGGACAGGTTCGACTCTGCCAAGGATGCGGCGAATCGCGAAAAGCACAAATTACCGCTGGCCTTTGGCGATCGGATTTTTGAGGACGACAACCATCTCATTATCCCCTCCATCCGAGAGATCGACGGCGAGGAACGGTTCAAGGTGGTCGGCATCGTCGGGGAGAAGCTGTTCACCGGCGTCTTCGTCTGGCGGGGTGAACAGCCCCGCTTCATCTCAGTGAGAAGGAGCAACAAGGGTGAAGAACGAGCATATCTCGCTACCTGCTGACCCGGCTGACGCCGATGACTTCGACGTGACGGCTGGGGCGATGGACCGGGGCCAGCGCGCCCGCCTGATCCGCAAGACGAGGACCGGGCTTGGCCTGTCGCAGTCCGAGTTCGCCAGCCGCTTCCGGGTTCCGGTCGGCACGCTACGCGATTGGGAGCAGGCGCGGGCAACCGCGCCGGATTTCGCTATCGCCTATGTGCGCGTGATCGGTCAGCATCCGGACATGGTGGCGAAGGCCGTCGCATAGCTGGCGTCACCGAGGAGTTTCGGCTTGCATGTCGTAGTTTCGGCAGCTTCGCGAATTTGCCCATATGGCGAGCTGACGAAAAATTGAGATTTTGTGGTGATTCGGAGGAATCATGAACAGCTAGCGTACGCCGCCAGCGGAGAGCAGTTGCATTCGAGAAGCACAGTGGGGCGAGTTATTTACGGAAAGCCTTGTGCTTTGCCCTTTCGGCCACGTCCGATCTCAGAAATCCTAATCTTCGCAACAAAATAACCGGCTTTGACGACGATCCCCGCGACAAGCAAGTAATCCACATTTCAGCTACGGCGGCCAGGAGCCGTCCCTTTTCATTGCAGTGCGAATTCCGCTGCGTCGGTTCCAAACGCGCTGGCCCCATGGTCGGCTCGACCCACCAGCTGACGGAACCCGGCGAAGAGCTCACGGCCGAAGCCGAACTCATTGCCGATGAGATCGGCTTCCGCCGTCCGACGCAGCGCGAATTCCGCTGCCGGTACCAGCACTTCAAGCGTGCCGGCATCCGCATCCAGCCGGATGATGTCGCCGTCGTGGATCCTGGCGATCGGGCCGTCCTCGACCGCTTCCGGCGTGACATGGATCGCCGCCGGCACCTTGCCGGAGGCGCCGGACATGCGCCCGTCCGTGACCAGTGCGACGCGCTGGCCGCGATCCTGCAGGATGCCGAGCACGGTGGTCAGCTTGTGCAGTTCCGGCATGCCGTTGGCCTTCGGCCCCTGGAAGCGGATGACGGCGATGAAGTCGCCGGTGAGCGTGCCGGCCTTGAAGGCTTCGTTCAGCCCTTGCTGGCTGTCGAACACTTTGGCCGGCGCTTCGATGAGGCGCCGTTCCGGCTTCACCGCGGACGTCTTGATGACGGCATGGCCGAGATTGCCGGCCAGCACTTTGAGGCCGCCCGTCGGCTGAAAGGCTTTCTTGAACGGCGCCAGGACCTTCGCGTCGCCACTCGCGCGCGGGGCGGCTTCGCGCACGACGCTGCCGTCGGCACCGAGCTTTGCCTCGACTGCGTAGGGCCGCAGGCCTTCGCCCCATACCGTCTGCACATCTTCATGCAGCACGCCTTCGTCGAGCAGCTCGCGAATGAGGAAGCCGAGCCCGCCGGCGGCATGGAAATGGTTCACATCCGCAAGCCCGTTGGGATAGACGCGCGCCAGGAGCGGCACCGCTTCCGAGAGGTCGGAAATATCCTGCCAGGTCAGCGCGATCCCAGCGGCTGCGGCCATGGCGATCAGATGAATGGTATGGTTGGTCGAGCCGCCGGTCGCGTGCAGGCCAACCACGCCGTTGACGATGGAACGCTCGTCGATCATCCGCCCGACCGGCGTATAGGCGTTGCCAAGCGCGGTGATCGCCAGCGCCCGCTTGGTCGCCTCGCGGGTCAAGGCATCTCGCAGCGGCGTGCCCGGATTGACGAAGGAAGCGCCTGGCGTGTGCAGGCCCATGATCTCCATCAACATCTGGTTGGAGTTGGCCGTGCCATAGAAGGTGCATGTCCCCGGTCCATGATAGGATTTGGACTCGGCCTCCAGCAGTTCGGCGCGGCCTGCCTTGCCCTCGGCATAGAGCTGGCGAACCCTGGCCTTTTCATCGTTGGGCAGGCCTGTCGTCATCGGCCCGGCCGGAATGAACACCGCCGGCAGATGGCCGAAGGTCAGTGCCGCGATCACCAGCCCGGGCACGATCTTGTCGCAGACGCCCAGATAAACGGCGGCGTCGAACATATTGTGCGACAGGCCGATCGCGGCCGCCATGGCGATGACATCGCGCGAGAACAGCGAAAGCTCCATGCCCGGCTGCCCCTGGGTGACACCGTCGCACATCGCCGGCACGCCGCCGGCAACCTGGGCGATGCCGCCGGCCTCCCGCGCCGCTTCCTTGATCAGCGCCGGGAATGTCTCGAAGGGCTGATGCGCCGACAGCATGTCGTTGTAGGAGGTGATGATACCGAGGTTCGGCACCTTGTCGGCACCCAGCGCCACTTTCTCCGAGGGGCTGCACACGGCAAAGCCATGGGCAAGATTGCCGCAGGACAGCACCGCCCGGTTGGCGGTCTGGTTCGATGCGCTGGCGATGCGGCCGAGATAGCGCTCGCGGCCCGGCTTGGAGCGTTGGCGGATGCGCTCTGTGATGGCTTCGATATCGCGTCTTGCGGTCATGGCGTTCGGTCCTTTCAAGCGAGGTCCCGGAAACATCCTCCCGCCGTTTGCCGGGACCAGATAAGTCTAGAGTTAGGGTGCCCAGAAAACCTCTACAGGCCTGGGGGCGGCGTCGAGCACGGCGCGGATCGGCTTTCGCGGACCGGGTGCCACCGCGCCGTCGAAGGCGGTGCGTTTGTCCTCGCCCTCTATGTGCAGCGCCAGGAAGCCGGCATCGACGATGCGCGCCAGCGACAGGGTCAGCCGCGGCTCGCCGGCGCTTGCCGCATGAACCGGCAGCACGATCCTGTGCGAGGACGGGTCGAGCAATTTCGCCAGATCGTCGGCGTCGGGAAAGAATGAGGCGGTATGGCCGTCAGGTCCCATGCCGAGCACGGCGACGTCGAGCGGCCAGGGCAGGGACTGGAGCGCCGCATTGTCCGATGCCGCGGCATCCTCGATGCTGACGGCTTCGTGATAGAGCGGCACGAACCGTGCCGCCGCAGCCGCGTTCTGCAACAGATTGGCGGCCACCAGTCCGGCATTGGAACGCGGCGAGGAGGCCGGCACGAAGCGCTCGTCGATCAGCGTCACCGTTACCTTGTCCCAGGCGATCGGTATTCCCGACAGGGCAGCAAAGAATTTTGCCGGCGTCGTGCCGCCGGAAACGGCCAGTAACGCCGTGCCGCGCGCCGCGATTGCCTTTGCCAGCCGGTCGGCGACGCGGCCGGCCAGCGCAGCCGCCAGTTCCGCGCGGTCGGAAAAGCCATTCCAGTTGTAGCTGGCGCTGTTCAATTGCTCTCGTGCCATGTCCGCCCGTCACGTTCGATCAGCGCTATCGAGGCCGAAGGTCCCCAGGTGCCCGCCGTATAGCCCTGCGCCTCCTGCCTGGCGCTTTCCCAGGCGTTCTGGATCGGGTCGATCCACCTCCACGCGGCCTCGACCTCGTCGCGGCGCATGAACAGCGTCTGGTTGCCGCGCACGACATCCATGATCAGCCGTTCATAAGCGTCCGGCGCGCGGCCGTCGAAGGACTGCGCGAAGCTCATGTCGAGCGAAATCTGCCGCAGCCGCATGCCGCCCGGACCCGGGTCCTTGATCATGATGAATTGCTTGACGCCTTCGTCGGGCTGCAGCCGGATGACCAGCTGGTTGGCGAAGATCGGCCCGGCGCTGTCGCCGCCGAAGATCGAATGCGGGATCGGCTTGAACTCGATGACGATCTCCGAGACCCGGGTTGCCAGCCGCTTGCCGGTCCTGAGGTAGAACGGAACGCCTGCCCAGCGCCAGTTGCCGATCTCGGCCTTGATCGCGACGAAGGTTTCGGTGTTGCTGTCCTTGCCGAGCTCCTCGACATAGCCTTTCACCGGCCCGCCTGCGGAAGCGCCGGCGCGGTATTGTCCACGCACCGTGTGCTTCGGCGCCTCGTTGCCGTTGATGCGCTTGAGCGCGCGCAGCACCTTCAGCTTCTCGTCACGCACGGCGTCGGCGTCCATCGACGATGGCGCTTCCATGGCCACCAGGCAGAGCAGTTGCAGCATATGGTTCTGCACCATGTCGCGCAGCGCGCCGGCCTTGTCGTAATAGGTGACACGATCTTCCAGGCCGACGGTCTCGGCGACGGTGATCTGCACGTGGTCGATATGGGCGGAATTCCACAGCGGCTCGTAGAGCGCATTGGCAAAACGCAGCGCCATCAGGTTCTGCACCGTTTCCTTGCCGAGATAATGGTCGATGCGGAAGATCTGGCTTTCGTGGAAATCGTCGCCGACCAGATCGTTGAGCGTTTGCGCCGAAGCGAGGTCGCGGCCGATCGGTTTCTCCAGCACGATGCGCGAATTCGGCGTGATCAGATCGTGTTCTTTCAGCTTGTGCGAGATGTCGCCGAACAGCGCCGGCGCCACCGCCAGATAGAAGGCGCGGATGCAGTCGCTGTCGCCGATCGCCTTCTTCAGCCTGTCGAACCCCGCGCCGCTCGTGGCATCGGCCGGGACATAGGAAAGCCGCGCCAGGAAGGTTTTGAGCTCCTTGGGATCGATATCGGCCGCCTTGACGTGGTCGGAAATAGCCTGCTTGGCGAAAGCCCGAAATTCGTCATCACTCATCTTCGAACGCGACGTGCCGATGATGCGGGTTGGCTCGGAAAATTGATGGTCGCGCTGGCGATAGTAGAGCGACGGCAGAAGTTTGCGTTCCGACAGGTCGCCGGTGCCACCGAAAATGATGAAGTCGAAAGGGTCGACGGGGATGATCTGGCTGGTCATGGTCTATCCGCTTTGACGCCGGTCGCGAGTACGCGGCTGATATATTCTAATCGATTTAAATTTTCCAGTGCCATGGTGTCACATCGACGACCGATCGCTACATATTTGCGTCGGTCCAGATGTGCGCTTGACACTGGCACCAAGCAAAGGCTTGTCGGCAAACGACAACTCCGCCAAGCCTTCGCAGTTGCAGCATAGGACGTGAATGTGACGAAAGCTAAGGGAGAATCAGCGCTTTGCCTGTCGTGGCACAGGCCATGACGCCGGCAGCCCGCGGTAAAAGCCACGCGATGAACCCAGGGAGCGGAAAAACATGCGTCTGAAGGACAAGGTCGCCATCGTCACCGGGGCCGCTTCGGGTTTCGGCGAGGGCATTGCCCGTCGCTTCGCCGAGGAGGGCGCCAGGATCGTCGTGGCCGACCTCAACGCCAAGGGTGCCGAACGCGTAGCCGGCGAGATCGGCGAGGCGGCGATCTGGACCCAGACCGACGTTTCGCAGCGCTCCGAATTCGACGAGATGGTCCATGCCGCCAAAAGCGCCTTCGGCCGCATCGACATCATGGTCAACAATGCCGGGTTCACCCATCGCAATGGCGACATGCTCGAAGTCGACGAGGCGACGTTCGACCTGATCACATCGGTCAACATGAAGGCCATCTATCATGCTGCGCTTGCCGTCGTGCCGATCATGGATCGGCAAGGCGGCGGCGTCATCCTGACCACGGCGTCCACCGCTGGCCTGCGCCCTCGGCCCGGCCTCACCTGGTACAATGCCTCGAAGGGCTGGGCGATCACCGCCACCAAGTCGATGGCGGTGGAACTCGCGCCGAAGAACATCCGCGTCAACTGCCTGTGTCCGGTGGCCGGCGAGACCGGCATGCTGGAAAAATTCATGGGCGCCGATACACCCGAAATCCGCGAGAAATTCCGCGCCTCGATCCCGCTCGGCCGGCTTTCGACCCCGCTCGACATCGCCAATGCGGCACTGTGGCTGGCCTCCGACGAGGCCGCCTTCATCACTGGCGTTGCGCTGGAGGTCGACGGCGGGCGCTGCATCTGATGCACACCGTCATCGCTGCGCCAAAGATCGGCTCGGCCGAGCCTGCCTTGACCGGAGGCGCCGGTGCGTCAGGCGCCGGTCTTGATGTAGGTTTTGTAGACCCAGCCTGTCTTGCCGTTGTAGACGATCTGGCACCAACGCTTGCAGCTCATCACTTGCACCGAGGTCTTGGCGGGGACCGTGACGATGGCGGCCGCATTCTTCTTCGGGCCGCTACGCATAGTCACGGCCCTGAGGATGCGCCCGGTGCCAGCCGCGGCCGCTTTGCGCGGTTCGGCCTTGCTGTCGTCATCCTGCGCGGCAGATTGCTGCGACGCTACTTGTGGTTGCGCGGCCGGAATGGCGGCGGTCTGCGCGCCATCGGGACTGCTGCCCGCCGCCGGGGCCGGTGCGGCGACCTTGGCGAGCTCGGTGGCGGCGTCGGTGTCGGCAGCGGGTTGCGCGAATGCCGCCGCCGCCGGCTTGTCAGGCCTCTGCCCGGCCTTGCTCGCCGACTGGCCGGAAGCAGCCGGTGCGGTCTTCGATTGGGAGGCGGTCCAGCGCGGGTCGTTCGCCGCGAGCGCCGGAATGGCGGCTTCCGAGACAGCCACGGTCGGCGAGACCTGGTCGGACTTTCGCGCCGCTTGCGGCACCGCCGCCGCGGCCGCCGTGATCCCCGCTGGCGCGATCTTCGTCGTCTTCACCGGAACGGCCGGAATGGCTTGCCCTGGATTGGCAACCGCTTGCCGCTCGTTCGCCGGCAACGCCAACCACAGTGCCACCGCGGCCACGCCGAGCAGCGCGGCCGTGCCGACCGCGGCAATCACCAGATGCGAGTTCGAACGGACTTCCTGCCAGAATGACGGGCGCATGTCGTAGCCGAACTGCATGGCAAAGCGCCGACGTTCCGGAGCACCGAAACTGAAGGGCTCTCTCACTCTTGCCACCTCCATAAGGGGCCGATGTTCTTCGATCAAACACCGCAATGCGTGCGTCGGTCGCACCGGTCCCAAATCAAACAGCGGGCGGGCCCGCAGAAAATCCCCGTCTATATTCGCTAGAGATTGCACTTTTTGCCCGCGATTGTGGCATCAGTGCGCCATTGCTGAAGATTCTGCAACGCTTGGATGTCGCGGCCCCCATGATATTACTCAACAATTGTTAAATCCTGTCGCGCAACGCGAACCAGTTGAGCGCCAGGAAAAGCAGCGGCGCGCGCAAGCGCCGGCCACCGGGGAACGGCGGAATCTTCAAATCCTCGATCAGCTTTAGCCGGTCGCGGTTGCCGGCTACCGTTTCGGCATAGAGCTTGCCGAAGAAGTTCGACAGCATGACGCCGTGGCCGGAATAGCCGCCGGCCGAGATCACATTCGGCATCACTTCCCGCACGAACGGCTTTCTCGGCACCGTGATGCCGACATAGCCGCCCCAGCCATGCGTGATTTCGACGTCCCTCAGTGCGGGATAGAGTTCCGCGATCTGGCGGCGGATATGGATATGGATGTCCTTGGGGTCGTTGACGCCGTAGACCTCGCGTCCGCCGAACAGCAGCCGGCCATCCCTCGACTTGCGGAAGTAGCGCACGACGAAGCGGGAATCATCGACGGCCTCGCCGCCCGGCAGCACGTTCGAATCCGCTCCAAGCGGCACGGTCGCGCCGATGAACGAGCCGATCGGCATGATGTGCGCGGCACTCACCGGTTCGAGCGTGCCGCCATAGGCATTGACCGCGATCAGGCATTTCTGCGCTGTGATCGTCCCCCTGGCTGTCGAAACCTTCACCGTGCCGCCGCTCGAAACAATGCCGGTCGACGGCGTCGCTTCGAACAATCGTGCGCCGGCCTGTGCCGCCGCCCGCGCCGTGCCGATCACCAGTTTCATCGGATGGATATGGCCGGTGCCGGTGTCGCGCGTCCCGCCGAAATAGGCCGTCGAGCCCAGCCGCTGCGCAGTTTCCGTCGCGTCCATGAACGAAATGTGCGGATAGGAGAAGCGGCTGGCCATGATCTCGGCATGCGCCTTGTAGTCGTCGACATAGCGCGGCTTGTGCGCAACCGAGAGCTGGCCCGGCATGTAGTCGATATCGATCTGGTTGGCGGCGGCGAATTCGAGCAGATGTGCCTTCGCCTCCTCGGCGAGGTCGAACAGTGCCTTGGCGCGGGAAAACCCGTACTCGGCCTCCAATTCCTCGGCCCAGGCGCGCTGCCCGGTGCCGAGCTGGCCGCCATTGCGCCCGGAAGCGCCGTCTCCGAAGCGATACGCCTCGATCAAAACCACATTGGTGCCCGCCTTGGCCAGATGCACCGCCGCCGACAAGCCGGTGAAACCGCCCCCAACGATAACGACGTCGCAGCTCCGGTCACCGTCCAGCGCCGGATACTCGGGTCGCGGGCCGGCCGTGTCCTCGTACCAGGAACGGCCGGGGGAGATCGGGGATTGGTAGGGCATGATGCTCACGGAGTAGGGGAGTAGGGGAGTAGGGGAGTAGGGATGAATGGCCGAAAAGACAGGCTCTTACAAGGACTTGCTTGTTTGGCAGCAGGCAATGGATCTTGCTGTGGCAGTTTACAGCTCCACAAAATCATGGCCCAAGGAGGAACTTTATGGATTGACCAGCCAAGTCCGCCGTTCCGCAAGCTCGGTGCCGGCAAATATAGCTGAGGGGTATGGTAGAGAAATTCGAGGATCCTACCAACAGTTTCTTCGCATCGCCCAGGGATCATTGAAGGAGCTGGAAACTCAACTTCTGATCGCTGAGCGGACTGGCATCGCCTCGCAGGCGGCGACAGCGTCGTTGTTGGCCAGCACCGAAAGTGTGGGGAAGCTCTTGCGGCTTTTGATCCGCAAATTGTCCCCGGAATAGCCTACCCTACTCCCCTACTCCCCTACTCCCCTACTC